>NZ_CP043617.1:1200000-1800000 GCF_009258225.1 Sulfurimonas lithotrophica
AAAAGTATAAAAGAACCATAAAGATGTATATTAAATGCAGCAATTCCTATTTCATCTCCGCCACGATTACCTACTAAAAACAAATATGTTCCGCTTATGATTATCAAAAACAAAATACTTCCAAGGAATACACCGCTTGTGCTGTTTACTTTTCTTATAACCATATACTTATATGTATGTTTGTTTACATATGGAATCAAAATTAAGACTGAAACAAAAATTGAACTTAAAATATGGATAGCCTGAATCATCCTAAAATATTCCCAAGAAATATCGAAATAGCTCATCTGAAATATGCCGCTTATAAACATTAAAAAGATGGATAGTTTCATATATAGTGTACTATTTTTCATTTTTATCTCCATCTACTATATCATACTCGACTATATTTCCTTCGAGAGATTTTAAAAATTCTACTATATCATCCGTCTGCTGCGATGTTAAGCTCATACCGAGTTGGTGTCTAGCCATAAGTATAACGGCATCGCGTATTTTCATAACTGAACCGTTATGGAAGTACGGAGAGGTTTTAGTTACATTTCTAAGCATCGGTACACGGAAGAGTCGCCTTCCGTCTTTACCCATAAACCCACCTTTGTTCTCAAAAGGGTATGTATGATACACACCGTTATTGAATCCAAAACTTCCTATCTCCCTACCCTCGTCTTTAAAAGAGTTTGTTACATCCATTATAGAGTTATAATCCCTTACAGGAAATTTTTGGATACTTTGCCCGCCGACGGTTATACCCGTATGACAGCCCTTACATCCGAAATCTATAAAATTCGATAAACCTCTTTTAGCTGATGCGCTCATAGCATCATTATCGCCTTCTAAAAACCTGTCATATGCGCTTCTAGTAGTTAATGTTCTTAAATAAGCCCCTAAAGCCTTTTGTACATATTCAAATTTTACTTCACCAAAACTATGTCTAAAAAGTTTATTATATTTATCACTCTCTTTTAGTCTTTGTTCAACTTCTTTCTCATCCATAGCCATTTTATACTTATCTTTTATAGAATTACCGCTTTGTTCCTCTACACTCTCAACACTTCCATCCCATGTAAGATATTTGGCGAGAGATGAGTTTAGTGTAGTTAAGGTGTTTAGATGTAAAGGATTTTCTCCTCCTTGATGACCAATAGCATTTTCCTGTCTATCGGTACCGCTTTGATCGCTTAAATGACATATAATACAATCTGATTTTTTATTTTTTTTAGCCGTTAAAAGGTCTGAATATACTGTTTTATTTTTGGAGTCTTTAGATATTAAATGGCAAGTTGAACAACTTATATCTTTATTCTTTGATAGTATAGTGTCAAAATACAACTCTTTCCCGAGTGTAATTTTGTTTTTTGTCAATCTATTTTCTTTAGTATCGGTTAGTTTTAGTAAGTCTTTATAATCTGAGGGGATGCTTGCCATATTTCTCGACAATGCTACTTTTCTTAATTCATCATCACTATATAACTGCTTTGGACTTCTAGACGTAAAATAGGATATTGTAAAAGAAGATGTGATTACAATAAAACTTATTAAAGCCAATATTCGTATACTCATACTTTACCCTTAAAAAATTATTAATTTTTAACAATAACTATATTATACAGAAGTTTTTTAAAATTTTTATTGATGTAGAATAAGATTTTACTATACAACAACGCAAAATTGCGTTGTTAGAATGGTTTTATTTAACCATTGCAGATAATTGTTCAGCAGATACCGTGTTAAAGTTTAAGTATTTATAAACCGTATCAGTCATCTCAGGAGTGATTTTTCCTGACACTATCTCTAAGTATTCTTCAGGAGTCGGTAGTTCACCTTTAAGTGCAACAACCGCAGCAAGTTCGGCAGAACCAAGATAAACCTGAGAATCTTTACCAAGACGGTTATCAAAGTTACGAGTTGAAGTTGAGAAAACATATGCACCTTGACCAACTTGCGCCTGATTACCCATACATAACGAACATCCAGGGATTTCAGTACGAGCACCTGCCATACCGAAGATTGAGTAGTAACCCTCTTCTGTAAGCTGTTTCTCATCCATTTTAGTCGGTGGACAAATCCATAGTTTGTTTTTAACAGGACCTTCACCTTTTAAAATCTCGCCTAATGCACGGAAAAGACCGATATTAGTCATACAAGAACCGACAAATACTTCATCGATTTTTGTTCTTAAACCGGCTTCGCGAACTTCAGTTAAAGTTTTAACATCATCCGGATCGTTTGGACAAGCTAAAATCGGCTCTTTGATTTGATCCATATCTATCTCAATTACAGCTGCGTATTCTGCATCAGAATCAGCTTCCATTAACTGACCGTTTGCTACCCAGTCTTTCATTTTATCACGTCTGCGAGCTAATGTAGCTGCATCTTCGTAACCTTGCTCGATTAACTCATCAATTAGTGCGATGTTTGAGTTTAAGTACTCTACAACAGGCTCACGATTTAGTTTAACCGTACAAGCTGCCGCACTTCTCTCAGCAGATGCATCTGAAAGCTCAAATGCTTGCTCACATTTTAAATCTTCTAAACCTTCAATCTCTAAAACACGACCTGCAAAAATATTTTTCTTACCGGCCTTTTCAACAGTTAATAAACCGTCTTTAATAGCTTGATGAGGGATTGCATTTACCATGTCACGTAAAGTGATACCAGGTTGCATAGTACCTTTAAATCTTACAAGAACAGACTCAGGCATTGTTAAAGGCATCATACCCGTAACACCTGCAAATGCTACAAGACCGCTTCCTGCTGGGAAAGATATTCCAATTGGGAAACGAGTATGGCTATCTCCACCTGTACCAACAGTATCCGGAAGACAAAGTCTGTTTAACCATGAGTGGATTACACCGTCACCTGGGCGAAGAATGAAACCTTTTCTGCTTGTCCAGAACTCAGGTAGTGTGTGCTGTAATTTAATGTCAGCAGGTTTTGGATATGCAGCAGTATGACAAAATGATTGCATAGTCATATCAGCACCAAAACTTAATGCTGCAAGCTCTTTAATCTCATCACGAGTCATTGGTCCCGTTGTATCTTGGCTTCCTACTGTAGTAGCGATTGGTTCACAGTAAACACCAGGTTTAACACCCTCTAGTCCACAAGCTTTACCAACCATTTTTTGTGCTAGTGTATAACCTTTACCATTATCTGCAGGCTGGGCAGGAGCCATAAATAAATCACTTGCATCCATACCTAAAGCTTCTCTAGCTTTAGCAGTAAGACCTTTACCGATAATAAGAGGGATACGACCACCTGCTCTCATCTCATCAGGAAGAGTATTTGGAGAGATTTCAAATGTAGAAACAACGTTACCGTCTTTCACAATCTTACCTGCATTTGGCTTAACTGTAATAACATCACCTGTTTCAAGTGCATCAACGCTAGCTTGAATAGGTAAACATCCTGAGTCTTCTGCTGTGTTAAAGAAGATAGGAGCGATAATTGAACCGATAACTACACCACCCGTTCTTTTGTTTGGAATACCTGGGATATCTCTACCCATATGCCATTGAACAGAGTTAATACCGGATTTACGGCTAGATCCAGTACCAACAACATCACCAACGTATGCTAAAGGGTAACCTTTTTCTTTTAAAGATGCCATAGTTTCCAATGGATTTTCCATACGTGAACCAAGCATAGAGTTAGCATGTAATGGGATGTCAGCACGAGTAAATGCCTCAGATGCAGGCGATAAATCATCTGTATTTGTTTCACCTGGAATTTTGTAAACAGTTACGGTAATCTCATCTTCAAGTGCAGGTTTGTTTGTAAACCATTCACCGTTAGCCCAAGACTCTACAACTTCTTTAGCTTTAGTATTTCCTTCATCCATTAGTGTTTTAACATCATTAAATGCATCATATACTAAAATAGTGTTTTTTAACTCTTCAGCAGCAGTCTCAGCTACTTCACCATCAATTTTAAGTGCTTCAACAAGTGGAGTTACATTGAATCCACCAAGCATTTTTCCTAAGATCTTACATGCTTTTACTGCATCAATAGCATCACAGCTTGCTTTACCTTGAACTACATCGTTTAAAAATGCAGCTTTTACATATGCAGCGTCGTCAACACCTGCAGGAATTTTATTTTCAAAAATATCCATTGCATAGTCTTGTTCAACAATCGGTGAAGCTTTTAATAATTCAACAAGCTCAGCTGTTTGCTCAGCCGTTAGTGCTAGAGGTGGTACGCCTAACTCAGCTCTTTCTTGTGTATGTGCTTTATAGTCATCTAAAAATGCCATAGTTAACCCTTAAGTTTAAATTTGAAAAATTATAACCTAATAAAAAGTCGCTTTTTAAATAGTGTTACGACAAGAAACATAAAATATTGATATTTTTACCAATTTGAGTAATTTTGTAACGTTAATTATTTGCTTTTAAACCTACGGAAGCTTTGACTTGTAATAATTGCGAATCAAACCACTTTGTTTTGTCTATATTTGGAAATACTTCTTGCATAATTTTAAGAGGCGTATCATCCCAAGAATTTGAATCTTGTGAAAAAGTCCAACCAAGTTCACTCATCACGTATGAAAATATTTGATTTATTATATTATAAGAAGATTCAATTGCCTCTTTATCATCGTTTTTCTCATGTTTTAGAATGTTTTTAACTAATTGTTTTCTTATATCCCTACTATATTGTTCTTTCAAAATTTCTATAATTTGTTTATTTTGCATCTAGTTCCCCAAATAAAGTATAAGTATGCAATTATACATATTAAATATAAAATGTTTCAACTTGACTTTAAGATTCTATCTTAGTATCATTGTTAATTATTATCTTTTTTAATACTAGATTGTTAGGTGGAAGATATGAAACGTTTACTATTTTTTTTACTTCTAATAACTTCTCAGTTGCTAAGTAGCAACACTACCGTTGTAAGTTCAAGCATACACGGTGCAATCGGACCTGCAAGCAGCAACTATATTAAAGAAGCAATGCTTTATGCAAAAAACCAAAATGCCAATATCATACTTATAGAGCTAGATACTCCCGGTGGTCTTTCAACATCTATGAGAGAAATTATACAAGAGATTTTAAATTCTGATATACCTGTTGTAACATTTGTATATCCAAAAGGTTCACGTGCAGCCAGTGCGGGAACTTATATACTTTATGCCTCACATATAGCTGCAATGTCTCCGGGAACAAATCTGGGTGCGGCAACCCCTGTAAATATGATGCCTTCTGCACAGCCAAAAGACTCAAACTCTAGTAAAACATCTACTTTAGAGAAAAAAGTTATTAACGATTCAATGGCATACATTAAAAGCTTAGCCGAACTTAATGATAGAAACATCTCTTGGGCTTTAGATGCGGTAAAAGAATCTAAAAGCCTGTCTGCCAAAGATGCCTTAAAGTATAGTGTTATAGATATAATTGCACAAGACACAAAAGACCTGTTAAAACAGCTGGATGGAAAAACAATCAAAGTGTCCGATACAAATATAACACTAGAAACTTCCAATGTTACTATATTAAATTACGAAGCTGATTTTAAAACCCGCCTTTTATCTATAATAACAAACCCGAATATGGCATATATATTTTTACTTATTGCAATATACGGCATATTTTTTGAACTAATGAATCCCGGCGCAATAGTTCCGGGTGTTTTAGGTGCAATATCCGGAGTGATTGCACTTTACTCACTTAATATACTCCCCTTTAACTATGCAGGCTTACTTTTAATCATACTCGGAATTAGTTTTATGATAGCGGAAGTTTTTATTGCAGGATTTGGAATACTAGGTATAGGCGGTGTTATATCTTTTGCTTTTGGTTCCGTACTGCTTTTTGACTCACAGACATTGGGGAATGACATTTCAATACCTTTAATAATAGCTTTTACACTTGTAAGTTTTGCATTTTTTATCTTAGTAATGAGGTTATTTATAAACTCTAGGTCTGCAAAAATTGTAAGCGGTGCCGAAGAGATGATAGGTTCTATTGCAGAGGTTAGCGAAGTAAACGAAAATAATTACCGTGTACACTGCCACGGTGAGGTTTGGAGCGCAACAAGTGATAGCAAGTTAGACATAGGTCAAAAAGTTGAAGTAACAAATCTTAGTGGACTTACACTGAAAGTTAAACCAACAAAGGAGTAGAAGATGTATTTTGATGTACCTGCAACAGGAATATATATAGTTGTATTTTTAATTATATTTTTATCAATGTCCATTCGTATATTACGCGAATATGAAAGAGGTGTCGTGTTTACGCTTGGGCGTTTTACCAGTATAAAAGGACCCGGGTTAATAATCTTAATCCCTTATATACAACAAATGGTTAGGGTAGATTTGCGTACAATTGTGTTAGATGTACCGACACAAGATGTGATTTCACATGATAATGTCTCTGTTCACGTCAATGCAGTAGTATATTTTCGTGTTATAGATGCGCAAAAAGCGATTATACAAGTAGAAGATTTTCACTCTGCCACAAGTCAGCTTGCTCAGACAACTTTGCGTTCGGTTTTAGGAGGACATGAGCTGGACGAGATGCTGGCTGAGCGTGAGAAACTAAATACGGATATTCAAGAGATTTTGGATAAACAAACGGATGCATGGGGAATTAAAATATCAAATGTTGAAATTAAGCATATTGATCTTGATGAGAGTATGATACGTGCTATTGCTAAACAAGCTGAAGCTGAGCGTCAACGTCGTGCTAAAGTTATAAACTCTAAAGGTGAGCTTGAAGCAAGCAAGAACTTGCTTGAAGCTTCTGAAATACTGTCTAAAAACGATTTAGGGATACAGCTTAGATATCTTCAAACTATGAGCGATATATCAAGTGATAAAACGAACACTATAGTTTTTCCTTTTCCAGCAGAGTTTAGCAAGTTTTTTAAAACATCTTAGAGGGTAAAGAGATGTCTCATAATGCTTGGCTAAGTAAAAAGACAAAAAACGGAAAAATATTATGTGAAGCGTGCTCTCAAGCCTGTATATTGGATGAGGAAGAGTATGGAATATGTGGTGTTAGACAAGTAAAAGATGGAGAATTAAAGCTTTTAGTGTATGGGCTGGCTGCAGCCGTAAACATTGATCCTGTTGAGAAAAAGCCTATGTTTCATTTTTTACCGAAGTCTAAAGCATTTTCAGTTGGTACTGTCGGATGCAACTTATCATGTCAATTTTGCCAAAACTACGAGATTTCTCAGTATCCAAAAGAACATGAACATAAAATTACAGGGCGCGAGTTTCCGCCTGATAGTATAGTAGAGTTGGCAATTGAAAATAACTGTGCATCTATCGCATATACATACAATGAACCTATAGTATTTTTTGAATACACGTTCGATACCGCAAAATTAGCCCACGAAAGAGGCTTAAAAAATATATATGTTACAAGTGGATATGAGACACATAAAGCTATAGATTTGCTTGAACCGTATTTGGATGGGATGAATATAGATATAAAATCTTTTTCAAATGAATTTTACAAAGATATATGTGGGGCAAAATTAAAACCCGTACTCGATACCGTTAAATACGCATACAATAAAGGGTTATGGATAGAAATCACAACTCTACTTATACAAGGACAAAATGATTCAGATGATGAAATACGTTCCATCGCTAAATTTTTAAAAGATATTGACGACTCCATACCGTGGCATCTATCTGCTTTTCATCCGACTTATAAGATGTTAGATATACCAAGGACTCCTGCTTCAACACTTCACAGGGCATATAAAATTGCCAAAGAGGAAGGTTTAAAACACGTATATGTAGGAAATATCGATGATAACGACTATGAGTCCACATATTGTCCGCAGTGTAAAAACAGGGTTATAGACAGAAGCGGTCATATAGGTTCACTCGTTACAAATAAACTTGATGAAAACGGTACCTGCCCGTACTGTAGATATAAACTTGAAGGTGTATGGAGCTAAAGCTTACGCTTATTTATCTCTTTTTTGATAAGCTCTTTTTGTTCACCGTGATAATTGTCTTTAAGCCATAAAAGATAAGAATCAGGTAAATCTGTTAACAACATACCCTTATATTGTCCAAAACCTATTCTCGGGTGTTCTTTGTATATATCTTTATTCTCTTCGCATCTACACGCAATCCCCAAATGTTCTAATAATGACACAAAACTATCGTATTCAAGTGTTTTTTGTATTTTAAAACTGTAAGTATTAAAGTCAAACATACCGTGTCTAAAAGCTACAAACTCCTGCAACTCTTTTATTTGCTCAACACTAAGCTCTTCAAGGTTTGGAATATCAACCTTATAGGAGTTTGCATATTTTGTAAAAATAAAATGAGCTTTAGGCATTAAAGAATTTCTCTCATACCTTTTGCGTTTGGAGCTGAGAGGATGCCCTCTCCTTCTAGTTGTTCTATAATCCTGGCAGAACGGTTATAACCAACCTGTAATTTTCTTTGCAGATATGATATAGATGTTTTTCTGTCATTTAACACAACTCTTTTTGCATCTTCAAACAACTCATCCAATTCTTCATAGCTATCATTACTTGAGCTAGATGATCCTTCCTCTTCCTCGATAAGGAAGCTTTTGTCATAGTTTGGCTCTTTTTGAGATTTAATAAATTCAACTATTTTCTCTATCTCTTCTTCAGTACTCCAAGGTGCATGCAGACGTACAAGTGCAGGTGCACCTGGAGGTGTAAAGAGCATATCGCCTTTACCTAGAAGTGATTCGGCTCCCATCTGATCTAAAATAATTTTAGAATCTACTTTTTGCCCTACTCTATATGATATACGTGAAGGAAGGTTAGCTTTAATAAGCCCTGTAACGACATCTACACTCGGTCTCTGGGTTGCAACAACAAGATGTATGCCGGATGCTCTTGCCATCTGTGCAAGCCTTGCAATAGAGTGTTCAACATCTTTTCCACTCGTCATCATTAAGTCGGCCAACTCATCAATAACTACAACTATATATGGAAATGGCTCATAGCCTCCCTTTTTAGCTTTTTCATTATAGTTCTCAATATTTTTAGTACGAGTGTCACTCATAAGCTCATAACGTCTCTCCATCTCATTTACCATATTATTAAGAGCTACAATGGCTTGTTTTGGCTTTGTTATAACAGGTGTAAGAAGATGAGGGATATCGTTATAAATAGAAAATTCAAGCATCTTAGGGTCAATCATAAGAAGTCTAAGCTGATCAGGCGAATTTTTATATAAAAGTGAGAGTATCATAGCATTTATACCGACACTTTTACCACTACCGGTAGTTCCGGCTATAAGCAAGTGTGGAAGCTTTTTTAAGTCAGTTACAAAAGGTTTTCCGACTATATCTTTCCCAAGGGCAATAGTTAAAGGTGATTTTGATTCTTTAAAAAGATTGTCATCTAAAAGTTCCCGTAGATAAATAGTCTCAACGGCTTCATTTGGAATCTCAATTCCGACTACATCTTTTCCCGGAATAGGAGCTTGAATACGGATCGTCTCAGCTGATAGTGCCATAGCCAAATCATCTTGAAGATTTAATATCTTACTTACCTTCACATTTGCAGCAGGCTTAAACTCAAACGTTGAAACGACAGGACCGGCATATGTACGAACAACATCACCCTCAATTTTAAAGTGAGCCAGTTTCTCTATCAAGTATTGTATTTTTTCATCCAGTTCACTTTCATCAATACTATGAGACTTTGCTTTTGGTTTTTGTAAAAAATCGATTTTCGGAAGTGTAAAATTCTTTGGTTTTTCAGTTTTTCCCTTCTCAATTGTTTCTAAAAGTTTTGTATTTTCTTCTAATTCATCTACTATTAAAGCGTTTTTCTGTTCTTTGATTTTTGAGGCAAGTTCAACAATATTATGTGGTTTTTCAAATTTTTCTTCGTTTTTTACAGTTGAATCTTCTTCGCTTATCTCTTTATTTTTTTTAACGATTTTAATTTTTGAAGAAGATTTTTCTTCGTTTCTAAAATAAGTCGGTGTTTCAATATCTAAAGCATCATCTTCTTCTTCGTTAATTTCTTCTTGAATGGTTTCATTGTTTTTTTCTTCTTCGTAACTATATATATTTTCTTGAAAATTATTTTCTTTATTTGATTTTATATACTCAAAAAAATGACTTATTATCTCATGTGTATTTTTATCAAAGATAATAAGTGTTGATACCAACGATATCACCAACCAAAAAATCCATAACCCAAATGAACCTATATAAGGACTTAAAAAATCTACAAAGTTACCTGCAAATACACCTCTAAAGTTATCTGTTATCAATAGTGCCTGAATAAGTAAAAACGAGAAAAATAATAAGAATGAAGATATAACTATCTCAAACTTTCTTAAATCAAGAGTTGTATCTTTGTAAAACTGATATAGTGGGATTAAAAAAATGAAAATATATGCATATGATATATAACCGAAATATTTATGATTTATTGAAGCAAAATAAGCTCCGTAACTACCTATTAGTGTAGCATCTGAAAAAATTGTAGCAAATCCTAGATAGATTAATATTCCAAAAACAAGTATAAAAATGGCTTCCTTCAAGACTAACGACCTTTAAATATATTAAATTATTAAAGGAAGTATAGCCAAAAATGTTCCAATTTTAGAGATAATTTACCAGATTTAACTTTGAGACTTTTCCTACTGTTGAGAGCATCGCTTCATAGTTTAGGGTTAACTGTGAAAGAGTAAGATGAGCTTCTGCCGCATCTGTATCTATAATACCCGAACGGAGAGTTATAGCACTTATTTCAAGCACGCTTGAACGATTTAAAGAACTGGTTAATGCATTTACTTGTGCACCAACTTTTGCATGTGAACGAAGAACATGGTCTTGCAAGTCGTCTATCATGGCAATAGCATCTTCAATACCCACACTACGCGTATGACCGCTAGATGCATCTGCATATACTTTGTGATCTTCAACTGCCGTTATCATTGTATCTATAACTTTAAAAAAGTCTGTTTTTGGGTCTCTTACCTCTATAGAATTGTTTGCATTAAAAGACATTACGGATGAATCAGCCGAGAAATCTCCACTGTTATTGTCAAACAGAGATATCTCCGTTAAAGTATCCGACACATTAAGTTGTTGGTATGTAATTTTTCCATCGTAACCTATATGTATATCGCTTACCAAATTAGCACTCTCTACAGCTGCATCGTAGTCGGTATCTACATTTGTGGTTGCAGGAAGCTGACCTGACGTAGCCATATTGATAACATCAAGTAGTTGTTGATATGTCATCTCATCTGCATCTACGGCTGCTCTAGGGTTACCCATATCAAATATTTCATAATTAGTTGCACCACCGTCTAGTGAAAAAGTGGAACCCGCAGAACTTAAATCTATTTGAACATCTATAGCTGCACCGGTAACATCTCTACCTACCATTCTTAATTGCGTACCGTCTAATGTACCTGCGGTTCCTTGAGATAAATCTGCAACTTCTGAGAGTTTTGTTGATTCAGTTGCAAATGCATTTCCATCACGTACTATTTGTGGGATTGAACCCTTTATAGTTGTAGAATCTTTTTCAAAATAAGTTCTATCATATAACAAAGAGTCATTATTTACTATAGTTGCTGATGCAGAAGTATAATCTGACTTTACAAACTCTTTGACAAATAATCCAGGAGGGGTAGCACCTATGACAAAATTATTAAAAAGATTTTCTCCACCGTCTAAGTTATCTATTCTACCGGCATTTGCCCCATAAACTGCATCGTTGATATCTGCAAAGTCAGGACCGGCTTCATCAAAGTCTGTAGCACCTACCATATGAAACTCTAATTTACTTGAACCCTTAACCTTATCTTCTATAACAAATTCACCGTTTAAGTTCATGGTAACATCAACCACTTTTAGTGCATTTGTATTTCCGTAAGCATTTCCAATCTGATCCATCAAGTCTTGAACCGTATCGGTATCAGACATTAAAATCTCTTGATTAAAGGCTGTACCGTCACTTTTTACACCACGGATATAAAAATGATGTTTTGGATTTGCATTTGCGGCATCTGTATCACCCATAAGCTGGCGAATAGTATTTTCCGGAGTTATATGGTCACCCTCTGTTTTTTCTGTAAGTCCTACGGGATAATCCTGAACTAAATTTTTATTAATAACATTGGTAGTAACTCTTCGTTTAACCAAATATTTTTCACCTAAAAAAAGCTCATCACCCGATATATTATATTGTTGTTTAGTTTTTGAACCGGTAAATGCGGACATAGCCTTATCATTACCCTTATAAGTACCGTCATCCGCAATCGGTCTAATATCTACTGCCGAACCGGAAAAAAGGTATTGACCGTTAATGGAGGTGTTTGCCAAGTTTTTAAAATGCTCTTCTACAACTCTTAGCTCATCCGCAATAGCATCTAAAGAACCGTCACTATGGATACCGTTAGCAGCATTAACCATAAGCACACGCATACGATCCATTGTTGTTGTAAACTCATTTAAAACTTCATCTGTTTGATTAGCCATTTTATAGCCGCTCTCGGTACTTTGCATAATCTGACCAAGACCTTCTATCTCATTATCGAGTCTCATTGTCTCGGTAAATGTTCTAATATCATCTTTTGCATATTGAATATTAAGCCCACTGGCTATTTGTTTATTTACATCAAAAAGCTTACTTTGAATACTAGAGTTGTTTTTTGCATACAAATTTTTATAGTACATACTTGATGAAATACGCATATCGCACCTCCAAACTGGTGTTATTATTACTTACATTTATTTAATAGTTTTAAGCAATTCTAGTTCCATATCGACCATTTTTGCGAAAAAGATTAATCTTTTTCACCTTCTTTAATCGTTTTGTAAAACCATCCTAAACCGATTAACATAGTTGTAGTACCTATCAGCAAATAAAAAGCCGACAACATTTTACTATGATCGTCAAGTGCAATTTTAAAAACAACCATTAAAGTTTCGATAGATAAAGCTATAATGATAGAGATAAGAAATTTACTTAAAACCTTATATTGCTTATCTTCAGAGTGATGAAACGACTGAAATAAAACCTCATGCTCAAATATTTGTTTTGACAAATCAAAAATTGCCAACCCTAAAGTTATAGCAATAATAGATTTAAAAATATCATGTAAAAAATCAACTTCCCCTTTATAAATCAATATAGAAGTAAAAATATATCCGCCGTAGCCTATTAAAATTATAGATACTAAAGCAAGCATCAGCGAACCAAAAAAGTAAATAAGTCTTTTAACTCTATCATGAATTTTATTGTATTTAATTAGCTTTAACTCTTCAAGAAGCGTTATTAGGTTTATATCAAAGACATAGTATATATCATCTAAAAAATGCACAACCGATATACTTGCATGACCTGTTTTATGATGTATATAGGGATTTGATATATAGATGTTGTTTTTATTTAAACCCAGTTTTATAAAGTAATGACTTTTATCGCTTCCAACTTGGCTATCATCCTGCTTTGCCATAGATAAAACAGGTGTAATTTGTTTAAAATCTTTATCTACTCCGTAGATTAATTGTATATATTTGCTTCTTTTGAATATAGAATCAGCATTTTCAATATAATCATCAGGAAAATTAGATATCAAACTATAAATGTAATTTTCAACAGTCATTTTATGTTGTTTGTATATTCTAATGACTTCTTTCATAGTAACCATCCTAATATATAAAATTTGACATCACATTTATCAATACTATCTAAGAATTATAAAACTCTACTTACTTTATATATATAATATTTTTTTATAAAATTATATATGATAATCAAAATTTAGATTTGATTTCACGCATCTTTAAGTATTTATAGATTATTATTTCATTTTTAAGCCAGCGTGGTGGAACGGTAGACACGACGGATTCAAAATCCGTTGCCTTCGGGTGTGGGGGTTCAAATCCCCCCGCTGGTACCACTTTAATTATTTTGAAGCAATAACAGTTGCAAACTTTCTAGCTATCGGAAATACTAACAAAACACTTGGAAATGCTATGGCATAAGCTACTATCCAAGCATGAAACCATATACTTATAAAATTATCAACAAAACCCAAATTTATTAAAGATATTGCCCCTGACATTATTAAACTCATAAAACCTGAGAGTAGAAGTGCCTGCACCTGATGAAGATATTTGGAAGAAATCATTTTAATCCTTATAAAATTATATATAACTATATCATTTGATAATTTTAGCTTAAAGACAACAATACACTAAACAATATTAAAATAAAAATGTTAGAATTCCAAAATGTTATTTAAATTATTTTTTATTTTTTTATTATCGCTTAATATATATGCACTTGAACATATAAAACAAACATACTATATAGACTCGCACAACATAAATTCTAGCCTTTTTTTTAAAGATAAAAAAAACATTTTACTCTATACAATCCCTCAACAAAACTATTCGTTAAAAATAAAAAAATCACAACTGCAAAAACTTTTAAAAGAAAACGGTTTTAAAGATTTTATAATTAATTCAAGATATGTGTATTTTGAAATAAATAGCCCTATAAACACATCAAAAATAGAATTGTTTTTAAAAAAACACTATAAACAAAAATATAAAACAATCAACATAAAACATATCACTGTAAAACCAAGATCTTATATGCAAGAGCTTCCTAAAAACTATGTCATCGATATAAGACGTCGTAATCACCTCTCAAAAGACGGTGTTATAAGCATCGAAGACAATTTTCATAAAAAATATTTTTTCAACTACCTTATAGATGCAGATATAGATGTAGTACAGGCAAAAAGTAAAATTAACAAAGATGAAGAACTATCGCAAAGAAACATAAAAATCAAAACTATAAAGTTAGAAAAGTTTCGTGCCCTTCCATTGCAATATATACCGACCTCTGAGTTTCAAGCAAAACATCATATCAAAGCATATAAAACTCTTACTTATAGAGACATAGAAAAACTATCTCTTGTAAAAAAAGGTCAAAGTGTAAGTGTTTGGCTTAATAACTCAGGCATCAGTATATCTTTTGTTGCTAAGGCATTACAAAGTGGTAAGTTAAATGATATAATTACCATCCAAAAAAGCAATGGAAAAAGATTAAAAGCAAAAATTGTTGCAAAACAAAAGGTAGAACTAAAATGAGCAAAAGAAAAATCGTAGTTGCAACAAGCGGAGCTAGTGGGGTAAACCTAGGGCTTAAAACACTTGAACTATTGCCTGATACTATCGAGAAACATTTTATTTTTACAAAAAACTCGCTTACCGTACAAGAAAAAGAACTCGGTGCCATACTCCATGACAACGAAGATATATCTGCATCTATAGCATCTGGTTCATTTGGTGTAGATGCTATGATAATTGCACCCTGCAGTATGAATACGCTGGCAAAAATAGCTTGCGGAATAAGTGACAACCTAGTTACAAGGTGTGCAAGTGTTATGATAAAAGAGCAAAAAAAACTTATTTTAGCTCCAAGAGAGATGCCTTTTTCCGCAATTGCATTAGAAAACATGCAAAAGTTGGCAACTTTGGGTGTAGTTATTGCACCGCCCGTTATAGCATATTATTCTGAGCAACAAACCTTAGACGAGATGGAAAATTTTATTATAGGCAAATGGTTTGATCTACTTGGAATAGAAAACAATTTATATAAAAG
Organism: Sulfurimonas lithotrophica; assembly: GCF_009258225.1. Classification (NCBI taxonomy): domain Bacteria; kingdom Pseudomonadati; phylum Campylobacterota; class Epsilonproteobacteria; order Campylobacterales; family Sulfurimonadaceae; genus Sulfurimonas; species Sulfurimonas lithotrophica. The sequence continues at coordinate 1,215,602 of NZ_CP043617.1, forward strand.
ATGGCAAGAGGATTAATAAGATATGAATAAAAAGATAGCATTATATCCAGGGACATTTGATCCCATAACAAATGGACATTTTGATATTATCGAACGCGCACTCGGGTTATTTGATGAAGTGATAGTAGCTGTTGCGATATCAACGGATAAAAAACCAATGTTTACATTGGATGAACGTATAGAGATGACAAAAGAAGCTGTAAAGCACCTAAAAAATGTAAAAGTGGTTGGGTTTAACAACTTAACGGTAGAACTGGCAAAAGAGCTGGATGCAAATATACTTATTCGTGGACTTCGTGCAGTTAGTGACTTTGAATACGAACTTCAATTAGGCTACCTAAACAACTCTTTAGATGACAGTATTGAAACTGTTTATTTAATGCCAAAGCTAAAACATGCTTTTATTAGTTCATCTATAGTCAGGGGACTTTTATCATTCAACGGAAAAACTTCTCATCTATTGCCAAAAGAAGTTCAAAAAATCATAGGAAGTATGAATTCATGTACATTGCGATAGAAGGAATAGATACAGCCGGAAAAAGTACACAAATATCCGAACTTAAAAAAATATATCCGGATGCAGTAATTACAAAAGAGCCTGGGGCTACCGAAGTCGGTAAAGAGATAAGAAATATTGTTTTAAGTGCACGTGCAAAAAGTAAAAAAGCTGAATTTTTACTATTTTTAGCAGATCGTGCCGAACATATCAAAGAGGTAGTTAAGCCTAATTTAGAAAATATGATTATCTCAGATAGAAGTGCAATAAGCGGTGTAGCATATGCTTTGATTCAAGGTAAAATAGATGAAAAAGAGTTAGTAAGTCTAAACGATTTTGCAACCGATAAAATATACCCAAATAAAGTTTTTCTTCTAAAACTCACAAAGGAAGAACTTGAATTTAGACTCTCACAAAAAAAGCTAGACGGCATAGAACTCAGAGGTGTTGAGTATTTACTAAGTATTCAAGAGTCCATAATAACAGCTGCAAAACTATTAAATATAAAACTTATAGAGGTAGATGCTACAAAGAGTATTAAAGAGATTACAGACGAGATTATTGAGTCTATTTAGACACACTTAGTTTCGTAGCATCTTCTATATAATTATCTTTTAGATTTTCATAAAAAGAACGTTCACTTACCAAAGAAGATATAAGGTTTGCAAAAATCGCGGCAATTAAAAGAAAAAATATTGCACTATGACGATCCGTCATCTCAAATACAATAATAGCAGCAGTAAAAGGTGCCCTTGTAATTCCGGTTAAAAACGATGTCATTCCAACCAATATCAATAAGTTTGCATGCTCGCCTAAAATATGAAAATATTGGGCAACAAGTGCTCCAACGGCTGCACCCGAACTAAGTGAAGGAGCAAAAATACCACCTGCACCGCCGATACTAAATGTTGCCATTGTATTAAATATACGAACAAAAGGGATATACCAAGCTATAGTTTTATCTTCTTCATAAAGTAGTTTTTGCATCAGCTCCTTGCCTGAACCCATAACATCTTCACCAAATAAGTAGATGCTCAGTGCTACTGCTAGACCGCTTAGTAAAATTATTTGAATCATTTTAGTTTTACTTTTTACTTCTAATATAAAACTTAAAACTTTAAATATGATATCACCCATTTTACTTCCAAAATAACCTGACAACAAAGCTACCAATATAACAATATGAACAATATCCCAATTGTCCTGCAAAAGTTTTGGATATCCCAAATAAAGATAAGAACCTCCAAAACCCTGTGCAGTAAGACCAGCTACAATTACTGCCATAAACAGTGTTGTCTGATAATGTTTTACATGATACTTTGAAAGTTCTTCAATAGCAAAAATCAAACCTCCCAAAGGGGTGTTAAAAGCTGCTGCCAAACCTGATGCCGCACCTGCAATCAAAGTATTTCTTTTTGCGACTTGCGGCCACCATGAAGGCAAAAATTTATAAATCACTATAAAAACAGAACTTGCTATTTGGATAGTCGGACCTTCACGACCCAGTACGCCACCGCCCAATACTTTTACAAAACTGGACAAAAGCTTTACAATTATTATTTTTAAATTGACAAAATAATCTACCAAGTAATCTTTTTTAGTATCTGCGAGTTCTATTGATGCCATTACCTGTGGTATTCCGCTTCCTTTTGAAAACGGGGCAAAAGTAACTACCAACCACCAAGAGACTAAAAAACTAGCAGGAGTAACAATAAAAATACTTAAAGGATTTTGTCTAAACATCAAAACAGAGAGTTGCTCTAGGTATTTAAAAACTTCATAATATCCGTAGGCTATGGCTCCTGTTAAAAGTGAAGCAACCAAGAACGGAAAAAATAGATAAAACTGAACTTTTATTTTTGCATTTGCATCTACAGCGGTAAGATATATCTCTTTAAATTGTTGAGAAAAAAAATGAAAAAGAAAATGTTCCTTGATTTTTTGAACAATACTTACTTCATTATTTTTTCTCATTTTGTCGTCTTTAAGCTTTTTCTTTTATTGTAACAAAAAATAAAAGATTTTACTTACTTAAAGACATAAATTTAATAAAATACTTTAGATTGCAAGATATCACAAAATGGGTCATGTATATCATTGCAAACTTCTGTACCGATAAAAACATCATTATCGGTTTTATCATAAGTTTCAGACACAAAGTCCCAATTTATATAAGCCCAAAATTCTTCTAAGTATTTTGGACGTACATTTCTGTAGTCAATATAATATGCATGTTCCCAGACATCACAAACAAGCAAAGGCACAAGATTTGAGCTTAAAGGTGTATCTGCATTTTGAGTTTGTTTTAAAGAAAGCTTACCACCCGCCTCTCTTACAAGCCAAACCCAACCGGAACCAAATAGTGTTGTACCAGCTTTTATAAACTCTTCTTTTAATGATTCCAAAGAACCGAAATCATCCTCTATTTTTGCTAAAAGCTTTTCACTTGGTGTTTTACTTTCATTTGTAAGAGAGTTCCAATAAAAAGTGTGGTTAAAAACTTGTGCAGCATTGTTAAACACCGCTCCATCCGAATCACGGATTATCGAAGATAATGAAAGTTCATCATATTTAGTACCTTTAATAAGTTCATTTAACTTATTTACGTATGTAGCATGATGCTTGTAGTAATGGTACTGTATAGTCTCTTCTGAGATAAAAGGTTCTAATGCATTGTCGGCAAACGGTAATTTTGGTAATTCAATCATAATAAATCCTTTTTATTAAAAAATATCATTCTCCCAACAATTATAAAATTTTTTAATTAAGATATTTTTAATTTTTAGAATTACATTTATATAAGTAAAAAATGGTATCCTTTCATAATTATAAATATTTACATAATTTAGAACTGCTTTAAGGATAAACATGATTAAGTCACTAAGAGGGATGAACGATATTCTGAGTGAAGATTATGAAAGATATACTTACTTTATACAAACAGCAACTTTTATAGCACAAAACTACGGATTTCATTTTATAGAAACTCCTCTACTCGAAGAGACTGCACTATTTAAAAGAAGTGTCGGAGAGTCAAGCGATATTGTCGGTAAAGAGATGTATCAGTTTATAGACAAAGGTGAAAATGACGTATGTCTTCGCCCGGAAGGTACTGCGGGCGTAGTTCGTGCATTTATTCAAAAAAAGCTAGACCGTGCAGGTGGAACTCACCGCTTTTTTTATCACGGAGCTATGTTTAGGTATGAGCGTCCGCAAAAAGGTCGTTTAAGGCAGTTTCACCAATTTGGCGTTGAGAGTTTTGGTCAAGACAGCGTTTATGAAGATGCCAACATGATTATGATGGTTAGTGACATACTTAAAAAACTAGGCATCGGTTACAGACTTCAACTTAACTCTTTAGGGTGTAAAGAGTGTATGCCGACTTACCGTGATAAGCTTGTAAAATTTGTAAAAGAGTGCGAGGAGAGCATCTGCGAGGACTGTGTAAGACGTCTTGATACTAATCCTATACGCGTGCTTGATTGTAAAAACGATTCTTGTCAAGTACTTTACGAAGGTGCTCCAAAGCTTGTTTCTAACCTTTGCGAGTCTTGTGATGAAGATTTTACAAAACTCCAAGAGATTTTAGATGCAAACGATATAACTTATGAGATAGATACAAATCTTGTACGCGGACTTGACTACTATTCTAAAACCGCTTTCGAATTTGTAAGTGACGATATAGGTAGCCAGAGTGCTATAGCAGGCGGTGGAAGATATGACAGACTTGTAGAATTTTTAGACGGGAAAGCTACACCTGCCGTTGGTTTTGCTATGGGAATAGAGAGGCTTTTAGAACTTATAAAGCTGCCCGAAGCTAAACAAGAGGGATACTATATAGGGGCTATGGACGATGAAGGTATAGATTTGGTAATATCTTTAGCTCATAAAAAAAGAAAAACCGACAAAGTTAGTGTAGAATATAAAACTAAAAACTTTAAAAACCATATGAAAATGGCTGATAAAGTAAATGCAAAATATTTCTGCATTATCGGTTCAAATGAGATAGAAAATTCTACTATAACAATAAAAAATTTAGTAGATAAATCAGAAAAAACCATACATATAGAAGAGTTTTAATGGATAAATACGGTTTAGATATATTTTCTAATGATAATTTTATTATTATAGATGGGGAAGTTAAAATTAACTATAAATCAAAACCATCTATTTTAAATATTGTTCAAGAGATACGCTCACAAGAAATCAGAGGGCCAATGCTACTTAGATTTCCGCATCTAGTTAAAAAACAGATAAAGAGTCTTTATAGAAATTTTAACAATGCTATTGTTGAAAATAACTATAACGGTTCTTTTAACGCTGTTTTTCCATTAAAAGTAAATCAATTTCCACATGCATTAGATGCTATCACTTCCCAAGGAAAAGAATTTAATTACGGCTTAGAAGCAGGCAGTAAAGCAGAACTTATTTTAGCAATGGCAAAAATAAATAAAGGTGCAGCCATAACCGTAAACGGGTTTAAAGATAAGGAGATGGTTTCTTTAGGTTTTATTGCCGCTAGTTCACAACATAATATAACTTTGACCATAGAAGGATTAAATGAACTTGAAACCATTATAGAAGTAGCTAACGAAAGTAATCTTGTAGTTCCAAACATAGGTATTAGAATTCGCCTACATAGTGTTGGAAGCGGTTCATGGGCTAAAAGCGGCGGTATGGATGCTAAATTTGGTTTGACATCTACAGAAATTTTAGAAGCTATCACTCTACTTAGGGAAGCAAATATTCTAAACAAGCTAACAATGATTCATTTTCATATAGGTTCTCAAATGAGCGATATAGCCCCGTTAAAAAAGGCACTTCGTGAAGCTGGAAATATATATGCGGAACTAAAAAAAATGGGAGCCAAAAACCTTAAAAACATAAACATAGGTGGTGGTCTAGCCGTAGAGTATAATCAGCATGAACACTGTGCAAACTACAACTACTCCGTAAAAGAGTTTTCAAGTTCGGTAGTGTTTTTACTCGCAGAGATTATGGATGCAAAGATGGTTGAACATCCAAACATATATACCGAATCGGGCAGATATGCAGTAGCATCCCATGCGGTTCTAGTAGCACCTGTACTAGAGCTTTTTTCACAAGATTATCAAGAGAGACTTCTAAACCTAAAAGATATAAACCCGCCTCTCGTGGAAGAGCTTATAGAACTCAATCAACTCCTAAGTAAAAAAAATTCCATAGAATATCTTCATGATGCACTAGACCATCAAGAGTCTCTATTTACCCTTTTTGATTTAGGTTACATAGATCTACAAGACCGATCAAATGCAGAAATTCTTGTACATAATATTATTAAAAAAGCACTTTACATAGAGGGTTTTGAAGGTTCACGCGAACTTGAACTGCTACAGGCAAGACTTCAAGAAAGGTATTTAGTAAATCTGTCTATTTTTCAAAGTATGCCTGATTATTGGGGATTAGAACAAAATTTTCCGGTTATGCCGATACATATGTTAGATAAAAAGCCAATACGTGCAGCATCTCTTTGGGATATAACTTGCGACAGTGACGGAGAAATTGGATTCAATTCTGATAAACCGCTTTATCTGCACGATATAAATCTTGATGAAGAGGAATATTTTTTGGGTTTTTTTAATGTCGGTGCATATCAAGAAACTCTAGGAATGAATCATAATCTTTTTAGCAGACCTAATGAATGTACTATAAATATAGACGAAAAATCATATACTATAAGCAATGTCGTCGAATCGGATAACATCATAGAGGTTTTGGAAGATTTAGGTTACAAAGCAGATGAAATTTTAAATAAACTTGAATCTGATATATTTCAAAGTGATTTTATCACAAAACAAGAAAAAACTGATACACTAGCGGAATTAAAAATGTATTTAAGCCAAAACGGTTATTTAAGAACAACATATTAAGGTTATATTTTGGGTATATTTAGAAATATCAAAGAAGATTTTGCAAACGCTTACAAAAATGACCCTGCTTTAAACTCATGGATGGATTTTTTATTTAACTATCGTGGTATCTGGGCCGTAGTATGGCATAGAATTGCGCATTCCGTATATGAAGCAAACTTCAAAAGACTAGCAAGAATGATCGCTGGTTTTTCACAATGGATGACAAGCGTAGAAATACATCCTGCCGCAAAACTTGGAAGTCGTGTTTTTATAGATCACGGGATAGGAGTAGTTATAGGTGAAACAACAATTATTGAAGATGATGTATTAATATATCAAGGTGTAACACTCGGAGGAGTTTCACTTACACATGGGAAACGCCACCCTACTATACGAAAAGGTGCGGTAATAGGTGCAGGAGCTAAAGTTCTTGGAAATATCGAAATCGGAGCTTACGCAAAAATAGGTGCAAACTCTGTTGTAGTTAAACCCGTACCTGAATGCTCCACCGCTATCGGAATTCCTGCTCACGTAATTGAGAAAGGTCGCTGTAAAGATCCGTTTATGCATAATATGCTTCCGGATATAAATAAAGAGATGTTTGAATATTTACTTAAAAGAGTTGCAATTTTAGAGCATATTCTTCATGAGGACAACAAAGAACTTTTAGAACAAGACTTAGAATTAGAACATATCTACGAATCTTTTATAAAAGCTATGAAAAATTAATATTTAACACCACTTTTTTTTAGTATAATTCCAAATATATTTTGTAATAAAAGGGCTATTATGACTAATCGCATAAACTCACTATCTGAGTCTATTACTATTGCTATAACAACATTATCTCAAGAATTAAAAGCTGAAGGTAAAGATATACTTAGCTTCTCAGCCGGCGAACCTGACTTTGGTACACCTCAAGTTATTAAAGACGCAGCTATAAAAGCTATAAATGACGAGCACACGAAATATACTGCCGTTGACGGTGTCCCTGCACTAAAAAAAGCTATTGCCGGAAAACTAAAAAGAGATAACGGTTTGACCTATGAGCCTAACCAAATCATCACAAACAACGGTGCTAAGCATACATTGTTCAATCTATTCTCTGCAACTATCGAAAATGGTGCGGAAGTTATAATACCTGCTCCATACTGGGTTACATATCCTGAACTTGTTAAATATTGCGGCGGTAAAGTCGTAGAGATTCAAACAGATGATACAACAGGGTTTAAAATAACTCCCGAGCAGTTAAAAGCGGCAATAACACCTAAAACAAAAATGTTAATTTTAACTATACCTTCAAATCCAACCGGTGCCGTATATTCAAAAGACGAATTGACTGCTATCGCAAAAGTTTTAGAAGGAACCGACATCATGGTTGCAAGTGATGAAATGTATGAAAAACTGACATATGACGGTGAATTCGTATCATGTGCTTCTATAAGTGATGATATGTATAAACGTACAGTTACAATAAACGGTCTTTCAAAATCTGTTGCTATGACGGGATGGAGATTCGGTTACATGGCAGCTGCAGATACGGAACTTGTAAAAGCTACGAAAAAACTTCAATCACAAAGTACATCAAACATAAACTCTATTACTCAATACGCTGCAATAGCCGGGCTTGACGGTAGTGCAGATGCGGATATAGCTATGATGAAAAAAGCGTTTGTACAACGTAGAGACGAAGCTGTAAAGCTTATAAATGAAATAGAAGGTTTAAGTGTTTTAAAACCGGACGGTGCATTTTATCTTTTTGTAAATACTAAAGAGATAACACAAGACACACTTACATTTGCCAAAGAACTGCTTGATAAAAAACTTGTCGCCGTAGTTCCTGGTGAAGCCTTTGGAACTCCTGGTTATTTTAGGTTAAGTTTTGCAACAGACCTTGATACGATTCGTGAAGGTATCAAAAGAATAGAAGAATTTGTAAAAGAGAACTACTAGTTCTTTTTTACATAAAACAACTTTACTCCACAGGAGTTTAAATTGATTTACGAACTATCAAATCCACTTACAAATACACTTATCACTCATCTGAGAGATAAAAATACTCAAGCTCAACAATTCAGGCATACTATTGCTGAACTTACTAAACAACTCACATATGAAGCACTTAAAGATTTTCCGCTAATACAAAAAAATATAGCTACATGGCACGGCAATAAAAAATTTGAAACAATTAAAGAGGAAGATATAGTAGTAGTAACGGTTTTAAGAGCAGGTTTACCTATGCTCGATAGCGTAATGGAACTTCTACCTAACTGTGTCGCAGGTTTTTTAGCTATGAAAAGGGATGAAAATACACATAAAAGCGTGCTTTACTATGATAGATTACCAAAGTGTAAAAATAAAACGATTCTTTTGGTTGATCCTATGGTTGCGACAGGCGGTTCTATGTGTGATGCGATAGAACTCATCAAAAGTAAAGGTGTATCTAAAATTATTTCTCTAAATATTATCGGCTCACCCGAAGGATTAAAAAAGTTAAGTTCTAAACATCCGGATGTGGATATTTATATCGCTCAAATAGATGAAAAACTAGATATAAATAAGTATATTATCCCCGGTCTTGGAGACGCAGGGGATAGATCTTATAATACTCAGGATTAGACTACTTAACCAATCTAGCTAGCTTTCCTTGAATTTTTAACCATATTTTATGTTCCATAAAAGGAAAACCTGCATAAGTTTTTCCACTTGTTTTTATGGTTTTTGTAATACCTGTTCTTGCGGCAAAAGTATTAAACGGTGCTATCTCTAAATGTCCTGCCGTTCCGGCTTGAGCACCAAATACATTACTTTTTCCGATTTTTGTCGAACCTGCAAAACCACTCTGGGCAGCTGCTACGGAGTATTCACCAAATACACAATTATGTCCGATTTGTATCAAATTATCAATTCTGGCACCTGTTTTTACTATAGTTGAGCCGAAAACTGCTCTGTCAATTGTAGTATTTGAACCAATTTCAACATCATCGCCTATTACAACATTACCGTTATGATAAATTTTATTATGCTCGCCCATTTTATTTGAAGCAAAACCAAAACCGTCACTTCCGATTACCGTACCTGCATGAATAATACAATCGCTTCCGATTTCGCACTCTTTATATACGATTACATTTGGATAAAGTATAGTATTATCACCTATTTTGGAATTTGCTCCAACATATGCACCAGCCATAATTATGCAGTTTTTACCTACTGTAGCTCCATTTGCAATCTCTGCTTTAGCTGATACTTTACTACCCTCACCTATTTTTGCTTCTGGTAAATTGTCATCCTCTATAGGTGTAGAAAAGAATTTAGATAAAGTAGCCATATCCCAATATGGAGATTCAACGACTAAAGCTATAGATCCTTCAGGAACTGCATCTTTATTCGCTTCGTCTATTAGTATTGCACCTGCTTTGGACTTAGCTACATCTTTAAGATATTTAGGATTAGCAACAAAAGAAATTTCGCTAGCCGTAGCATCTGAGAGTGTATTCATAGCCGTAACTTCAAATCCGTCACTTTCTAACTCAATACCAATATTTGCTACTAATTCTTTTAGGGTCATACAAGCTACCTCTCTAGTGCAACAGCACCGCTTCTAACGATCTCTTTTGGGTTATATCTTTGGATAATCTTTAAAAAATTATCGACTCTTTTTGGCTCATCCGCAACCATAGCGATAATAATATTTTCACCAACGTTGACAATTTTTCCGTTATAAGCTTCACAAAGAGTATTTATATCCGTAATATTTTCGGCTACGGGGAACTTAACCATAGCCATCTCTTTCTCAACTAAATCAGCATGTTCATAAACTCTATATACAGGTATAAGTTTATGAAGTTGTTTAGTTATTTGTTCTATCACACGGACACTTCCGGATGTAACTATTGTAAGTCTTGAGTATTTACTCTCAGGAATCGGAGCTACAGTCAATGATGTTATATTGTACCCACGTGCAGAGAAAAGGTCTGTTATACGAGATAATACACTAGATTCATTTACAACGATTACCGATACTACTCTTCTTTCGCTATTTTCGTGTAACATTATTTATCTCCTTTCTTAGCTAACAACATCATGTTAAATAAACTTCCGCCCGCCGGAACCATAGGAAGAACATTTTCTAGTCTCTCAACAGTAACATCAATAAAAGTTACGACATCCTTTTTAATTGCATCTTTTAAAGCAGCATCAAACTCTTCTTTAGTAGATACTCTATACCCTGCCCCGCCAAATGCTTCTGCAAGTTTTACAAAGTCAGGTTGAACGCTTAAGTCTGTTTCAGAGTGACGTTTGTCATAGAAAAGTGTCTGCCACTGACGAACCATCCCTAAATAGTTGTTATTTAATATAATATTAATCACAGGTAGTTTTTTCTCAACTGCCGTCATCAATTCTTGAACATTCATCAAAATTGAGCCATCACCTGTAAAGTTAATACTTACTCTTTTAGGATCAGCTGCTTTAACACCCATAGCTGCGGGAAAACCAAAGCCCATTGTTCCAAGTCCGCCTGAACTTACAAACTGGCGAGCTCTGCTAAATGGATAGAACTGTGCAGTCCACATCTGATGCTGACCAACATCCGTTGAGATATTAGCTGTATCTCCAAGTATTTCGCCAACACGCTCTATTACCCATTGAGGTTTAATTCTATCACTGTCTTCATGATACATCAAAGGATGCAGTTCATCAAACTTAGCTATTGTTTCACGCCATTGAACATATTTTTTTGAATCAATCTTATCAACTTGCCCAAGCATATCTGTTACAACATTTTTAACATCCCCGACTATCGGGTAATCTGCATTTACCAGCTTAGAGATAGATGCAGGATCGATATCTACGTGTACTACACCTGCATTTTTAGCAAACTCACTAAGTTTACCTGTAACCCTGTCATCAAATCTCGCACCTAGTGCTATAACCAAATCAGTCTCACTCATAGCCATGTTTGATGCATATGAACCATGCATACCTAACATACCGACAAGAAGTTCATCATCGTGACTTAAAGTTCCACGAGCCATAAATGTCTCAACGGCAGGAATTCCTGTTTTGCTAACCAACTCTCTAACTTCATCAGATGCATTAGAATTTATAACACCACCGCCTAGATAAAAAAGCGGACGTTTTGCTTTACTCATAGCTTCAATAGCTTTTTTGATCTGACGTGGATTACCTTTTGTATGAGGTTTATATGTTTCTAAATCTAATTCAACAGTGTAATCAAACTCAGCAATCTCTGCAGTAACATCTTTTGGAATGTCAACATGAACAGGACCAGGACGACCAGATGCAGCTATATAAAACGCTTCTTTTAATATTCTCGGTAAATCTTCTGCCGTTGTAACCAGATAGTTGTGTTTTGTACATGAACGGCTAATTCCAACCGCGTCTATCTCTTGGAATGCGTCTGTACCGATTAAACTCATAGGAACCTGTCCAGAGATAACAACTAAAGGGATGGAGTCCATATATGCGTCTGCAAGACCCGTAACTGCATTTGTAAAACCCGGACCTGAGGTTATCATTGCAACACCAACTTTTCCGCTAGCTTTAGCATAACCCTCGGCAGCATGTACGGCAGCTTGTTCATGGCGAGTTAATATGTGATGGAACTTATCTTGTTTATAAATTTCATCATAGACATTCATGATAGCTCCACCAGGGTATCCAAACACAGTGTCAACACCCTCTTCAATTAAAGCTTCTATGACCATTTGAGCGCCATTTATTTGCATGAAAAGTCTCCTAATATAAAATTTTTTGGATTATACTTAAAAAGCTTTTTGATTTAGGTTAAATTCATAAATAATTTTAAAGTTTATATTATTCTAAGATATCTATGCTCTTTACAGATGGCTGCCAATTCTTTTTAGAACCTTTTTTCAAAGATTCTAAATCTAAACTAACATTTTCATATTTAGAATAAAACTGCTCAAAAGTTGAAATAATATAATCATCCAGACCAAAGTATAATATATAGCTTTTAAACGCTTTTTCTATAGTTTTTTTATCTTTTTTCTTTCTGATGCCGTTTTCAATTTGCGTTATATACGCCAAAGAATAAATACTCGCAATAGACATTTTTTTAGAAGGTATGTCTTTATATTTGTCTAAGACACCTTCAATTCCTATAATATCACCGTTTAAAGCATAAACTTTTGATAAATCTAAGTCATCGTTCCACAACTTATTATACTTTATGCCATCGGGAGTATTTGATAGAGTACTAGAGGTATCAATAAGTTTATATATATTTGCAAAATTTGATTTTTCTAAAGTTTTATAAAACTTATCTCTAAGTTCAATATCTTTAAGCATCATATTGACTTCGTCTTTAAAGTCTGGAAAGTCCACTAATATTTTCATCAATTTTATAGCCTTATGAATATCTCCCGATTGAATAAATTTATTGATTTTTATATACAAATTATCACCAAAAGAGATTACCGAAAAATACTCCGGAAATTCTTTTAAAAACGGGTTTACTTTTACAAGTTCAAAAACAATTTTAAAATCTTTTTTAATTATTGAGTTTTTAAATCTTGTATATATATCACTCTTAACCAACATATCCTGAATATGTTTTGTCTTTTCACTTACACCCCGATATGGCGATAATAACTCTTTTATTTTATCTTTTGAACCATGTTCTACAGACATTTCCTGAGCACGCGTGAAAAGTTTTCTCCATTTTTTTTCTATAGCCTTATATACTTCCGATTTTTTATATGCGGGATGTTTATTTACTAATGAATATGCTAAAGCAAGTTTTTCATTTTTTACCATAAGTAAAAATTTGTCAAATTCTTCATAGTCTTTAAAAAGTTTATTTATAAGAGTTTTTTTACTAGGTATATTTATAAAACTACCAAAAACTTCTAGGGATTCATCCTTTTTTGATTTTTGAAGCAATAAAGAAGCTTTTTCATAAACTCCCTCCCATATATCATCCATTGATTTATATATATCCGTATATTCCAGCAAAGGGTTGTTTTCTAGTAGAGAGTAAACCTTATCGTAACTCTTACTTTCTAAAAGTATTTGCATCTCCTTGATGCCTTTGTATATGTCAAAATACAATAATTCTCCGGATTCATTTGCTATAATCAATAGATCCTGTTCGCTATCATATTCGATAAACGTAATTCGTGAGCTTACTTTGATAAATTTTCTTGAAACTTGTTCAAATGTTTTTGTATCATAAACTATTACAAAACCAAGTGCGGTTGCTAAAAATAAAAATTTTTCGTTTGAAGAAACTTGAACAATCTCGTCATGTATGCCTGAAAGTCTTTTAAATACCTTTTGTTTACTCAAATCCCAAATAATTACAGATGAATTTTTATCTATACTGCAAAGCATGGAACTATCTAAAAATTCAACTTTCATAACAGGGGCATTATGACCTTTTAAGTTAGCCAAGGGAGTCATAGTAGCATAATTAAACACTTGAACCCTTTTGTCGTAACTAGCCGTAGCAACAAGATAAGAAGTTTTTGAAAACTGTATATCGTTTATAGTATCTGCATGTGAAGGTAATGTAAATAAAAGTCGTGAACTTTTAATATCACTTACAAATGTCCTGCCGTCTTCACCGCCTGAAAAAAAATAAGAAGCCTTTGGGTCAATTGCAACACAGGTAACTTCACCGTGATGCCTGTTAATTTTAATGATTACTTTTTTTGTTCTGGTATCATATAGTCTTGACTGTTTTGCATCTTCGCTTATAACAGCCATGTAAGCACCGTTATAACTATAATCTACAACCTGGTTTTTATACCATTGATGATTTATGTTTACTTTAAAACCGTTTAGAGTTTCTAAACTTTGTTGGTCTAAAAACCTTACGGAGGTCATTTTGTCAACAACAAGTACGGTAGAATTTACTTGTTTTGAATAAAAGATTATAGTTTGCGGGAATTTTTTGCTTTTAACTGCGCTCATATATTTTTGTTTTTTAAATATCCCTCTTTTTTTAACCTGTCTATTATCTCGACTTGATGTTCTTCGCCTTTTGTTTCCATATGCACGGTTACATTGGCATCTCCGTAATCCAAAGATATAGCTGTTCTGTCATAAGATATATGAACTATATTTGCACTTAACTCTTCTAAAATCTCAGTAAAACGCTTTAAAGAGCCCGGTTTATCAATAAGAGTAACCGTAATATTCATTTTTCTATGTGATTTTAACAAACCTTTTTCAATAATCACGTTTAAAAGCGTAACATCCATATTACCGCCGCTTAAAACTACAGCTACTTTTTTACCTTTTAAATGCTCAAGTTTACCATGAAGTACTGCTGCTACACCGACACTTCCTGCACCTTCAACAACAAGTTTTTGTTTCTCAAGCAAAAATAAAATAGCACTTGCTATCTCTTCATCATCTACACTTATAAATTCATCAACACACCCAAGCATATGGGAAAGTGTGATTTTTGAAGTATCACGAACAGCTATACCGTCTGCAATAGTTCTAACACTTAAACTATCTTGCGCTTTACCGCTGTGAAATGAATTTTTTAAAGCAGGTGCTCCACTAGCTCCTACAGCTATTATTTTTATATCTTGATTAATTTGTTTGACGGCAGATGCTATACCCGAAATCAGTCCACCGCCTCCGGCAGGTACTACAATAGCATCCAAATTATCACACTTTTCTAAAATATCGAGTGCTATAGTACCTTGTCCGGCAATAACTTTTTCATCTTCAAACGGGTGTATAAACGTAAGTGAATTTTTTGTTCCAAACTCTAAAGCATATCCATACGCCTCATCATAGTTTGAACCGTGTAAAATCACTTCTCCGCCAAGCTGTTTTACACCGTTAACTTTCGTAAGCGGTGTTGATTCAGGCATAACTATAACTGCACGAATCCCAAACTTAGATGCCGAGAGTGCAACACCTTGGGCATGGTTACCTGCACTTGCGGCTATAACACCGTTTGCCATTTTAGATTTATCCAGTGAAGCTATTTTATTGTACGCTCCACGAATTTTAAATGCACCTGTAATTTGTAAGTTTTCTTTTTTTAAATAAACCTCGATACCAGATACCTTACTCATCTGAGGTGCAAAAGCAAACGGCGTATCTAAGATTACGTCTTTTATCCTATCTCTTGCTTCATATATTTCTTTTAGTTCTAACAATTACTTACCTATCTATTTTCTAATTCTATTTTCGGACAATGATTTTGAACAACCTTCATACCGGCTTTTTCTGCTCTTGCGGCAGCTTCATTGTTAACAAGACCCAATTGTCCCCAAAAGACTTTAACATCACCGCGTTCTATACATACATCTACAACGGCATCAAAAACATTCGGTTTTCTAAATATATCAACCATATCAATCTCAAAAGGTATCTCTGCTAGTGAACGATACACTTTTTCGCCGAGAATAATATCCTCTTTTGGATAAACAGGTACTATCTTATAACCGTGTTCTTTTAAAAATTTAGCTACTTTATTGCTGGGTTTTGATTCGTCTGGGGATAAACCTAGTATTGCTATTGTCTTTACACTGTCTAAAATTTCTAAAATTTCTTCATTATTTGAATTTATAGTCGGAAATTCACATTCCATCACATACCTTTAAATATATTATTATTCGGATTATACCCAAATAATATTATCTATATCTGACAAACCATATTTCTTCCGCTTGCTTTTGCCTCATACAGTGCTTTATCGGCTTCATTTATAAGGCTTTCTAAAGTATCTCCGTATTTATACTCACTGACACCGAAGCTACACGTAAGACTTCCGACTGTGCCAAAATTTTCTTTTTCGATAATTTTTCTTAAAAATTCAACTTTCCTATATGCTTCGTTAATACCAAATTCAAATACCAATATAAACTCTTCTCCGCCCCACCTTGCAAAAAGGTCTTCACTTCTAATATGCTTTTCAATCAATCTAGCTAAATGTTTCAGTACATTGTCACCCACAAGATGACCATATGTGTCATTAACATCTTTAAAGTGGTCAATATCCAATACACACAAGCTTAGACCTTTATTGGTAAAGATTCTTTGTTTTATCTTTTCTTTCATCACTCTTACAAACATATTTCTATTATATATACTCGTCAAAGGATCGTGACTTGCCTCATATTCGTACTCGCGAGATTGTTCGGACATTGATGTTATATCGGTAAAAGAGAGTATAAATAAGCTATTTTCAAATTTAACAGCCTTAATTGCAAATATGTGATTATTATTTTCAATATCTTTTATCTTAACTATTACATCTTCATTTTTCAATCTTTCAATAACGTCGGATATCCATAGTTCTTCAGTATCTACCAAACCTAAGTGATAGTAACCGTTTTCTTCAATAAATGTTTTACATATACATCCATATTTTTCTTGAAACTCGGAAATCGATTTTACTTGAAAAAAATCCTCTATTGCACTATTGATTTTTATAGCTTTAACACCGTCTGTTAAAAGAACAAAATTATCTTGCAAGTTAATCAAACTTTGAATCTGCTCTTTTTCTATATGGATAAGTTTTTCACTCTTTTTCAATCTTAAATGAAAATCTATCCTTTTAAGTAGTTCAGTAACGTTAAACGGCTTATTCATATAATCGACACCACCTACCTCATAAGACATTTTAATTGTCTCGTCATCTTGCTTTGCCGTTAAAAATATTATAGGTATATCTTTTGTTTTTTTATTTTTTAATATTAACTTTGCCGTATCGAATCCGTTTAATTCAGGCATCATAACATCAAGCAAAATTAAATCAACTTCATTTGTCTGAAGTATATCAAGGGCTTCTTGTCCTGACATTGCCATTAAAAGATTATAATCTTCATCATTAGATTCAAAAATAGCTTCAAGTGTAAGTAAATTAGTTTTAACATCATCAACACAAAGTATTGTATTAGACACCGAGTCACCCTTTTATTGTATAAACATATTATTTATTTATAAATTATTCTTACATTAGTTTACTGAAATATTTGTAAAATATCAAAAAATTATACACTTTAATCTAAATTAATATGTTTTTTTTTAATATTAACGAATTAAATCAATGATTCTTGTCCTAATCTGTATAATGCAAAGTCATATTTTAAAGGATCTTTTGCGTCAAAAGAGCTCAATCTCTGTGTTAATTCTATCGCTGCTTGCAAATCATAGGTTTTTCTTTTTAACAGTCCCAGCTTTTTTCCTACATTAAACGTATGGGTATCCAAAGGTATTATTAAATCTTTTGCATCTATACCGTTCCATAGACCCATATCTATATTATCATTTCTAACCATCCATCTAAGGTACATCATCCAACGCTTTAATGCTCCGCTGCCTTTTGTTTTAGTGGTAACTTTTGAAATTAAAAAATTATAACCTTGACTCTCATACGGATATAACTCTTTAATTGTTAATATTAACTCGTTTATCCCGTCTATAACACTGTTGTTCTTTAAATATGCTTTTTTAAAAACATTCTCTAACGTATCTTTTTGATTTAAACGTTTTAGTGCGATAAACAAGGCTATAACATCTTGGGCTTTTTGAAACCTATAGTAATGATTTTTTAGAGACTCTTGTATATCATCTTCACCTTTATCAAGAAGTGAAAAATCAAGTGAGTTTAAAAACTTCACAATTTGTTTTACGTTTCCATATGCAAAGAGTGCACAAATAAGTGAGATTGTCGGATCTTTATATCTGTATGCTACAAAAATCGGATCGAGTTTATCTTCATTTACTTCACCGATTTGGTTTCGTTTTAAAACCTCTGCATCCAAGCGTTTTTTAATGGAGCTGATAGAGTTTTTTTCTTTCACTTGAACCTGCTATATTTAGTTGTTTTCTATATTTCGCAATTGTGCGTCTAACCATTTTGACTTTAAATTTTTCTTGAATCATCTCTAAAAGTTTCATATCACTCAGTGGTTTTGCATGGCTCTCTTCTTTTACAAGTCCTATCAAATAATCTTTAATTGCTGCATTTGAAACATCTTCGTCAATTGCCGTGGTAAAGAACTCTTTCATAGCCAGTATTCCCCTGTCACAAGCTATATATTTGTTTGCAATGGCACGGGATATCGTTGATGGATTATGACCAAACTCATCTGCTAAAGTTTTAAGTGTTAAGGGCATAATTTGACCACCCGTAAAGAATTCATACTGATACTCAACTATCATAAGTCCAACTTTATAAAGAGTAGCCTTACGCATATCAAGTGCATCTACAAGAGATTTTGCTTCTTTAATTTTTTGTGAGATAAAATCATGTTCTACCGCATACTCGGTATCTATACTTATAGTAGGATAATAAGCATCGTTTAGTTTTACTTCTATATTTTCATTTTCATCAAAATATATCATTAAATCAGGGACTACCTGCTGAGACTCTTCTTGATATTCTATAGAAGGTGGATTTTTAAACGTACCCAAAACCCGCATAACTTCGGTAAAGTTTTCTTCATCGGAATAACTGTAAATATTTTGCATATCTTTTATAACCGTGCAAGCTAAAGGATATGCTTCATCACTTATGTCTGATGAATCAAGCTGAAACATAAAACTCTCTGACAAATCGACTGCACCGATACCTACAGGCTCAACATGAGCAAATCTAAGACGGATTTTTTCAAACTCTTCAAGTGTTATACCCTCTTCTTGACAAAAAGCCTCACTCTCACCTTCATAATAACCGTTTTCATCTAAGTTAGCCACTACATATTCAGCTATAGCTTCTGAAATCGGTGTAGGGAAAAGCGGAGCACCGAGTTGTTCATCCAAAACATCGTGAAGTGATCGATTCTGAACCGTCAAAGCTTCTATTTGCTCGGTTCTAGAGTTACTTACCGCCCTGTTTATTATTTTTTTCGGGATTTTTTTCTCATACTCTTCTTCAAAACCGGATTTAACTTCAACCACTGGATTAGCCTCTATAAAAGGTTCCATAGCTTCACCCAAATCACTTAAACTAGAATGCAGTATCGGCAGCCAGTTTCTTAACGTAT
Source organism: Sulfurimonas lithotrophica (assembly GCF_009258225.1). Classification (NCBI taxonomy): domain Bacteria; kingdom Pseudomonadati; phylum Campylobacterota; class Epsilonproteobacteria; order Campylobacterales; family Sulfurimonadaceae; genus Sulfurimonas; species Sulfurimonas lithotrophica. Next base: position 1,234,996 of record NZ_CP043617.1, read on the forward strand.
TGGATAACTTGTGTTTAGTTTCAACCGATTGGGTTTGTCTAAGAGTTGCCATATTCTAGAACTTATAATCCTCACCTAGATAATGTGTACGGACATCTGCATTTGCTCTGATTTGCTCAGTCGTACCGCTTGCTAAAAGATTCCCGGATTTAATTACATAAGCTCTGTCACATACATCAAGTGTTTCACGCACGTTATGGTCGGTTATAAGTACACCTATGTCATATGATACAAGCTGATGAATAACCTTTTGAATATCCATCACGGCTATCGGATCAACCCCTGCAAAAGGTTCATCCAAAAGCAAAAACTTCGGTTTGTTAACAAGTGCACGGGCTATCTCTACACGACGACGCTCCCCACCGCTTAAACTAATACCTTTTCTGTAACGGATAGGTTCTATATTAAACATATCAAGGAGTTCTAAGATTCTTTCTTCTCTTTTTTCTTTATCTTTTATAGTAACTTCTGCCGCTACCATCAGGTTGTCTTCAACACTCAAATCTTTAAATATTGAAGCTTCTTGAGGAAGATAGCCTATACCTTGCAAGGCTCTTTCGTGAAGGGGTTTTCCCGAGAGGTCTATATCATCAAAAAAGACCTTTCCGTCACTTGCTTCAACTAAACCGCATATCATATAAAAAGTAGTGGTTTTACCTGCACCGTTTGGACCTAAAAGCCCTACTACCTCGCCACTGTTTACTTCAAGGCTCATACCTTTTACTATCTCAAGGTCTTTTATTCTTTTTTTTAAATCAACTGCTTTTAACTTATGCATCTATTCATACTCTCTTAAAATATATTCTCTTTTATTTGCATCTATTTTTTTTATATCTATCTCCAATACCTTAAAACCTACATCCACTAAAATATCACGTAGTTTATCATCACCCCACTCCACAATATGCAAACCGTTTTTTTCCAACTCTTCAAGCATCCCCATAGATATAAAATGCTCAAGCCCTTTATTGTATATATCATAGTGATAAACTTTATCCGAATAACATTGTTGCAGGGAGAAGGTCGGTGACGTTACTTCATCATCTACACCAAGGGATGCAACAATATACTTTGTAAGAGTAGTCTTACCGGCTGCCAAATCTCCACGTAAAATAATAACACCGTTTTTAAAAGCATCTACAATTTCATCGCTAAATTTTTCAACTTCATCAAGAGTCAGGGTATATTTTTTCATAATTTATTTGATATCTCTATAATCTGCTTTAATTTTTCTTTTGCTTTTGAACATGCTATAGTCTCTTTTGCCATAGCTATACCGTCTTGAATATCACGGACTTTATCATCTACCATTAGTGCTGCAGCTGTATTTAAAAGTACGATATCTCTTTGTGCATCAGTAGCACAAGAATCAAAAATATTATATAAAATCTGTGCATTATGCTTTGCATCACCTCCTACTATTGCTTTTAGAGGTGCTTTTTTAAAACCGTATTCTTCAGGATCAATCTCAAACTCGCGTGTTTTACCGTCTTTAAGATAAGATGCATAAGTAACTCCGGATAAGCTTATCTCATCCATACCCTCTTCGGAACTCACGACTAGTGAACTTTTAGAACCGTTTATTTTAAGTGCTTCAGCCATTTTAGGGACAAACGATTTATCAAAAACACCTAAAAGCGATTTTTGGACATTTGCAGGATTTGTAAGGGGTCCTAAAATATTAAATATAGTCTTATCCGGAATAGTTTTTCTAACAGGGACAATAAACTTCATAGCAGGATGATGGTTTTGTGCAAACATAAAACAAAATCCGCTCTCTTCTAAAAGTTTTGCGGACTGGTTTGGAGTTATGTCAAGCCTTATTCCAAGTTTTTCAAGCATATCCGCACTACCGCTTTTTGACGTAATGGAGCGACTTCCGTGCTTAGCTACGTTACAACCCGCTGCAGCTGCTAATATTGACACGGTTGAAGATATATTAAAACTACCTATTTTATCTCCACCGGTTCCGACTATATCAATAGATTTTTCTCTTAATTCATTTGAAATCGGTAAAGGAAGTGCATATGTACGCATAACTTCTGCCGCAGCTGCAATAGCTTCAACGGGTGTATATTTATCTAGCTTCATACTTTGTAAAAAGTCACGCATCTGAGCATCACCCATTTCATGGTTAAAAAGTGACGTAAACTTCTCTTTTGCCTCTTCGTACTTCATTTATTGTTCCTTTATATATTCACCTTGAAGTGACTTTGGTGTTGATTTTGTAACAGGTATCTTTAATACTTTATATTTTTTAGATTCATTTAAATAGTTTATAGTTATCGTATCCCCTATTTCAACATTTTTACTTGGTTTTACAACTATGTCATTTATTAAAACTACTTTATTTGAAAGCATATCCTGTGCGACGGAGCGTCTTTTCGTAATATTTACGGAATTTAAAAACTTATCTATTCTCATCTATCAACTTTTTAAAATTTTTGTTTATTGTAGAATAAAAAAACTGAAAGGAATGTAAGAGTTGGAACAATAATTGCTAAAATTGGCGATTATGATGCAAAACCACTTTTGAAGCAATCTTTTTTCACCACTATACGTTTTTGCTTCTCTTTTCTTTTTGTATCTTTTTCGACAAATATTTTTTTACGGGTTTTTGGATCCAACTCCGTATAATACATAACGGCAGAATAGGTAGAAGGAGTAGGTGTAAAAACCTGAGCCTGTTCAGGATTCATTTTTAACTCTTCAGATGTAAAACGTTTGAGTTCATGCATATCTTTCTCTTCGCATCCCGGATGCGCTGCAATAAGATAGTAGGTAAGAAATTGATTTTTCCCCTCTTCTTTATTTAGCCTGTCATACATCTTCTTAAAGTCAACCAAAGTTTCCTTGCCCGGTTTTCCCATAAGCTCAAGTACATGTTGTTGTGTATGTTCGGGTGCTACTTTAAGCTGACCCGATATATGATGTTTTACCATCTCTTTAAGATAAGAATATCCATGTTTTTTATCTGCCGTTATCAAATCATATCTAACCCCTGATGCTATAAAAGCTTTTCTAACACCCTCTACTTCACGAACTTTTTTAAGCAGGTTTATGTTTCTGCCGTGATCCACGTGCATCACTTTACAAAGTCTCTCAGCATCTACACATCTCATATGATCACAGGTGCCTTTTTTCAGTTTTTTGTCACACTCATATCCGTACATATTTGCAGTAGGTCCGCCAACATCACTGATAATCCCTTTATAATCTTTATACTGATTAAAGCTTTTTGCCTCATCCAAAATATTTTCTTCCGAGCGTGTCCTAATAGTACGCCCCTGATGCACACCAATGGCGCAAAAGTTACACTCACCCCAGCATCCGTGATGCGTCATAATAGAGAATTTTATCGTCTCTAAACATTTTACTTTACCCTCTTTTGCATAGTATGGATGCAACTCTCTTGTAAAAGGCAGGTTTGAATTTGCATCCATCTCATCTTCATTCAAATAATCACACGGTGGATTTTGAATAAGGAAACGTGCATCTACAGGTTGACACAATCCGTTTGCCGTTATTGGATCGTTGTTATCGTAAAAATCATCAAACAAATCTATATACTTCTCTTTATCATCTAAACAATCTTGATGAGAAGGCAGTTGTATGTATTCGTATTTCGGCTCTTTTGATATATAACAAATTCCCCTGATATCTTTGTAATCTTGATTTTTCTCTATCGCACGTGTTAATTGTTCAATAGCAATCTCACCCATACCGTAAACCAAGATATCCGCTTTTGAATCAAAAAGAATAGGTTTTTTGAGTTTGTTCTGCCAATAATCATAATGACTTACCCGTCTAAGACTAGCCTCGATACCACCAAGTACCAATGGCACTGTATTTTTAAAATGTTGACGAATAAGATTACAGTAAACACTAAGTGCACGGTCAGGACGTTTATTGTTTTTTCCGCCGGGTGTATAATCATCAGAGTTTCTAAACTTCTTAGTAGCCGTATAGTTTGAAACCATAGAATCGACGCTTCCACCGCTTACACCCCAATACAGTCTTGGCTCACCCAATCTTTTTATATCTTTATCGCTTTTTATGTCAGGTTGACCTATCATCCCTACTCTGTAACCAAGGCGCTCCAGCATCCTGCCTACCATAGACACACCTATAAACGGCGAATCAATATAAGCATCTCCGCTTACAAGAATCACATCGCACTGATCCCACCCTAAAGCATCCATCTCTTCTCTGGTTGTAGGTAAAAAATCTTTTTGAGTAAATGTTCTAGTGTTTCTTTTTTCTTGTTTATTTTTATTTCTTCTACTCAAAATTAAACCTTTATATATGGTGGTAGTATTTTTATGTATAATGGTACTAAAAAATTTTAAAATAAGAGTTTAATATGCACTACCCATATGAAAATATTAAAGACTTTACTTTACGCTCATTTTTGCAACGTTCGGCATCCGTTTATCCGCAAAGACCTTTTGTATCTTATGTCGGAAATACGCCTATAACATATGATGAGTTCTACAAAAATGTACTTCATACCTCAAACCAACTTAAAGAACTCGGAATTAAAAAAGATGACAAAGTGCTACTGCTGAGTGAAAATATGCCAAACTGGAGCATTGCTTATTTTTCAATAGTATATATCGGTGCAGTTGTAGTTCCGGTCCTTCCAGACTTTCATCCTTCAGATGTTCATCATATAATCAGACATGCAGAGGTAAACGGAGTTTTTGTTTCGGAAAAACATCAACAAACTATAGAAGAGTTTGAACATAAGGAGATAGATTTTGTCATAAACTTAGAATCATTAAGTATTATTGATGAATTAAGTAATGAAAAATATATTCAAAAACATAAAAAATTAGCACAAAAAAATCCTGATAACTTCACAGATGAAAATATTTTTATTGATGATAACGACTTAGCGTGTATAATTTATACATCAGGAACGACAGGACACTCCAAAGGTGTGATGCTCACACATAAAAATCTTACGACAAATGCCATGAGTACACATTCAATAATAGATATAACTCCAAACGATATATTTTTATCTATATTACCCCTCTCACACGTCTTTGAAGGAACAGTCGGGATGCTTGTCCCAATGCTTCACGGTTCTAGTGTGCAGTATATTAAAAAAACACCGACACCGAGTGTACTTTTAAAGGCTTTTGAAGTTGCCAAACCAACATTTATTCTGAGCGTACCTTTGGTAATAGAAAAGATATATAAAAATAAAGTTCTATCTAAATTCAATTCCTCTTTGGTCACAAAAAATCTCTATAAAGTCCCTTATTTTAGAAAAAAATTAAACAAGATAGCTGCAAAAAAATTAGTTAAAACTTTTGGCGGAAGACTCCGTTTTTTTGCTATAGGCGGTGCAGGAGTTCCGGGATATGTTGAACAGTTTTTACATGAAGGCGATTTTCCTTATATAGTGGGTTATGGACTTACAGAAACATCACCTCTTCTTTGTGCTACACCAAGTACTATGAAAACAAAAATAAAATCAACCGGACCTTCAATGTACGGAGTTGAAATTGACATAAGAAACAAACATAACATTACTGGTGAAGGAGAAATTTTTGCACGAAGTCCCAGTGTTATGATCGGTTACTACAAAGATAAAGAAAAAACCAAAGAAGTTTTAGATGCCGACGGGTGGTTTCATACGGGAGATTTAGGTTATATAGATGATGAAGGATACCTTTTTATAAGCGGTAGAAGTAAAAATATGATTTTAGGACCAAGCGGTGAAAATATATATCCAGAACAAATAGAATCAATAATAAATGAGCATGAACTTGTACTTGACTCGCTTATGCTCGAGCAAAACGGAAAATTAATAGCTAAAATTCACCTCGATTATGAAAAAATAGATGAACTATATCACGGTGAAAGTAAAAGCAGTGATGAAGTATTGGAGAATATAAATATTCTCTTAGAAGAGATGCGTCAAGAAGTAAACTCTAAAGTATCTTCATTCTCCAGAATGGTTAAGTTTGAAGAACAGCGTGAACCTTTTATAAAAACTCCCACCAAAAAAATAAAAAGGTATCTTTATCAAAATTAAAAAATATCGTATAGTATTTTTGATATAATTATCACTCTTAAGGAGTTTTTTATGTCAGATAAAATAAAAAGTATTTTTATTTTCCTATTTTTTTTCGCTTTGATTGTCATACTTTCAATATACGGATTTATGACATCAGATTTTTCAAACCTAAGTAAAGTAGATAGTAGTTTAGATAGTAACCTAAAAGCTAAAATAGCCAAAAAACGTTACTACAGTACTGAAATTGTTATAAAAGACGACGGTGTAGTCGATTTGGGTGATTTTGAAATAAATATAGGAAACGGACATAAATTGATAACCAATATATCGGCAAAATATGAAAAACACGGCGGATGGGGTATGTCAAGCGGTGTTGATGATGAAATAAGTTCAAAAGGCACTTTGCTAAGACATGCCGCAATTGAAGCTATCATGAATAAGCATGAGGCGGATGTTAGAAGTTATAGAGTAAAATCTGCTATAATCGATAGCATGAATAGACATCTATCTTCAACTAGGGTTGAGGATATCTACTTTAACAAGTTGATAGTAGCTGAATAAAAAAGGAACTGCGATGCAAACTGATTTTGATATGTTTTACGAAACCAAAGTACCTGAAGATGAACTAATAGTATCCCGCACCGATTTTTCGGGCAAAATAACTTATGTAAATGAAACATTTGCCGAAATTTCAGGATATAAGCCGGAAGAACTTATTGGGAAACCACATAATGTAATAAGACATCCTGATATGCCAAAGTCCGTGTTTGACAATTTATGGGAGACTATAAAAAAAGGCGATGTTTGGCATGGCTATGTTAAAAATCGACGTAAAGACGGTGGTTATTATTGGGTGTATGCCAGAGTTTCTACTGTAAAAAAAGACGGTGTTCCAACAGAATATAAATCAGTTAGAGAACCTGTTTTAAAAGAAAAAGCCATTGAGATGCAAAATTTATACGATAAGCTTCGTGCAGAGGAAGAAGGAAAAACCAGAGTTGTTTTATATATTGACAACGACAAATTAGATACTGCAAAAAAACTAGAAGAATAATTTATTCCAACTCAAAAGAGTTGGAATAAAATTTTAAATTAAAATTGAGGCTGTAAGAAAGGGATTACCTGTTTTTTACGGCTCAGTACGCCATCCAACCAAACTTGATTATCTTCAAGTTTACAGTTAAACGCATTCTCAACTTTACTAACATCATCACTGATACAAAGAAGCTGAGAGCCCTCTTTCATAATATCCGTTAAAAGAACCAACATTGTATGAAGTCCTTCTTCCTCTTTCATTTTAGCCATATCTTCAAAAATCATATCTTTTTTATCATCAAACACACTTAAATCAACAACTTCAAGCTGGTTTACGCCAACTTTTACACCGTTCATTTCAAATGCTTTATAGTCTCTAGTATTTAAATCTCTGGCTGTTGCACCATCTACTGCAGATTTTACCAAGAACATCTCCATACCAAGTGCTTTATAATCTTCAACACCTGCAATTTTTGCCAACTCTTTAACGGCTTTTGTATCGACTTTTGTACATGTAGGAGATTTAAAGATAACCGTATCACTAAGTATTGCACACATCATCATACCTGCAATATTTTTTGGAATCTCAACATTAAAAGATTTATACATCTCATAAATCACGGTATTTGAACAACCTATCGGTCTAATCCAACACTCTAACGGAGTAGATGTAGTAATATCTCCTAATTTATGATGATCGACTATACCGAGTATTGTAGCTTCTTTAATATCTTCAGGTGCTTGACCGTAGTCGGAAAAATCTACTAAATATACAGACTCACCTGCATAAGATGTTTTTAACTCAGGCTCAACTCCATCAAATTTGTTTAGTATAAATTCTGTTTCGGCAGATATTTTTCCCTGACGCGTAGGGATACAATCTTCACCAAGCTGATTTTTTAAATATGAGAGAGAGATAGCACCTACAATTGAATCGCTATCGGGATTTGAATGACCAAAAATATATGTTGACATACTGTACCTTGATTTAATTTTTTTGAAATTATACTAGGATTTTCTAAATATGATATAATCTTCAAAAACTAAAACCAAGAACAACATGAAAAGATTTTTTTTATTAATAAATATTCTTATATACAATACAATTTTCGCTACAGAAGTCGTACACGATGAGCAATATTATAAATACAAAAAAAATGATGTTGAGATTATATTTACAAAAGATAATCTTGAGTTTGCAAAACAAACAAGTACAATAGAGCCTAAGCTTCACGAGTATTATCAAGATACCTACGGTTGGGTGCTTGATGAAACCTTATATATCGGTCTTTTATCACATAGAAATCAAATTCCAAACGGTTTTTCAACCCAATTGCCAAACAATAAACAGATGAACTATGTCGGAGGTGTCCAAAATATAGATTATTTTTGTTCTACATCTTGGTTAGATACTCTTTTATATCACGAGAGTGCACATAACTATCAGTTAAATGTAAAAGCAAACCCTCTTTCAAGATTTTTACACTCTATTTTTGGCAATGGATTTGTACTTTCACCTATGCCTTTTATTGTACCAAATCTTATGGAAAATTCTTTTATGCTTGAAGGTAATGCCGTTTTAAATGAATCATGGCATGGAAACGGAGGAAGACTCTATAGCGGAAGGTTCAAAGCACAAACTATTCTGCAGGCAAAAGCAGGAAATATAACTCCGCAAAACACTTACAATACTACTCTTAACTTTCCATACAGTGAGACCTATTATATAACAGGTGGATTTTATAATCTTTATATGGCTCAAAAATATGGTTTAGACAATATAAACAGATACTTTCATCAACACTCAAAACTATTTGTATGGCCACAGCTTACAAACCATAGCATGAAAGTAACGACAGGTGACTATTTTAAAGATTCGTTAGAGGATTTTGCATCTGAATATGCTTCAAAAAAACTAAATATAGCAAAAGGTAAAAAACTATTTAGTTCACAGTTTTATTACCAACTAAACAACGACAAAGATGAAATTTTTTTTATAATAAATAAAGATGGAGTAAGTAGCCCTGAACTTATAAGAGTAGATAAACAATCTTTAAAAGTATCAAAACAAAAAGATAGCTGGCTTAGTGGAAAAGTAATTAAAAAAGAAAATCAATATTACACCGTTGGAAGTAATTATACATCTGCTTTTAATATATATCAAGGGCTTTATGACTCTGATGCAGATATATTGGAGTCTTCAAAATCAAAAATCATACAAGGCTATCTAAGCGATAATACAGAAGTTTATTTTGATGTAAAAAGCTCATTTTCAGAAGCAAAACTATACATTGGAAATTCATTTTATGAAACAGTGAATTCATCTGTATTTATAGATGCTAACGACAACCTGTACTACTTTAAACAAAACGCAAAGACACGTACACTATATAAAAATAAAACTCCCATCTACTATTATAAAGGTTTTTATGGAATTGTAAGTGACGTGGATTCTAAAAACAATATATATTTTATAGCAAACTCAAAAAACGGTTCAACTTTATACAGATACTCAAATGCCAAAGTCAACCGTGTTCTTGAAGCAGATAATATTATTGAAGCCAAGCTTATTGGAGACGATAAAGTGTTTTTATCTGCTATTGGAAAAAGTGAATATTACTATCTAATAAATGAACTTACCGAAATAGAACAAACTCCATATGAAACCAAACTGTTTTTTGAAAACAAAGACTATTATGCAAAAACCAACTATAAAAATTTACCCAAAAATGAGCATATAAATTTAGATAAAAAATACAACTCATTCTTCGATATGCACTATAGCGGTACTAATCTCTTTATAGGTTCAAACGACAACGATTCTACTATTGGCAATATAAGCATCAATTTTGCAGATCCATTAGGACAAAATCAAAGCTCTTTTTTCCTAAATAAAGACAGTTCCGAAGTTTTAATATCCGGTTTATCGTATAGTTCAAAAGAGTATCTATTCAATTATTCCTTATCAGCTTATGGAGTTTTAGATGATGCCAATGAATTAAAAACAAGAGATTACGGTTTAATGGCAAATATAAAAATCCCGTTTATAAAATTTGCCCGTTACTATGGTGAACTTGGTTTAAATTATTTTCAAGATTATGATACTCTTGAGAGAGAGCCTTTGTCTATTTACTTAAATTTATCAAGATATGAACATTACGGTAAAAGCAGATATCTTAACTACTTAAACTCTTTAGAACTATATACAGTCAATGAAAGAAACGATAATATATATGGTGGCATATATAATTTTTCACACGATCTTCCATATGAGACATACATAAATCTCGGTGCAAAATACTCTAAAACAGATACAAAAATTACAAGTTTTAACGCTAACATAAACAAAAGAGGTGTAAAAGTCTCTGATGCTTCAAACTCAATTTACGATAATTCTCAAATACAAATACCAAATTTAATCGGTTCACTTTATATTCAGGAAGCCGGTTATGTTGAAGCCAAACTGTCATCGGTTATAAACTTCTCAAAATATTATTTTACATTCCCCCTATCAATCCAAAGAGAATCTATATATACAAAATACAGATATTACGAACTAAAAAGTTTTTCTCAAAATAGATACAAAATGAATGAAACTACTATAGGTATTAGCTTATCTTTAGTTGGATTAAACTCTTTTGCGTTTCCGCTAAATCTTGAATATATATATAATGATGGAAACAGCAGGCTAATTGAAGATTCTGGAGTATTTAGATTTATTTTGGAGGTAAATTTTTAATGTCAAAAATTTTACTTCTACTTTTTATTATTGTTAATACTTTTGCACAAGAGTACATTGCAAAAGAAGAAGAATCGTGGAATCTGCAACGTAGCAATTTTTATTTTGAAAACGATATGTATTTTAATACGGATTATGATTACACGGCAGGCGTACGTCTTTCATTTTTATACCATATACAAAACCCTAAAAAAAATATTTACGATATATCACTTTTAGATTTTGGAGGTTCTAGTACTTACAGAAGTTTTGCTTTAGTTCATCAAATGTACACGCCTAAAAATAAAAAACAAAAAACATTGATAGTAGATGACAGACCATATGCAGGATGGACATATTTTGAAGCTGGATTACATAAAAGTTCAAAAACGCATCTACGTTCTTTAAATCTTAAATTGGGCATAGTAGGACCAACCTCCGGAGCTGAACATTTTCAAAACTTTATACACGATACCATAGGTGCAGAACATGTATATGGTTGGGATAATCAACTGCATAATGAATTGGGAATAAATCTAAAATATACTCACAAATGGAGATTTTTATATCTAAAACAAAAACTATTGGAAACTTCTTTAGTACCATTTGGCGAAATTGAACTTGGAAATATAAGCATAAAAGCAACGGCAGGATTTTCAATGCGTATAGGATACAACATTCCGAAAGATTTTGGAGTATCTTCAATCGATATCGGTGGAGAGGACGGGATACCTTCTTTTGAAGAAAATATTTTATGCAACCAAAAAGATTGGAGTTTCAGTATTAATATAAGCGGAGCATCCTCTGCGGTATCCAAAGATATATTTTTAGACGGTAATACGGACGGAGACAGCCACTCCGTAAAAAAAGAGAATTTTATCGGCTATTACGGTGTGGGATTTTCAATAAGGTATAAAAAGTTTATATTTGATTTTATCCAAACATACAATACTAAAAAATTCAATACGGAAAACGGTGGACACGATACCGGAACCATAGTTTTCTCATGGTTGTACAACTAGAACTATTTTTTTAACAAAAACAATCCACCAAGAGCTATAACAGCCGCTGCAACATATTTAATCATAACACTATCCGTAGGTCTTCCGTTTATAGCATTTGACACAACCGATATAGCACCTTTTGATTCACTATATCCCGTATAAGCGATTCCAATAGCAATAACTATTAAAGCAAGAGCAAAAAACATTTTATTTTTTTTCATGTATTATTCCTAATCGATATTTATATAAATAAATTTTATCTAATTATTACTTTTTATGCAAAGACAACTCTTTTTTAATATATTTACCGGTGTAAGAGAGCGTTTTTTCATAATTTTCAGCTAACTCTTCTGGTGAACCCTCCGCAATTATAAGTCCCCCGCCACTACCGCCTTCAGGACCCATATCTATAATATAGTCGGCATTTTTAATCATGTCAAGATTATGTTCAATTATTAAAACAGAATTGCCAAGCTCAACAAAATGATGAAGTACTTTTGTTAGCCTGTCAACATCTGCAAAATGCAGTCCTGTTGTCGGCTCATCTAAAATATATAGTGTTTTACCGGTATCTTTACGACTTAACTCTTTACTTAATTTAATACGTTGAGCTTCACCACCTGAGAGTGTAACGGCATTTTGACCAAGGGTTATATATCCAAGTCCTACATCTACAAGGGTTTGCATCTTTTGATGAATCTTCGGTATAGCTTTAAAAAAATCATATGCCTCTTCTACACTCATATTTAAAACATCGCTAATAGTTTTACCTTTATATAAAACTTCCAATGTTTGTTGATTGTAACGTTTACCTTCACAAGCATCACACTTAACCATAATATCCGGTAAGAAGTGCATCTCTATCTTGTTTTCACCCTCGCCTTGACACTTTTCACATCTTCCGCCTTTAACGTTAAAGGAAAACCTTGAAGATGTATATCCACGTATTTGACTCTCTTTGGTGCTTGCGAACATATTTCTTATCTCATCCATCACACCTGTATATGTAGCTGGGTTACTTCTGGGTGTACGCCCTATCGGACTTTGATCCAAATATATAACCTTGTCAACATTTTCAAGCCCTTTTATTTCTACACCGGCTACTTTATTTACTTTTCTGGCATGGTTTAAAAGCTCACGAGCTGTTGGCAAAAGCGTTTGAAGCATAAGCGAACTTTTTCCGCTTCCGCTAACACCTGTGATACAAACAAAGTTGTTTAGCGGTATTTTCGCACTTAGATTATTAATATTATTTAGAGTTACATTTTTTATCTCTATCCACTTGTCTTGTTTTCGTCTATAAAAGTACTCTATTTTTTTACGACCAAATAGATAATCTGCAGTAGTAGTTTTTGCGTTTTTTAGTTTATCTAAAGTACCGCTAAAAACAACATTACCACCGAACTTACCTGCACCTTCACCTATATCTACTATAAAATCTGCATTCTCAATTGTTTCTTTATCATGCTCAACAACTATAACTGTATTTCCTTTTTCCTGAAGACTTCGAAGTGTACGTATAAGTTTTAAGGTGTCACGCTCATGTAAACCGATGCTCGGTTCATCTAGTACGTACATAACACCCGTAAGTCCTGAACCGATTTGAGATGCTATTCTGATTCTTTGTGCTTCACCACCGCTAATAGTTCTTGCATCACGCCCTAGCGTAATATAACCAAGACCTACATCATGCAAAAAGAAAAGTCTTTCGCGAATCTCATTTAAAATAGGGATTGATATCATTTCTTGCTGTTTATCAAAGTGATTAAAATGTTCTTTATTTTCAAACCATTCATATGTTTTACTTATCGGCATATCAAGTAGATTTGCTATACCCATGTCCCCTACTCTAACGGCTAAAGATTCTTGTTTTAGTCTATGTGAACCACATACATTACAAACCTTTTCACTCATATAATCAGCTAAATCTTTTTCATCTTTGAACATATCGTAAGCTATACGAATAATCCCCGGGAAAATTCTTTTTACGGTATGTTTTTTCCATAAAAATTCAACTTCGTCTATACTTCCGTGTAAAATAGCTTTTTGCTGATGAGTCGGTAATTCAGAATATGCAATTGTGATATCAATGTCATTTGCCTCACAAAAGCCTTTTAAAAATGTAAAATAATAACCCTTGTTAAATCCATATACAATTTTTATCGCACCCTTTTCAATACTTAAATCACTATCGATTATTTTATCATGGTCTAGCGCATAGCGAAGTCCTAAACCATCACATTCACTACATGCACCTTTTGGTGAGTTAAATGAAAAACTAAGAGGCTCTAGTGGATCAAAACTTATTTTACAGTCAAAACAGGCATTATGTTCAGAGTAATGGATATGATCGTTTTTTAAATCGAGCTCTTTAGCATTTAAAATCTCAACTTCAAGCTCGCCGTAACTTTGCTTAAGAGCTTTTTCAACAGCAGATGCTATACGTTCTTTATTTTCAGGTTTTACGACTACCCTATCTATAACAACTTTTATAGTATGTTTTTTAGTCTTACTTAATTCTATTTCTTCATCAAGTCTTACCATAACGCCGTCAATCTGAGCACGAACATATCCCTTGTGAACAAGAGATTCCAAAAGATCTGAATAGGAGCCTTTTTTTTCGCGAACAAGAGGGGCTAACAAAACAAGTTTTGCACCCTCTGGAAGTTTTGCAACTTCACCTATGATATCCGATGCACTCATCTGCGATATCTCTTTACCGCATTTATGACAGTGTTGCACGCCTACACGGGCAAATAAAAGTCTAAAATAATCATATATCTCTGTAATAGTTCCAACGGTTGAGCGCGGATTTTTTGAAGTTGTTTTTTGATCGATTGCGATTGCAGGCGTAAGTCCGTCTATCTTATCTACATCCGGTTTTCCGACACGGTCTAAGAATTGTCTGGCATAAGAAGATAAAGATTCCATATAACGTCTTTGACCTTCGGCATAAAGGGTATCAAATGCCAATGTTGACTTTCCGCTACCGCTAAGTCCGGTCATAACGATTAGTTCGTTTTTAGGAATTGTTAAATTTATATTTTTTAAATTATTTTCTTTAGCACCCGTTATTTTTATAACATCTTTTTTCATTTATCTCTCTCAAAAAAGTTTTTATCCAAATATTCTATATATGAGGTAAGATACTACACTCACATAAAATATTATTATAAGTTTTCTCTGTAAAGCATGCTTTACTTTTTGTTTTAAATATATCCCTATATATACGCCAAAAAGGGATGATATACCTACTATTAGCCCCGTATGCAAATCTATATGTCCACTCATATAGTGGGAGATAAAACCTGCAACCGAGGAAAAAATCACAAAAAACAGTCCTGCAGAAATAGCACGTTTTAAATCAACATGTAAAAATCCGACTAGAATCGGTACGATTAAAAGACTGCCTCCGACACCTATAGTCATACTTATAGACCCTACCGATAAACCTATAAAAAACAATAAAATTTTATTTAATTTTCTATGTTCTTTATGTTCTTCAACTTTAAAAAACAATCTTACAAGTGCAAATGTAGCAAAAAGAAGGAAAATAAGCTCTAAAGTCGTATCGCTAAAATAAGAAGCTAAACCTCCGCTAAGCATAGCACCTGCAAAACCACCTATAGCTATGTAAAGGACAATACTAAAATCTAATGAACCGTTTTTTTTATTTAAGTAACTTCCGTAGATTGAACTAAAAACCATCTGCACGACGGCTATACCTATGGCTACTTTAGTATTGTATCCAAGTGCTAAAAGAAGCGGTACCAAAATTGTTCCGCCTCCGATGCCGAAAAAACCGGAAAGCAGACCGACAACAATGCCAAGAAAAATCAACGCTAACATATGCTACCTAAACTTTTTTCGAATTATATCCTTTAAGCGCTTTAATATTTATTTGAGTCTTTTTCAAGTATAATATTTTCACTTACGAAGGATAAGAATGTTTAATACCATAATTGAAGCTGCAAAAAATTTTTGTGTACATCAAATTAGAGATGAATTTACTCTAAATGACACTTTAAATAAAGATAGAACACTTATTGCTTATATAGACTTAGATACACATTCTGGAAATAAATATAGAGTGTATATAAGTGCTGATAAATCGTTTATTCAAAAAGTTTCGTATATTTTTCTTGAAGAAGATGAAAGTGACGATGAAACTTTACAGGATATGCTTTTAGAAACGGCTAACTTAATTGTCGGAAGTGCCAAGGTCTTAGCAGAAGAGTCTAACAACTCATATTCTATATCTACTCCTTTTTTTGAAAAAGACGGTAGTTTTGATTATGAATATGATAACATAAAGACTATACAGGTACAAAACGATAAACTATCTATTGCTATAAAGGAACTTTGATTGAAAAAAGCTCACAACAACCGTCAACATTTTGGAACTCAGCCTCCTGAGTTTGATGAGTTTAAAGAATTATCATGGATGGATTATTCCGGTCTTTTAGATATGGAAGTAGAGTTTATATCAGATTTGGGCGAAACTAAGTTGAGCATTGCAGAAATTTTAGACTTAAGCAAAGGCTCCATTATTGATTTAGGGAAACCTGCCGGAGAATCAGTAGAAGCATACGTAAACGGACGTATATTGGGTAAAGGTGAAGTTATGGTATATGAAAAGAACCTTGCTATACGTATTAATGAAATTCTTGATTCAAGTGCAGTACTATACCATCTCTCAAAAGAACGCTTATGATAAAAATAATTTTACTTTTTCTTTTACCGCTTTCAATTTATGCTTCAAAAATACTAAGTTACAATGTCTATGATAGAACTGACAGAGTAGATATAATGATAACATTTGATGTACCTTACAACGGTACCATTAAAAAAAGCCGCACTACCTCTAAAATAATTATAAAACTCCAAGATGCTTCAATAGAATCTTCAAAGCTTAAACAAATATCATCTAAATATATCAAAACTCTTGCTATTACACCTTTAGAGGGTTATGTTCAACTTATTGCTTCCGTCTCTGAAAATATAACTTTAAAAGTATCAAAAACAGCAGATGCATATGGTTTAAGACTTAGATTTCAAAAAGCAGGCTTAGTCACTAAAACAAATACCTCTAATACGAAGTCTATAACAACGGACTCTAACTCAAACCTATCTTATTTACCGACAAAAAAAACCGATGATATGACACAAAGTTATTATATTGTAATTGCTATTTTAATAATCGGTATTATCATACTATTTTATATAAAGAAAAGAGTAACGCCTAAAAATAACAATACAAAACAACAAGATGCCAACAAAATCACGACAAATCCACTAAAGCATCAAGATCATGAAGTTAGTATAAGATTTCAAAAAAATATAGATGAAAAAAACAGCGTAGTTATGCTTGATTTTATAGATCAGAGCTATTTAGTTATGATGGGTTCAAACAATGTACTTTTAGATAGGTTTCAAGATGATAAACCTGCTTCCCAAGAGGAATTTAACATAATTTTGCAAGATCATCAGCAAATGTTGGAAAACTTTCTAAATAATCAAGATCTACAAAGTGAAACTAACGTTAAATCATACTCACAAAAAGCTTCAAGCATCTCTTACGATGTTTGAAAGTAACTTTTTTATAAATTTAACATTTATCTCATTTAATTCATACGAATTGTCCATCATTTTATTTATATGAAAAACTTCCGTTACGGTAATACCGTACGGGTCTTTTTTCTCTTTAACTTGTTTACCTTCGTCGTTAAATGAATAAAGGTATAATTTTTTACGTGTGAGTTGAATATAATATGTAAGCACTATTTCATCGGTATGTTTTTTCTCTAAAGCTACAACTACTCTTTGGTCCTCTTTATATTCGCCTTCAAGTTCTAGTATTTTTTTAGCTTCATCTATATTCATATATCCAATATATAACTTATTGTACAAATCATGATATCTTTGAATTTTAGGATTCATTAAAAAACCTAAATCCAAGACATGTTTTTTATGAGCACGTAACATTTTTGTAATCCAACTCATAGTATTATAGTATCTAAAAGGATGAAGTTTCAAAGTATGAGCTTCTATCATTTTTGAAGAATTTGATTTTAGTTTAGGAGTTAATTTTTTCTTATGCGGGTTTAGTATATATTCTAAAACTTTTGTAGATGAAAATTCATTTGTAAACCATACTTTACAATAAGACGGAAATTGTTTTGTTCCTGTAGCACCGTTGTTTAAGATAATAAGCGCTTTAATTTCATAATTTGGGAATATAATTTCTAAAAGAGCTTTTTTCTTTCTAAGTCTTTTTCTTAATTTTAAAACATTTTTAACAAGTGTCATCTCAACAAAATACAATTCATTGTCTTTTGTTATAAACATTGCATCAAATTCGCTTATTTCACGACTTTTAGTTCTGTAAACAATCTGCTGTTTTTCACTAATAGAAAGTGTATTTGGATTTGATTTTACTTTATTTTGGTGAAAACCTTTTAATACGAACTTTACAATATCATCGTTTTTTTCTGCATATTTTACAAGTTTCTCATAAAGAAAGTTTTCATAAACTTCTCCCTCAAAGGAACGGTATGAACTTAAATATTGAGCTTCTTCTTTATCTACGTTACTTTTAATTAAAGATAAAAGATGCTTTACATTGTATTCATAATGAAGTAAATTATCTGCTATATCACTATCGTTTAACTTTTTTATATCTTGAGAAATATTTAGCATTACGCCATTTCACCATTTTTAAAAAAGTCATCTATTATATCTCTATACTCTTTTATATCGTTAATTCTATTAACTTCATCTCTTAATGCAGAAGCACCTTTATAACCCTTTGAATAGGTATGTGTATGTTTTCTAAAAATTGCTACACCACGCTCCCCGTAAAACTCCACTATTTTATCGTAATGTTCAAGAACTATGTCATGCTTTAATTCTAAGCTAATATCACTGCTACCTGATTTTAACTGATGAAATATCCAAGGAGCACCAACAGCACCGCGACCTATCATAACACCGTCAGCTCCGGTATGTTCAAGCACCCATTTTGCTTTTTCAAATGAGTCTATATCACCATTTGCGATTACCGGAATAGATACGGCTTCTTTTATCTCTTTTATAGCATCATAATCAACGGGAGCTTTATATTTACCTGCTCGTGTACGACCATGAACCGCTATGAAATCAACACCCGTTTCTTCAATATTTTTTGCTATATTTACATGATTTTTTTCATTTACGCCTAATCTTATTTTTGCGGATGCCATTTGTTTATTTGATGTGTTTTTAATAGCATTAAGTATTGATTTAAGTCTAGGTAAATCATCTAAGAGTGCTGAGCCTGAACCGTGACCGAAAACTTTAGGAACGGGACAACCACAATTGAGATCTATTATATCTATTCCTTCTATATTATTAAGGATTTCAACGGCACGCCTGGCCATATCCGGATCGTTTGCGGAGATTTGTACCGAGTATGGATCTTCTAAAGGAGATTTTTCCAACATATGCAATGTTTTTTGAGAGCCGTGTGCAAGCGCATTAGAGCTTATCATCTCACTAACGGTAAGATCAGCTCCAAATTTTTTTACAACACTTCTAAAGGGCAAGTCGGTAAAACCAGCAAGTGGTGCTAGTATATATGCTGGTTTATTAAAAGTCATTTTTTAAACAAATAGCTCGATATTGTAATTTTTACCGCACTCTTTTAAATCAAGATATGATTTAAAATTCAAATATTCATTCTCTTGAGAAATATTTAATATTTCTTTAGCAAGGTCTATCATTTCTAAATCAAATAAGGTAAATAAATATGCATCCATCGCTTCTTCATTTTTTTCACTAAGCATCTCAAACAGTTTTATTCTCTGTTCAGGAATCATATGTAAAGACAGTGTTTTTGACATCTCAACATAATCATTAACATCTAATTCTAAACCGGACAATAACTTTATCAAAGATTCATTTGGAATTTCTAATGTATTTTTATCTGAATTAATTCTAGATAAAATAATAAACATAGCTTCTTTTGTCAGATATTCGCTATAACTTTCAATTGCATATAATGGTGCTTCTTTAACAAAATCAACATAAACTTTACGACAAAGTTCTTCATTATATTTTACTTTTGAATTTAAAATATCTTCAGCCGATAGCTTTGAATTTTTGTACATATTTGAATGATTTAATTTAACCAACTGATTATTCTCATCTAATGAGTATTTTTTTAAATCAACAACATTACCGTTTTTTAAATCTTCCATAATGGAAATTACTTTATTTAGCTTTTCATTTGGAGTATCAGGACTTAAAGAGCCGTCATTCATAAGCTTTGAACTATCTAACAATTGACCCAAGAGTTCATATCTATCTGTTTTATAGATATTGTGTCTATCTTCCTTACCTAAAAATGCGTCTATAATAGAGTCCACAAATTTTTCATAGTCTTTATCGTATTTTCTTCTATCTAATGTATTTAAAAATGAGTAAAAACTCATATGCAACATACTAGCTATATATAAAATAACAAGCGGTGCAACAACCAATATAGCAATTGACATAGACGGTAACTTTAACCCAAAAAACTCTATTATATAAGTTTCTTGAGTTATGAATGCATACACATACCAACCGACTAATATCATCAAAAACATTGATGCAATTGTATATCTTTTTAAGTACATTTTTTAGACCTTACTTTGATTTTTCTACTATCTCTCTACAATCAATGCAGTAAATAGCATGAGGTTTTACTTTTAGGCGTTGAAAACCGATAGGATCTTCACACATTTCGCAAATTCCATAAGTTTTGTCCGATATTTTACCTAAAGTTACGTTAATTTCTTGTAACTCTTTATTTTGTTGTGAGACAATGGCACTCTCAATCATAGAGTTATTACTATTTGAAGCATGATCACCTTCATCGTTTAACTCTTGTCCACTCAGTTGACTTAACTCATCGTTAACACCATTGATATTTTTTTCAATTTGTTCTCTACGACTCTCTAAAATCTCTTTAAAGTAGTTTAATTCGCTCTCTTGCAACTTTTTATCTCTCTTTCTATGTTAATAAAATCATTTATGGTAAGGATGATTACTTAAAATTGAAAAACCTCTATATATTTGTTCTAACAAAACAGTTTTTGCAATTTTATGACTCATAGTAATTTTTCCCAAACTTATAACTTTGTCTGCTTTGTTTAAAAAAGCATCTTCAAAACCATAAGCTCCACCAATGAAAAATTTAATCGTGATTTTACCATCTAAAAGCTTACTAAATTCATAAGAATCGATTATTTTTCCATCAGGATGTAACAAAATGTTGCAATTACCATTTAAATATGGCTTTAAAACCTTTGTATATGCCTTTTGTGAAGCTTCTGCAGATAGATTATGAGCTTTTGTTATATCTTTATTAAAAATTTCTTTATCTTCAATTTTTGCAAAACGACTTATCATTTTTGTTAAGTCTTTATACAAGGGATCATAGATTGATTTTTCTTTCTTTGCTATAGATATAATATCTATTTTCATCCGAGCAGTCCACTTCCTATAACTTTATAAGATATATTTTCAAATTTATCTTCAAGTTTAACACCGCCTATAACAGCTACGGGATGGATTGATTTTGAAGCTATATTTTCAATTTTATCGCCAAGTACCGCAGATATGTCTTTTTTTGTAGAAGTATCCCTATATGCACCTAGTCCAATATAGTTTAAATCTAAACCGTTTGCTTCTACAACTTCTTTTTCATTATGTGTAGATATACCTAAAAGTTTATCTTTTTTAATTACGCTTCTTAATATTTTTACTGCTTTTGCAGCATCCGGATCTATCTCTTTTAAATCTTCTTGACCAAGATGAACTCCGTCACAAAACTCTACTAATTCATATTTGTCATTAACGATTAAAAAGCCGTCATAAAGTTTTCTGATTTGAATAAGTTGCTGTTTAATAAATGCAATATCTGAGGTTTTATTTCTATACTGGATAACTTTTGCATCATTTGTAGATGCAATCTTTACAAACTCTTCTAGTGATATATTATATAAATCTAACAGTTCCTGATCACAGAGTGCATAAAGTTGCATAAGAAGCTTTATTTACTATAAAACATTGTAAGAAGATCACTCAAAGTTTTTTTGAGGTTATTTCTATTTACAACCATATCTATTGAGCCTTTCTCAAGTAAAAACTCAGCTCTTTGAAAACCTTCTGGAAGTTCTGAACCTATTGTTTGCTCAATTACGCGTTGACCCGCAAAACCGACAAGTGCACCCGGTTCCGCGATGATTATATCGCCAAGTGTTGCAAAAGAAGCAGATACACCGCCCATCGTAGGATCTGTTAAAACTGAAATATATGGAAGATTATGTTTAGCAAGTTTTGCTAAAGCAGCAGATGTCTTACTCATTTGAAGAAGTGAAAAAGTACTCTCTTGCATTCTCGCACCACCCGATGCACTTAAAATAATTACACCTTGCTTTTTCTCTATAGCACGATTTACCGCACGAACAATTTTTTCACCTTCAACCGAGCCTAAAGAACCACCCATGAATTTAAAGTCAAATATAACAACTTGTGCAGCTACACCGTTAAGAGTCATTTCACCGCTTACAACCGAAGAATATCTTCCCGTTTTTTCGTGTCCTTCTTCTATACGTTTAGTATAAGCTTTACTATCTGAAAACTTTAAAGGATCAATCGGTCTTAGATTTTCATCATACTCAACAAATGTACCCTCATCTGCTAATAGCTTAACACGCTCTTTAACACCTATACGAAGGTGAAATCCACATTTAGGACATACGTAATTTTGGTTTTCCACTTCTTTATAGTACATCAAAGAGTGACAAGATTTACATTTGACCCAGTGAGAAGCTGCTTCATTTTTTACAGGTTGTTTATCAGAGATTTTAGAAAAAATATTTAGTAGATTCACGAAAAGTCCTTAAAATTATCTATATATTATGAGTGCGATTATACCAAAATATAGTTTAAAGCAAACAGATTGTGATTTTTTTATCAAAGATAGCACTAGAGTGCTACCTTAATATCTATTTTAGAAGAGATTTAGTTATGCTTCTTGCAGCTTCACGACCATCAAACGCAGCCGTTACAACAAGATCGGCTCCACGATAACAATCTCCTCCGGCGTAGATGCCTGAAGTAGAAGTCTCATGTGTATCTTCATCAATTATAATCTCACCCCATTTATTGATTTCAATACCGTTTTCAGCTAAAAAAGAAGGTACTTCTGTATCAAAACCTAATGCCATAATGATAATATCTGCATTTACTCTGTGTTCACTTCCTTTTTGCTCCTCAACTTTTTGACGACCGGACTCGTCTTTTGCACCTAAACTCATTTTTACGGCTTCTACCGCTATAGCTTTTGAATCATCCAAAATTATCTCTTTTGGAGATGTTAAAAAGTTAAAATCAACACCCTCTTCCATAGCATTTTTATACTCTTTTTTACTTCCCGGCATATTTTTTTCATCACGACGGTATAAACATGTTACACTTTTTGCACCCTCACGCTTAGCAGTACGAAGACAATCCATAGCAGTATCACCACCACCTATAACCACAACATCCAAATCTTTAAAATCAAACTTTTTATCATAATCAAGTTTAAAATTTTTACGTTGTATTGCAGTCAGGTATTCCATTGCACTATATACATTTGAAGCATTCTCACCGTTAAGTGAAGCTTTTTTTGCTTTTGTGGCACCGATACCTATGAACATAGCATCATGACTGTTTGCAATATCTGCAAAATCTATATCACGACCTACTTCACAGTTTAAAACAAGCTCCATTCCGGCTTTTTTAAGGAATTCTATTCTTCTCTCAACTATTTTCTTATCAAGTTTAAAGTTAGGGATACCATAAGTTAAAAGTCCACCTGCACGATCACTTCTTTCATACATAGTTACAGCTATTCCTGAGCGAAGAAGATAAGTTGCAGCACTAAGCCCTGCGGGTCCACTTCCGATAATTGCTACTTTTTTATCCGTCGTAATTCCAGGAAAATCAGGTTCATATCCAGCTTTAAACCCAGCTTCTGTGATATGAGTTTCAACCGAACCGATTGTAATAGCACCGTGACCGTCGTTTAATGTACAGTCACCCTCGCAAAGTTTATCATGTGGACATACACGTCCCATAACTTCAGGAAAAGGTGAAGGTTCATTTGATAGTTTAAAAGCAAACTCCAAATCTTTTTCACTTACCGCCTTTAACCACTGTGGTATATAGTTGTGAAGAGGACATTTATTTAAACAAAACGGGTCCCCGCACTGAATACATCTGTCACTTTGACTTGCGGCATCACTTTTTTCAAAAACTTCATAAATTTCGCCGAAATCTTTAACACGTTCTACGACTAATCTTTTTTTTGGTTCTACTCTTTCTATATTTAAATATTCTCTCATGACTAGTCTCCTTTCTCTACATTTAACGGTAGTTTTGTTAGATTTTTAGGTTTAATCAACCAGAAATTTCTAACTTCTACTCTAAAGTTATCAAGTAATTCTTTAGCTTTTTTACTTCCTGTTTCTACTAAATAATCTTTTAACAGTTTTTTAAGATAATGTCTAGCTTCATCACCTTCATCAGTATCTATACGAACAGCTTCAACAAGTTCGTGGTTTACATTCTCTACAAAAGAGTGATCTTCATCATATACAAAAGATACACCGCCCGTCATACCCGCACCGAAGTTTATACCAGTGCGACCAAGGATAACTACTACACCGCCCGTCATATACTCACAAGCATTATCACCTGTACCTTCTACAACGGCTAATGCTCCTGAGTTACGAACAGCAAAACGTTCACCTACTGCACCTGAGATATAAAGTTTACCGCCTGTAGCACCGTAAAGACAAGTATTACCACCGGCTGAAAACTCTTCACCCTCATTTTTAGACCTGATTATAACTTTACCGCCGTGCATACCTTTACAAATATAATCATTTGCGACACCGTCTAAGTTTATAGATATACCGTTAATTAAAAATGCTCCAAGAGCTTGACCCGCAATACCGCTTAACTGGATATTAATCGTATCAGGTTTTAGACCTTCATCACCGTAATACTGTGCTATTTCACCACTGATACGAGCACCGAAACTTCTGTTTAAGTTAGTTATTTCTCTTTGAATTTTTATAGGATGTTCCGGATGCTGAATAGCAGTCATAGCCTCTTTTAGAACATCTACTTCAAATTTGTTATCGTCAAAAGGCGGATTGAATTTTTGTTGATGAGTATCTACACCCTCTTCTTTGTGTAGTACAGATGAGAAATCAAATTTCTGAGCAAATTCATCATCTTTAACCTTTAGTATATCACTACGTCCTATCATCTCTTGCATAGTTTTGAAACCAAGTTCAGCCATAATTGAGCGAACATCTTCAGCTAAAAATGTAAAGAAGTTAATAACTTGGTCAACATGACCTTTAAAAAATTCTTCACGAAGTTTTTCATTTTGAGTTGCGATACCTACAGAACATTTATTTACATGACAGATACGAAGCATTTTACAACCAACGATTGTAAGGACACCTGTACCGAATGCATAAGATTCAGCACCTAAAAGTGCAGCTTTAACTACATCTAAACCGGTTTTTAAACCACCGTCTGTTTGAACCTCTACAAGGCCTCTCAGGTTATTTGCCTTAAGTGCATTGTGAGCTTCACTAAGTCCAAGTTCCCAAGGATTACCTGCAAACTTAATAGATGTTAGAGGAGCAGCACCGGTACCGCCGTCACCTCCAGAGATAATAATTTTATCTGCATATGCTTTTGCAACACCTGCGGCTATCGTACCTACACCGATAGTTGAAACAAGTTTTACAGCTACACGAGCATTAGGGTTAACCTGTTTCATATCAAAAATAAGCTGAGCTAAATCCTCAATAGAATAAATATCATGATGCGGCGGAGGTGAAATAAGAGTAACACCCGGAACAGTATGGCGAAGTTTACCGATTAAGGCTGTTACTTTATGACCCGGAAGTTGTCCACCTTCACCCGGTTTTGCACCTTGAGCTACCTTAATTTGAATCTCTTCCGCACTTCTTAGATAAGCAGGAGTTACACCAAAACGTCCGGATGCAACTTGTTTGATTTTAGAGTTTCTATCAGTATCAAAACGCTCTACATCTTCACCACCCTCACCCGAGTTTGATTGACCGCCTATTCTATTCATAGCCATAGCTATAGTCTCATGAGCTTCAGGAGAGATTGAACCAAGACTCATTGCAGCAGATGCAAAGCGTTTAAATATCTCTTCTTTTGGTTCGACTTCATCTATTGAAATCGATTTTCTATCCGATTTTAAGTCAAAGAAGTCACGGATAAACTTTAACCCGCGTTTATTTACAAGAGATTTTAACTCTTCAAAATCTTCTGTTTTTCCACTTTTAACACATTTATGTATTGCCTGTATAACAAGAGGTCCAAAATCATGATGTTCCGAACCGTGATAAAATTTATAAAATCCACCTATATTTAAAGGGAATATTTTAGAAAATCCGTTTTCGTTAAATGCTTCTTTATGAAATTTTTGAATACGATTATCTATATCATCATAACCAAGTCCGCTTAATGCACAATTTGAAGCTTCAAAACAATCTTTTACTATCTCTTCATTTAAGCCCATAACATCAAATAAACCAGAGTTTCTATAAGAAGCAATTGTTGCAATACCCATTTTAGACATTATTTTCAATAATCCGCCGTTTAACGCAGTATGGACGGATTTTAATGCCTCATGACAGTCCATATCCATAACTTTAGACTCATCTAACTTTTGAATGACCGTTGCAAAAAGTAAGTTTGGATATACGGCAGATGCACCGTAACCAAGAAGAACTGCAGCCGAGTGAGAATCAACTACCTCGCCGGTTACAGCAATCATAGACACAAGATGTCTAACTCCCGCTTCTAGCAGTGCTATATTTAAACGTCCCACAACCATAGCCATAGGGATAATCGCTTTTTCTTCACAAAACTCGTAATCATCTAAAATAACAATTCTTACTCCGTCATTTTTTACGGAATCTATAACATCTTTAACTAAAGATTCTAAAGATTTTTTTAAGTCGCTCTTATATGCAGTTGAAAAAGTTTTATTATTATAAAAAGATTGATATCGAGGAGATTTTTTATCACCGAAAGATTTCAATACTTCAAGTTTTTCACTTGTAATAATCGGCGAAATTGCTTTTAGTCTATGTGCATGAGACGGAATTTCGTCTAATATATTGTGAACTTCACCAAAACCGGTATTTAAACTCATAACAACTTTTTCACGAATAGGATCTATAGGCGGATTTGTTACTTGTGCAAATTTTTGTTTAAAATAATCGGTAAAATTTCTTTGCTTATTGGAAAAAGCAGCCAAAGGCGTATCGTCACCCATTGAACCGACTGCTTCTTTAGCATCTTTCATCATAGGTTCGACTACTTGTTCAATAACTTCTTGGGTTATATTGAAATATCTTTGACGATTGATTATATCTTTACTTTCAAAATCACACTGAGTATTGTATTGTTCTTCTACGTGTTCTTGAAGATATATCATATGTTCGTTTAACCACTTCATATATGGGTTAGAAGATTTTAAATAATTGTTAATATCATCATTTTTTAAAATCTTTCCATATTTTAAATCAAGTCCAAGCATCTCTCCAGACTGTAAACGTCCACGCTCTTTAATATTTTCTTCATCAATATCTATTACACCGTACTCAGATGCTATCAATAAAGTAT
The DNA here is from genome assembly GCF_009258225.1 of Sulfurimonas lithotrophica. Lineage (NCBI taxonomy): Bacteria > Pseudomonadati > Campylobacterota > Epsilonproteobacteria > Campylobacterales > Sulfurimonadaceae > Sulfurimonas > Sulfurimonas lithotrophica. Next base: position 1,262,543 of record NZ_CP043617.1, read on the forward strand.
CATCTTTTGTAATTATATATTTTGAAGGACGAAGTCCGTTTCTATCAAGCGTACAGCCGATATAACGACCATCCGTTACAGAGAATGCCGCAGGTCCGTCCCAAGCTTCAAACACAGTTGAGTGATACTCATAAAATGCACGAAGTTCAGGATCCATATGTGGAGCATTTTGCCAAGCCGAAGGGATAACACCGCGAACAGCTTTAAAAAAATCCATACCGTTTACAAGTAAAAATTCTAAAAAGTTATCGGCTGAAGCGGAATCTGAAGATTTTGGTTGCAATATCGGTAAAATTCTTTTAATCTCTTCATCCGTGAAAACTTCACTTTTGATAGATTCTGATTTTATCTTTACATTTATACGATTCCCCTCTACCGAGTTAATCTCACCATTATGAGCTACTGCACGGAATGGTTGGGCAAGTCTCCACTCAGGAAGAGTATTTGTCGAGAATCTTTGGTGAAAAAGTGAAAAAGAGATTTTAAATGTTTCATCTTGAAGATCTTTATAAAACTCTTTTATATGAGTAGGCATTACAAGCCCTTTATACGAAAGAACTTTTGAGCTCATAGATGCAATATAAAAATCTCTATTATTTTCTAGTTTATGTTCTGTTTCTTTACGAGATAAATATAAAAGGGCATCAAATCTTTCAGTTGCCATAATTGAATTAGGAATTATAAATACTTGAACGATATTCGGTAATGATGCTAAAGCCTGTTCCCCTAAAGCTTTTGTATCAACCGGAACATTTCTGCGAAGAACTACCTTTAAATCATTGTTTGTACATACTTCTTCTAAAATATCCAGTTCTTTTACATTTTTTGAAAACACCGATGCAACGGCAAACTGTTTTGGAAGTTCAATGGACTCTTTCGCAGCTTCCTTTCTTAAAAATTCTTCCGGCATTGATAGTAAAAGTCCACTACCGTCCCCTGTTTTTCCATCAGCTGCAACTGCTCCACGGTGCATCATACGCTCTAGTGCGGTAACTGCGTCGTTTAAAACTTTTGTTGAAGGTTTATTTTTGATATTGGCTATAAGACCAAAACCACAGTTATCTTTAAACGATCTTAATAAATCATGATGTTCAATCATTTTTACTCCTAAATTTTTAAATTTACCACTAAATTTTCATAAATTTAATCTCTTTTTAAAGAAACTTAGTCTATTTAGAGACAAAGTGGTTTATTATATCGGGTAAAGCTTTAAAGAAGCATTATATTGATAAAATTTTTTAAATATAATTATAATTTGAGAATAAAAGAAGCAAAAAAATGCAAGGTTTTATAATAAATCTTAACAAAGTAAAAGATGAAGACTTAATTGTCACAATAATATCAAAAAACTCTTTAGATACCCTTTATAGATTTTACGGTGCTAGACACGGTGTAATAAATCTAGGTTTTAAAATAGACTATGAAAAAGAAGGATCGGCAAAATCATCTATTGAGAGATTAAAAGACGTTATTCATATCGGATATAAATGGATAAACAATCATGAAAAACTTCGTCTTTGGCAAAATTTTTTGAGGTTATTTTATAAGCATCTAAAAGATGCGCACGAAATTGACGATTTTTATTTTAATCTCCTAGAGGACGCATCTCAAAATTGGGATAAACAAAGTTCAAAAAGAGTAGCAGTAGAGTCTTATGTGAAGCTTCTTGAATATGAAGGACGTTTGCACACAGAGATGGAATGTTTTTTATGTCATAATAAAATTGAGGGTGATATATCACTCATTCGTGCTTATCTTCCGACTCACAAAGAGTGTACACATACTTTACAAATATCTCAGCATGGACTTAAAGAGTTATATGAACATAAATCTAGCCTATTTTTAAGCAATAAAGAAGTAGATAGGCTTTGGCATATCTTACTTGAGGGTTTATGACAATCTATCTCTATAATCTTCATATCCAAACTCTTTAACCAATTCTACAGTTCCATCAAGCTTTTTTAAAACTAAAGACGGGAGTTTAATTCCGTTGAATGTAGTATTTTTTACAAACGTATAATGGATTTGATCTTCAAAAACAACCTTATCCCCAACTTTTAGAGGTTCATCAAAAGAATAATCACCCATAATATCGCCGGCAAGACATGTATTTCCGCCAAAGCGGTAGGTATATTTTTTCTCTCCTGCTATTCCTGCACCACGAACCTCTGCACGATATGGCATCGCAAGAGTGTCGGGCATATGTGCTTCTGCAGAAGTGTCAAGTATAGCTACATCCATACCGTTGTTAAAAGTATCAAGTACCGTGCTGACAAGGTATCCTACTTCCCAGCCTACGGCTTCTCCCGGTTCAAGATACACTTCAACATCATATTTTTCTCTAAAAGTTTTTATTATTCGAATAAGTTTTTCTACATCATAACCTTTTTTAGTTATGTGATGCCCTCCTCCAAAATTTATATATTTTAAACCTTTGAAATATTTTGAGAAGTTCTTCTCAAATGCTTCCAATACCTCTTCAAGTGCATCTACGTCCTGTTCGCAAAGGGCATGAAAATTAAGTCCGTCTATATGTTCTAAAACATCCTCGTTAAAATTTTCAAGAGTAGTCCCTAAACGACTATAAAGTCCACATGGGTTATATATGTCTTTTGGAGAAGCTGATACTTCAGGATTTATTCTGATAGATAAACTGACGTTTTTATTTATATCTTTTACTAATCGGACATACTTAAAAAGCTGACTTGGAGAGTTAAAAACGATATGGTCGGATATCTTTGCAATCTCTTTTATATCATCTTCACTGTATGCAGGCGAGTATGTATGAACTTCAGCTTTTTCATTATACTTTTTAAACTCTTCATATGCAAGTTTGGCTTCATGCAAACCACTTGAAGTACAACCCTTTAGGTATTTTGATACCAATGGGAAGGTTGAGTGCATCGCAAAACCCTTAAGTGCTAAAATAATCTTAGCACCACTCTTTTGTTGGACATAATCAAGAAGCTTAAGATTTTTCTCTAAAAGCTTCTCTTCACATAAATAATACGGAGTTTTCATCTTTTTTTTAAATTTTCTATATACGCTTTTTTAATTCTAAGTGCTACACTTATAAAATAGTCTTTGTCAAAACCTTGATTATCGACAAGTCTTGCCGCTTTTAAAACCGATTCTTTTGTTAAAATTTCTCTAGGATTAATAGCAGTTTTTATTACTGCTAAAGTATCTGCATAACTTTGAACTTTATTTGTTGTATATTCTTGTTCATAATCAAGTGCTTTTAATATTTCTACATATAAAGGTTCCAAGTTCCAATGCTCAAACAACATACCAGATACAAAATATGAGGATGTACCAAAGATAGAATCCTCATATGAGAGGGGATCTTTTGCTTTTTGATATTGTATTTTAAAATCTTGTATATAATCACCTTTGATAATATCTTCTGCCATAACTAATTTTCCTGACTCCATTATAAGTGCCAATGGAGCTAAAAACTGAGCTTGGCGGGTGTCTATTTTAGAATACCACTGTGTTACTAGGGAACTTTGTAATTGACAGATATCATTAAATATAGTCGGGGAAACTCCGAACATATCGGTATTTGCTTTCATTCTCTCGTTTATTGCATAATGTATAACCAACCCGTACACCATATCTGTTCCAAAAAGAGTAACAGCTTGTGCTACGGATGCGATTTGTCTTGAAAAGCCGTATAAAGGAGAATTTATCATTTTTAAAATATTTGCGGTAAGTACTGCATCCGATTCTATCAATTTAACCAGTTTAGAAATATTTACTTCTGCTGCACCATGTTCGTACAGCTTTTGAATCATAGTTGCCGCATTTGAAAGAGGCGGTAATGATTCGATTGTATTTACTAAACTGTTATAATTCATCTTAAACCTCTAATTCTTTAATCTGCCAAGGAAGTCCCTGAGTATTTAACTCGTCCATAAATATATCAGGATCAAACTCTTCCATATTAAATACACCTTTGCCGCTCCATTTATTTTCAAGCATAAGTTTTGCTCCAATCATCGCAGGAACTCCCGTAGTGTATGAAACCGCTTGAGAATTTGTCTCTTCGTAACATTTTTCATGGTCACTCACTTGATAGATATATATTTTTTTTCTGACACCGTCTTTTAAACCTTCTGCGACTATACCTATATTTGTTTTACCTTTTGTACGAGGACCAAGAGTAGAAGGATCTGGTAAAAGTGTTTTTAAAAACTCTATCGGTACTATTTTTTGCCCTTGATGCTCAACCGGTTCGATGCCAAGCATCCCTACGTTTTGCAGACAATTCATATGTGTTAGATAACTTTGACCGAAGGTCATAAAAAATCTTATACGCTTTAAACCTTTAATATGCTTAACTAAAGATTCCATCTCCTCATGATACAATAGATATGAATCTTTTGGACCTACTTCAGGATAATCCCAAACTTGCATAATTTCCATCGGTTTCGTTTCTATCCACTCTCCGTTTTCCCAGTAACGACCATTCGCTGAAACTTCACGAAGATTTATCTCAGGGTTAAAATTAGTTGCAAAAGGATACCCGTGATCACCTGCATTACAGTCTAAAATATCTATATACTCTATCGTATCAAAATAATGCTTTTGGGCATATGCACAAAACACGTTTGTAACACCCGGGTCAAATCCACTTCCAAGCAGACCCATAATTCCCGCTTCTTTAAACTTTTCATCTCTAGCCCACTGAAGTTTGTATTCAAACTTAGCCTCATCCGGATGTTCATAATTTGCAGTATCAAGATACGGAGTTTTAGTGGCTATACAGGCATCCATTATGCTTAAGTCTTGATAAGGCAATGCCACATTTACAACTATGTCAGCTTTTGTTTTTTCTATCAAAGCTACAAGTTCATCTACATTATCTGCATCTACCGCTGCAGTAACAATATCTGCATCCGGCAATTCACTTTTTATTTCATCACATCTGGCTTTTGTTCTTGAAGCGAGTATGATTTGACCAAATACATCTGCATTTTGTACACATTTGTGTACAACAACACGACTGACGCCTCCGGCACCTATAATCAAAGTTTTGTTCATTAAATTATTCTCCACCTATCTTCATTTCATAGTTATATTTTACCACACTAAACATAATATTATCTATCTAATCTTTTTTATCTTTTAGCTTTTGAATAATCTTTTGCAACTCATCGGCTTTTATATTATTTAAAATAGGTTTTTCAAACTCAACACTTATAACTCTTCTTTTAAGCATAGAATCGTGTTGGTTATTTTTATTTTTTGCAAATAAAGAACCAAACATCCCGTCTATAAAATACGGAACGATTAAACAATCGTCTCCGCCGTCTAATTTTTCGTAACCACTTTTAAATTTTGAAAGATTATTATCTATTGAAATTTCTCCTTCCGGATACAAAGCTACTATTTCAGAGTTTTTTAATCTGTTGGATGCTTCAATCATTGAATCTTTAAACGATTTAGATGATATAGGTATCACATTGCCTTTTTTAAGTACCGGTGTTAGGATTTTATAATTATATATATCTTTGTCCATCATAAAATTTATGCGCTTTTTTATAGGCATCTGAAGTATCAACCAATCCAACCAACTCACATGATTTCCAAGAAGCAATACAGCTTGGTTTTTAGGTATATTTTCCAATCCTTTATATTCAACCTTATATCTTATGCAAAATAAAAAAGTAAAGATTGCCCAAACTGCCATATAAGAGTATCTTTTATATACCAAGTATATAAGATAAATTCCGACAAAACCCATAATATAAAATAAAACCTCTGAATCCATTCCAAAATATGCAAATATTGTCGTTATAGATAAGAACGTAAACATAAAGATGTTCTGTATAAAATTGTTCCCTGCAAGTATAGTACCCAGATGCACAGATGGAGCCAAGTACTGTATTTGCGCATTTAAAGGAACTATAATAAAAGCCGTAAAAACACCAAAGAGTAAAAACAAAAAGGCGTTTATAGCCATAGATGCGGTATATGGAACGATAAAAACAACTATAGTAATTCCAAAAGCACCCAAGACAATGTAACCGAGATTTATAAAATATTTTGAATATATCGAAACTACAACCGAACCCAAAACTATTCCAAAACCTGCCAGTGCCATAACACCTTGAACAACAAGTGCATTCGTAACACCAAGCTGACTTTTAGCATATTCACCGAAAATAGCAAGTATGACCTGTGATATAGACCATAAAATACTCAGTGCCAAAATAGCTTCAAAAATCTCAGGTTTTCTTTTAGTGATTTTTAGGTTTTTTAAAAGATAGTCCCCTTTAATATACTTTTTAAAATCAAATTTTTTATAACTTAGTTTTAACATTTTATTTGGTAATTTTGATGCTAAAAACCACTCTATAATTGAGCCAAAAACCAAAAACCATCCAAGCGGTGCAATCTCTTTTAAAATATCTTCGTTCGTATGAAAATTATCTGCTACCATTGACTCGAAAAATGCAGAATAAAAAATAATCCCGCCAAGTATAGCTACAATAGTTACAGCCTGAACTGCACCGTTACCTTGTGTTATAAACTTTTCACCGACTAGCTCTTTTATATATCCATATTTTGCAGGAGAATATATTGCACTTTGAAGTGCCAATAAAAAGGTCATCAAAAAAGCAAATAAAAACCAACCTTGATAATATGAAAATGTAATAAAAAGTGTAATCACAACCGCAAAAGCAGCCGAGTGTTTCATTATAGTATGTTTGGCAAATCTGTCTGCTAAAAAACCTGAAGGAGAGAATACCAAGATAAAAGGTAGCAAAATCATAGCATTTATAATCGCAGTTAAAATTATTTGCTCACTAGAATCATATACTTTAAAAATAGTGTTTTGTATGATTATTTTATGACCTAAGTCCGTAAAAGCATTTAAAAAAACAACGATAAGATAGTTTAACACACCTGTAAGTGCAAACATCTTATTCATCTACTATTCCTCCACTAAAGTAGTACTCCAAAGTTCATAATAGCCATGTTCTTTACTTGCAAGTTCATTTAGTTCTTGTATGTTCTCATAAAGTGTTTTATAAAGCAGGTTATGAGTTTTAACAACAGCTACACCGTATTCACACTCATCACTGCTTATCTCATCTTTAAATTCAAAACCGATAGTTTTGACGTTTTCTACAAACCTTTGCATCTGAGTTTGGGTGTCAAACATAACATAGTGCTCAACTTCACGTTCTTTTATTATATCGTCACCCTCTTCTTTTAGCATAGCTACAATCTTTTGAGATTCAATCATAAAAAACTCTAACTCACTCGGTTGTAAATTTCCTTGGTAAAATTCCCATTTAGTATCTTTTACAACACCGCTCTCAAATTTAAAAGAGTTTTGTTGAAGATAAGAGTGAATCTCGTTTTGTATATTTTTAGAATTAAGCGAATAAAAATATAATTCGCTCCAGCCGTCTATCAAACGCATCCCTACATATTTTACAAACGGTTTTTTCTCTACTATTTCAATAATTTCACTCTTTATTTCATCACTAATCTCACTACCTATAAAAAGTGAAAATAACCAAGGGTAAGTTTGTACGTCTTCATTAATATCAAGTTCGACTTCTATATTAAAGTCTTCGTCAATATTTATATATTTTTCTATCATCTATTTATTTTCTTTTACTTTTTTTTTAATTAGGGCTATTTTTTCAGCCTCTTTTAGAGTCGGTTCAAGATTTCTATGGTAAAAAGACCAGTCTTCGTCTTTTACTACATGACTTTCATAATTATAGTCTGCATACTGAAGCACATCTCCACTGCGAACTTTAATATCCTGAGAAGTACTTGAATAAAAATAAAACTCTGTCCAACCGTCAACGGCACGAGAACCTACATAACCTGTTCTGTCTTCATCTTCTAAAGAGATAATAAGAGAACCTTTTAAACGCAGAAAATCCATATAGTGCTCAGAATCAGAACTAGAGCTATCTATGTGTAAAAAAACACTTAAAAGCCAAGAGTTATTTAAATAGCGTTTTATATCACTCTCGACTTCTATTTTAACTTTTTTATCATCTTCTATCCGTTCATAAAAGCTCAGCATAAGCACCCCGTTTTTATATAGTTATTGTTTCACTAACCTCAAGACCAAAACCACCTAAACCTACTATGTCTGTTTTAGCTGCGGAACTTAACAGATTCATCTTTGAAACACCGAGACTTTTAAGTATCTGTGCTCCTGTTCCAATCTCTTTCATATGAGCATTATCTTGGTGATTTGTTTTGTTTATAAATACTAATACACCGCTATTTTGCTTTAGATATTCAATAGAATTAACTAGATTTTTATATTTTGATTGATTGAGCAGTAACTCAATATCCGGTATAACATTATGAACACGAACATTTGCTATTTCACCCGCTTTGTAAAAAACTACTGCAGTATGTTCTACTCCGTCATGGTCTTCAAATGTATGTCGGTTAACTTTTACGCCAAAAAACTCTATCTCTTGTACTTTTGTTTCTTTGACAAGTCTTTCGTTTGCCAAGCGGTACTCGACTATATCTGATATAAATACGGTTTTTAAACCATGTTTTTCTCCAAAAATATCAAGATCATCTCGTCTTGCCATAGTACCGTCTTCTTTGATAATCTCACAAATTACTCCCGCTTCTTGTAAACCTGCTAAACGACAAATATCTACACTTCCCTCCGTATGCCCGGTACGAACAAGTGTACCACCGTCTTTAGCTATAAGAGGGAAAATATGTCCGGGTTTTACTAACTCATCCGCATGAGAAATAGGATTTGCCAAAATCTTGATTGTATCGTCACGCTCAGCTGCAGATATACCTGTTGAAGCGGTTTTTGCATCTACTGAAACCGTAAAAGCAGTTTCATAAGATGAAGAATTAGAACTAACCATAGGGTTCAGCTCTAACCTATCTGCCGTAGTTTTGTTTAAAGCTACACAGATAAGACCTCTAGCTTCTTTAGCCATAAAATTAACGTGTTCAGGGGTAGAAAATGCGGCTGCATAAACTAAATCACCCTCGTTTTCCCTGTCTTCATCATCACACATGATGATCATTTTACCTTTTTTAATCTCTTCTATAGCTTCTAAAACTCTCTGGGTCGGTGTCATAAATATTCCTAATTAAATTTGATTTTATTATATAAGAAAGTAGATTAAAAAGAGTTCAAACTAGAAAATAGATTTTTTTTTAAATTTGTCAAAAATACCCTTGACATTGAAATACTTTTTGTCTATAATTTCGGCTCACAAACACACAGTGGGTGTGAACGCACCGCGGAATAGAGCAGTTCGGTAGCTCGTCGGGCTCATAACCCGAAGGTCACAGGTTCAAATCCTGTTTCCGCAACCAATTAATTATTAAAATAACATATCTTGGGGTATCGCCAAGCGGTAAGGCCTCGGTTTTTGGTACCGATATTCGGGGGTTCGAATCCCTCTACCCCATCCACACCCTTTAAAAACCCACAAAATAGGCACTTTCAAGCAATTGACTTAATAACTGTCAGTTGATTTTATAGGACTTTTACTGACAATTTGACTGACAATATCAGTAGAATTTTTATTCAGACTTTCCTGTTATAAGTTCTTTGTATTTTTCATTTTCAATATACTCTTTTGCTACATCATAATAGGTATTGATATAATTACGTAAGTAAGCTGTTTTTTCATGATATCCATCAACTTCATTAATAATTTCTTTATCGAAATAACCTTTTTTTTTCATATCATATACATAAAGCATATCAGATAGTTTTTTTTGTGGACTTTCACCTTTCATTACTGGCAAACAAGTTAAGTCATCGCCTTTTTCTAACTCCTTTCCAAGAAGCTCAAAAGGAGTTTTCGGATTTATGTGTTCTTTAACTTTTGTTATGTACTCTACTATTTCATCAAGAGGTAATGAAAAATTAATTGGAAGTATTGGTTGATTTTGGTCATTTACTTGTCTTTTAAAGTTTGGAATAATATTATTAATATCAATCTTATACTCATTATTCAGTACGAATATAGACTGGTATTTAATAAACTCTTTATATGTTATTTGTTCATATCTCATACCTATTCCATCTTCTGCATTCTCATCGTTTAAAACTCGCACACATTCTTCTTTATGTGAATTTGTTATTGTTTCGCCACCCATAGCTTTTTCTGCACACGGAAATTTTCTATGGTATCCTTCTGGGTAAATTAAATAATCATTGATTAATTCATCTTCAATCATTGTTTGTAAATCCATAAGAGTTGTACTTTCAAGTTCAGTACACATATCTATATAATCGTCTATAAATTTTTTATAATCTTCTTTTATTAACTTTTCATAATTAGCTTGTTTTTGTTCGTAAAGTTTTTCATATTTAGGGTATTCTTCATCAATTTCTTTCTCATCTTCATACCCATATGCAAAAGCAAACAGTTTTTTGGACATATGCATCTTAAAAAAATATTTATCATCCTTCAACATTGTTGATATTTTTTCATATCTAGATAATAATTTTTTTACTTTATTATTTCTAATAGCCATTTCATAAGCTATACAAGGTGTCAATTCATATTTTTCAAAACTATCAATTTCAGTGTATTTTTCATCACATCTTGATATAAACATTCCTTTAACTTTCGGTAATCGAAACCTTGTAGACCAAAAACTTCCAAACTCTATTTTATCATCATTCGAGAATGTTTCATACTGTTGTTTTAGTCTCTGAATTTTTACTCCAAAAACATACTTAAGTTCTTCAAGAAACTCTTCTGTAGAACATTCCTTAAAAAATCTTTTATAAAGAAATTTTTCTCTCTTATTTCCTACTGTTTTTGAAAATGCCATTTTGATTTCATTGAAAGTATATTGCTCTTTAACAGGAATATTTCTATTAAATATTTTGAGCATTTTATCTGTAGTAGTCTGTTCCTTCATGTTTTACTTTCTTTGTTAAATAAAATCAATTGCTAAAGACTCAAATTCTCTAATACTACAACCATACATTGTAAATATAAATGCCTCATATTCCGCACAAGTTTCTTTCTTTAAAATAACATCTTTAATCTCTTCAATCTTATCATCGACTTGCTTCATGGTAAGGCTTCCATGACTTCCTCTAAAAACTGATTCATACATCAAAATAAATAATACTCCATCTTGATATTCTTTGTTTAGAGCATTTAATATTAGTTCGATTTGTTCGTTGATTTGCTCTACTGAATCGCTAAAAATTTCTTTGTAATGATGTTGCTTTAATCCTCTGAAGTTTGCTTCATCATAGTTGCTAAGCTGTGATCGTACACAAAACTCTTGATATATAAGTGCTAGTATTGCAATTCTAGACCTAACTACCATCCCTTCATCATCAGTTCTATATATAGTTAGTCCTGCACTCTCAAGAGCACTCCACATCATTTTAGCCCATATCTTATCTTCACCATCTATCCAAAAGCTAAAATAGTGATCTACAATTATTCTTACTTCTTTCCAAGTTAATAATTTAGAATCCATTCATATACCTATTTTTGATTATACTTCTTAAAATTCTCAGCCTGTTCAAATATCTCTTTAAACACTTCATCTTTTGTAATTGGTGGATATCCATGTTTAGCAAGCAGCATGATCAGGTCGACTTTTAATTCAGCCTTGATATCGTCCCTTACATTCCAGTCAGTGTATTTGGTTTTATCATCCACAACTTGCTTGACTTCTTTCGCAAGAGCTATTAATTTATCTTCTGGATAATCAAAGTCATATTTATGAGCTATCTCTTTTAAAATATCGTAGAACGCTTTTTCTTCGAAGTTTATCCCCATATCTCCAAATGATTCTTTCTCTTTTTTCAGTTCATGATACAGATCAATAATCTCATCAGTGAAGTCCTCAATGACTCCACTGACAAGTACATCTTCTTCTTTTCTTTCATTGTATTTCTCTACGAGTGCTGTAAACTTTTTACTAAAGTCTATAGCTTTTACTTTATTTACCTTTTTAAAATCTTCAAGTGCTTTAGCTAATAGCTGTTGAAGCAGTTTTATCTTTGTATTTGGAAGTTTGATTTTATCTATCTTGTTGATGTAATCTTCATCAAAAATATCTATCTGTGCTTCATCTTCTGAACCTAGTTTAAAGATCTCTTCAACACCATCACTTTTAAGAGCTTCAGCTATCATCTGAGATACTTTAGCGTTCATCTGTGCAGTATCAGGTGCATCACCTTTTGTAAGCTTGATAACAATAGAACGAACAGCTAAGTAAAAGTGTATGTAGTCTTTCTCTTTTTGCGTAAACTCTTCACTTCCACAAGCGATATCATAAGCAGCTTTTAACCTCTTTACGAGGTACATAAATCTAGTTTCTAACTCTTTTGTTAGTTGTACATATTCACTAGCATTGTTTAAGCACTCTAACTGTTCTGTAGGGCTACCACTAAAATATGGAGAACTATCAAACCTATGAAACAGTTTTGCAAGTAAATCCAGCTGATCCCTTACAACCACTATTGAAGCATTGATATCTTCAAAGTTCTTGCTATCAATACTAGAGAACTGTTTAAGAGCTTTATTCATAGCTGTTTTTATACCTATATAATCAACTACAAGCCCTTTATTTTTTCCTGCAAACTTTCTATTTACCCTTGAAATAGTTTGGATAAGGTTATGCTCTTGTATAGGCTTATCGATGTAGATAGTATCTAAGAACGGTACATCAAATCCTGTAAGCCACATATCAACTACTATAGCTATTTTAAAGTTTGATTTTTCATTTTTAAACTGTGTATCAAGTGTTTTTCTATACTCTTTTGTTCCTAGCATATCCCACAACTCTTTTTCATCATCTTTATTTCGAGTCATAATCATCTTGAGCTTTTCAAGTGGAAGTATCTCTTTTTTCTCTTTATCACTTAGTTCCACACCATCATCACAAACTCTTTGTTCATTCCACTCTGGTCTTAGTGTCACAAGCTCTTTAAAGAGTGCATAGGCTATCGGTCTACTGCTTGAGACAAACATAGCTTTACCTTTAAGCGTAGCACCTTCTTCTACTCTTTTTTCATAGTGTTCTACAAAGTCTTTGGCTATAGCTTTTATTCTATCTGGATCACCAAGAATGGTACTCATATTTGAGATAGCTTTTTTACTATCTTCTATTTGGTATTCACTAGCTCCTGCTTCTGCACACTCATCGTAGTACTTTTCAATATCTTGAAGTTTTGAGTTATCGAGTAGAACCTTGGCAGCACGACCTTCATACACAACTCTAACTGTGATCTCATCCCTTACAGACTCAGTCATTGTATAGCTGTCTACCACACCACCAAATACATCAAGTGTAGCGTCTATAGGTGTACCTGTAAAACCTACATAAGTAGCATTTGGAAGTGAGTCATGCAGATACTTTGCAAAACCATAAGTCTTTTTAACTCCCTTGTCAGTCACTTTTACTTTTTGATCTAAGTTTATCTGACTTCTATGTGCTTCATCAGATATACAGATGATGTTTGTTCTCTCACTAAGTAGTTCTATATCTTCTGTAAACTTATGTATGGTCGTTAGAAACACCCCACCACTCTCACGACCTTTTAATCTTTGTCGTAAATCTTCACGACTCTCCACACTAACAATCCCATCATCCCCTACAAAACCTTTTGCATTACCAAATTGTCTACTTAGCTGATCATCCAAATCTGTTCTATCTGTGATGAGTATAATTGTAGGACTAGAGAAATGAACACTTTTCATAAGCAGTCTTGTAAGATAAAGCATAGTAAAACTTTTACCGCACCCTGTAGCACCAAAATATGTACCACCTTTACCATCGCCATGTGGTTTTTGGTGTTGTTTTATATTTTCATAGAGTTTTCTAGCTGCATAGTACTGAGGATAACGACAAACTATCTTTTCCTCTTTTTTAGACTTGTCAGGTATGTAGATAAAATTGTGGATGATGTCTATAAGTCTCTCTTTGTTAAACATCCCTTGGATCATAGAGTGCATTGATGCTATACCATCTACATCTTCTTCATTGCCAGTTATCTTTCTCCAAGAGTAAAAGAACTCATAAGGTGCAAAAAATGAACCTGCTTTATTGTTCACTCCATCACTTATGACACAAAACGCATTGTATTTGAAAAGCTCAGGAATATCTCTTCTGTACCTAGTTGTGAGCTGTACAAAAGCATCATGTATAGTAGCTTCTTCTCGTATGGCACTTTTAAACTCAAATACCACCAATGGCATACCGTTTATATACAATATGCCATCAGGTATTCTTTTTTCATAAGCAACTATCTCAAGCTGATTTACTATCTTAAAAGTGTTCTTGTCTATAGTTTCATAATCTATAAACTGAATATGAATATCTTTTTTACTTGCATCTTCACGTTTAAAGATAAAACCATCAGAAACTAGCTTCATAATCGATTTATTTGTATCGTATAAGTCACTTGAAGGATAAGACTCTAACTTACGGATGATTTGAGTTATTTCACTCTCAGTTATGTTATCAGATTTATACCTATCAGCAAGATACTTCTGTAAATCATCTTTTAAAAGAACTTCACCCTCATCTCTTTCAATCTCTTTACCATGCTGATAACTAATACCTTGCTCTTCAAGTAGTTCTATAAACGCCAGTTCTAGTTTTTCTTCTGTAAATTTACTCATGAACTATTTCCCAGTGACCAGATTTTAAACTCCCTACCCTTGTAAGTCTATGCTGCTCTTTTAGTTTTGCTATATCTCTTTTGATAGTTTTATCTGTCACATCCAGTAAACTAGCCAGTTCTGCTATGGTTATAGCTCTGTTTTCACTAATGATTTCAATAATTTTATCGAGTCTTTTTATTGGGACATTTTTAGGGACACTATTTGGGACATTTACATTTTTTATGTTTTGCATAGATTCGAGTATCATCTCAAGCATAAACTCTATAAACGGAGTGCTTTCACCTTGCTCTGTCGAATTTTCTATAGCTTTGTAGTACTCTTCTTGATGATCTCTTACTATACTCTCAGTCGGTAAAAGTGAAAAAAGAGGATTGTAACTGTTTAAGATAACGCTCTGCCAAAGTCTACCTATACGACCGTTACCATCTGAAAATGGATGAATAAACTCAAACTCATAATGGAATATACAAGATTTTAATAGCATATGCTCATCGCTGTTTTTAAGCCAAGTAAAAAGGTCTGTCATAAGGTCACTTACCATGCTAGGCTGTGGAGCTATGTGTTCACCAACCTGAACATTTACACTTCTAAAACTTCCAGCAGTTGTTAAGATCTCATCCATCAGTATTTTATGTGCGAGTAAAAGGTCATCTAGCTCATCGTAACGGTACGATTCTAACTTGTCATACGCTTTTATAGCCCCTTGTACTTCTGCAAGTTCTTTTACACTTCCTAAAACCTTTTTACCATCTATGATAGAAGTGATCTTCTCTTCTCCTAAAAAGTTACCCTCTATCTCTAAAGTACCAGCTAATGTTTTAATGCGGTTCTTTTTTCTTAGCATAGGATTTACTTTTGTAATGCTAGAGAACTGAAGTTTTGTGAGTTCTTCACTTATTTGCGTTGATAGTTTTAGTATTTTTGAGGTTATTTTGTATGGTGGGGTGTAGTTATTCATAAAAAAAATCCTCTCTCTGGTATATTTTTAAGAGGTGGAAAGGATTGTTTATAAACATGCAGCCCGAACTCACTGCATTAGAAGTACATACCTTTTGAATCAAAGTATTTACCATATCACTTGTGTGTGAAATTGTTTTGTTCGGAATGACGTGAAAAAACATTTTATCAAACATTAGCTGTAAACCTCCTGACTTTTTTTCAATTCAATTTCTTCTGCTAAATTAAAATCTTGCCATTTAACAAACCAATATTTTTGCTTTAATGAAAATACAACTATTTTATTTTGTGTAGCTGGATCAGTTACATCATTCAAAGATAGAAATCTATTTTTATCTTGAGTATCTACATAAGGGCAAGTCATCAAGTCCATTAAAAGTAACGTAAGCTCAGTGTTTTTTCTAAGATTATCTTTATTGTAAGATTTAAACTTATTTTCAATACACTCCAAAAGCTTTGTTTTGATGTTAGCATATCGACTGATATTTTTTATATAGTAAAGTAAACTCACTATTACGAAGTAATTTAACTCTATTCCGTCATCAAAAAAATAACTATCTAAAAAATTGCTCTCGAGCCTATAGTCTTTACCTATTTCGTTTAATATCAATAGCAGATATAATGTTTCATTTTGTGTATATTCTTTTAATTTATTTTTCTTCAGTATTTGAAAAGTCTCATCATACATTTTTTTATAAATCAATTCAATTTGATAATTTTTAAATATCCTATTGTGTGCCTTACTGTCTTTGATAAATTGTATTAGTTTACTAATTAGTGAAACTATTTTAATAGTTGATGTAACTCTAGGTGATACAGAATATATAAAAAATAAAAAGTTCAGTAACTGCATCGTATAAGCAACAAACATATCAGTATAAAGCAATTGATTTTCGGAGTTTTCAAGTTTGGAAATAATTTTTAAATATCTCTTTTCTATTGTTGCTATTGAATAGTTCAAAATATCTTTATATTCTATATTTGTCTCTTTAATAATCATTTTAAATTTTGTTATAACATCTTTAGAATTTAAAGAAACACTCCACTGCTTTTCATCTTCTGTTGCATTGTCTTTTATTACATAACTAAAATTTTCATTAATTAATTCAGTTATTTTTGTTTTTGCTATTGTCAAATCTGTAATAATAGGTTTAACAAATTCAATTGTTTTTGTATCGCTCACATATAAGTTATATTCTTTTAACTCATGTTTAAAAGTTTCAGTTACTATATTTTTAACTCGCTCATCATCATAAAATACGAAATAGTCATCGACATATCTAAAAATTTCATAGTGAGTTTTATGTAAACATGATTTTGTTTCTAGGTTGCTTTTTACCTTCTTATCAATACTTTGTAAAATTAGTTCAGCAAAAATACGAGAGATCTCAGCGCCAATCAAAATACCATTTGTCTCACCATAGTTCATATTTTGCATCAATTTATCAAACTTACCTGCGAATGTGGCATCTAATTTAGTATTTAAATTATCTTTTACTATTTCTTTGTTTAATAGTGCCCATGCGATAGTATGTGTATAAATACTGTCAAAGCATTTATTAATATCAAATTTATAAAGTTTGTCAAATTTCTTTTCACATCTTTGATATTCATAAGACTCAAAAAACCTATGGATATTACTGTACTTTTTATAGGTAAAAAAACTTTTTAAATGTTCTTCTTCATTATCATGAATCTCAATTTTATTATGAGCCAATTTGGTATTTTTTCGTTTTTTTAGATAGTTGTTCATATATCTATTTTTAGCTATTTTAAAAGGTCTTCTAATAGAAAATTCACTTTCATTTGAAAAATATTTTATACTTTCTTTATATGTACTATAGAAATTCACTATCATCAGTTGATTTAAAGGATGTATCAAAGATAAGTTTCTAAAATCATTTTTTTTATGTGCAATTTTAAAAGTAAATGGAATAGTTCTTTCATGATTTTCAAATGAAGCTTTATTGTTATCAACTTTGACGTTGAAAAGTAGTTCTAAAACTTCTTTTACATCTGTAACACTGTTATCAAATATAATTTCATTGTTTTTTATTTCTACTTTATTATTCACCAAAAATCTATAAAAATATCTATTAGAAAATATTGCTGGTGTTTCATAAGGCAATGTATCTGATAAAACAGCTCTTTCTTTTAGATAAGTAATTTTTTGTTTTTTTCTAAACTTTCTACTCATAAGTTCTTCCAAATACTCAATATTTCTTCTAACTCTTTTTTTGAAAACTTGTAGAAGTTTTTCTTTTGAAATCCATCAACAAAACTAAAAGTTTTTAGCTTGTTTTTTAGTTTTGTAGTACCATTCAGATTTAAACGGGAGTAAGGTTGTAAGTTTCTTTCAACTGCTACACATTTAAAATAATTATCAAGTCTCTTTAGTTTTGAATCCACACTTATTTGTTGATTTGAAAAATATGCACCTATCAAAATATCTTTTTTAACACCTAACAGCCGTGTATTACCAGTCAAATATTTTAATCTTTGAATTAATAATCTTCGAGCAGCTTTTTCGTTATATTTACTCGTTCTATTATAATCTTCAATTGAAATGTTCAACTTTTCTTTATATCTCTGCTCTTTATTACTACTTATATCTATTTTAAGTGGATTGGCGAAAGTAAAGTTATAACCTAAAAAATCAAAATTGAAATTGTTAGTTTGTGTAAAATCCATAGGTTTTGTTTTTGTAGTATTACGCCTTAAGCCATATTTTGTAATCTTTTCATCTATTAAATTTAAATAATCAATACTTTCATGCTTATTATTTGGTGTAAATACAATGATTATATCATCCACATATCTTGCATAATAAGTCACATTACTCAAGTCTCTTATATCATTATCAAAATCTCTCATATATAATTCAGCAAGATAAGCACTTATACCTATTCCTCGTGGTATTCCACTATTTTGACCTGTAATAATCTGATACTGTCTTAATATTTCATTGATGATTTTTTTTGACAATGGACTAAGTATATGATTTCTGGATATGACTTTTTTTAATTCATCATGAGGAATAGTTTCATAAAAACTTGCAATATCTGTTCGTATAATGTATTTTGGAAATCCGTTATCAAGCATATTTACAACTTGAGACACTATTTCATTCCTATCAGCTTGCTTTACTTTAAAGGAGTGCTGTATATTTTTTTGAATTTGCTTAAATAAAAAAAATGTTTCTACATTACTTCTATCGACAGTATAAGCTGTTTTTCCCTTGATAGTTTTAGTAAGCATTGAAATTGAATAGTTTTTTTTATCAATTTTTTCTTCTACTAATGACAAAATTATTTGTAAGTTATCAAACTTTCTCTTTTTTAATCTTTCTTTTCTATGGTTTGCTCTTTCTCTTTTTTCAACTGTAGAATAAAATCCATCTCTAAATTTTTTGTTAATTTTTTTTATTGAATTTCCATAATGTTTTAGAATATTAAATTCTGAAAATCTACCATCTAAATAGTCACCTTTTCGGTTTTCATCATAATAAATTTTTGTAAAATTTTCAACATTAAAAGATTGCTTCATTCTTATCCCTCAATTATTGCCATTTTGGAAAGTAAAACATCTTTTAATTCATGTAGTTTATGGTTTTCATTTTGTTTAATTAAAATATGCTCAAACAACTTTTCTGATTTCTCTCCAAATTTATAAATCGTTTTTGAATCTGGATATAAAACTGAAATTTGTTCAAAGTCACGAGTAACTAATGCGCCAAAAACTCCTCCATTAGCATGATTTTTTAATACATCCAATGTTCTTAGGGTGTGTTGATAAACAAAGAATTGATTTATATCTTTTCCAATAGCCGCATAACAACTTTGATTCATTGCCATATCTGTTGAAGCCATAGCTATTGCCCCCACAGTTCCTCTTGCTGTTATAAAAACTGTATTTATTGGATAAATTTTTGTACTACTATTGTCAAAACCAAGTTGCGTTATATTTTTTTCTGTGCTGATACTATAAATTGATTCAGAAACATCTTTTGGAGTGAAAAAAGGTATTTTACCGTCCCAATATTCAATAATTTCAGTACTAGGAGTTCCACCACCTTTTAAGTCAATCATATTTGTGTAAGGAACAGAACTCCATTCATTAGGTATTTCCATATCCAGTTCTTCTGAGTATTTCATCTTACCACCATTTGATTTATATGGCTTACGGTTTTCATTTGGAAATTCAAAATTCATAAACCACTCTTTATAGATACTTTGTGCTGTATCTTCTAGTTTTTGATTTAGTTGCTCATTTAGTTTGATTCTATCTGTGATAGTATGATATTCTTTAACTATCTCTATTTGTTTGTCTATAGATGGAACATTTATATCTATAGAGCAAAAGTCTTCCCATGATATACTTCCCCTAACATCAGCACCACTCATAAACCATAGATATCTGTCATTCTCACTTCTTGATAGCCACATCATTAAGTATTCGCTTAAAAGTTCATTTTCATCTTTTACTTCAAATACATAATACGCAGAAGATATAATAGCCTCATCATGTTCTTGCATTAAAGATATTGGGAGCCTCCCATCTCTTCCAACACTCATAAATTTGCATCCAAACTGACCTTTCTTAACTACTTTATACTTTGTTAAATCCGCTCCTATTATATTTGCGACAGATGGCATAAACTTCTTATCTAAATTTACACCAACTAGAAGATCTATTTTTCCATCAACATTTCTTACATTAACTTGTCGTATATAGTCACCTAACTTTTTATAGTTTGATCTCATAACCCAACTCTTTAAAAACTGTCAATAGTTCTTGTTTTGATTGTTCTTCTTGTTTTAAAAGCTCTGTAAATTCACTTTTTAGATTTGTCATCTTAGTATCAAAGTCTATGTTCTCATCTCTATTTACAAATTCTATATATTTACTTGGTACTAGAGAATAGTCTTTTTTCTCAACTTCTTCTTTTGAAGCACTGTAGCAGTATTCAGGTATGTCTTCATAAGCTTTTTTATCACTTTGCCATGTATGATAAGTAGACGATATTTTTTCTATAGTTGTTTGGTCAAATTGAATGTATTTTTTCTCAAATGGTATACCTTGCTGTCTCAAATCCATAAAGAGTATTTCATTCGTTCTGTCTCTGTGAATTTTATTTACACCGTTTTGTTCAAACTCTCTTAGTTTTTTATTGGCATTAAGTATCCAAATAGTTACACTTATTGTAGTCGTATAAAACATATTTTGAGGAAGTATTAAAATAGCCTCTACCAAATCATTTTCAATAAGCTTTTTTCGTATCTTATACTCTTCGCCACCACCGCTTAACGCACCATTAGCAAGGATAAACCCAGCTACACCATTAACAGAGAGTTTAGATACCATGTTAAGTATCCATCCGTAGTTAGCGTTTGATGTTGGAGGAACATCATATCCTGCCCATCTTGGATCATCTAACAGTTCATTTGCACCTCTCCAGTCTTTTTGGTTAAATGGAGGATTTGCCATGATAAAATCAGCTTTGAGATCTTTGTGTTGATCTTTTGCAAATGTATCAGCCGGTACATCTCCAAGGTTTGCAGATATTCCCCTGATAGCTAGGTTCATCTTTGCCAGTTTGTATGTAGTTGCCGTGTACTCTTGCCCGTAGATAGAGATATCTTTTTTGTTTCCTTTATGAGCTTCTATAAACTTCATAGACTGTACAAACATACCACCTGAACCACAAGCAGGATCATAGATCTTACCTTTGTATGGTTCTATCATATTTGCTATAAGATTTACTATAGATTTTGGAGTATAGAATTCCCCTTTACCTTTCCCCTCAGCTATGGCAAATTTACTCAAGAAGTATTCATATACACGACCGACTATATCGTGTCCTTTGTCTTCTATGGTGTTGATGTTATTGATAGTATCTATAAGAGATGAGAGCTTACTTGCATCAAGTCCAAGTCTTGAGAAGTAGTTATCTGGTAATGCACCTTTAAGGCTTGGGTTGTTCTTCTCGATTGTAGAGAGTGCAGTATCAATTTTTAGGGCTATGTCATCTTGTTTGGCATTTTGTTTTATGTAACTCCAACGTGATTCTTCAGGAAGATAGAACACATTCTCCATAGTGTAAAACTCCACCATATCTACAAATGCTTCTTGCCCTTGTTCTATTAGCTGCTGGCGTCTCTCCTCAAATGTATCACTTACAAACTTTAAAAAGATAAGTCCAAGTACAATGTGCTTGTATTCACTTGATTCAACTGTACCTCTAAGTTTATTTGCACTATCCCATAGTGTCTCTTCCATAGATTTTTGTTTTTTTGCTGCTTTTGCTTTTGCCATTAATTATTGTGACCTTTTATTTAACATAATTTATTAAAAAATAATTTTTTGTTTATTATAGCTTTTAAATCTATATATTAAATAAAATATAAGGCTTTCATATAGTTTTAGATACTTAAAACCTTTTGGGTCTGTAGCATAGCAATGAAGTCATCGTTATTCTTGGCTTTTAAATCTATATCCATAAAATCTGCCATTTGATAAACAGATGTATTAACATCTAAATTGTTTTCGATTTTATGTTTCATATCTTCAGCAATTTTTGTAAATTGAAGTTTTTGTTTTGCAAGTATTTCAAGAGATTCTGTTTGAAAGATATCAGTATTTTTTTTGATGTTTTCTATACGAAGTTGAAATATTTCTTTTACTCTAGCAAGTCTTTTTTCATCTTTTACAGAGAATAAGTCTATCTGGTCTAATAACCAAACAACAAGTGTTGTAGCAAGCCCTGAAACAATAATTGTAGCAACATCACCAATTATAGGTATCTTTTCTAATGCACTTTCTAAATTAAATATCAAAATAGGTACTACAGCAGAAGCAATTATTTTTGTAATAGCATCAGCTTTTTGTGCTGAACTCATTTCTTCTGATGGTTTTAGCATAATTTTAAATGCCTCTTTTATAGACATAAAACCTTGTGTAACAATTTCAATAAACTTTTTAAACATTCCTAAAAATGCTTTTAGTATATTTTCTAATAACATTGGTATAAAATTACCTATTACATCTTTTATAGCATCACCTAATGTATTTAGTGCATTTTCTTTTATAAATTTACCAGCTCGCTTTAGTCTTAGAATAAAAGCTTCTATCTTATCATTTGTATCAAAACCATATAAAACACCATTTAAAAACATGTCTTTTATCTCAAACCATATTGGTTTTAATATTAAAACTATTGCATCGCCGAAACCTTTTAAACCAACATTTTTTGCCATTAATTTTCTAGCTTCTTTATTTTGAGCTTCTGTAGCTTCTTTTTCAAGTTTTAAAGCTTTTTCTTTTTCAGTTTCGGTTAAAGCATCTGGATTTTTTTCAATAAATTCACTCCATGTCATATCACCTTTTGCTCTATTTAAAGATGAATTTATATAGGTTTCATTTTGTTCCAATCCTATAACTTGTTCTAGGTCATCCCTATAAAGGTAAGGGTTATTCTGATATTTTTTTCTTACACTATTAATTGGATTAACATGATCCATATCTGCTGATTGTATACCTTTTTGTTTTGCACCATTAGTTGTTAAATCAATATTCTCACCAGTTACATCATCAATTACAGTAGCAGTTTTTTTAGTCTTTATTTCGCCTTTTTTATTCTCATAAGTAATTGTTTCATTACGTTCAATACCTTTAGATTTTTCAGTTTCAGACCTTGATTTCGTGTCATAATGGTTATTTCTAGTATCTGTACCATAATGACTTTTTTCTGCTTGAGTTAAAAAAACATCTTCATCAACATCTTTATGTGTAAACTGTTCATAACTAAAGCTATTTACTTCGTTCACAAGTCTTGATGGAGTAACATTTGTTTTTCTAAATGATCCATTTAGTTTTGGATGTTTAATTAGTCCATCAGCTATACCCAAAAGCATAGGGTTTACAAGTTCAGTAACAATATTTTGTCCACTTTCAAACTCTTCATAAATTTTATCCATTATTTCCAAAGATGATTGTTGATCATGTAGTTCAATGTCAATGAGCTTTTTACTCATTTGAAGTGGAGATGTATTGTTTAACTCTTCCCTTAATTCTTCGAAAGATAGAGTTTTGCCAACCAGTTCCTTTGTTTGTTCATCTAGCTCATTTTTACTCATATTATTCCCTTATGCAGATAATAGTTCCAGTTTTTCCATTTTTGACTGAATATTATTTACAGCTTGAATGTCTTCAGTTTGAACTTCACCATTTTCTGTTAAATATCCCATTGTTGACATTTGTTTAAGAACTATTGAAAGATTAAACAGTGCTCTAAACTCATCTATATGTACTATAGGGATTAGTTTAAAATCTAACTTACCATTTTCAAGAGTTACTCCGTTTAAAACTTGTTTTTGTGTTTGCGAAGACACACCATATTCAAAGCGGTCAAGCAATTTAGAATAGTTCATAACTAATGTTTCAAAATACATAGCTACATTTTCAATAGATTCAAGAATAACTTTTATTTTGACAACTTGAGATTTCATTTTTTCAATCTCTTCGTCTATTCTCTGCTCTTCTTCTTGAACTTTGACAAGTGTCTGTTTAGCTTTTTTTCTTGTGAAAAATCCAAGAGTAAAAATTCCAAAAAATATCTCTGAAGCTTTTAGATTATTAAAATCAATCATATAGAGTTCTTCTTTGCTTCTAACACCTTCAAGTTTTTTTACTTCAGTAATCGAATCTTCAAAATACTCTAAAAAACTTTTACCTTCAATATTAATATTGTGAAGCTTATTACCTAAATCAGTAAAGCGTTTAAAATGTTTATCGTAAATATCTGTTTTATGGTAGTTAATAGTATTGATTCTTTCTTCAAGTTTTGAAGTTATATCTTGCATATTCCGTTCATACTCAAACTTGGCTTTATCGTATCTATCTGTAATCTCAGCGAGTAATTCTTCTGCTTCGTTAAAGGTTGTTCTACCTGTTATACCATTCCAAGCTTTAGATGTTTTTTCTTTAACATAATCAACTGCTTTACTGGCAACTTCAACTGTTTTTTTTGCAACTGATTTGACACCGTTCCATAGTTTTGCACCCAACCCCATATAATTCTCCTTGTATCATTTTTTACTTAGAAATCAGTTCATATCCCTCTTGAACTATATCATTCATTGCTTCCACCCATCTATGTATTCTTGCTACTTCATATTCTTTAATTCTGAACTCTTCTGCCAGCATATCCACAAATTGCCCTTCAGCTTCACAAACTTCTCCATCTGCTAAAAGTATTCCAAATAGTTCTATTAGAATTATTTTTTTAACTTTTTTTGTAGAACCTTTGAGTGCAACAATAATCTTGTTAATGTCATCTTGTCTATGTGCTGTGTATTCCACTAGTTGACATTCGTACTTATAGCTTGTAAGTATCGCTTCTTCAGATTCTTTATGTTCACCGTTTAATCCCATTGAGTATCTTGCCAGTTCTAAAAAGTCTTGCTGCTCTTGTTTGTTTAGTAAATCTAAATACATTAATATCCCTTATCTTAATATTTTGTTGTTATTTCATCGATAATATTGTTGTTATCATCGTATATATACTCAGTTTTGGAACTAATCTCACCAGCTTCGTCATATTGATATGAAAAAACTAAACTACCTGCTTTGTTAAAGTCTTCACCTTTGAGTAATGAACCATCTTTTGAGTAGTACATTTTGTGTTTTATACAGTTATCTGCAAAAGTTTCAGTAAAGTTCTTAATTCCACCTTCGTAATATATATTTGTAGTTTCATTTGTCTTTTTATCAACAAGTTTAAGTACTTTACATTCACCAACTTCTTGAATAAAATGATCGTCTTCATATATGCCGTTTTTATATTTTGCTAATTCTGTGTGGAAATTTATTATATTATCTAGCCTAATATGTTGTAAGGATTTTTGTGTTGCTACAAAACTGGAATCAATATTTGATTGTAAGTTTTCTACCTTTTTAGTCATTGATGTATTGTTTTCATCGAGTTCTTTAAACTGTGAAGACATAAATGTTTGAAGTTTATTCAATTCGTCTATAACTAGCTTATTTGAGTCATTTATTTTTTTGTAAGCTATTATTATAGTAAGTAAAATAGCTATAGATGACACTATAGTAATTACCATAAGGGGTGTTATCATTTTTTCTCCTTCTTTTATAAAACTAACTTTATCTACATATAATGTAAAATAACATTAAATTTGCATATGTGTTTTAATATAAACCTATTTGTAACTTTTCTTCTTCTTTAATCTAAGAAATATACTATTTATTACTTTATAAACTATCCATACAACGACTATCCAAAGTATCAAATTTATTAAAAAGATCATACTAGCCCTTTTATCTACTATAATACAGTGTATTATTTATGATTGAGAGAAAATTCTACACAAGATAGACTTACATTAAGATTATCTATCATAGTAGGTTGTAAACTCATGCAAAATATATCTCCTGAACAACTTTATCAAACTATAGGCAAAAATGTAGCCAAATACAGGAAAGAAAAAGGACTCTCTCAGCTTGATCTTTCCATGCAAATGGGCTACAAATCAGTTTCCGTAGTCTCTGGTGCAGAGATATGCTACAGTGGTAAACACTTTAATCTTGAGCAACTTCTAAAGATCTCTCAAATATTAAAAATCCAACTGTGCGATTTTTTTAAAGACGAGGATTTGTCTAGCTAGCTTTTTTGAGAAATTGTTTTCTTTATCTATACTTTGTGTATAACAAAACTCTATAAGCTCTACTGCAATAAGGTATATATTTTCAATCTCTTCTTGTTCATCTACAGATAAGGTTGCAAAATCAACAGTCTGAACATTTTCACAGCTGTTTATACGATCCTCAACCAATTCATTTAGCCTATCTACCCCTTTACTAAATACTTCAAGGTAGTTTTTTAAATCTTCTTGCGTATTTTCATCTAGCTCGTAAAACTCAGAATCATCTTTTACAAATCTTTGTTGTAGTTTATAAAACTGTTCCATGTCATAATCAGGTAGATTCTTTATAGTTGAAAAGACTTCAAGCAATATTGGCATACTTTCATTGTAAAACTTTTCTTTTGTTTTATGTATATTGTCAAGTGCATTTAACTCTTTACTTGTTTCCATAGAACTATCAGAACCTAATGAATCTACGATCTCTATAAGATAGTTGAAAAAATCATCGGTTTTTTCTGCGGCTGCATCTATACCATCTGTTATTTTAAAACCTATATCTTCCATCTCATAGTATTTATCATTTTTTTCTATATACTTTTTTAAACCATAGCCTGTAGCAGCAAGTGCTACTCCACCAAGTACCAATCTTAACATTGTAAACTCCTTTTCTAATCTGTTGTTAGTAAAACTTTTCCACTTGGAACAATTCTTTTTGCACCAAAGCCATTTTTATAACTGAAACTTCCAGAACCTTTTGCAATACCTAATTTGGTAGTGTTCTCTTTCCATGCCCCATCAAACTCCAAGTGTATAGTTTTACCTGCTGTGCTTCTTGCAAGACCTTCATCCTTACTAAGCCTTTGAGATAATTTAGCCGTAAATATGTAGCAGAGGTCTTCATTTTCATAAGGATCAGCTTTGCCAAACCAGTCTCCCTGTATAGTCTTACAACCATTTGATTTTAAGATAGATAAGTTCTTTAAAAACTTCTCTTTAGACTTAAAAAACAAGATTTCTCCATAAATCTGATAGTTTTTAGACATTTTTTCGATTAAAGGTGTAGGAGTTATACCCATCTCTTTGAGCATTTTTATATGTCCGATGTATGACATATTTTTGTAAGGTGAATATTCTTTAGTATCATTTATTCCCATATCTAACAGTTGTTCAACTATATTCGGATCCGTCAAACCAATAGTTGTCCATTTTCTTATATGTTCAGGTTTTTTAATTCCTATCTTGTTCCATTCTGAGATTTTTTTTGGATTTTTCAGTCCTGATGAAAGCCACATTTTTATATCTTTATACTCAGTTATACCCGCACTTCTCCATTGCTGAAATGAATATGAATCTTTTATACCTATATCAATCCATTTTTGAGCCTCCTGAGGCGTTTTTACTCCCATGTCCAACCAATTTTTCTTGATATTTTCAGGACTATCTATATTAATCCACCCTTGAACTTCACTAGGTGAACTAAGTCCTATCCTTTGCCATCTTTCCACATTATCAGAATATAATACCCCTATTTCTTTCCATTGTTTTATTTCATTTGGAGTTTTAACGTTTACATCCAGCCAATATTGTGCGTCTGATGGTTGTTCAATTCCGGCATTAATCCAAGCTTTTACGTCTTCAGCAGGTATATTTGCTTTTTTCCAGTCCTTAATATAATATGTATCTATCCCTAAAGCAAGCCATTTTTTGATTTCCTCTAAAGATGTAATATTTGCTTTAGCAAAATCAACAGAGTGTTCAGCTAGATCAACTCCTGCATCTTTATATCTTTGAACATCTTCAGGTGTTTTTGCACCTATATTAATCCACATATCGAGATAATTCTTTTCAGTATATCCACCTTTTAGCCAGAGTTCGGCTTCCTGAGGTGTTTGAACACCAAGTTTTTTCCATTTATCTATATTATATTTTTTAACTACACCTATTTTGTTCCATTCTGCCAGTTCTTCTTTTGAATATTCTTTAGCATACAGCTGATGATTTAAAATAAATACTAAAGATATCACGCTGATCAGTTTTTTGCTTCTCACTACAACTCCTTTTATGTTTATACAAAGAAGTATAGTGATTGGTTTGGTCAGGTTATGACCGCTTTAGATAAGTTTGTAGAATATCTTCTAATTTTTCTTGCAGGTATGTAGGAGAACTGATTTTAACGTGAGGCAAAGCATGTTTAACTATATTAAGTATCTCATTTTCATATGTTACTTTAGTCATAAGTGTAAGTTTTTCTTCACTTTGCTTTAGGATCGTCTGATTAGGCAGTATATCTCTGCGAAGATAGTACTCTATCAGAGGTTTGTCAATTTCAAGTATAACCTCTATTGTCTCTTCTGAAAACCAATTGGCTTCGTTTTTATCAATCTTTTCTAAAGTTTTTTTGTCCACTTTAAATGTTTTATCTAAAATACAAAGGTCTTGTACTTTTTGCAGTGTATACATCTTTATCTTAGCGTCTTCATCTCCAGCCAAATACCATATACCATTATTATTTATGAGCTTATACGGCTTTACGCTTCTTGGTTTTCCATTATATTTAAAAGTTAAAGTTTGATTGTGCAGTATGGCAACATTTAGTTTCTGAAACTCTTTTGTTCTGTCGTTTATTTTTTCAAAGCCAAAAGCATTGATTTGGTATGTATGGTTTATTTTCATATTTAAAAGGTCACTTATAAACTCATTGCTTAATGTAGGGTATAAAGATTTTATTCCGCTTATAGCAGCAAAATTCTTTAAATCATCGAAGCTTAGGTTTCCAAGAGCATATCCCTCTAGCATATAGCGACCATTCTCTTTTTTTATAGGTAAGAAGGACAGTCTTTCATTCATATCTCTTCTAATTGTTCTTGGGCTAATATTAAACTCTTCTGCAAGCTCATCATCGCTTGGTCTTTCTTGATTATGTAGTTTTCTAATAATAAGAGCTAATCTTGTTGCATATTTATCGTGGGAAACGGACATATCTCTCTCTAAATGTTAAATAAGTGGATAATTGTAACTAAAAAAAATTATATCTACTCAAATTTATTTAAATGGAAATTTTTTTAATCACATATTCTAAATAAGGAAAGTACACATGTACTTTTAATTTTCAGATCAAGGAGCAATAATGTTTGTAGACACTAGAAGATATAACTTCTTCAAATGGCCTCACAGTTTCATAGATTCTCTTTTTGATAGAGACAAGCAACATGTAGAAATGGATGATAATGATGAAAATATCATTTTTCTAAGTAAGACATAGGAACAAAAATGACTCCTATACAAGTACTTACAATAATTATAGCTGTGAGCGCAGCTTTAAAAGAGGTTTTGGATTCTGATGAATCTTAGTTTTAGTCATAAGACTTTCAATACACAATTTAAAATATATAAAGGAAAAACAATGTCAGTAAGACCACTAACAGACGAACAGTTAAAAGAACAAGCACCAGTACTCTTTACAGAGCAACCACACTTTGAGACTAGTGATAAATATCACTTCGTTTCTTCTATAGATGTTATCAACGAAATCAAGTCACACAACTGGCATCCTGTGTCAGTGCAACAATCATCTGTAAAAGATGAGGACAAGGACGGTTATCAACGTCACGTTGTACGTTTCCGCCATTTCGAAGACTTACTCAATCCAAAAGAGAATGCAGTAGAGTTATTATTGTTTAATAGCCACGATAGGAGTACGGCTTTTAGCATATCGGCAGGTATCTACCGCTTTGTATGCTCAAATGGCTTAGTTATAGCGGACAGTGTATTTGAATCTTATAAAATCAAGCACATTGGAGATAGAGCTAACGACATACACACGGCAATAGATAAGATCACTTCTTTTAAACCACAACTTGAATATAAGATCAACAAGTTTGAAGCTTTAAAGCTATCAACTGGTGAGAGAGAAGCATTTGCTAAATCTAGTATTGCTCTTAGGTTTCCAGAGCATTTAGAGGTTGATTATAAAGACTTACTAGTACCTCACAGAGATGAAGACAATAAAGATGATCTCTACACAACGCTTAATATAATTCAAGAGAACCTACTGTCTGGAAATGTATCGGGTGTTAACAAAGAAACAGGTCGGAGATTTACTTCTCGTGAGATCACCTCTATTGGCAAAGACAAAGAGATCAATCAAGGTCTATGGGATATCGCCGAGCGTATCAGTTCTATAAAAGAGCCAGAGATGGCATTAGCAGCTTAAAGGAGCAAAGATGAAAACAGTTGATTATCGCTTACAAAAAGAGATACAGAACATCAAACCTGATGCTCAACAAGAGTGGTTCAAAAACTACGTTAGAGAAGTTCTTGAATCTAACAAGCCTTACTATGCTAAGGCTGATTACCTTGGATTATCTATCCAAGAGATCCAAAACAAGATAGATTATCTTAGTGAAGACATTAAAGAGATGCAGACACTAAAGAAAAACCTTACTAATGCAAAAGCTATCGCACTTGAAGCTATAGCATCGGTACTTGAAGAGTATGGGATAGACCGTTTAGATGGAACTGCTATATCGTCTATTACTATCACACCTCAAAAAACCAAGATAAAAGAATCTCTATCTATTCTTGATCCAGATGCCCTGATCAAACTAGGTTACTTTAAAGCGGTTGTTGACGAGGATGCAGTTAAAGAAGCGATGAAAACACTAGAGTCCATGGACGAGATAGATAGACACACTCAAATAGAGGTAGAAAAGGTGTTAATTCCATCCAAAATCAAGATTAATTCTAAACGCAATCAGAAAAACCATCAAGCTAGTGAACTACTGAACTTAGTAGATTCACAAGAAGCTGCATAAGGAATAAACTATGTTTTCAGAAAACCAGATAAAAGCACTATCGTATAACCTAGATGATAGTCGTGTAAAGACTATAGACAAAGCAGGTATGAGCTTTAAGTACTTAGAGACTTATGATGTTATAAATGTAGCAAACAACATATTTAACTATATGTGGGATTACACTATAACAAGACTCGAAGAGGTAGCTCGTGAAGTTAATCAAAATAGCAATCACATCATTACATACAGTGCTATTGTAAAGGTTCGTATATACGACAATCAACGTAACTTTATAGAGCGTGAAGATACAGGTGTTGGGATAGGAACAGCAAAAACAATAGGAGATGCTGTTGATAATGCAAGTAAGTCCGCTGTTTCGGACAGCTTAAAACGTTGTTTAAGATCTATGGGGGCTCAATTTGGTAACGACTTATATTCTAAAACACCGTTTCATAAGCAATCTCAAAACTATCAACAACCTGCACAGATACAGCAACAGCCGTATCAACAGACTCATAGCCAACAGACTGTAAACAATGCACCGCAGGACTATTCATCACTCTACAATCTTGGATTATCAGTTGTTGAACAAGGTCAAAACCTCGTAATAATAGGCGATGATCAATACAACAAACGTGACTCTATTAAGTCTTTTGGGTTCAAATTTGACTCCAACTCTAAGACGTGGTGGAAGCCAATCCAACAGCAGGCGGCATAAGATGAGTAAGTTAATCCCATCTACACTGTTAAGCGATATACCTGATCTGTATGAAACTGAAGGTGTTTTAGACCCAATTCTAAGAGTTAAACTGTTTACACCTGATAGTAGCTGGACTTGGTATATTATAGAGCTGTCAAGGAGTGATTTAAACACATGCTATGGTTTTGTAGTAGGCTTGGAATCAGAACTTGGATATTTCAACCTCGAAGAAGTCGAATCACTACATGGATCTCTAGGGCTAAATGTAGAACGAGACTTGTCGTTCCAGTCTACAAGATTAAGTACGATAAAAAAAGAAACAGTATGATGGAACTTGATAATAATATTATCGATGATGGCTACTGTAGTGGTAATGCTCTGGATGATATAAAGTTTATGCTGTGAAGTAATAAAAAGTACCTAAGGCTACATTCAGTAGCTTTAGGTTGATTTGTTTTTTCCCATTTAAAGCTATAAACAGTTTAATTTGGACTATATATATGTTCTGTAAGACTCATTTCTAGTAATCTAACCACTTTACCACCACACTTCTCACACTTACCATTGAGAATCAAATCCCCACTCTCAAGAGTAGCAGTAAAATCAATGATTTTTACTGTAGCTTGGCAGTTTGAACAATATACATTTGATAAAATTTGAGATTTTAGATCATCTGGAATTTCATTGAACTTTTGCATAGCTTTTTTATCAAATTTAATCATCTATACTCTCTTAATATGTAATTTTATGCATCTCTATCAAACTGAGGTAGTCTCCACAATCAGCTTTTTTTAGTGCTTGAATATATTCATCTCTTTTAGGGTTTTCTTTAGCGAGTAGATCTTCTTGCCATTTTACAGGCATAGAACCGTTTTGTCTTAGGTAGATATTGGCTAACATTCTTGACCATCTGCCATTACCATTTTGAAATGGATGTATTTGCACTGCTTTATGATGTATCCGTGCTGCTGTTTCGTAAATATCAAATGTTTTATGTTTATCCCAAAATTCTATATCATCACTCAACTCTTTCATTGCCATTGGAACCTGATAAGCTTTAATACCTATAGAGAGTTCAATCTGTCTAAACTTTCCTGCCCACTCCCATACGTTGCCAAACATCTCTTCATGAAGTTGTAACAGCCACTCATAACTAAATGGTGCTATTTTTTTAGATGGTGAAGCTGAAAGATATTTAAGTGTTGCAATAGCAATATTTTTAGCTTCGTGTACATATATCTCTTTTAAGGTATAAACTTTATCACGAGGTAGCTTTAGTCCTGATATATCATCAAGAGGTGTGGCATCATCTATTGGCTTTGTAGAGTGAATCATCTATGCTACCCATAGAGTATCTTTATAGTTTCCACTTAAGAACTCTTTTTCATACGAAGTGATAATTGCATTTAAATTTTCATCTTCTAAACCCTGCATCTCTAAGGCTGATGTGCCCTGTACTATAGAAGCTAAATAAAGTGCTTTTTGATGTGCTCTTTGTCTCTTTAACTCTTTAATAGACATTTGTTCATTTCCTGCGAAATCTAACCCTAAAAAATTTGTTATATGCTCTATTGTACTTAACTTAACATCTTCATTTTTTAAAAGCCTATTAACAGTTCTCACACCAACACCACTTAGCTTTGCCAAATTTTCAACAGTGATACCGATTTGCTCTTTTCTAGCAATAATCTGTTCTATAAGTTCAATACGTTTCATAATATTTCCTTTATAGTATTATGCCATAAATGGCATTAATAATTATAAAATCAACTTCTAGGTCTACCAGACTTGCTTTTAATCTTTGGCATAGTACCTCTTACTACAGATCTGTTTTTTTTGTTTTTTGTTACTACCTCTATATGTTGTTCGTCTTTACACATATAGCCTATAGCAGAATCAAGGTTCTTGCGTTTTTCTTTATCTCTATGGTCTAACATCCCTATACCGTTTTTCTCACCATATTGTTTTTTTGCATTAAGATTGCAGTTATTAGAACTACCTTTGTTTTTTGTTATCTCTTTATTCCAGTATTCGCATATCTGGCTAGCTTTATGGATATCATTTAGAACTTTTTGCCCATCATAAAAGAACGCTGCATGAAAGTGCATACCTCTGTCTGTTGTATATTCTTTGGTACATATGTAACCAACTTGATCATTGAACACACTTGGTTTGCTCCTTCTGTTGTTCAGCATACGATTAAAATCACTGTTAGCATCCTCAAAAGATATATTTGCATTTCCATCTTCATCTTTTTTATAATATAGGTCCACTCTAACAACGTTTAACTTTGAGTGTTTCTCTTGTAATGCATCCACATATAATCTATTGCTATCTTCTCTATTCTTTACTACTTTACTATTTGTCATTTCACACCTCATATTTTTATTTCATATAAAAGGTATGTATACAAATATTTTTATTACTACTGCTAAGCTAAGAGTTGTTATATATGCTTTATCATGTGATAGATTCTATGCTTATAAGATAATAGCAATAATATCACTACTGTTAATATATATAATTAAATATAATACTTTAATCCTATATTTAATTTATAAGATAACTCGGTATACAAATATAAAAAGTATAGCTATTTAGGTTGTTTAAAATATTTGTTAATATACAGAGTTATAGATTTATAAAGTGGATCATCATGCTGGTATTTTATAATGTCTCAGACCCTAAAACAGGGTCTAAAACAGGGGCCGGCTATTTTTATTTGGTAAAAATGGAGTATCTGAGAACATAGGACGACTATTATTAACATCTACTTCATAATACAACTTATAATACTTGTCGCCATTACTCTTATATAAGTTGTGATCACCAAAAACGTCAGGAGCTATTTTTTCTACTTGCTTTATCAATGTTCTAGCAGACTCTATATACTTGTCTTGAGGATATAAAGCAGTATAAACTATAATTAGATATTTTTGATACACTCTCTCCTGAATAAGATGATTAATAAAGGTATTCAATAACCCAATATCAATATTTTTCAGACGTTGAAAATAAAACATATTTTTATTTAATATTGCATTTACAAAGTCTTTAAGGTTATTTTCTGTCCTATTAACCATAAGATATTTTTCTTGTGTTTCAAATGGCATATTTGCTTGATTTACATCAATATTATATAACTTTAAATACATGGCAAAATCTTCTATCTCATTCATCATTGCTTGTTCAAACTTATCAAAGCTTCCATGCCCGAAGAAGTCAGTTTCTTTTATATTTCCTCCCGTTGTAAAGACCGTAAACCTCCTATCACTTTCTTCAATGTTTATCGGATGATCTACATTTGAAAAAAGTATCGTTTGAGCATATATTTTTGTTGCATTATCCATATTGATATTTTTCTTCTCAGCTGTAACTTCATCATTAGTAATGATTGCTTTTAAAAGACTATTAAAACTTGTTTTTCCTATAGTTTTGTATGATATTTCATCAAAGTTTAAAAACAGAGTGTTTTCTATAAATGCACCAAGATAATTTGAACGTAAGCTATCTCCATTTATTTGCTTACAGTAAACCTTGCCAAAAAGTTCTTCAATAAGCTTGAAAAGAGTCCCTTTACCTGCTCCCTGATCTCCTTTAAATAAAATTGCGATTTGTGACTTTTTCAATGTTTGAAAAAATGCAGCAAGCCAATTAATGAATGCGAAACAGCGTTCAACATCATAATTGACAAGATGAGAGATAAGATAAAAAATATGTACCGGTACATTTTGCGGTTGCTTATTTAATTGCAATAATTTTGAAGGTTTAAACCTATTTTTATACCATAGCCCATTAACTTCAATAAATTCTTGATGTTGCTCAACATTAAAAACTTCTTCTTGTATCAATAGCAAGTCTTTGGTGCATATATTAACCTTATCACTATTTACACTTTTGTTAATACGATTTTCTTTTGAAAACTCTATATCCATATCTAAAAAGTTAGAAAGAACTATACCTGCCTGCTTTATGTTATATTCTTTATGCTCAGAATCAATTGAAAATCTAATACAGATATTTCCCTTACTATTAAGCCATACTGCACCACCTTTATCGTATACCTGGTTTAATATCTCCCTATCTTCATACTTTTTAAAATTATTTTCTTTATACGCATTGACCCCTTTATTCTTTACTGTTTCATAGTTATATCTATTTTTTACAAGATAAAAATTTAAAATTAAATTGTAACTTGCATATGTTGCCGGATGTATTGAACTATATCTATTTTGTTCATTCATAAATGTCACAAAATGATTCATGTACTCTGGTGTTATTTTATTTTCAATATCCAAATAAGCAAAAAAACCACTTAACCTATATTTATAGCCCATACTTTTGTAATTTAATTCAAAATTCCCTATATCTAGCTGATATTGACTTCCGTTTTGGCATATTTTATTTAAATACCCTTTATAATCTATAATTTCACTATCACTATGTGCATCATCTTTTATATTATTCATTTTATAGACTCCACTAAATGTATTGGAGCATAATTTTGTGTTAGTTTTAAAAACTCTTTACTAATAGGCTCAAATGGGTCTTGTATTTTTACTGTTTTAGTAAAATCTACAAATGCCTCATATTGTGCAGATCTAAAGTAATTGTTTATGTAGCATAATGCACCATAAGCTTTAATTCTAATCTCTTCAGCCCATAAATCTGCATCATACTCACCATAATAGTTTTCTTCTATTGTTACTGCACACAGTTCTAATTCTTCTGATGTTTTAGCTTTACGTATTGCTATCTTATATCCTATTCTCTCAAGTTTTTCATATAGGTTATATTCATTCTTTAAATCCATAATCAATTTTGCTAACTTGACTTCTCTAATTTCTGACACATATTCAAGAGCCTGTTGAGTCGTCTCTGTATTTTTAATTTTTTTTACAATTTTAAGCATTTTGTATCCTTTTTGACCACTAAATTTGAATGTGGTAATAATTTTTTTGATTAATTTAATAATCATGTGTGAAGTATAGATTTATTTTTTGCAAAAAACTTACAGTAAATAATATGACGTTATGAAACTTTTTTACAAAAAATCTCGACATTATTCTCTTCAACAAGAATTAGGAGAATTTTATGAATATAGAATCTAAATACCTTTCTACTTCAAAAATTTCTAGAATGGTTGACATAAATGAAAGGTGGCTTAGAGAACATCAGGGAACTATATTTAAAGAAGGTGTTCACTACTATTATCCAAATGGTTTTAAAAACTGTAGGTGGAATGTTTCTGCAATGATTGAGTGGATTGAAAATCCTAATGAAGAATCTAATATAGCTGATGAGATACTTAGTAATATATGTGTTATATAAAAAGAGTATAATATGAAACCTATAAAATCAACTGGCTCCCAAAAAGGGGCTAAAATGATTTCGTTCTTTAACAGAAATGGTAAACTTTATGTCCAATTTGATGTAAATGGCAAAAGATATCAACGCAGCACAAAACTTGAAGATACTCCAAAGAACAGAACATTAGTTCAAAAGGAAGTAGTTCCAAAGCTACAGTATAAAATTATCTCTGGCGAATTTGAAAAAAAGCAAAAACAAGCTTATCCTTTTTCAGAACTTGCGACTAAATATAAAATGTCTAAAGAAAAGTTAAAAACATATAGACATTTGAGGGGCATGGTAGACAATAAGTTATTACCAATATTTGGAAATAAAGATGTGAAAGAAATGAGTAGAGGTGAGATAAAAAAGTTTGCTGATACACTTCTTCTTGATCTGACGCCAAAACGTACAAGAATGATACTTAATGTTCTAAAAGCTATACTTGATATTGCCATTGAATATGAATATATTTCGGCAAACCCAGCTGATAATATCAAACTACCAAAACATAAACCACTCCAAATGAAGCCTTTTATGCCTGATGAAGTTCAAGCACTAATAAATGGTGCTGATGGATGGTTTAAAAATATGGTTGCATTTGCATTTTATACTGGGGTTAGACAAGGTGAAATGATTGCTTTGAACATTGGAGATATTGATTTTGAGACCATGACTATCAATATTGATAAAAGAATTGCTCACGGTGAAGTTGACACACCTAAGACAGAATCAAGTGTTAGAAAAATTCCTATATTTCAACCGCTTGTTCCTTTTTTGAAAAATCAACTTGATCTATGTAAGAAAGAGATGTGCTTTACACTATTTTTCAATCCATATACAAAAGATAGTTTTTACGACAGTAAAAAACTTTCTAAGTATTGGTATGAACTATTAGACAAATGTAAACTCGAACATAGAAGATTCTATAATACAAGACATAGTTTTGTAACAAACATGATTAGAAGTGGTCAAGTATCAATACTTGATGTTTCACAAATGGTTGGACATAAAACAATAGAGGAAACCATATCAACATATACAAAGTTCTTCCCAGAAGAACATCTGAAAGTGAATAGGAACTTAGATCCGTTTACTGACACTATAGCTGACACCAAGCTCAAAATGCGTTAACTAGGGAGTTAAAGTAGAGTCCCTCTACCCCATCCACCTTTTTTTAAATCAAGCAACTTTTTTGCTAAACATCCAAGTAGCAGCACCTAAAGATATAAATCCTAAAACAAGCATCGGAACTATAAGTTCAAGTGCTATATCAAACCCTATATCCTTTAGATACACCCCTTTTAGAAGAACCAAAAAGTATTTGAGTGAAACTATGTCCGTAAAGGGTACAAGCCACTCTGGCATATTTTCAACAGGTGTTGCAAAGCCCGACATCAGTATATACGGCACTAAAAGTACAAATGCACCGAGTATTCCCTGCTGTTGAGTCGATACTATGGAAGATATAAAAAGTCCAAGTCCTACGATAGAGAATAAAAATGAAACTATCCCTATTGCAAATATAAACAACGAGCCTACAAAAGGTACACCAAATAAAAATACACTGAGTGTAAAGATAATGCTTGCATCTACTATGCTTATCAAAAGCGGAGGTATCGTCTTTCCTATCATCAGTGCACTTGAAGAGAGTGGTGTTACCAGTATCTGCTCAAAAGTTCCAAGTTCCCTCTCCCTTGCAACAGAGAGTGCCGTAAGAAGCAGTGCTACTAACATAGATATAGTACCTATAAGGTTTGGAAGTATCCACCAAAAGTTATCAAGGTTTGGATTATATAAGTTTCTGTTTACTATGACATTTTGTTCTACTTTTATGTCGTTAAATGTTCTGTTAATAGCATTTTGCATATAGCTTTGTGTTATTTGTGCGGTGTTAGACTTTCTACCATCAGCTATGATTTGCAGAGTAGTTTTTCTCTTACTCTGAATATTTTTAGCAAATTCGTTTGGTATATACACCACAGCTATAACTTTTTGGGTATCTATGGCTTTTTGAATATCTTTTTGACTCTCTATCCTATATACGTTTGTAAAACTGTTGCTATATGAGAGTGAGCGTACCAACTCCCTGCTTTTTACACTGTTATCTCTATCTATGACACCGATGCTTATATTTTTCACTTCAAGTGTTACGGCAAAAGAAAATACAAAAAGCTGTAATATAGGCGGCACTATTATAATAACTCTGGATTTTTTATCGCTCCATATAGCTAGGAACTCTTTTTTCATAAGTGCTAGAAGCTGACTAAAAAAGACACTCATCAGTCAAGCCTTTTTCTGGTAACTTTAAGTATAACCGTGAAAAATACGGTTCCGACAATTATCATGGCGATAACGTTTGAGATTATAATCTCATATACGTTTCCTGTTAAGAACAGGGTTTGAAGAATCTCCACAAAGTATCTTGCAGGAAGTACATATGTTATAAGTTGTAGCCACTGCGGCATAGAGCTTATTTGAAATATAAAACCCGAGAGCAAAAATGCAGGTAAAAATCCTACTATAAGCGCAGCCTGTGCCGCTACAAATTGATTTTTAGCTATTGTAGATATTAAAAGTCCCAAACTAAGTGCAGGAAACAGATATATAGAAGATGTTATAAAGAGCAATATATATGAACCTCGAAACGGTATGTCAAACCAGCCTATCGCTATAACTACACAAAGAAGAGCAGACATAAGTCCCAGTATAAAATAAGGCATAATCTTTCCAAGCACTAGCTCCGTAATCGTAATAGGTGTGGACATTATAGCCTCCATAGTGTTTCTCTCCCACTCACGAGAAACTACTAGTGCCGTTAAAAGCGTACCAATCAAAGTCAGTATTATAGCAATAGACCCGGGTAGTAAAAAGTACTTACTAAGAAGAGGTGCATTAAACCAGTACCTAGTTTCCATGTCTATATTAACTGATTTGGAGTTTTTGTCTAATCCCTCTTGCATAAGCCAGTTCTGCCACAGTCCGTTTGTATATTTTTGAACATACCCCGCTATATTTGGCTCAGTTCCGTCTGCCAAAATCTGAATACTCGGTTGCCCTTTTGCTATATCTTTGGCAAAGGTTGCAGGTATAATGATTATTGCACGTATCTTTCCCTCTTGTATCTTTTTTTCAAAGTAGCGTCTGTCATTATTTACATCTACGTTAAAACTTTTAGAGTTGTAAAAAGAGTTTAATAATGAAGATGAGTATTTGGACTGTTTTTCTATAACTAAGCCGACAGGTATGTTTTTAGAGTCAAGACTTATCGCATAACCCATTAAAAACAGAAGTATCAAAGGCAGTACAACCGCTATAAGTATAGAGCTAGGATCACGTACTATTTGAAGTGTTTCTTTTATAAAAAGCGCATTGAATCTATTTAGCTTCATTTTCACTTCTTTTTATCAGCTCAATAAACGCTTCTTGCATCGTTGCATCATCTGATATTTTGTGTGTAAGATTATGAGGTGTATCTATTGCTATGGCATTTGCTTTATATATCAGGGCTATATTATCGCAATATTCGGCTTCTTCCATAAAGTGTGTAGTTACCATTACAGTTACACCCTTTTGCACCATCGTATATATGTGATTCCAAAACTCACGTCTGGTTAGCGGGTCAACCCCGCTTGTCGGCTCATCCAAGAACAATATACTAGGATTGTGCATAATCGCACAAGCTAATGACAAACGTTGTTTATAACCTAAAGGAAGCTCTTTAGAAGCCATACTTTTAAACCTCTCAAGTCCAAATATTTCAAGCATCCTATTAATAGTATTTTTTTTATCTTCACCTCTTAACTCATATACTCCTGCAAAAAATTTTAAATTTTCCAAAACAGATATATCCCCGTAAAGTGAAAACTTTTGGGACATATAGCCTATCTTTGCACGAGCTTCAAGCGATGATTTATCAAAACTATAGCCCAATATATTTGCTGTACCGCTTGTTGGTTTGATTAAACCGCAAAGCATTTTAAATATGGTGGATTTCCCTGCACCGTTTGGTCCAAGCAGACCAAATATCTCTCCTCTTTTTATAGAAAAACTGATATTTTCAGCTGCTTTAAAACTACCGAAGTGCTTACTTAGTTTATCTACCTCTATAACATACTCACTATCCATCTCTACAGGCTTTATAAACTCTTCTAAAGGTGAAACTCCATTAGAATCTACCCCTAGTATATTCATAAAACCGTCTTCAAATGTAGGTTCAACCATATCTATAGATGCATTCTTGGCATCTATCTTATCAAATGGAGGTATTTTTTTTGTCTCATCGGTAATAAGCTTAATATTCTCACCAAGTATTACTCCGTCTTTTATAAACGGATATGATAACGCCAAACGTAGAGTCTCTCTCTTATCTTTGATATCACCCTTTAACATATAGGTTTTTTCTCGCATAGTCTCTTTTAAAACTTCGGGAGCACCTTTAAATAGTATCTCACCTTCATTTAAAAGGATAACTTCATCGCAAAGCTCCGCTTCATCAAGATATGCAGTGCTCCAAACTACACTTACACCTTCGTTAGTCAGATTTTCAACCATAGACCAAAGCTCTTTTCTCGATATAGGATCAACCCCTACTCCCGGTTCATCCAAAAGCAAAAGCTTAGGTTTTTTAATGAGTGAGCAGGCAAGCCCGAGCTTTTGTTTCATACCGCCTGAGAGTTCAGATGCTAAAAAATCTTGAAAATTTTCTAAGTTAGTAAACTCTAAAAGTTCATTTACTCTACTTTTTATATTCTCTTTTGGAATCGATTGAAGGTTTGCATAAAGGTTCATATTTTCTTTAACACTCAAATCTTCATATAGTCCAAATTTTTGAGGCATATAACCGATCATCTCTTGTATGTTTTTCTTTGAAGTTTTTAAGTCAAACCCGAGTACGTTAATCTCATCCGCTTCAAAATCCAAAAGTCCTGTAAGAATTCTTATTAAAGTGGTTTTTCCTGCACCATCAGGTCCTATAAGACCTGTTATTTTATTTTCTTTTATTTTAAATGTCGCAGATTTTAATGCAGATTGATTTTTAAAAAATTTATTTAAATTTTTAACTTGAACTATGGACATCTTTATTTGTTAAAATCTATATTTGGAAATGTCACGGTAACCGGCATCCCCTGTTTTATAGCATCATCAAAACTATCCAATACTATTCTAAATCTATAAACAAGATCGGTTCTTAACTCTTCTGTTTGTACAGTTTTTGGTGTAAATTCTGCTATTGGGGATATAAAGCTCACTTTACCTTTATAAATTTGTCCGCCATCAGTGTAAACTTCGGCAATTTGTCCTACTTTTATATCTGTAAGATAACCTTCACTTACATAGCTTCTCACCCAGTATTCATTATCTTTTGCTATCTCTACTACATACTGGCTCGGGCTTACTATGGAGCCGACCTCATATACCCTTGTTATGATTGTGCCGTTTGTCGGTGAGATTAGTATTGTATCTTCTAGGTTTATTTTATGTAAATTTCTTTGTGCTTGTAGTGCTTCTAAGTTGGCTTTTGCACTTAAGATATCCTCTTTTTCATATCCGTTTTGAAGTTCTTCTAATGAACTCTTAGCAAATAAATATGCTGCTTTACTATTATCGTATGCTGCTTTGGCATTGTCGTACCTTTCTTCGCTTAAAGCCTTCTTTACGTATAGATTTTTAGTTCTTATAAACTCTTTTTTAAGTCTATCTCTCTCTACCTGACTTTGGAGCAGTTTTGCTTCGGCTTTTTTTATCTCTTCTTTTCTAAAACCTTTTTCAAGTTTTGCTATTTTCGCCTTTTGCATTGATATCTGAGCTTCTATTTGGTTTAGATGCTCTATATACGGGGCATCATCAAGCTTTGCGATAACTTGACCTTTTTTTACCTTTTCTCCCTCGTCAAAATCAATACTTGTTAGTTTTCCTGAAACTCTAAAGGCTAAAGACACGGTTCTTACATCAACGTTTCCGTAAAATTTTTGAGTTTTGTCATTTGAGTTAAAGCATCCGTTAAAAAAAAATATTGTCACAAGAAAAAGAAAAAGACCAAAAAATCTCATTTAACACCCTTTCATAATTACTAATAAACAAGTTTAACTATATAATACTTACATATAAATTTATTTGTTATAATTGCAAATACTACAAAAGGATTTTCATTTTGCCTGAAACAGATTTATTGACACTTACGATACGTACTGCGGTACTTTTGGGTGTGGCAGCACTCTTTTTATTTGTACTGACACGAAAGAAAGAAAAATAAAACGATACGGTTATTCTTTAACCATATCATCCAAGCAACTAAACAACTCTTTTGAAGCTTCTTCGGCTTCTTTAAACAGTTTTATAATCTCATTTGCATCGGACTCATTTGCTTGTTTTAAAATACTCATAACTTTTAACACACTGTCATGCACTTTTTTATGAGGTTTTTCAAGTTTAGAGTATGAAGGTGACATTGCAAACTCTTTTTTACCTTCATTTACATACCAGTTTCCAAATCTACACTCACTATGACTACCCAGCGAATCATCTGATTTTCCTTCAAATGCGGCTGAATAGGCTAAGTTTTTATAAATCATATGATCAAGTTTTGCCATATTTGAGAAAAGTTCATGACCTATTATCGAGTTGTCTTCTTTGATTTTTTCGGCATTTAACACCATATCGTTTAGAGTTACTTTAAAGTCATCAAGTTTAGCTTGAGATTCATGTGTATATCTGTCTATTTTCTCAGTATTTTCACTCATGGTTATAGAGTTTTGTTTTAAAATACTAATATTGGCTTCAACTTCACTCGTAGCTTTTTGAGTGCTCTCTGCAAGTTTTCTTACTTCATCTGCAACTACGGCAAATCCACGTCCGTGTTCACCTGCACGGGCTGCTTCTATCGCTGCATTTAAAGCAAGAAGGTTTGTTTGGTCTGAAATATCTTTTATTAGAGATATTACATTAAAAATCTCTTCTACGTTTGTATTTAAATGATCTGAGGATTCACGAGATTCATTGGTCATGTTGGTAATATTTGAGATAGTCTCAATTATTTCGTTTGTAGATTTTGTAACATTTTCAATAACTTTAGACGTAGATGCATTTAAGTTATTTACTTCGTTAATACTCTTAACATTGTTCTCCATAGTAGCTTTAAGGTTATTTGCATTATCTACCGAACCTTTTATCATACTATCTGATAGTGCTAAATTTAGGCGGTTTCTCTCTAAACTGTGCTCAACCTCTTTTTTAGCATCTTCTGCACTTTTTGCTTCATCTTCCGCACTTTTTGCAATAGACTCGACTTTATCTAAAAAGATATTAAAACTATTACTTGCATGACCTATTTCATCATTTGATTTTACAGGCAATCTTTTAGATAAATCAGCTTCCCCTTGAGACAACTCAGTCGCTATAGATTCAAATTCTCGTAAAGGAGAAGATACGCCTCTTTGAATAACAAGTACTAAAAACACTAAGATGAACACATCTACAGCCAACATAATATATACTTGTCTAAGTAAAGAGTCTTCACTTTTTGAGACAATATGTTCTACATCGGATATTTTTTTACCTATAAGTGCGAAACCCACTACTTTATTTGAAAAATCTTTTATCTCTTGGGATATTACAAAATATTCATCGCTTAATTGGTATTTTTTTGTATTTGAGATATCTATATTTTTTAAATCGTTAAAAAAATCTTTATTAACTACACTCTCTTTTATTGCTAAGGTATATTCACCTGTTTTTGGTGCATTTTTAAGTGCAGTTGCCGTAGATAAAAACTCGTTTTTCATAAGTATTGCCATCTCAT
Organism: Sulfurimonas lithotrophica; assembly: GCF_009258225.1. NCBI lineage: Bacteria > Pseudomonadati > Campylobacterota > Epsilonproteobacteria > Campylobacterales > Sulfurimonadaceae > Sulfurimonas > Sulfurimonas lithotrophica. Next base: position 1,307,452 of record NZ_CP043617.1, read on the forward strand.
AATCATAATTTTTTCTGGCAGCTTTTACAATAGAATTTAAACCTTGCATAAATTCAACCGAACCTAAATATTCCCCTTCGTTAATAACAGGAGACAATCCGCGTAAAACTAAACCTGCACGACCAAGTTCTATATCGACAATAGGTTTTTTTGTTTGTTTAACTTGGACTACGGTTTTTCTAAAACTACTTAAATCGTCACCAAACTTTTCAGGTTTCCAAGCCCGTAAAAAACTATGAACATTAGTATCGTGAATATGTATTTTTATATTTTTGTAGTTTGTAAATTCTTTAAATTCTCCGGAAATAGAGCTTATTCCATCTATTGCTATTTGTCTGTTATTTTCTTTTAAAGAACGAATAACATTGTAGTTTTTAGAGATATTTATTGCATTTGTCAATCCAATATTTCTTTTAGAATCCATATATTTTTGGTAAACCAGTTTTAACGATTTACTCTGATTGCTATATACATCTTCTTTCATCTCTTTTATGGAAAAAAAATAATTTCCTATTACAATTACAAACCCTATAATTATAGATAAGATAAGCGGAATATGTATTTTTTTACCGATAGACATATTTGAAAACATTAATAAATCCCCTTTAGCATTTTTATGACAAAATGTACTATAACCATTTTTAGCATAATTATTATTTAATTATAAATATTTATATATCAGTTCTTTAATTTTTTGGTATATTTTTTCAAAATCCGTCGAATATACCCTATTTTGACCTATTGAAGTGATAAAATTTGTATCTCTCTCCCACCTAGGAACCAGATGCATATGAATATGCTCTGCTATGCCTGCTCCACCTGCACGTCCTAAATTCATACCTATATTTACACCTTGTGCACCAAAGCCCTCTTTTAAAAGCTTTACACATTTTTGAGCCAAAGCACTCATATGAAGCCAACATTCACTGTCTAACTCTTCGAGTTTATCGGTATGAAAGTGTGGAATAATCATAAAATGTCCTGGAGTATAAGGATAACGATTCATAACTATAAAACAAAACTCATCTCTGTATAATACGTGCAATTTTTCATCATCTTGGGCATGTTTACTTATATGACAAAAGACGCAACCCTCTATTTTATCGTTTGTAATATACTCCTCACGCCAAGGTGCATATAAAATATTTTCCATCTAGCTTCTCCATTTTAAAACATTATAAAATTGTATTTTCTTGCCGTTTACGGCAAAGCTTTAGTGACCCAAGCAGTCTTAGAGTAGTTATAAAGAATTACTTCTTTATAACGTACAAATTAAATGAAAGCAAATACTAAATCCGGAAATATTATAACCAAACCTAACGCAAGAAGTTGTAAAAGTATAAACGGGATTATACCTTTGTATATCTGCATAGTTTTAATAGTATCGCCCGCTGCACCTTTTAAGAAAAAGAGTGAGAGTCCAAAAGGGGGAGTTAAAAACGATGTTTGAAGATTTAAAGCTATTAAAACTGCAAACCATATCGGATCTATTCCAAAAGCTTCCATTACAGGTACTAAAATAGGCACGATTATAAAAGATATTTCAATAAAATCTATAAAAAATCCAAGTATAAAGATACTAAACATTGCAATAGCTATAAAAGCCCATACATCTGCTATGTCTTGCGTAAAAAACTCTAAGACCATATCTGTCCCGCCAAGTTCGTTAAAGACAAGTGAAAAAGCCGTAGCACCGATTAATATCATAAATATCATACCGCTTAGTTTGACGGTTTCTAAAGATGCATACTTTAGCATCTCAAAATCAAGCGATTTGTTTAGTTTTGCAAGTAACACTGACCCCAATACTCCAAATGCTGCAGATTCGGTAGGAGATGCTATACCCACAAATATACTGCCTAAAACTGCAGCCATAAGCAACAATGGTGGGACTATAGAGAATATAATTTCTTTTAAACTTACATTTTGAACATTATTATAAGCCGGTGCAACTTCAGGTTTTAAATATGAATATATTAAAATATATAGTATATATAGACCGACTAAAACCAAACCCGGTAATATCGCACCCAGAAACAACTCACCTACACTCACGCTTATTACGTCACCTAATATAATCAAGATTATAGACGGAGGTATAATTAAACCAAGTGTGCCGGATGATGCAATGGTTCCTGATACAAGCGATTTATCATATCCCGCTTTTAACATTAGAGGAAGTGCAATCACACTCATCATAACGACACTCGCAGATGCTATACCCGTAGATGCCGCGAGCATAGCCCCGACAACAACCACACTTACAGCCAAACCGCCCCTTACATTTTTAAAAAGTGCACTCATTGATAGTAAAAGGTTTTCTGCCATTTTTGATTTTTCCAAAACTAGACCCATTGCTATGAAAAGAGGTACTGCCATTAGCGTAGTATTTGACATTATTCCAAAGATTCTAAAAGGTAAAATTGAGAACACGTCTAACCCGAGTTCTGGAGAAAATAAAGCAAAAATAATTGCTACCGTTCCAAAAACAAATGCTACGGGGATACCAAGCAGTAAAAAAAACAACACTGTCAAAAACATGACTAATGAAATCATTTTTTATTTTTCCAGTCGAGTTTTATATGTGAAAGTGTTTGAAGAATTAAAAATAAAAAAGATATAGGTAGTAAAGATTTTACTAAAAACCTATATTCTAAACCACCGGGATTTGATGACACTTCATTTTGTTCATATGATAAAAGTACAAAATCTATACTGATATAAATTATTAAAAGCGAAAAAGGCAAGATAAAAAAAATCGAAGAGATAATATTTATAATATTTTTTATCTTTTGTGAGTAAGAGGCATAAAAGACATCTACTCTAACATGGGAACTGTGTTTTAAAGTATAAGATATACCAAACAAGATTATAACATCAAAAAGATGCCACTCCAACTCCTGCAATGCTATAGAACCCGAGGAAAACATATAACGCACAGTTGCATCATAAACAACAAGTAAAACTAAAATAACTAATACCAAAGCCGTAAAATAACCTAAATATTTTGTTATTTTATCTATATAGTGCATCTAGTACCTATATAAAACTCGGAGCATCGTTTGCAAAAAGAATGATATCCCCACTTTTTGTTTGGGAAGCCAAAATATCTGTTAGTTTTGATTTATCGTGTAAAATCGTCTTTTGTTTAACATGAATATTTTTATCAAAAAGAGTAGCGTTTAACATCCCTGTTACTATTACTATGTCAAAAACTTCATTTATAGCATTACATAACTGTAAATTCAACTCTTCACTGCTCTCAATTAACCCAGGAGTTACTATAACTTTATTTCCCCCTTTATGAAGTGAACAAAGTCTTATAGATTCAAGCATCCCGTCTATATTTCCGTTATATCCGTCATCTAGTATTATTTTTCCGCCAGCTTCTATCATCTCCAATCTATGGCTGATTGGCTTAAGAGAACTTATAGCTTCTTTAATCTCTTTTTTATCCATACCGAATTCATCGGCTATTTTTATGGCAGCTTCTATATTTATAGTTTGAAACGCACCTAAAACATCAGTATGGTAATTTTCATCTTTATATTCAAAATCAGTACCTTCTAAAGTTGCAGATACATTTTTAATATCATTACCGAAAAACTCGACTTTATCGTGTGGCTCATTAGTTACGTTTTTATAGATAAATGCCTTTTTGAGTCTAGGAGATTGAATGATTTCTAGTTTAGTTCGTACTATATTTTCTAAAGTTTTAAAGTATTCTATATGGGCAAGTCCGATTTTTCCGACTACAATTATTTGAGGTTCTAAAAATGTAGTTATTTCATAAATATCACCCCTCTCTCTTGCACCTGCTTCACATATGTATATTTCTGTATCCATAGGCAAAGAGTTATTAATATCACCCATAATTCCGCTAAGAGTGTTTATGCTTCTTGGAGTTGAATAAACTTTATACTTTTTAGACAAAATTTGCGTCATAAAGTTTTTCATACTTGTTTTACCGTAACTGCCTGTAATAGCAATGATTTGTAATTTTTTTATAGAGTCCAGTTTTGCTTTGGCTTGTTTTTTATACTCTAAAAAGAGATATTTCTCAATTATATAACTTCCGATATATGCAATAGATATAGGTAGTAAAACTCCGTAAACCTCACAAGCTTCCCTAATGGTACAAATAATATTTTGAAATAGAGTTAAAAATATTAAAAGTATTAAAAAACGCTTTACCCGCCAAGTAAGAACTAACTTTTTATCTAACTTTTTATGCCATAAAAAAAGACTTGGAAGCACTGCAAAATAGAAAAATATTAAAAAGAACATCCCCGTAGTATAGTAAGCTATAAAAGGTATGATAAAATAAAAAATATGCCACTGAGGTTTGTGATGCTTTAATATCACACGTGATAATTTATAGTTATACCATTGTAAATTGGTTATTAAATACCAACCAAGGGCCGTTACCAAAAGGACGTTTGTTACAAACTTAGCTAATAATTCATACTCTTGCATCTACTTACTTTCCAGTGTACTTAAAAATGTTTGTTCTATTTTCTTTGATATGTCATCTGCATAATCCATAAAAAAATAATGTTCCCCTTCATAAAGCTCAAACTGTGAATCTTTTATAAGCTCATCTATTTTATGCCCTGACTTTGGAGGTGTTGCGGTGTCTTTATCTCCCCAACATATTAAAGCTTTTCCTCTAAAATTTTCAAATTCATACGAAAAATCTTCATTCACTACGTTTTTAAATGTTTCATACATAGGCTCATTTAACTCTTTGGCATCGTCTGCTACAAAATGTGAACGAAGTTTTGAGAGACCAAATATCTTCAGCATTTTAAAAGCAGCTATTTTTACCTTTACTTTTAAAGGTTTTGACCATACTATTCCTGCACTTGAGAGTAAAACTAAAACCGAAGGGGCAAGGACTGTAGCTACTTTTCCGCCAAATGAGTGACCAACTATGATATCCTTCCCTGCATTTAAATGAATCATCAACAACTCTACTATACGTGCATAATCTTTAGTTTCTAAAACTTGATTGCATGTACTGCCTCCAAATCCAGGTAAATCTATATATATATGGCGGAATGCATCCATATACTGTCCAAAAGATTTTTTCATTAGGGATTTATTGCTTCCCCAGCCATGCAATACAATCATATCTACTTTTGCCTCTGGATTTAAAATCTCATAGCTAACATCTATAGTATGCTGTTTATATTGAATTGACTTTATTGCCATTATTTCCCTTTTGCACTATTTATCGAGTGTATATAGTCATAATTTACTTTTGCTCTTTTTGAGTGTGGCAGAGAGTTTGAAAGTTTTTCTAAAGAGCCTTTAAAATCTTCAAAAAGATAGTTTGCCATACTTCCCGGTATTGGGTTTATCTCATTTAAAAGCACTTCATTGTTTACTACAAAAAAGTCGCATCTAATCAAAGCACCTTCAAACATATTTTTATATATTTTTGAAAAACTTTTTTTTAGCTTACTTTCGAGTTCATCCGATATATCGGCTTTTAAAACTTGGCTTGAGCGTGAAAAATCCATATATTTTTTTTCAAAATCTAAAAACTCGTTTTTTTGCGGCTCCTCAACTATGGAATAATGTATTTCCCCATTTGCCATAAACCCTGCGACATTATACTCTTTGACATTTTCTATAAACGGCTCAACTATAATGTTTTTATCAAATTCATATGCAGTATCTAGTGCGTAATCCAACTGAGATTCATCCTTAACTATACTTACGCCTATTGAACTTCCTAAGCGTGAAGGTTTAATTATTATAGGATAAGGTATAGATATGTCTTTTTGCTCGTCGGAACTCAACATCTCATATTTTACGCTTTTTATACCTCTTGCTTCGCAAAACCACTTTGTGTATCTTTTGTCATATGAAAAAACACTCGCATTTACGCGAGGACCTATATATTTTATTGAATAAAAATCAAGTAATGCGGCTATTGTTCCATCTTCACCGTCTGCACCGTGTATAAGGTTTAAAACTATAGAATTGTGTTCTTTGGAACTAAACATTTTCTTTTGAGAAAAACCGCCTTTTATCAAAGTAAGAACAGGCATTTTTTTGTGTTTTGCACTTGAGAAAGTTTTTGCTTTCATATCTTTTGCATCTATACTATAAAATGTATGGTCTTGATCGCAAAAAATAAAGTTTAAATCAAATCCGTTAAGCTTTTCTTTTAAAGTGATAGCAGATACTATACTTATTTCGTGCTCAAAACTCGCACCGCCGAATAAAATTGTTAATTTCAAATATTTTCCTTATTTTATAAAAGTATTTATATATATATCTTCGTTCCAACCTACTAATGCGGTATTATCATATTCTATTACAGGTCTTTTAAAAAGCATATTCTCTTTACATAGCCACTCTCTTTTTCCGTCGGCATCCAAATTTAATTCTTTTAACTTAAGATTTCTATATTTAGTACCCTTTGAATTAAACAGTTTTTCTATATCTATATGACTTAACCATTCATCCACTTTATCACATCCGACGGTAGTTTTTTTAAAATCAATAAATTCTACTTCTATATCGTTGTCTTTAAAAAAATTTCTTGCATTTCTAACGCTACCGCAAGTCGGTATGCCATATACTTTTATCATTTACACTCTCCAAAAAATATTAAAAAGCTTATTATATCATTTTTACATTAGGGCTAAATTGTTTGTAATAATTTTAGTGCTTCTTTTACAAGTGAAGCAGTATCATCACTCCTACATGAACTTAATGCTTTTGAAATTTTATCTTTTTTAAATCCAAGTGCTTCAAGTGCTTCTGTTGCTTGAGATATGGATGCACTTTGTGATGATTCTGATGAATTTTGTAACAACTCTTCATCAAAACCTGCTAATTCTACAAGTATTCTACCTGCACTTTTTGGTCCGATTCCAGGGACTTTTTTTACACCGTTTAAATCTTTATTGTTTATAACAGTAGCAAACTGAGAAGGTGTATATGTTGAACATATAGCCATTGCTACTTTTGGTCCTACACCGTTTATTTTTATAAGCCTCTCAAAAAGTTTTTTTTCACCCAGCTCGACAAAACCGTAAAGAAGTTGTGCATCTTCACGCACTATATGACTTGTAAAAAGTTTAATATTATCGTCTGAGAGTGCCGAAAAACTCTGTAGCGATATAAAAACTTCGTACACTACGCCCTCTACGTCTATATGAACGAAACTTGGTTCCTTATACTCTATTCTTCCTCTTAATCCTACTATCATATTCTACTTTTTATTTTAATTTACATCTCTTTAAATGCTTGAACCAAGTACTCACCGTCTTCATTTTCTACTAAACCGAAGATTTTTCCTTCTTCACCCTCTTTTGGTTCATATACAATTTCGACAGGCGGGTCAACTAATTTAAACACAAGTTTATTATACCCCGTCCATTTATCATGGTTAATTATTCTGGCATCCATTATATTGTCTTGAAAAGAAGCCGTTTTTGTTGTTAATAAATTTAATTTATCTTGTTTGGCTTGATGTTCTTCTTTGATATTTTTAAGATGGTTTTCAATCTTTAAAAACTGTTTGTATTTTTCAACAAATGATTCAGGCATTTTAATACCGTTTTTCTTATAATGGATTAAACGCTTTTTTAAATCGTTAAACGAGTTTTGATTTTTTTCTATTGTTTGAGAATATTTTTCAATCTCTTTATCTATGTCACGTAACTCTACTTCTAAAGTAGAGATCTCTTTTTCATTTTTTTCGTTGGCTTGTCTTTTATCTTTTTTTAACAACGTGTCTATTGTAAAAATATTCTCTTTACCTTGTAATCTTTGAATCTCAATCAACTTATGTGATGTTGCTTTTACATATGAACCACATATCTCTATATGCACCTCTTTTCCGCGTATATCGCCACCTACGGCTTGTGCCACGTCAATGATATCTCCATCTACTATTCCGTGTTCGAGTCTTGATATACGAATATTTTTCCCGTAAGCTTCACCCTTATGAATATTTATCTCTAAGTCATCCGCTCTTACTTTTGATGTTTTATGGGTCTGTCCGCCTATAGTAGCTTTTTTTGCAAAAACACTCGAATGTGGACCTATGTTACCTTCTATATCAATTTCGGTAACTTCAACCTCCATACCTGCACCTACGGCATCTTTGTCAAAATCAACCTCTTTAACACTCATATTTACTTCAGAATCTACCCCTGCTTGAATTGAACCCGTTGTTTTAAAGTTTATTGAATCTACGTCTAAATCGGTCTTAATAAAATACGTATTATCTTCAAAGCTGATATAACCGTTTTCTTTTGCTAAGTATTTAATATTGTCTTTTTCATCTTTTTTTATGATGCTATCATCTATATTAAACTCAGGTATATTTGTTTCTTGTGGCTCTTCTGCTGCTATAAATTGCCCCTTACAGTTTCTACCGTCCACACCTTTTTTTGGTTTTATGTATTCAATTAGGACTTCATCTTTAAAAACATTTTTAATATAGCCGCGTTTTTTATGGTCTATCTTATCATCTTCACTTACTTCTTTTTTCTCTTCGTAGTGCAATATAAGTTCGTCATCTATGGTAGGTACAGGTTCAATAGACTCTGCAACCAACATAGTACTGTTTTTTTCATATACTAAACTTTCTTGAACTTTTACCTTTGAGGAGAGTTTTGATATAGTTCCACGAAGCATCTCATCAAAAATATTTATTAAAATCCCGGCTCGAACCTTCTTATTATTTATAAATATAGTGAGTTCTTGCTCAAAATCCTTAAAGTATTCTAGTTTTGAACCTTCTTTGATACTTAAATAAACTTTACATTTACTTGGATTTGCCCCTATAGCTACATTAAAATTTTTAAACTTATCATCATCCGGATTTTTTGTAAATATCTCGACTTCGTAAACTTGTTTAATTTGAAAATTTTTATTCATAAGAGTGCTTGTGTCATCGAGTTCGTAAAGTTCATCGTTGGATATCTCTTCCCAATCACCCTCTTTTTTACCTTCATTCATTCTGGTAAAGGTTTGCATATCTAGTATATTAAAATCCAAACTATTTACATTAACACCGTTACTCTCAGCTAATGATACAAGTTCCTTAGCTACATTAGGTGTTTTAACTACTGTAGTTCGAATCTTTTTTGTTGTATTTTTTTCTTTGTCACTAGAACCAAAAAATGCCATATATCCATCCATCTTAAATTAAACACTATATTTTAATCATATCTTTGTTAAAATATCGTAAAAATAACTATTTATTTTAATTACAAGCATAAGAAGCAATAATAATACCAATGTTTAAAGCCATATTTACCAACAGTTTTGGGATTTTGTTTTCCAGAATCTTAGGATTTTTAAGAGATTTGTTAACTGCATCTGCACTTGGTGCAAATATCTATAGCGATATATTTTTTGTCGCATTTAAACTACCAAATCTATTTCGCCGTATCTTTGCAGAAGGTGCATTTACCCAAGTGTTTATCCCTGCTTTTGTACGCTCGCTACACAAAGGTGTTTTTTTAGTAAATATATTTTTAGTATTTATCTCAATTATTTTAATTTTAACACTTTTGGTAAACCTGTTTCCACATTTGGCTACAAAAGCTATAGCAGTTGGATTTGAAGCCAAAACTATTGAGATTGCATCACCATATGTTGCCATAAACTTTTGGTATCTGCCTCTTATATTTGCAGTTACTTTTTTAAGTACGATGCTTCAGTATAAACATCACTTTGCAACTACCGCTTTCTCTACGGCTTTACTAAATCTATCGCTTATCGGTGCTTTATATTTCTCACAAAACAAAACTAATGCCGAAATAGTGTACTATCTAAGTTACGGTGTAGTTATAGGTGGACTTTTACAACTTTTAGTGCATCTAGTAGTCATAAAAAAACTTGGGCTTTTTCCTTTGATAATAGGCGGTATAAAGTATCTAAAAGTAAAATCTAAAAAAATTACCCATGAGACTAAAAAATTCAAACGTCAGTTTTTTCCTGCTATGTGGGGTAATTCAACTGCTCAAATCTCAGCCTTTTTAGATACCTTTTTAGCCTCGTTTTTAGTAACGGGATCAATCTCTTACCTTTACTATGCCAACCGTATCTTTCAGCTTCCACTTGCTCTTTTTGCAATAGCAACATCAATTGCCCTATTCCCAAAAATTGCAAGATACCTGAAAAACGATGACGAAGATAAAGCCAGAGAGTATATGAAAAAAGCTTTTTGGTTTTTAGGAACTATACTTAGTTTAAGTACGATTGGCGGATTTATATTAACTCACGAGATTACATGGCTATTGTTTGAGCGTGGTGCATTTAGTGCTGATGATACTAAAAACACTACACTTGTACTGCAAATGTATATGATAGGTCTTTTGCCTTTTGGTCTTCAAAAACTGTTTTTATTATGGCTTTATTCAAAAGAATTACAAATGAAAGCGGCAAAAATCGCAACTATATCACTACTAACATACATAGTATTTGCTCTAAGTTTTATAAGTCCTTTTGGAGTTAGCGGATTAGCCCTTGCATCTACACTAAGCGGTTTTGCAAGTTTTTCTTTAACAATAAAAGCCTACGGAGTTAAAAACTTTTTTGATATACTTCGCTCAAAAAACACTATATACCTTATTGTAGGTATAATTATATTTACTATTTTACTTTTAATTTTCAAGGATTTTATCGGTGCATATATTTGATTCAGTACAAAAAACAAAACTAGAGTTTAAACCGCAAGTTGAAGGCAAAGTCAGCCTTTACGTATGTGGACCTACTGTTTATGATGATGCGCACCTTGGTCATGCAAAATCTGCTTTGGTTTTTGATTTGTTATCACGTGTATTAAGAGCTGAAGGCTATGAAGTTACATATGCCAGAAATATCACGGATATAGACGATAAAATAATTAAAAAAGCAATCGATGAAAAAAAAGATATAAAAGAGATAACAGACTTTTACACGGAAGCTTTTCATAAAGAGATGGCTGAAATCGGTGTAAAAAGACCTAACTTGGAGCCAAAGGCTACTGAGAGTTTAGAAGCTATGTACGAACTTATCCAAAAACTCATAGATAAAGGTCATGCCTACGCTACCGATGAGGGTGATGTTTACTTTAACACTTCAAGCGACAGTGAGTATCTTTCACTATCTAAAAGAGTTCAAGACGATGAAGACAGACAAGAGAGAGTTGAGAGTTCAAGTTTGAAAAAAAATCCAGCCGACTTTGCACTATGGAAGAGTGTTAAAGACGGTTCCGTTACATTTGAGAGCCCTTTTGGCAAAGGTCGTCCGGGATGGCATCTAGAATGTTCGGCTATGATAGAAAAACACCTTGCACAAAACGGTACAGATGCAGCGATAGATATTCACGGAGGCGGAGCAGATTTACTTTTTCCGCATCATGAAAACGAAGCGGCACAGACCAGATGTGCGACTAATCATAAACTCGCAAACTATTGGATGCATAACGGTTTTGTAAATATAGACGGTGAAAAGATGAGTAAATCTCTTGGAAATAGCTTTTTTCTCAAAGATGCACTAAAAGTATATGACGGAGAGGTTTTAAGGTTTTATCTTTTAAGTACACATTATAGAAGCAACTTTAACTTTAATACCCAAGATCTTGAATCTTCCAAAAAAAGGCTTGACAAAATATACAGACTGAAAAAACGTCTTTTTGGTTTAGTTTCTTCAGATATACAAACAGAGTTTCAAACAAAACTATTAGATGCATTAGGTGATGATTTAAATATTTCATCAGCACTCGCTTTGATAGATGAGATGATATCAGAAGCTAACGAAACACTAGATACTGCAGGCAAACATAAAAATCTAAAAAAAGAGACTATGGCAAATCTGGCTTTCATTGAAGAAGTCCTTGGTTTTGGCGTTAAAAACCCGTATGAGTATTTTCAGTTTGGTATAGATGCAGATACAAAAGAGAAGATAGATGCATTGATTGAAAAAAGAGACGAAGCAAAAAAAGCAAAAGACTTTGAAACTTCAGATAAATTAAGGGATGAAATCTTAACTTACGGAGTAAATATTATGGATACTCCAAACGGTACTTTTTGGGAAAAAATATAATATTTGATATAATACTAGTCAAATAATTTTAGGGATTAAAATGCTAAAAAAAGCAAAAACACTTGAAGATATATATAATTCTTTCCAAGGAAATAAACCTTTAAGTGAAGATGAACATGATTTTTTTATAAATATATATGACAAAAAACTTAAAAGATTTATTGGAAATATCAAAAGAAATGAAGTATATCAAAACATATTTTTCATTGCAGGACAAAGTGGTAATGGAAAAAGTAGCATATTAAATAACCTAAAACGTGAAAGTGATATTTTTGGTAGATATGATATAAGACATTTTGAGGCTAAACAATTCCGTAGCCATGACAACATAGATATAGTGGATATTCTTTTAATTATTGGCTTTGACTTACTTGACAATAGCAGATTAGACGGTGCAAAAACGAAAAAGTTGAAAGATGAGTTTGAAGAAAAGCTTACACAGTTACAACAAGTTAATGATAATGAACTACAACTTACCTCTACTGAAAGCAATAAAGAAAATGCTAAATTAGGAGCAGATACTAAAGTATCTACAGGTTTTAACTTCTTTAACTTTTTTACAGCAAAGCAAGACTTTACAGCTACTTATACAATTGACAGTGATATTAGAGAAGAAGCTAAAAAGATATATCAGTTTAAAACAAAAGATCTTTTAGATATTATAAATTCTCTTATCAAAACATACAAAAGATTATCTAACACTGATAAAGAGATACTTTTTATACTTGACGGTTTAGAAAAACTAAACAATAACGACAGTATAGATGATATTTTCACAAAAGATATATCGATACTTCAAAATATAGAGTGTTATAAAATAGTTACTATGCCAATATATTTAAAAAACAGAGTAGATTCAAGCATATCTCCTATTGATTTTACAATGGAGATAGATAAAAATACAAATAAAATAAAAAATATAAATATTTTAAAAGATGTAATAGATTCAAGGCTTGAGAATAAAGAGCTTATAACTCCCAAAGCAATAGAATTCATAATAGAAAAAAGCGGTGGAAATATAAGACAACTTTTAAACATTATATCTAAAGCTTCCACAGAAGCACTAGATATTTTAGAGAGTGAAATTATAGATATACCTGAAGTTGAGAGTGCATTAGAACAAATCGGTGGAAATTTATCAACTAGAGTTCAATTCAAATCTGAGTTTTTAGAAAAAGTAAAAGAAAACCATAAAATAGATGAAGAGGACAAAAGCTCTTTAGCAGAGTGTCTTAGAGATGGGCTTGTATATGCTTACTTTAACGGTCAAGCACATTATGGATTAAACCCTATAGTAAAAGATCTGTTATAAATTTATGGATGAGCTTTTAGCACAAGACAAACTACAACTAAAAAGAGTAGATTCAGCTATTAAAAGATTATCTGAATCAGGAATAATCTTAATAGGTGTAGACACACAAAAGCTCTCAGATAGTTTTCGTGAGTACTTATTATCTGAACATAACCTACTTCAAATTACACCTACTAATGAATTACTAAAAACAATAGCTTTTGATAAGAGCATAGATAAAACCAAAACATTACTTGTAAATATTTTCAATTATCAAGAACAAGAAGATATAGTAGAACATCTTCAATTTCAACGAGATTATATCTATGAAAATAATATTAAATTAGTTTTAATATTATCAAATGAAATGTTTAGCTTGCTTCAATCAAAAGGTGACCTGTTTTCCACTACAAAATATGCACATACATTTTTTGACCACTCAGTAGATAATAGTTTTGAAGAAAAAAATGATAAACTTAATAAAGCTATTAAAAACTATGAAAATTATTTAAAAGAAGAGATTAAATATAATAATGTTATCTTAGATTTATTGTTCAAAATTATAGATGAAGCCTATTCAATTAGTTATAACCAATTAGCTTTGGAGTTTTGTAACATTGCTTTGAAATATACACTTAATACTAATCAAAAGATTATACTATATTCTTATCTAGGCAATTTTTATAACAATATTTCAGAGTACTCCAAATCAATTAATTATTCAAATAAACTTTTAAAAATTTCAAAAAAATATAAACATAAAAAAGCTCAAGCTGTAGCATTAAATAATCTTGGTAATGCTTATGACAATTTATCAAAATATAATATTGCACTTGATTATCATAAAGATTCAGAAAAAATATGTAAGGAGATAGGAGACAAACATGGCGTGGCAACATCTCTTGGCAATATTGGAAGTATCTATGCTGAACTTTATGATTTTAATCAGGCTTTAAAATATCAAGTTGAATCCCTAAAAATTAAGGAAAAACTTGGTGATAAGCAAGGTATCGCAAACTCATTAGGTAATATTGGGAATATATACACAAATTCTGCTAATTATGAAAAAGCTCTAGAATATCTTAATAGTTCACTAAAAATACAAAAACAAATTGGTGATAAATTTGGTATTGCAATATCTTTAGGAAATATTGGAAGTGTGTACTTAGAATTATCTGATTTTGAAAAAGCTTTAACATACCAATATGATTCTTTAAAAATTAAAGAAGAAATTGGTGATAAACATGGCGTGGCAACATCTCTTGGCAATATTGGAAGTATATATCTAGAACTATCTGATTTTGAAAAAGCTTTAAAATATCAATATGATTCTTTAAAAATCAAAGAAGAAATTGGCGATAAAAGAGGTATTATAAGTTCGTTAAATAATATAGGAAGTATCTATATAAAACTATCTGACTTTAATAAAGCTAAACAATATTTAAATAATTCTCTAAACTTAAGTAAAGAAATAAAAAGTAAATCTAATATTGCAACTACATATAATCATTTTGGAAAGATTTCTTTAGAATTAGAAGACTATGATAAAGCTTTGAAATATCAAAATGATTCATTAAAAATTAAACGAGAGATAGATGATAAAGAAGGTATAGCTAACTCATTTGAAGGAATTGGACAAATATATTCAAAACAAGGAAGTTATACTAAATCTTTTGATTACTTTAATAAAGCTCTTAAAATATCTAAAAAAATAAAATCTATATCTTTAGAAGCAAATATATTAAAAGATATGGCTCATATATATATAAAACAAAATAAATATAAAGAAGCAAAACTACATCTAATACAAAGCAGAAATATATATGAAGCTATGAGTATGCAAAAAGAAGTTGAAGATATAAATAAAGAATTAAAGGAACTAAATATATGAAAAAAATAACATCACTTAGCCTTGCTTTTTCGTTTTTGATAATGAGCTATACCGGTGTTATACTATACATTGTACCTCAAGGAAAAATAGCTTACTGGTCTGACTGGCATCTGCTGGGACTTAGTAAAACTCAGTATGGCGACATACACTCCACATCTATGTTTACAATGCTGTTTTTTGCATTTTTACATATCTATTACAACTGGAAACCACTTATAAGCTACATAAAAGATAAAAGTAAAAATATATCGTTTACTAAAAAAGAGCTGTTGATAGCTTTTGGAATAAACATATTTTTTGTACTCGGTACGCTTTATATGTTTGAGCCGATAAAATCACTTATAGACTTTCAAAACGGCATAAAAGACTATTGGGCAAAAGAGTATGGTGAACCACCCTACGGTCATGCCGAAGAGAGCAGACTCAGTTTTATAGCCAAAAGACAAAATATAGATTTAGAACAAGCCAAAAAAAATTTAAGCTCAAAAGGTATCTCATTTCAGGAAGATGATACTCTATTAGACATTGCAAGAAGTAACTCTATAGCACCCAGCGAAGTTTACAAAATAATGCAACCAAAATCAAACAATATGCAAAAACCAGAAGGCATACCTACGAGTTTGGGAAGAAGGACACTCCAAGAACTACATGATATGGGAAAAATAGATTTAACAAATAGTATAAAAATTTTAAAATCCAGAAGTCTGGATGCAAATCCAAACGACAGAATAAAACAGATTGCAGATGAACTTGGACTCAGACCTATAGATGTATATCAATTAATTAAACTAAGGTAAGCAAAATGGGAAAGTTAATAGAATTTTTTATCCATAACAAAGCTCTTAACTATACCTTACTTATTTTTTTGGCTTATTTGGGTTTTAATGCTTATGTAAATATCCCTAAAGAGATGTTTCCAAATGTCGAACTTGAAAAAATAAGCGTACGCGGAGCATACAGCGGTTCAAGTGCCACCATTATAGATAAGATGGCAGTTCGTGACATTGAAGATGCACTAAGTAACATAAACGGAATAGATAAAGCAGAAACGACTATTATTCCCGGTTCGTTTATAATTATTTTGACACTAAACGAACATTCAAATAAAATAAATGTACTAAGTAAAGTAAAAGATTCTATTGTAGCTTCTAAACAGTATCTTCCTTCGGATATGTTGGAACCTACTGCAAAGCTATTAGATAAAAGTAAATCGCTTATAAAACTATCGGTCTCATCCTCTACCCTTTCTCGCGGTGATTTAACAAAAATATCACAGGATATTAGAAGTAAAATAGCAAGAATAAAACATATAAGCGACGTCTCAATAAGAGGAGATTCAAACGAAGAAGTCTCTATAAAAATCAACTCTAAAGCAGTATCTGCTTACGAATTAAAACCTCAAAGTGTCTTGGAAGCTATCTCAAATCTTTCTTACATTTTTCCAATAGGTGACATTGAACAAAAAGACAATTTTGTATTTATATCTACGGTAAACGGAAAAACTTCTACCAAAGAGTGGGAAAGCAGTATTTTAAATATCGAAGGACGCTATATTGAGCTAGGCGATATAGCAAAAGTACAAAGGCACTATCCACTTACAAATACAATCTCAACTTTTAACAATAAAGAAACTCTTACACTTGTTATATCAAAAGATGATACGGGTAACTCAATAGAGTTGTCAAAATATATTCAAAACTATGTTAAAAAAATATCCAAAAACTATCCGGGTACAGAGTTTAACTTTTATCAAGACAGCTCAAGACCGATAAAAGACCGTCTAAATACGGTTATATCAAACTTGATGTTTGGTCTTGTACTTGTTTTTTTATCTATATCTATACTTATAAATCTAAGACTTGCTTTTATTGTAGCTTTAGGTATTCCGTTTTCATTTATAATCGGCTTATTGTTTATATATTATATGGGTTATTCCATAAATATAGTCTCGCTTCTTGGTGCACTTATCGTTATAGGTATTGTAGTTGACGATGCCATAGTCGTAGGTGAAAATATACAACGTCATATTGATGAAGGTATGGATGCTAAAGAAGCGGCAATTACAGGGGTAAAAGAGATGATGTTGCCTGTTACTTTGGCGACGGTAACTACCGCAGCAGCTTTCTTACCTATATTTTTATTAACAGGTGAAATTGCTTTATTTTTAGTTTTAGTTCCAATTGTCGTAGTTATGATACTTTTTGGCTCACTTATAGAGAGCTTTTTCTTCTTGCCGCTTCATGCGGAAGAGATGCTTAAAAAAAGTAAATCTTTTATCAACTGGGAACCTCTGCAAGAATCTTATAACAGAGTGCTTTCTTTTCATATAAAATACAAAAAAACTTTTGTCGTACTGTTTTTAGTTTTAATACCTATTTTCACGGTTTTTACCGCCAAATCAATGAAGTTTCAATTTTTTCCAAATTTTGACGGAAACAACCTATATGTATCTGGAAAACTAAATATCAACACCTCACTGGAGGAAACTCTTAAAATAGTAAAAGAGATTGAGTATGAGCTGATGCAACACTCTGAAGAATTTTCACTTAAATCAACATCTGCAGTAAGTGGATATAGGCGAAGTCTAGCAGGCGAAACCGAACTTAACGACAACGTCTTTTTTATAACAATGGAGTTATACGACAGAGCCGATACAAACTTTATAAACAAGTATCTTAATCCTATTTTGAACTTTAGTATTTTCACAGAAGACGTGGGTTTTAACGACCCTGAAAAAATAAGGCTGAAACAGACTTTTGAACTCTCACCAAGAGCTAGAGAGATTATAGAGAAATACAGAGCAAAATATAATATGATTGAACTTGGCGTAATGGAAGACAAACCCGGACTTATTAGAAGCGATATCCAAATAAACCTCTCGGGAAGTAACGATGCACAGTTAGAGAGTTCGGTAAAAAAACTAAGCTTGGCTCTTTCAAAAATCGAAGGTGTTAAAAACTACAGCGATAATATCCGTTACGGAAAAATGGAGTACAAGATAAAAATCAATCCTTACGGTGAAAATCTTGGTCTTAGTGAGGCAGCTATTGCTAGAATATTAAGTGCGTATTTTTTAGAAAAAAAGCAAAGTACTACATTTAATAATGACGGTGTTATGGAGATAAAAACAGAAGATTTATACAAAGACGATTTAGATACTCTTTTAAACTTTGAGTTAACACTTGAGGATGGACGCTTTGTAAAACTGACAGATATAGCAGATATCGTTATGGTTAGAGACTATGAAAAAATCGATAAACTAAACGGAAATATAGTTAAAACACTCTATGCAAACGTAGATAAAAGAAAAATAACGCCTAATGAGATACTAAACCAAGTTGAGCCTATTTTGGAAGATATTTCAAAACAAGGTATTGACGTTAATCTTTTGGGTGAAAAAGAGAAAAATAAAAACCTGCAAGAGGATATGAAAAGAACCGTATTGGTTGCTATATTTTTAATCCTTATAACTTTGCTTCTTATTTTTTCAAAACTAAAATACGCACTAATGGTTATGAGTGTTATTCCACTCTCTATATTAGGAGCACTTTTAGGACATAAACTTATGGGGATGCCGCTAACCATGCCTTCTATCATTGGAATACTCGGTCTTGCGGGTGTAGTTGTAAACGACGGTATAATTATGCTTGATTTTCTACACGGTACGCATAACTCAGAATCATTTTTTAAACGTGCGAAACTTAGACTTCGCCCTATTCTTATTACATCCGTGACAACTTTTTTAGGTCTTTTTACCCTTATATTTTATGCAACGGGTCAAGCAGTTATTTTACAACCGATTGCTTTATCTATAGGTTTTGGTCTTTTATGGGGTACTTTTTTAAACCTTATATACCTTCCGACTCTTTATGCAGTTGTAAACGGTATAAAACCGGTAAAAATATAAGCGTAGGATATTTATGAATATAGACGAACTCAAAACCATACTTGAACAAAACACAAAAAATACGACTAACGAATTTAAAAGAGTTTTTCACGGACGAGGTGGGATTTATGATGAATGGAAGCATTTAACTATTGATTCGGTAGATGCTATTTTAAGTGTAGCACTCTATTTTGAAGAAGACAATGAAAAAGAACTGCTACAGATGCTAGAAGAGTTTACATATGCTTCAGGATATGAAGTTTTAGTAGTTCAAAGACGCTATATAAAAGGTCATCCTAGTGAGGTTTTAATCGGTGAACTTCCTGAATATGTATATGCCATAGAAAACGGTATGAAATTTAAACTAAACCTATTATCAAACCGTAACAGCGGTTACTTTCCCGATATGAAAAACGGTCGTGCTTTTGTAAGAGAAAACGCTAAAGACAAATCCGTACTAAATCTGTTTTCATATACCTGTGCATTTAGTATTGCCGCAAAAATGGGCGGTGCAAAGAGTGTAAGCAATATAGATATGAGTAAAGGTGCACTAAGTACAGGACGAGCTAATCATCACCTCAACGACATAGATACTAAAGGTGTGAGTTTTTTACCGTATAACATACTTAAATCGTTTTCACGTATAAAGAAAAAAGGTCCGTATGATTTAATAATAATTGATCCGCCTACTTTTCAAAAAGGGAGTTTTGAAGCTACAAAAGATTATAGAAAACTAATAACCAAACTTCCACAAATTACAAGTGAAGAGTGTACTTTGCTTGCTTGTTTAAACTCACCGGATTTGGACGAGAGTTTTATTAAAGATTTGATAAACGAGCTTGCACCAAGCTTTAAATTTTCACATAGACTAAAAAATGTGGAAGAGTTTAAAAGCTTAGATGAGAATAGAAGTTTAAAAAATCTGGTATTTATTAGAAAAGGTCCTTCTTTTTAGCAAAAATCAGCCAATAAACCCGATTTAATCTTTTCATATTTTTCTTTACCTCTTAGTTTTTTAACTATCTCCAAAGCAAAACATATAGCCGTTGCAGGTCCGCGAGAAGTCATAATATTTTTCTCTTGCACTACTTTTGCTTTATCACCTTGGTAACCGTCTAAATCTATTTTTTCTTCCACAGACGGATAACACGTAAAATTCGGTTTTAAAACTCCTGCTTTATTTAGTGCATACGGAGCTGCACATATAGCACCTATATTTTTACCGTTTGCATCCATCTGTTTTAAAATACTTTGAATATTTTCATCCTCTGCTAAAGCATATGTACCACCCCATCCGCCGGGTAACACAATCATATCCAAATCATCGACGGAAACATCATTTATCTCCATGTCACATTGAAGAGTTATGCCGTTTGCACCTGTAACGTTTTTATTTCCATCCAAAGAAGCTACAAATACATTAATTTCAGCACGTCTTAGAACATCTATAATACTAACAGCTTCAATCTCTTCAAAACCTTTTGCCAAGGGAACTAAAACATTTGTCATATCAAATCCTTCTATTTTTAATTACTACAATAATTATATTGTCATTATGTTGTCATCATGTCGCCATAAGTAATATAAATGAATCTAAATTGAGACTATCTTGTAACATCTCTGACTTAGTATAGCACAACCAAACTTTAGGAGATACAATGAACAAATGGTTAAGTTTAATTGCATGTACAATATTAGTAGTTAGTATAACTGGATGCGACGGTGATGACGGTATATCCGGTGTAGCAGGTGTTGATGGAGAGGATGCCGGATTAAGTGTTAGCTTCAAATCTATTGCAACTCCATCTACAGATGAAGAGAAAAATGCTTTAAATGTATCTGATACAGTTACTGTAAACGGTCAAAATCAATCTATTAGTGCAACTAAGTTACTTAGCACGGGTGACAATGATAACGGAGAGATTTATGGACTCTCAAAAGATATGAACGATGCAGCACTTCAAATGGATGACGGTAATCCATATATATGTAACGGTACTTCAAATCCTAACGGTTCAGGTAGTGGACTTGATTTTGTATCCATCTTACAAAAAAATGATAAACTTTATATGGTAAGTCAATTTGAATGTCAAATAGGTTCTATGTATATTAATGAACTTACTCAAAATACAAATACGGGTGAACTTAGCGTCAAAGCAAATACTCTTAAATTTATTTCTCAAAAATCTGAGTTTGGAGGATATGTTCACTGTGCAGGTATGAAAACACCTTGGGAATCTCACTTGGGAAGTGAAGAGTATGAACCAAATGCAAGAGATTTAAATGTTACATCCGGAGAAATTGATCAATACTATGGGTTTATCGATAAATATTGGGGTGGAGATTTAACTAAAGCTAATCCTTATTACTATGGTTGGACACCTGAAGTAACAATAGATGCAAACGGAAATTCTGTATATACAAAACACTATTCTATGGGTCGTATGTCACACGAGTTAAGTTACGTTATGCCGGACAATAAAACTGTTTATATGAGCGATGATGGCGATAATGTAGGTTTATTTATGTATGTAGCAGATGAAGCGATGGATTTAAGTTCAGGTACTTTATATGCCGCAAAATGGCACCAAAAATCTTCACTTAACGGTGGTAGTGCATATATTTCATGGATAGAACTAGCCCATGCAACGGATGCAGAGATTAGAGCTTATTTAGATCCTGATGATGATGTTACGACAAATGACTCTCTTAATTTTACCGATATTTTTGATGTTGAAGAGCCTAATGCTTCAAATGAATGTCCAACAGTCGGTTTTTTACCTGCAAATACTTCTTTTGGTTTAGAGTGTTTAAGAGTTAAAGCAGGTATGGATAAAGCAGCGGCATATTTAGAAACTAGAAGATATGCGGGTATGATGGGTGCTACAACTGAGTTCAGAAAGGAAGAAGGTATCACTTTTGATGCGGCGAATAACAAACTTTATGTCGGTATGAGCCAAATTGCAAAAGGTATGGAGGACAACAAAAAATACGGCGTAGATAACGATTCTTATGATAAAGGTTCTAACAATGACATTAAACTTCCATTTAATGACTGTGGCGCAGTTTATGAACTAGAAGTTAATAACTCTTATCAGGCTATTAGTATGCAAGCTGTAATTACAGGTACTCCAATTGATGAAGATGCAAATGGAAATAAGTGTGACTTAAATGGAATTTCAAATCCTGACAATGTTACATTTTTACCTGACTCAAATATCTTAATGATAGGTGAAGATACAGGGAACCATGAAAACAATATAGTATGGGCTTATGATCTTAAGAAAAAAGAACTTCAAAGAGTTATAGCGACTCCACTTGGTGCTGAGACTACCTCTCCGTTTTGGTACAAAGATATTAATGGTTTTGGATATATGATGGTTGTAACTCAACATCCTGATACTACATCTGACGATGCCGGACAATCTAGTGCAAGTGTATTAGGACCAATAAAATTTTAATAACAAGATAAAGAGGATAACCCCTCTTTATCTACTTTAGGATATACAATGAGATATAATGTACTTTTTTCAATAATTTTTTTAATAGTTTTTTTTAATGGATGTCAAAATTCATCTGAAAGTTCAACACAAATAAACGAAGCTATTACAAAGATAGATTTTAAATCTACTACGCCTATAAACAATAAAGCTGCTTATGTTACGAGCCAATGTTATACAAAAACCGAAGATAACATTACGGACATAAAGCATAATCCATGTTTTAGCTGCCATATAAATTCTGAAGCTCCAAATTATATCGATGATGCAGACTTACAAACTGGTTTTGATTTTAGCGAATATACAAAAAGCAACCGTTTTATAAACCTTTTTAAAGACCGTACTACTTTAGTTAACAATATTAGTGATGCCGAGATTTTAGAGTATATTAAAAAAAATAACTATAAAGATTCAAATAATAATCTTTTACTAAAAAACAAACTATCTTCATTGCCTGAAGAGTGGGATGTAAACAGCAACGGTATATGGGACGGATATATGCCCGATTGTTATTTTAACTTTGACAATGAAGGCTTTGATAAAACTCCAAACGGTAAATATACTTTATGGCGTGCATTTGCATACTACCCTTTTTTAGGTACGTTTTGGCCAACAAACGGAAGTACGGACGATGTACTTATAAGATTAGATGCATTGTTTTCAAAAGACACAAATGGCACTTTCAATTTAGAGATATATAAATTAAACCTAGCTATAGTTGAGTCACTCATTAAGCAAAAAGATGTAAAGATAGATAGTGTTGATGAAAATAAATACGGTGTTGATTTAAACCAAAACAATACACTTGATATTGCAGATACCGTAAAGTTTAAATGGGATACACCGGACTATAATATTTCAACTCAAAAACTAAGCAACTTTTCTATGAGTTATGTTGGTCTTGCAAAAGAGAAACTTGAATCAAACGAATATCTTATAGCTCCGGGGTTATATCCGAAATTTACGGAATTTTTACACTCAGTAAGATACATAGACATTGATGAAAATGATACGATTAAAATAGCTTCAAGGATGAAAGAGCTGCGTTATGCAAAAAAAACAAACTGGAATACTTATTCTCAAATGCAAAACTATTCAATGACGGAGATAAAAGAAAAGGATGATTTTCCTGATAGATTAAGAACTATACTAGGTAACTCTGAAAAAGGACTTCAAACAGGTTTAGGATGGACTTATCAAGGTTTTATAGAAGATGCAAAAGGTCAGCTTAGACCTCAAAACTATGAAGAGACTCTGTATTGCATCGGATGTCATAGCGGAGTTGGGGCTATAACAGATTCTACTTTTGTATTTCAAAGAAAATTTGAATACGATACTTTTCAAAATGGATGGTATCACTGGGCACAAGATGCAAACGGTTTTAAAAACATACAAGAGCCTAAAACAAAAGACGATAGATACGAGTATTCTCTTTATTTAGAAGTAAATCATGCAGGTGATGAGTTTAGAGATAATGATGAAATTATCAAAAAGTTTTTTACTGCTGATGGAGAACTAAAAGAAAATGAAATTACAATTTTGCATAATGATATTTCGCATCTGATTATACCTTCTAAAAAAAGAGCACTTGATTTAAATAAAGCATATAAAGTTATAGTTGATGAACAAAGTTATATTTACGGCAGAGATGCACACGTTAAACCTGTTGAAAATGTACATAAAAATGTCATACCGTTTACATCTACGGGAAATCAGAAAGTAGTCTTTGAGTAATGTAAAATAATAATATTATCTTTATCTTTGTATAATTGCATAAATATAATTATACTGGATAAAGATGATACCTTATAACGCTATTAAACCTTACCTCTTCAAGTTTCAACCTGAGAATGCTCACCACATAGCTGAGTTTGTCCTAAGACTTCCAAATCTGTGTCAGCTTCCGTTTAACTTCTTTTTAGAATCTCACTTTATAAGTGATGATGTTTTAACTCAAGAGCTTTTTGGTAGAAAATTTTATAATCCTGTAGGTCTTGGTGCAGGATTTGATAAAAATGCGACTATGATTCGCGGTATGCAGATTTTAGGTTTTGGTTTTACGGAAATCGGTACAGTTACTCCGCTTCCGCAACCCGGAAATCCAAAACCGAGAATGTGGCGTCATCCGGAACAAGAATCTATTCAAAATGCTATGGGATTTAACAATGAGGGGCTTTTAAAGGTTCAAAAAAGACTAAAACAACTCTACCCTTTTAGCACACCCATAGGGGTAAATATCGGGAAAAACAAAGTTACACCCGAAAATGAAGCTATAAACGACTATACAAAACTTATTCAAACTCTTCATGAATTAGGCGATTATCTTGTTATCAACATATCCTCGCCAAATACTCCAGGACTACGTGATTTGCAAAACGAAGAATTTATAGCTAAACTTTTTGAAGAAGCGAAAAAAATCACAGACAAACCTATACTTTTAAAAATAGCACCTGATATGAGTGTTGAAGATGCTGTATCACTTACTAAAATGGCAGTTGAAAAAGGAGCTGACGGAATCATAGCTACAAATACTACTATTGATTATTCACTAGTGCCAAATCCTGCCGATAAAGGCGGATTAAGCGGTGCCGTACTAAAAGAAAAAAGTTTTGAGATATTTGAAGCTATAGCAAAAGAGCTTTACGGTAAAACAACTCTAATCTCAGTCGGAGGAATAGATTCTGCCAAAGAAGCATACAGACGCATACGTGCAGGTGCTAGCCTTGTTCAAATCCTTAGCGGGCTTATATTTCACGGTCCTGATATGATTATGAATATCAACAAAGAACTCATAGAGTTAATCAAAGCAGATGGTTTCTCAAACATAACTGAAGCCATAGGTGCGGATAGAAAATAATGAAACTACTAATAACGCTTATTTTTACAATCATCTTGCTAAATGCAGAATCTACATATATAAAACTTGGCGCTAAAAAACAAACAAACGGAACAAATATGGCAAAAAAAAGAACACTACACGAAACACCATCACACCTACCTGATTATGAGAGTATGACATTGGAAAACGGCTTAGAAATAGTTGTAATCCCACTAGAAAACAACTCAAACGTAATTAGTACGGACATTTTTTATAAAGTCGGCAGCAGAAATGAAGTTATGGGCAAAACGGGAATCGCACATATGCTTGAACATATGAACTTTAAATCAACAAAGAACTTGGATGCAGGAGAGTTTGACAAAGAGGTAAAAAGCATAGGCGGTGTAAACAATGCATCTACGAGTTTTGACTATACTCATTACTACATAAAATCAAGCTCGGACAACCTTAAAAAATCAATAGATTTATATGCTGAGCTTATGCAAAATCTAAATCTAAAAGATGAAGAGTTTCAACCTGAACGTGATGTTGTAGCAGAAGAGCGTCGCTGGCGTACCGAAAATAATCCTCTAGGATATCTTTATTTTGCAATGTTTAACAATGCATATGTGTATCATCCATACCATTGGACACCTATCGGATTTATGAACGATATCCAAACTTGGACTATTGATGATATCAAAAACTTTCATCAGACATACTATCAACCAAACAATGCTATTTTAATGGTTACGGGTGACATAGATGCAGACAAGGTTTTTAAAGCTGCACAAGAAGCATTTGGAGATATAAAAAACCATACAACAGTACCTGAAGTAAAAGCGGTCGAGCCTGAACAAGACGGGGCTAAACGTATAATGGTTAAAAAAGAGAGTGAAGTTGAGATGGTAGCCATCACTTTTCACGTGCCTGACTTTAAACACAAAGATCAGCCTACACTAAGCACAATTAGCGAGATTTTATACTCCGGAAAAAGTTCACGCCTTTACAAAGAACTGGTTGAGAAAAAACGTATGGTAAATCAGGTTTACGCATACAATATGGAAAATATAGATCCGGGTCTGTTTATATTTTTAGCTTCATGTAACCCAGGTGTAAAAGCTGAGGATGCAGAAGCTGAACTTATAAAGCAGATAGAGCTTATGAAAACTACCGAAGTAACTGCTGCCGAGCTTGAAAAAGTAAAGATAAATACAAAAGCAGACTTCATATACTCACTAGAATCATCTACAAGTGTAGCTAACCTTTACGGTGGCTATCTCGTTCGCGGAGATTTAAGTCCACTCTTAACTTATGAGGATGATATTAAAAGTATCACTCCAAAACAAGTTAAAGAAGTAGCAAACAAGTATTTTGATTTTGATAAATCAACAACTTTAATACTAAAAAAATAAAACTAAGGGAAAAAAATGGACGCTCAAAAGCAAGATGAAATAATGTCATACATTATGAACAAACTAGAAGAGGAAAAACTAGATATCGGTGAGGGAATCTCACTTTGGCATACGATGGGACTTTTTATATTTTCACAACTTGACCCTGAGAATAAAGACGTATCTAAAATCTATGCAAATATTAGAAACTATTTGGATGAGATGGAAAACCTAAAAGGTACAAATAAATAAGAAAACTAGGAGATTATCCTAGTTTAGAAATAATAGCAGCTTCAACATCGCTGATATCGGCTGTACCATCTACAGTAATATAAGTTATAGCAGAGTTTTTAGCAGCTTGGTCTTTATAGTAACCGATAAGCGGTTGCGTTAACTCATGATAAACTTTTAGTCTGTCTAATACTACTTCCTCTTTATCATCATCACGTTGAACTAAATCTTCACCTGTTTCATCATCTTTACCTTCAACTTTTGGCGGATTGTAAACGATATGGTAAGTTCTACCTGATGCTAAGTGTGCACGGCGACCGCTCATACGCTTAACTATCTCACTATCCGGAACATCTATCTCTATAACCGCATCTATTTGGATGCCTGCATCTGTCACGGCATCTGCTTGAGCTAATGTACGTGGAAAACCATCTAAAAGATAACCGTTTTTACAATCATCTTCCGCTATTCTATCTTTTACAAGACCGATGATAATCTCATCAGTTACTAGCTGACCTGCATCCATAGCAGCTTTTGCAAGTTTTCCCATTTCAGTACCGGCTTTAATAGCAGCTCTTAACATATCGCCCGTAGAGATTTGAGGGATGTTATATTTTTTCGTTAGAAATTGCGCCTGAGTACCTTTTCCGGCACCTGGAGCTCCAAGTAAGATAATTCTCATTTTTTGTCCTAAATATTTTGATAGTGGAATTATAATACATAGAGGCTAAAATATAGATAATTTGCTATAATAATATAAATAAACTTTTCAAAAGGAATATTGCCATGTGGATATTAAACTAACGGTACTTAAGGAAATTTTTTAACTTCAATCCTTGAGACCTCTTCTAACCGATTCAAGGATACACATATGCAATCTTTACAACTAAACAACATATATTTTAAATACCCTACTTCGTCTGAGTATATATTCCAAGGTTTGAGTCTAGAACTATATCGAGGTTGGAATGCTCTTGTAGGTGCAAACGGTGCAGGGAAAACAACACTTTTAAAACTCATAACTAAAGAGCTTACCCCTGAGAGCGGAACTATAACGAACAATTTTGTAACCTCTTACGCCCAGCAGTCCACAGAAAACCTGCCTGAAAATGCAGAAGAGTTTTTTCACTCATATGAGAGCAATACTTTTAGACTAAAAGATATGTTAGACATTCAAGATGAGTGGTTATATAGGTGGGACTCTCTAAGCCATGGTGAGAGAAAACGAGTTCAAATAGCTGTAGCACTATTTTCTGAGCCAGATGTCTTAATAGTAGATGAACCTACAAACCATCTAGACATTCAGACAAAAGAGAAACTTTTTAAGGCACTGGAGTCTTATGATGGCATAGGCATCTTGGTAAGTCACGACAGAGAACTGCTGGACTTGTTATGTACTAAAACCTTTGTTCTAAAACATGGAAAACTAACAAAGATAAAGTCAAACTTCTCTACAGCCATAAAAGAGCTTGAATCTATAAAAAACTTTCAAAAAGAGCAAAAGACTAAGCACTCAAAAGAGCTTAAAAAGATAGACAAGCAGATTCAAAATGCAAAAGAAAGTGTCTCAAGATCAAAAAGCAGACTATCACTAAAGAACGTTGATAAAAAAGACAGTGATGCAAAAGCAAAAGTATATCTTGCAAAGATAACTTCTAAAAATAAGTACGAAGGTCAAGCGGTAAAAACTGCCATTTCAAAAAAAGAGTACCTTTTAAAAGATGAAATAAGCATAGAAAAAGAGTATGAAAAAGGGATATTTTTTGAAAATGAAATAGATAAAAGAGCCTTCCCTTTTGTTATAGAAAAAACTACCGAGACTATAAACGGTTTTACTTTTAATATACCAAGACTAGTAATAGAAAAAGGTGATAAGATTTGGATTCAAGGTGACAACGGTAGCGGTAAAACAACATTTATAGAGTATTTTCTATCAACACTAAAAGAGGATGACTACCTCTTCATCCCACAAGAGATAAGCGAAGATGAGTCAGAGAAGATTTTTAAAGAGATAAAAGAGCTAAGCTCTGAAAAACAAGGAGGGATCTTCACTACCATCACAAGGCTCTCATCTGACCCTAAAGCACTTCTACAAAGTAAAACTCCAAGTCCTGGAGAGATACGCAAACTTTTAATAGCAAAAGACTTAGAGAACAACCCTCCCCTGATAATACTAGACGAGCCTACAAACCACATGGATATAGACTCTATTATGAGCATTGAAAAGGCATTAGCAGAGTTTCAAGGGGCGGTTTTGTTTATAAGTCATGACTTGGCTTTTTGTAAAAACTTGGCTAATAAGACTTGGCGTGCTAAGAGAGATGAGAAAGATATTCTAATATCCTTAAGTTAAAAGTCCAAAGGGCTTATAACTTTAGACTTGTTCATCTCTGCAACCACATGGGTGTATATCATAGTAGTTTTTTCTTCATCATAAACTCCTAAAAATTAAATGACAAAATGTTCATATAACGGCAAAAATATTTTTAAACGTACATTGATATTTTAAAAATTTTAGTACTTTTTTAAGTATATTTCACAAAATATTGCATTTTGCAATAAAAATATAATTAAAATTAACATTTTTAGTGTTCGTTTATTTATCTAATATCAAGCTAATCTATATATAATGTTCGTTGAATAAATAGTTCATCCTCGCCGTTGGCGAGGATGAACGGTCAAGCCGAGCGAGTTCTTGTTATCCCTCCGCCTTACGGCTCCGATAACAAGTCGCTGGAGCGAACACTCTTCCCACTCTCTTATATCAGTACTGCATACTACGTATGCTATACTGCTACTCAGAGTGTCGCTCGGCTTGACCGTTAGACAGTAAATTACATAGGTAAAATAAAAGACTAGAATGGAAGATATGAACAAACTAAAAAATGAGCTCAATGAGATAATTCAAAAGAAATCAAATTTTTCAAAATTAACTTATGAAATAAATATAGCAGTCGAAAAACCAGCGAATGCAGATCAGTTTCCAAATCGAGATTTTAGTTTTAAAAAAATTGATATTGTATGCAAAGAAGCACAATTTGATTCTTTTACAAAATTCAATAATGAAATAAAAGAAGTTTGCAAAGACATAGAACAACTTAATAGCACACATTTTGTAAGCTTTAACTTTGAAAAATGCGATATAAAGTTTTGGAACGAAAACATCAATTTAGGTTCACATATAAATTTTATTGAGTGTGAGATAAATGTTAATGTTCAGGATGTAAATTTAGATGAAATTTATCTATTGTTTAGAAATTTTCATAATTGCAAATTTAAAAATTTAAGTTTGTTAAGTAATATTAAAACTGTACATATTGATTTACATCAATCTTCCATCGATTTAATGCAGTTGGTAAAAATAGAAATATTGGATAACGGAATTAATAAAATTGAAATTAAAAATTCTCACATCAAAAGAATAACGATTAAAGAGGCTATCTTTAAAAGAGATTTTACAATTTATGAAACTACAATCGATTCGATCAGAATCGAAAATGTAGATTTTGAATCTTTATCAGAGTTTAATGAGGTTACTTTTCAATCAGAATTTGATTTTAAAGAAATCACTTATAATGGTTTGACATTATTTGACAGATGTATCTTTAACGCAAAAGCAGAATTTGAATATATTATTTTTGAAAAGTTTACCTCATTTAGAGGTACAACATTTAATAAAGGATTGAATTTAGATTTTACAAGTGCTGAGAAAGAGATTAATTTCTTTGGTATAAAAGGACTTAAAAATAATGAATCTATAGAAAACACTTCTCAAGAAACATATCGTATTATCAAATATAACTTTGAAAAAATTGGTAATAAAATAGAAGCAAATAAATATCATGCTTTAGAATTAGACCAAAAAAGAAGAGAGTTAGAAAAAAACAAATGGAACAATAAAAAAGATTATTTAGTATTTAAACTTCATAGTTGGAGTTCTGAACATTCTACAAATTGGTCATTAGCTTTACTATGGATTTTTGCTGTTGGTTTTTTAACAGTTTTTTCCCTTCATCTAGGTATAGCAAAAGATTTGTTTTTTCATCCAAATCATTTTAAAATAGAATACATTGGCAAAATATTTAGTCAATTTTTTAAGTTTATATATATTGGGAATATGGATGATATTTTAAAAAATAATTCTTTCATATTTTTATTAAATAAAGTGCTTTTGGGGTATTTGTATTATCAATTTTTAATTTCAGTAAGAAAAGATACTAGAAAATGAGACATCACAACAAGTCTAACAAATCAGGGGAGCTAATAAATTACCCTGCGGGCAATTTATTAGCTCATTTCAAACGTTAGACTAATCCAACTTACCCCTAATCGTAGTAAAATCTAAAATATACCACTCTTGCATTCCACCTCTGTACCACATCAACTTTTCTTTTGGATAACCCATATTTAAAAGTTCCTCTATGGCTATGGAAGACTGTTTACACCAACTCCCGTTACAAAATATAACTGCAGTTTTTGCTTTTGAAAAGTCAAATTTTGCATCTTTTACATCACCTATTACCTTAATGTTAAAAGTTTTTAGAAGTTTATTAAAATCCTCTGGTAAGTCTTTGTCGTATTTTACTTCAGTGTATGGAATGTTTACAGCTGATGGTATCGTTGCATCCTCATACCACTCAACTTTTCTTGCATCTACTAGCACATACTTTTTAGGCTCATAACTAGCTTTTTCTAAAAATTCCAAAAGTTCAAGTTCTCCAATAGTTTTTATACCCTTTATCTCTAAAGGTTGGACACTACCAAGAGTTGTAACAAATGTTTTTTTACATCTTTTTGGAACATTTTTATTTGCATAATCCCCTCCAAAAACAGTATCTTGTACTATTTTAAGATTTAAACATTCTGGAGCTATCTCTCTTTTTATCTCTATATCTTTACTTTTACTATTGTAAGTATGTGTAACTTCCAAACCATCAAACTGCATATAACTAACATCTTGTGCAAAAATTGTATATGGGTAATATACAAGTACTCCAATTAAAAAAAGTAACTTATTCATAACAACCCCTTATGAAAAAATATTTATGATTTACATGAATCAATTTTAAATCTTTTTCTATAATAAGTTAATGAACTTTTTAAATTTATTTTTTAATTAAATATACTTTTATACAATCATGTTGTAAGCTCACATTTGCTAAAATGCCATTCTTATAAAAAGTATCATCTAAAAGGTTTAAAAATAATGAGCGAGCATAAAGATTTTTTACGTACCATAGTTGAAAAAGATTTAGATTCAGGCAAATATAAAAATATTATTACAAGATTTCCTCCTGAGCCAAACGGTTTCCCTCACATCGGGCATGCTAAATCTATCGCTATTAACTTCGGTATCGCACGTGACTACAACGGGCATTGTAACCTTAGAATGGATGACACAAACCCTACTACCGAAGATACAAAGTACGTAGAAGCTCTTAAAGATGCAGTACAGTGGCTAGGTTTTGAGTGGAAGGGAGATGTTCGTTACACGTCTGATTATTTTGACAAACTTTACGAGTGGGCACAAGAACTTGTAAAAATGGGCAAAGCTTATGTAGATTCTTTAGATGAAGAGACTATGCGCGAGTACCGCGGTACTATAACAGAGCCTGGTAAAAGAAGTAAATATGCTGAGAGAAGCGTAGAAGAAAACCTTGACCTTTTAGAGAGAATGAAAAACGGTGAGTTCAAAGACGGTGAGCACGTTCTTCGTGCAAAGATAGATATGTCTGCGCCAAACATGAAGATGCGAGATCCATTGATGTACCGCATCCGTCATGCTCATCACTACCGCGCAGGTGATAAGTGGGCGATCTATCCTATGTATGACTTTGGTCACTGTCTATCTGACTACATCGAGGGTGTAACTCACTCTATCTGTACGCTGGAGTTTGAAAACAATCGCGATATTTACGACTGGGTCATAAACACTCTAGGACTTGAACCTCCACGTCCGTACCAACATGAGTTTGCAAGACTTGGCATCAACTATACTGTTATGAGTAAAAGAAAGCTTTTAGAGTTAGTTAATGAAAAATATGTAAACGGTTGGGATGACCCTCGCCTTCCTACAATCGCAGGTTTAAGAAGACGCGGTTACACACCTGAGTCTATACTAAACTTTTGTGAGAGCATAGGTATAGCTAAAGCGAACTCCACGGTTGACGTTGCACAACTTGAATTTGCCATCAGAGATGACTTAAACACAAAAGTACCTCGTGTTATGTGTGTGTTAGAGCCTTTAAAAGTAACTATAGAGAATTATGAAGGCACTGAGGAGTTTGATGCTCCGTATTATCCTGAAGACATTCCAAAAGAAGGCACAAGAGCCGTACCGTTCTCAAAAGAGATATACATAGAGCGTGATGACTTTAGTGAAAATCCTCCAAAAGGGTATAACCGTCTTACACCAGACCAAGCTGTACGTCTTAGGTCAGCTTACATCATAACTTGTAAAGAGATTATAAAAGATGCAAACGGAGAGATTACTGAGATAATTGCAGAATATAATCCAGATTCAAAAAGCGGCAGCGACACTACTGGAATAAAAGTAAAAAGTGCTATCCAATGGGTAGATGCAGCATCTTCTAAAAAAATAGAAGTAAGGGTATATGACAGACTTTACTCTTGTGAAAATCCAGATGGATTAGAAGACCTAAACCCTGACTCATTAAAAGTTATAAGAGATGCTTTGATAGAACCTGCCGTTATAACAGACAAACCTGATGAGCGTTTCCAGTTTGAGAGACAGGGTTACTTTTACGCAGACCCGATTGACTATACAGATAAGAACCCTGTATTTAATAAAATAGTTGGTCTTAAAGATTCATGGGGTAAAAAAGACAAACCAAAAGAGACAAGAACTGAGCGTAAGCCGCAAGAGAAAAAAGTTCAGATCGACGGTGAAGTAGAACCAATGACTGAGTCTGAGCAAGCACTGTTTGAGAAGTACACTGGTAAATTTAAACTAAACTCTATGGTTGCGGATATTTTAGCTCGTGATGAAAAGCTGTCATCTTTTTACGCTGATGCATTAGCTGTTAACAACTCACCTGTATCTATAGCTAACCTTGTAGCAAATGAAGTTGCAAGAGAGCTAAAAGAAAAAGAGATAAGTGATTTAAAATTCAATGCATCTCAAATAGCTGAACTTGTAAAAATGGTAGATGATGAGACTATTTCAAGCAAAATAGCCAAAGAAGTTTTTGAAGAGATGAGTAAAAGCGGAGATAATCCTGCAAAAATAGTTGAGGATAAAGGACTTGTTCAAATAAGCGATCCTGCCGTTATCGAGCCGATTATCGATGATATAATAGCTAAAAACCAAGATAATGTAGAGAAATTTAAAGCAGGAAATACTAAACTGCTAGGCTTCTTTGTAGGTCAAACTCTTAAAGCTACTGGCGGTAAGGCAAATCCACAGGTTGTAAACCAACTTGTTGCACAGAAACTGAAATAATTTGGTAAAATTATAGAAAAATTTTGGAGTAGTTAAATGAAGTCGCCAAATGGTTTTGGAAAAAACTATTTTACCTTTGCATCCTTTTTAACTTTTAGTATTCAAACTGCTTTAGTAAACTCTAAACCTTGCCATTGTGACTGCTTTTTCAAACTTAAAACAAAAATAGCACTCCTTATAAATATATTTATCCCAAGATGCCCATACTATACAACCTACTTTGCATTTAGACGCACAGGCGTGCATCCACCGCTTTAATATCCTTACAAACAAAACAAATCATTACAAAACTTAAAAAAAATATATGCAAAAAGGATATTTAATGCAAAAAAATTACATACTAGGATTCCCACGTATAGGTGAACAAAGAGAATTAAAAGCAATATTGGAGAGCTTTTGGTCAGGCAAAACAAACTTTAAAGAGGTTAAAAAAATAGCAAGTGAATTAAAAAAACGTCACTGGTTATATCAAAAAGAGGCAGGTATTGATTATATAAGTTCAAACGACTTCAGTTTATACGACAATATGCTAGATACTGCCATTATGTTTGGAGCTATCCCAAAAAGATTTCAGCATCTAAACGGCGAACAGAGATACTTCGCTATGGCTAGAGGAGATAAAGACTCGGTAGCTATGGAGATGACAAAATGGTTTAACACAAACTACCACTACATAGTACCTGAGCTGAGCCTAGATGATGAATACAAACTTGATGCCACAAAAATCGTAGATGAGTACAATGAAGCAAAAGAGTTAGGTATAAAAACAAAGGTAAACATCATAGGTCCAATAACTTTCGTGGGTCTCTCAAAAAGAGTTGATTCTAAAGACACATTTGAGCTTTACCACAAGATACTGCCTCTTTATGAACAACTACTTAAAGAAATCTCCAATTTAGATGATGAGATTGTAGTTCAAATAGATGAGCCGTTTTTTGTAAAAGACAACGACACAAAAGTACTAAGCCTTATTAAACCGACATATGATCTTTTGGCAAATGTGTCCCAAAATATAAAGATAATCGTTAGTACATATTTTGAGCACTCAAATGAGGCTACTAATATACTCATAAACACTCCTATCTGGGCACTTGGACTAGACTTTATCCATGGAGACGGCAATTTAGATTCACTTGAAAAAATATCTAATAGTTCTAAAATATTAATAGCAGGTATAGTAGATGGAAGAAATATCTGGAAAAATAATATTGATAAAACTTTAGATTTATTAGAGCATATTGGAAGATATGTAGATAATGAGCAGATAATTATATCTTCATCATGTTCGCTTTTACATGTTCCGTTTAGCTTGAAGTATGAGCAAAATATGGATAGTGAACTAAAAAACTGGTTAAGTTATGCAGTTGAAAAACTTGATGAAATTTCACTTATATCAAAGCTGTTTTTTGAAGGAAAAGATGCATTAAGTGAAGAAGAAAAAAAACTATTAGAAAATAATACAGAGGCAAATAACTCACGTAAAAATTCAAAACTTGTACATGATAAAGAAGTAGCCCTAAGAGTAGAGAATCTTTCTAAACTTGAACGTGACGGAGCATATGAAGATAGAATAAAACTGCAAAAAGAACTTTTAGCTTATGATGACTTAACAACTACAACAATCGGTTCTTTTCCACAAACTCCACAAATTAGAGAGGCAAGACGCGACTTTAAAAAAGGCACTTTAACTAAAGAACTTTACGAGAAAAAGATGAAAGATTATATCGATGAATGTGTAAAAGTTCAAGAAGATTGCGGTATAGACGTACTTGTACACGGCGAGCCTGAGAGAAACGACATGGTCGAATACTTTGGTGAACAGCTAAAAGGTTATGGATTTAGCGAAAACGGTTGGGTACAAAGTTATGGAAGCAGATGTGTAAAACCACCCTTTATATATGGAGATATATCACGTCCGAAACCAATGACGGTAGAGTGGATAACATATGCACAAAGTAAAACGAACAAAATAATGAAAGGGATGTTAACAGGTCCCGTAACTATACTAAATTGGTCGTTTGTGCGTGACGACAAGACACGAGATGAAGTTTCAAAACAGATAGCACTTGCTATCAGCGATGAGATAGATGATTTGCAAAATGCAGGGATTAAGATTATCCAAGTTGATGAAGCTGCGTTTAAAGAGGGATATCCGCTTAGAAAAGAGAAAATAAAACTCTATGAAGATTGGGCAGTTAGAGATTTTAAAATATCCGTTAGCAGTGCAAAACAAGAGACACAAATACATACACATATGTGCTACAGTGAGTTTAACGACATAATAAAAACAATAGAAGCTATGGATGCAGATGTAATCTCTATAGAAACCGCAAGAAGCGGTAATGAGCTTCTAAAGATATTTAAAGAGGTCGGTTACAAACAAGAGGTAGGTCCGGGTGTATATGATATCCACTCGCCTAGAATACCAAGCGTGGAGGAGATAGTAAAACAAATAGAACTTCTTTTAGAGGTACTTCCTAAAGAGCAGTTATGGATAAACCCGGATTGTGGTCTAAAAACAAGAAAATACGAAGAGGTTATACCAAGTTTAAAAAATATGGTTGAAGCAGTAAAAATCATTAAAAGCAATCAGAAGCTTTAGTTTTTCCTTGCTTTAAATCTTTTTTGATATAATTGCCCTTAATTTAAATATATGAGATTAAGGGTATTTTATGGATATTGTAACCGGTTCAAGCACTGCACTGATAACTCCGTTTAGAAACGGCGAGTTAGACGAGCAGTCTTTTGCAAAACTAATACAAAGACAGATAGATAACGGCATAGATGCAGTTTGTCCAGTTGGAACTACTGGTGAGAGTGCTACACTAACTTCAGATGAAGACATCAGATGTATGGAGATAGCTGTAGAAGTTTGTAAAGGTACAAACACTAAAGTTCTTGCAGGTGCAGGAAGCAACTCGACAAATGAAGCTATCAACACTGCTAAACGCGCACTTGAATGTGGCGTAGATGCTATATTTTCCGTAAGTCCATATTACAACAAACCTTCTCAAGAGGGTCTATATCAACACTATAAAACTATTGCAGACTCAGTTCCTGAACTTCCGTTTATGCTTTACAACGTACCTGGTCGTACAGGAGTTGACATAACTGCCGATACGGTTGAGAGACTTTACAACGACTGTAAAAATATTTTTGGTATAAAAGAAGCTACTGGAAGTTTAGAGCGTACAGTTGAGCTGTTAAGCCGTATGCCAGAGTTAAAGGTATTCTCTGGTGACGATGCAATTGATTATCCTATTCTTGCAAACGGTGGAGCGGGAATCACTTCTGTTACATCAAACTTGATGCCGGACTTAAAAAGTGAACTTGTTAAACGTGCATTAGAGGGTGATTTTGCAGGTGCAAAAGAGATAAATGACAAACTATACCCACTTAACAAAATCATGTTTTGTGAATCAAACCCTATCCCTATTAAAGCGGCTATGTATATAGCAGGTTTGATTGAGACTTTAGAGTATAGACTTCCATTAACGCCTCCAAGTGCTGCTAATATGAAATCTATAGAAGAAGTTATGAAAAATTACGACATTAAAGGACTGTAAGTGAAAGATAAAGTATTATTTGTAAGTGGTGGAACTCGTGGAATCGGTAAAGCTATCGTTTATGCATTTGCCGAGCGTGGATGTAATGTAGCATTTACTTATGCATCCAGTGCAGATTCAGCAAACGAGATTATCGCAGATGTTGAAGCAAAGTACGGGGTAAAAGCACGTGCATATAAACTAGACATTTTAGAGCCAAATACATACAAAGACGTATATAAAGAGTTCGATGAGGACTTTGATAGACTAGACTTCTTTATATCTAACGCTATTATCTCAGGTCGCGCGGTTGTAGGTGGTTTTGCTCCGTTTATGAGACTAAAACCAAAAGGTCTTGGAAATATCTGGACTGCGACTGTTGAAGCTTTCGTAGTTGGTGCTCAGGAAGCGGCACGTAGAATGGAAAAAACTGGAGGCGGAAGCATCATCTCTATGAGTTCAACCGGTAACTTGGTATATACTCCAAACTACGCTGGTCACGGTACTAACAAAGCGGCAGTTGAGACAATGGTAAAATACGCAGCGGCTGAGCTTGGCGATATGAACATCCGTGTAAATGCGGTAAGCGGTGGTCCAATCGATACGGATGCACTTAAAGCATTCCCTAACTATGAGGAAGTAAAAGCTGAAGTTGTTAATCGTTCACCGCTTAACCGTATGGGTGAAGCTGAAGATTTAACAGGAGCTTGTTTATTCTTATGCCAAAACGATGCTTCTTGGCTAACCGGTCAGACTATCGTTGTTGACGGCGGGACTTCTTTTCAATAAGAAGTCTGTCACCCTACTCTTTATCTAACTTATTATGTGCTTTTTCGGCAGCTATATTTGCTCTGTCATAATATGGCTCAACAGGTTGCTTTTTAGAAGAACATCCCACAAAAGTTAAACTAAGTAAAAACACTGAAATAAGACTCAAAAATATTTTTTTCATATTTTCTCCTTTTATATATTTTACATAATATGAACTTAATATTATAAGTCATTGTAAATAATTCGATATAATCGCATTTATATATTAATAAATATAGGATTTTTATGAGTGTTTTATTAGAATTTAGTATGTTCCCTACTTCAGATGATTGTCGTGACGGTTCATCCGTATCAAAACAAGTCAGTAAAATTATAGATGCTATCGATAAAAGCGGCATAAGTTATCAACTTACACCGATGGGTACCGTTATTGAAACAGAAACTATGCGTGAGGCTTTAGATATTATAGAACTTGCATATGAGCAGCTTGATTGCGATAGAATATATTCAGCTTTAAAATTTGATATAAGAAAAAACTCTAAAAACAGACTCAAAAGTAAAATAAAATCTGTTGAAAAAACACTTAAAAGAGAAATAAATACATAAAAGGGATTTTATATGACAAACAATTTGTTTGAAAAACTAGAAGATATAATATATAAAAGTGATTTAAAGCTTTTTAAATCAAAGGGTATTTTTGTTTAACTTACCAAATTTACTAGCTTTTGGCAGAATCCTTTTAGCACCGCTTCTTTTTTGGGTTATTTTAAATCCTGAAGCTTTTACGAGCAATAACTTTCATATAACATGGAACTACTACTTTGCGGCACTTATTTTTGTACTTGCATCCGTTACCGATTTTTTTGACGGTTATATCGCTAGGGAATGGGATCAGATGACACTTCTTGGCGGAATAATCGACCCTCTTGCGGATAAGATGCTAACACTTGCAGGTTTTTTAGGTCTTATGATGGTTGGAGAGGCTTCGGCATGGGCTATTTATATCATAATTGTTCGTGAGCTTTTTATTACGGGTGTCCGAACTGTTGCCGTTAGTGAAGGGCTTGACGTAAAAGCCAGTTTTGCCGGAAAAGTAAAAACCGTTGCTCAGATGTTTGCAATAGGCTTCTTGATAATGCACTGGGAAGGCGGAGCCGAGCTTTTATGGTTTGCAACATTTTTAACTGTTTACTCGGGACTGGAATATCTGTACGGCTTTAGAAAAGCACTTTTAAAAGATGAATTGGAGCAGTTTTAATGAGTTGGTTAGTTTCACTTCTTGTACTCTCGGCACTTATATTTTTTCATGAGCTTGGACACTACTTTGCTGCAAGACTTATGGGTGTATATGTAGAGGTTTTTAGTATAGGTTTTGGTAAAAAAGTGCTGAGTTTTAAAAAATGGGGAACTGAGTGGGCTATCGCTACCATACCTTTAGGCGGGTATGTAAAAATGAAAGGTCAAGACGACGCAGATCCCACTAAAAAAAGTTTTGATGAAGACAGTTACAACTCAAAAACACCGCTTCAAAGAATGTTCATACTTTTTGCAGGTCCTCTTGCCAACTTTATTCTGGCATATTTTCTTTACTTTTTCATAGCACTCGGCGGTCCTCAAATCTTATCTCCTGTTATCG
This sequence comes from Sulfurimonas lithotrophica, assembly GCF_009258225.1. NCBI lineage: Bacteria > Pseudomonadati > Campylobacterota > Epsilonproteobacteria > Campylobacterales > Sulfurimonadaceae > Sulfurimonas > Sulfurimonas lithotrophica. Next base: position 1,347,940 of record NZ_CP043617.1, read on the forward strand.
GTACAGTGGTTGAAAATTCACCTGCTTTTACTGCAGGACTTAAAACAAACGATGTTGTTAAAGAGATAAACGGTGTTGAAATAAATACGTGGAAAGAGATGGCTAAAATCATTGAAAATTCTGAGGGTTCATTAAGTCTTAAAATTGAACGCGACGGATTTTTAGAGTTTAAAACTTTAACACCTAAAATAACCGAAACCGAAAATATGTTCAAAGAAAAGGTTCAAAAAAAGATGATAGGTATAGGGAGTGCGGGAGTATCGCATAAACTTGAACTATCTTTGAATGAGACCTTGTCTTATGCAACTGAGCAGACTGTATTTGCATCTACTATGATATTCACGGGACTTCAAAAGCTTATAACGGGAGATGTACCTGCAAAAGAACTTGGAGGGGTTATAAGCATCGTTAAACTTACCTCAGATGCTACCGATGCGGGATGGATGAGTGTGCTGTTTTTTGCGGCACTTATCTCTGTGAACTTGGGTGTTTTAAATCTGCTTCCTATCCCTGCACTTGACGGCGGACATATAATGTTTAACTTTTATGAGATGATAACTAAACACACGCCGAGTGAAGCTGTACTTGTTAAACTTACTATTGCAGGATGGGTTGTGCTGTTTGGGCTTATGGGACTTGGACTATTTAACGATATTAATAGGTTGATGGGCTAAAAAGGAGAAATAGGTGAACGAAGTTGAATATAAAATATATATAGATGATGTAATCAGACGTGTTGAGAGTGCAAGAATCAAAGTAAATGCTCATCATATAGTTAAAATAGTAGCTATCAGTAAATACTCGGATGTACAAGAGATAAAAAATCTTTATAACATCGGACAGCGTGCTTTTGGAGAAAATAAAGTTCAAGATTTAAAAGCAAAGTCAAATGAACTAGAAGATTTACCATTGGAATGGCATTTTGTAGGTAATCTTCAAAAAAATAAAATAAATAATCTTCTAGATTTAAAACCATCTCTGTTTCATGGACTTGATTCGCTTGATATTGCACAAGAAATTCAAAAAAAATGTGAAGCAAAAAATACAACTCTAAATGCCTTATTACAGATAAACTCTGCAAAAGAGGAATCTAAACACGGTGTAATGCCCGAAGATGCTTTAGAAGTATATGAGCAGATTCAAAAAAAGTGTCCAAATATAAAGCTAAAAGGCGTGATGAGCATCGGAGCTCACAGCGATGATAAAGCTTTAGTTCGTAAAAGTTTTGAGACTACACACGAAATCTATAAAAAATGTAAAGATGCTACAATCTGTTCTATGGGAATGAGCGGGGATTTTGAGCTGGCTATAGAGTGCGGATCGAATATGGTTAGACTAGGAAGTATAATGTTCAACAAATAATTTCACATAAGTGAAATTATTAAGAATAGGTCTTACCAACCTCTAATAGTTCTGTGACAAGCAATACAGTTACTTGTAACTTGACCATAATATTTTGTCGATTCAGTATAATCTTGAGCTTTTACGGCTTTTTTAAATTTTTCTAAGTTTTCTGCTAAATTTTCATTGATATTTTTAGTCACCTGAACTTTGTTATTGTTTTCAATAAATGTCGTAACATCAACCTTACTAAAGATTGCATTAGCATTTTCTAAAACTTTTATTCCGTTTTCAACATCCATTCTATTTGAATATGCAAATCCATGTTGTATCTGAGCCATCCCTTGAGTCATTAAACTCATAGTTGCTTTAATAGTTTTTTCATCTGCACTTGCAAATGTCACAATAGAACTTACAGCTAATGTTAAAAGTACTTTTTTCATATATATACTCCATTTATAAGATAATTTGATTTGACAATTTGTCATACCTTGTCATTATCTTACAGCTTTATTTATTAAATATAAATAAATATTATTTAAGATTTCTACTTTTAGGTTTATATCTAACTGAGTTACTAAGTGGATTTTTTATGAGTTCTTGTTGATATTTTATCATTTCAAAAAAAGGATTTAAAAAATTATCTAAATATTTATTATCAATTTTTTCAACTCCCCATCCGTTTAAGAGCTCTATGACATGGTGTGTTGATTCTATAGTGGAGAGATAATTTGATTCAGGTTGGACCTTAATCTGATACTGCGATGTTTTGTTTGTAGTAAAACTAAGATGCCCTAAATCTTTTAAGTTCTTGCTTTTCTCAAATATTTGTTTGGCACAACTCCATGTCGCGTCTATAATAAATATAGCCATATCTTTTTTAGATTCAACTAAAGGGTTATTTACACTTATGTCTATAGCATCTACACTCGGATAGAGTATAAAACTTTCATATTTGTTTATAATCTCGTTTATGCGTTTATGTTTATTAAAATCTATACCTATAAACAACTCCGAGTTTTGAAGCGTCAAATGAGTAAAGAAACCTGTGTTGTTTTTTACTTTTTTAAACTCTTTTGGATGCATTAGTATTACAAATTTCGTATTTGTATCAAATGCTTGTATATATCCGCACATACATGAACTTTTTGGTCTGTAGCACTTGTAACATTTTTCTCTATCACCGTATATGGTCATATATAAATCAACTTTTATTTTGAATATTTTGCAAAATTATATTTAAAAAAGCCATATCTAGAGATTAATTGGTTAAAATTTCAAATGGAACAATTTTACGATATTATTAAACAGCTTATCCGCATACCGAGTGTTGTCGGAGCTGAGCATCCTTTCTTTTTGTTTATCAAACGCGAACTTGAAGAGATAGGGGTTAGTGTTGAATATTACGACGGTGTTTTGGTAGCAAAAGGTGATAAACCGGGGAGCGGTTATCTCTCTTCACACGTAGATAGACACGGTCTTATCTGTACAGGTCATAATGAATTTCAATATGCTGCATATATAGCCAAAAACAGGGCTGACCTTACAGGTACATCAAATTCTGAACAGATACTGCACAACTTTACGATGCGATTTGTAGATGAGAAAGTTCAAGCGTATGAGCCTTGGTCTGGAACATATCTTGGAATGGGAATTATAAAAGAAGCTTTTTTATGTACCAGACGCAACAATATTATCTTTAAAGTAGATGGTTTTGAGTATCTTTTTCCCGGTACGCCGATAGCATTTATGGATAAACTTGTTTTTCAAGACGATCTCATATCTGCACAGCTTGATAATGTAATATCGGTAGCAATAATCATATATATGTACCATAAAGGTTATAAAGGTACGGCTTTTTTTACGGCTTCTGAAGAGGCGGGAAAGAGCTGGAGGTTTTTATTGGAGTATTTTAGACGATTTGCTATATCCACAAACGAACTTCTTGTTTTGGATACAAGTCCATATTCTTCTTTGGAGGATATACAAAATCTTGACGTTATTTTAAGACATAGGGATCAAAATGCAGCTTTTAAATCACCGCTTAAAAATACTATCAAAAAAATAGCGATTGACAACAATATAAAGTATCATTTTAAAGATGCATATCTAAAAAATATTATGAAACAAACGGGAATAAAAGGCTCACTCGGAACTACGGAACTCGGTCGTATAATTCAAGCGACAAAAGGCGAGATTCAAGGAACTACACTTCAAATCCCGACTATAGGTTACCATACGGTTAATGAAACCTGCTATACAAAATCGGTTGAGAGTATGATAACCATTTTAAGCAAGTTGTATTTAGAAGATGCCAAATAAAAATATACGATATGATGTTATTGTTATAGGAGCCGGAGCTGCAGGAATGATTGCGGCAATAACGGCTGCAAAAGACGGCAAAAAAGTACTTTTACTTGAAAAACTACCGCAAATCGGAGCAAAACTAAAAGCTACGGGCGGTGGTAGATGCAACCTTGGAAATACCCTATCCCAAGATGAATTTATGTCAAAATTCGGCAGAGACGGACGTTTTATGCAAGATGCATTAAAAGCATTTTCCAAAGATGATATGCAAGATTTTTTTCGCTCAATAGGCGTTGAAACTCATTCACCTGACGGATTTAGGATTTTTCCGACTTCACACTCATCATCGACTATATTAGATGCCCTGCAAAAAACCATGGATGATCTAAACATAGAGGTTTTAACATCTCAAAGAGTTGAAGAGATACTGGGACACAACGCTGAAATAATCGGGATAAAAACATCTGCATCTACATACAAAAGTAAAAATATCATTTTAGCTACGGGCGGACTTGGTTATCCTATGCTTGGGGCTGAGGGTGATGGTTTTGAATTAACAAAGCCGTTTGGACATTCTACTACAAAGCTTTATCCCGCAATGATGCCGCTGTTTACAAAAGAGACTTGGGTAGAGAACTGCCGTGCAGATACCATAGCCAAAACAACTATGAAAGTAGATATGAAAAAGCATAAAAAACTTGTCGCTTACGGAGATTTGATTTTTACAAAAAAAGGCATACGAGGTCCTGTGGTTTTAGACTTTGCTAGGGAAATAACACCCCTTATAGAAAAATACGGTGAAGTCCCTACTCTAGTGAACCTAACAAAAGGCAAAAATGAAGATGAACTCTTAAAAGAACTTAAAGAAAAACAGAACATAAATACCGATGCTTCTATATTTGAACTTGTTAAAAGCATATTGCCCGAAGCCCTTTCAAAAGAGCTACTAAAACTCTGTGAGATAGATGCAGATAAAAAACTAAAAGATATAGATGGAGTTAAAAAAGAGAAACTTCTAAAAACTCTGGCTTGGACACCGCTTACTATAAACGCACATGATGGTTTTAAAATGGCTATGATAACAAGAGGCGGAATCAAACTCAATGAGATAAATCCAAAAACCATGCAAAGTAAGCTGATAAAAGGGCTTTATTTTTGCGGTGAGGTTATGAATATAGACGGACCTTGTGGAGGTTATAATCTTCAATGGAGTTTTTCAAGCGGATACTTAGCGGGAAAACTCCTAAGCTAAGCATATATTATTTTATCTTTTCCTGTAGATTTAGCCTCGTATAAAGCAGAATCTACTTTTGATATAAACGCATCTATAGATTCGTTATTTTTAAGTTTTCCTATACCGAAACTTGCTGTTACGCTTTTGTTTAGTAGTTTATTTAAAACAGTATCTTCTTTAATTTTAAAACGTATTTTTTCGGCAATATGTTGTGCTTCATCTTCTGATGAATTAATCAATAATATGGAAAACTCTTCCCCTCCCCATCTTGCTACAAAATCACTTTTGCGAAGTGATTCTTTTAAAATTTCAGCAAATCTAATAAGAACTTTATCACCCGTCAAATGACCAAAAGAATCATTAACTTGTTTAAAATTATCTATATCTAAAATAACAAGCGTCAATGATTCGATATTACCTCTGTAAAAGTTTTCAAACATCGCTTCTATATCATCATTAAACTTTCTTCTGTTGTCAAGTCCGGTCAAGGCATCTTCATGGGCTATTTTTTCGAGTCTATTTTGATATATATTTATAAAATGGATAATTATAAGTATAGTTAAAAGTGTTACAACTATAGATATCAGTAGATTTAGATAAAACATCTCGTTTAAATCATTCATATACTCTTGTTTATTGACTTCAACAAACAGGTATAGATGCAACTCTTTTATATATTTTGTCTGCAATAGGTAGTTATTGTCTTTATATGTATATTCGTATTTATTTTGCTTATTTTCTTTTATACTGCTTTGTAGTTTATTAAGTTCTTCTATAGAGGATATATTTCCGCGTTTGTCAAACTCTTTGGTGTGTAATATTATTTCACCCTCTTTATTAACAAAATATACGTCATATTTATATCTTTTTTTAAACGATTCCAGCATTGATTCTATGTTTACAAGTTTTATACCGACACCGGTAACGGCTAAAAGTTTTTCTTTATAATCTTTTACTTTGTAGTTTATAAACATAATAAGTGAGTCGCTAAAATTTTTATTTACATCTAAATTTACTTCATACAGATTTTTTGAATTTATAAATTTAAAGTACCAATCATCAGCTACATTTTTTTCGTTTATAGTATCAATCAAACCTTTTGAATGGTAATAGTTTTTTGTTTTATCAGAAACCAAAAAAGATGTAAATGCACCGTATTTTGCCTGAATCTCTTTTAAATACTTTTGCACGGAACTTATATCTTTCTCCCCGTCTATCAGCCAGTCTCTTAAAAAAGTATCGTTAGCCATGAGCGAAGATACTATTAAAGGTTTAATCATACGATGTTGAACTTCGGTGTATATATTATCAACTGATAAGGGTAACGATATATTTTTTAACTGAGCCTGAGTACTGTCTATATCTTTTTTATAGTTGATTATTGAGCCAATAATAGATACACCCAATAAAAGAGCAGCTATCATCGTAATAATTTTTAATTTTAAATCCATTAAATCCCTTTTTAGTAAAAGTATCTTATAGATGCAAATCCGTATGCACCTGTTTTTTTTACTTCTTGAATCTCTTTTTGAGTTGTTATTCCTCCCAGTGCAAAGACATTTATATCTACACTCTCGACTACATTTTTTAAATCTTTCACACCTTTTGGTTCACCCTTGTTAGGTGTGCTAAAAATCGGACTGTATGTACTAGCATCTGCACCAAGTTCTTGAGCTTTTTTAACCTCATCCAAGGTATGAGTGCTTATTATAACTTCTAAGTTTTTTGACTTTGCATATTTAATTTTATCAAACTGTTCAGATGTCAGATGCACACCTGTCGCTTCAAGCTCATACGCCAAATCTACATCTTGATGTATAAAAGATTTCACATCCATAAACTGACGGCAAACCTCAACAAAATGATGAGCCTGAGTTTCATAGTGTGGATTGTGTTTATCTCTGTACAATACGTGAGTCGGCAGATACTTTTGTATTTGTTCATGCAAAATAGAGCGAAAAACTGCTGGAGTGTCAGTATAAAACTCTCGTGAAGTTATCATGTAAGAGTGCATTACTTTAACTCGCCCCAGTTACTTCCTATATTTACACTTACTTTTAATGGAACGTTTAACTCCATTATCTCTTCCATTATCTCTTTAAACCTGTTTGCTATCTCCTGCGCATGATACTCATCTACTTCAAATATCAATTCATCATGAATTTGAAGCAACATTTTAGCTTCTATATTGCCTTTTTCAATGATATTATGTATTTTATTCATTGAGAGTTTAATCAAATCACTCGCACTCCCTTGAAAAAGCGTGTTTACGCTCTCACGCTCATATGCAGCTTTAAACATAGGTTTTGCATTTTCAAAGTCAAAGTAACGTCTGCGACCAAGAAGCGTCTCAACATATCCGCGCTCTTTTGCACTATCCACGATTGATCGAAAATAACTCTTAACAGATGGAAAACTCTCAAAATATTTATCTATAATCTCTTTTGCTTCTTTTGTAGAAATATCTAACGTTTGAGAGAGTTTTTTCTGTCCCATACCATATAAAAGTCCAAAGTTTACGGTTTTGGCAATAGCCCTTTTTGAGTCGGCTTCATCTTCACCGAAAAGTGCCACGGCTGTTTGGCGGTGGATATCTTTATCGTTTCTAAATGCATCGAGTAAGATTGCATCTTGAGAATAATGTGCAAGAAGTCTAAGTTCTATCTGCGAGTAATCAATTCCTATAAGTTTTTTACCCTCTGAAGCTATGAATGCTTTTCTTACTTCAGCTCCGAGTTTGGTTCTCGTAGGTATATTTTGAAGATTCGGATTTTTTGAGCTTAATCTTCCGGTAGCAGTACCTGTTTGAACAAAAGATGTATGAATTCTGGAATCTTTATTTTCTTTACTTAGTTTTAAAAGAGGCTCTATATAAGTTGAAAATAGCTTATATACTTCACGATATTCCAAAAGCAATGGTATGATAGAGTGTGAATCTATAAGCGAGCTTAAAACCTGCTCGTTTGTTGAGTATCCCGTTTTTGTTTTTTTGCCAACAGGAAGCCCAAGGTGTTCAAATAAAACAACTCCCAGTTGCTGTGTTGAATTTATATTAAATTCGCTTCCTGCCAATTTATGAATTTTAGTAGTTAAATCATATAGAGTTGATTTGACTTTATGTAAAAATATATCTAAAAACTCAGAATCTACTTTTATACCCTCACTCTCCATTTTCATAAGTGTTTTGATAAAAGGAAACTCTATATTTTGCGCCTCATTTATCAGATGCTCGGCATTTTGAAATTTTAACTTTTCTAAAAACAGATTATAAAGTTTAAGCGTGATTAATGCATCTTCTGCTGCATATTCACAAGCAAGCCCTAACTCTACATTTGCAAAAGTCTCACCTTTTTTTACAGTATCTTTAAAAGAAACCATCTCATGTTTTAATAATGCAGACGAGAGTTTATCTAAAGCTAAAGCAGATTCGGGGTTTATTAACCAAGCTAAAATCATACTGTCATATATTTTTGCACCGTTTATATCTAAATCTTTTCCAATGAGTCTTGTAACAAAGTGCAGATCAAACTTTATATTGTGCCCGACTACCCTGCTTTTAAAGATTTTTCTTATTGCATCTTTAGCCGCATCTATATCTATCTGCTCGCCTACGCCAAGATAATAATGTGCAAAAGGTACATAATAAGCCTCGTTTTCATTTACGGCAAAAGAAAATCCGACCAACTTGTCTTTATCATAGTCAAGCCCTGTCGTTTCCGTATCAAAAGCTACAATGGTATTCTCATCAAAAGTATCAAGTATTTTATTTAGCTCATTTGTATCTGTAATAAGAGTAGTTTTAAATTCTAACTTATTATTATGAGTTTCGCTCTTATTGTTTGCTTTTTGTACAGCACTGTTATGTTGTTCTTCTGAAATTTGATTTTTTGCTTTTAAAACTCTGAGTATCGCATTTTGTTCATACTTTATAAGTTCATCGTATATATTTAAAAACGGATTCTCAATATCCATTTTATACTCTTCAAAATCAAAGTCCAATTCATCTAAAACATCATCTCTTAGAGTTACAAGTTCTTTTGACATATACGCATTGTCACGTGATTCTATAAGCTTCTTTTGGTTTGCACCTTTAATAGTAGCCAAGTTCTCATATATACTATCGAGGCTTCCATACTCTTTTAAAAGTTTCTCGGCTCCGACTTTACCGATTCCTTTTACCCCCGGTACGTTATCCGCACTATCTCCAAGTATCGATTGATAGTCTATAAACTGTTTTGGAGTAACACCGTATTTTTCAAAACAGCTATCTTCATCCATAACTTTTTTCTTTATAGCATCTACAACCACTACTTTACCGTCATCTATAAGTTGATAAAGGTCTTTATCGTGTGATACTACACGTACGTTATAACCTTTTTCTTTTGCATGTTTAACTACAGATGCAATCATATCATCCGCTTCAAACCCACTCATTCCAAGAGTTTTATAACCCATTTTGTCTATCCACTCTATTGCAACGGGCAGTTGCATAGACAACTCTTCAGGCGGTGCTTGACGGTTTGCTTTATAGTTTGGGTCTATCTCGTTTCTAAATGTATCGCCTTTAGAATCAACCGCAAAAACAATATAGTCGCTGTCATGGTCTTTTTGCAAATTAGATATAAAGTTTGTAAAACCCGTTAAAAGTCCGGTAGGAAAACCTTCTTTATTTGAGAGGTGTTGAGGAAGTGCGTAAAATGCACGAAAGAAAAATCCGAATGTATCTATAATCGTTACTGTTTTTGCCATCTACATAAGTTCCGATACTAAATCAATTGCCTGTTTAACTTCAGAAATATCAAAACCGCTATTTTCTGCTTTTTTAAGACCAAAATTTATAGCTTGTTCCGATAATGGTTTATTTATAGGGATAATGGTTTTAATAATATTTAAAATATTTGCAGATTCTTTTAGATCATCCGGAGCCGATGAAGGATTGTCGGCATACTTAATAATGTTTATAACTTCCTCGTCAAAATTCCAATGCTCAAATACCAAGGCGGTAACCTCTGCACTTGTCATACTTACGTACGATTTTTCAAGTTGTGCAAGATTATTTGAGCCTTCTACTTCGGACTTAAAGCTAATCGTCTCATCATTTTGAATAATCTCACTCGCAATTATAATTTTTCCAGTTTCTTGTAAAAATACGGGCAAAAATAATTTTTGTGCCTTTGAGCGGTCTATTTTAGAATACCAAGCCGATAAAAAAGCAGCCTGCAGGGATGATATTTCTGCAAACTTATCACTACTTATCCCATATGGTTCCAAATCAACGTTTAAAAGTTTTCTAACAGAGTTACCGATTGCTATGGAGCGTGTCATGCTCATTCCAAAAAGACTTACTGCCTGAGATGCATTTGTTATATCTTTTGAAAACCCATAGAGTGGCGATGAAGCAGCTTTTAATAGATTTGCAACAATCATAGGGTCACCCTCAATAGCCTTAGCCATATCTGCTACGGATGAATTTTCATCCTTATATACCCTATTAATCTCAACTATGGTTTTTGAGAGCGGGGGAAGTGATTTTATACTATCAATTATTGAATCTCTCATCTTAAATCTCCTTAATGACAATCTCTTAAAGTTTTTTGTGGATTTGTTATATAATCATATCCGTTATAAATAGTAAATACTCCATAAAACAATACGGCTATAGATGCTAAAGAAACTAGCATATTTCTAAAGTTCGTAGCTAAATTTAAACTGCTTAGAGTCCCAAGTCCAAACATAGCAGGAATTGTACTTAAACCAAACACGGCCATAACCAAAGCTCCGTATAAAGGGTCTGCCGTACTAGCTGCAGTTATGGCAAAGAAATATACAAAACCACATGGAAGAAGTCCGTTTAACATACCAAGCAGATAAAAGCTCATATTTGATTTTGAATTCATAATCTTAGTAAAACTATTCTTATAAAACTTTGTATCGCTAAATGATTTACCGCCGATGCTAAGAGATTTCATTTTTCCCATTAGTGAAAGACCTGCTACTATCATTGCAACACCCGCTATAATCAAAAGCACTCCGTTGGCAGTATTTGAAAAAACCACTACACCGCCTAAGTATCCAAAAACAGCACCTAATATACTATATGTGGATACACGCCCGAGTGAATATAAAAGATGCGCTATACTTTTTGACACTTTTGTAGATGCAGGGTCTATCTTTATATTTGAATATGCCATAACAATACCGCCGCACATTCCGATGCAGTGACCGAAGGAGCCTAAAAAAGCTATGGAGATTATTGTTAGTAAATTCACACTCTCCATTTTAGTCTTTTCCTTCTAGTTTTTTTCTTATTACAGGATTGTTCATAGTCTCACCGCGAAGCATCTTAAGCTGCATCTCATCAAAATCAATAAAGCCGTCTTTTTTAAATTCATATGCACCAAAACCGTAACCCATAGGAGTTTTATCGTCACGAGAAAAGTAAGCGACTCTGCCGTTTATATATTTTTTCGTATCTAAACTTTTAACCCATATTCTAGCATCTTTGGCAAAAGGTTTGTCTTTTAGCCATTTCGCCATTCCGCCGTGATCGTGAAAAAAGTAGGTATTTCCTTTTGGGGATACTACTTGTGAAACAAAGTTTAAATCATCTATAATCATTCCACAGTCACTGTCTTGGTAGTGTCCTTTTTTTATTTTTAAAGGAAGCTGTTTTGTATTTCCCTCTTTTACGACTACCATCTGATCTGATTTACCTAATGCCAAAAAAACACCTATTATTATAATTATTATGATAAATACTACTAAAATATTTTTCATCTTCTTTTTTTACCCTTACCCAAATCGTCACAAATCAAAAATTCAGCCAAATCATCTTTAAAATCATCATCTAAAGTATTCCAAATATCAATCTTTTTGGCATACCTTTTTAAATCTTCTTTTTTACTCTTTTTTATATCTCGAATTAAATAGTGATAGCGTACCATATTTTTTGTATACTCGCTAATAAAAAACCAATTTTTTATTATTTGATAAGATGTTTCTTCGTGGTCCGTAAAACTATATTCGTTAAATTTCAAGTCTTCTTCATCTTTAACAAATGCCGTAAAAGGTTTTCCGATATCATGCAAAACTGCAGCTGCTATAAACTTGTAATGACCTCTTTTTAGAACATAATAAAGCACACGCATCGTATGGATAAACACACCGTGCTGATGCCACTTGTTTTGAGTAAAAAATAATGATTTTAAAAACGGAACTGAAAAGAAAGAGTTGTATCTGTTATTCATAGTGGAAGTTTACATTAGTTCTACTATTATTAAGCTTATTGAATAAAGCTATTTTTAATACTTAGTTTTTGAAAAAGGATGGCAAACATCTATAGTTTCACTTAGATGCTGTTTTTGTACATGGGTGTAGATTTGTGTCGTTGTTAAAGAGGCATGACCTAGGAGTTCTTGGACTACTCTTAAATCTGCACCGCCCGTTATAAGAGATGTAGCATATGAATGACGAAGAACGTGCGGTGATACGTTTAGATATTTTTGAGTGATTTTAAAAGCAGAAATTCTGCTTAGTTTATCACCCTTATAGTTACACCATAAATAATCCTTCTCATATGGCATCTCGTTTAAATACTTATTTAATGCATCAAGAGCTACTTTTGCTATTGGGACTAAACGTTCCTTATCACCTTTTGCATGACGAACAAGTAACCACTCTCCATCAATGTCCTCTTTTTTTACAGATAAACACTCACTAATCCTAACTCCTGATGCATACAAAAAATATAATAGTGCTGCATCTCTAAGCCCTATCCATGTAGATGTGTCACATAGTTTTATTCCAGCCATTAACTGCTCATACGTTAAAAACTTCGGTAAAAGTTTAGGAATTTTTGCAGATTTCAGTTTTGTTTTTTCAAGAGAAAATTTATTGCTGTAGCAAAAGTCAAAGAATGCATTTACGGAGGAGAGTTTACGGTTAAGTGTTCTTTTATTTGTATATTTTGAGAGTAAATCCAGAAGTTTATTTGAGTCTATATTAATTAAAGGGGCTTCTATTTCAGCCTCTATGGATGATAAATCACCCATATAAGCTGAAATAGATTTTTTATTAAGTGCTCTTGTTACACTTATATATTCTAAAAAGGCTTCTAACTCTTTACTTAACTGAGATGTATTCATCTGCTATATAAAAGCTGTCTCCGTTTACATGGATATAGCCTTCCTCAACATCAACCTCATAAACATCATATGTCAACAAATCTTTTGAGAGTTCAATCAAATAACCCTCTTTTTCAAGTGCATAAATTTTATCTTCTTTTGCAATTAAACCTAAAAAGTGTGCAAAAGGAAACTTAACTTTTGAAATTACGTCAAGATTGGAGTTTAAAGATATAATCTCACCTTGTTTTGTTGTTATATATATTTTATTTTTATCGGTTATTACGTCTCTAATTTCGTATTTTACTCTTACCTCTTTTTGAGAAAACGAAAGTATTTTTGTACCGGTAACTGCTATAAGTTTATCATCAATCACATTGAAATAGATTATATTGTTAAAGTGCTCTTCACTCGATACAATAATGCTTCTGAGCTTTTTCTTTTGCGTAAGACTAACAATAACAACTTTTCCGTCAAGCGTTAAAAATAAAACCAAGTCATTCATAAAATAAGGTTTTACAACTTTTGAGTTTATAATTATAGGTGCATTGCCCTGCTCTTTAAGAAGAAGTTTTTTAGTAGATATAGAATAAATCGCCATCTCGTTATCCGCAAACAAAACAGCCAAGATATCATTTTTTACACTTGCCGTAGCTATAGACTTTTCAAGATTAAAACTTTCAGTCATATTTGCATCCGCAATATATTGTAAGCTTAAGTTTCCATCTAGAGATGCACTTATAATCCAACCGTCACTTTTTGAGATAAAATACTTATCTTCATCTATCTTGATATTGCTTATTTTAGAATCTATAAACACTCTTCTATCTTCTAAAAGTGCTCCATCCATATTTGTTTCAATAATATCTTGTTCGATTGAACCGTAGTTTTGCCAGTCCTCTTTAACTTGCTTTGGTTCATAAACCTCTTTTGTGCTACATCCGCTAAAAATCAATGTTATTAAAGCTATAAAAACAAAAAATATTTTACGCAATTGTTATTTTACCCCGTAGTGAAGTAATGCAGAAACTACTTTATTTAAACTTGAGTTTTGTGAAACTTTTTTTAATTCTTGATGTGCTTTTTCTATATCTTTTTTATTTAAAAGCAATATAGCGTTTTGCACAAGTGCCAAATCTTTATAGATGACATTTTGTTTCATAGAGTATGATGACAATGCAGCTGTATCGGCACTGCTTGAAGCTAACTCGTAAGTCGCCAAATCTGAGATTAAGGTTGTTTTTGATGAGCTTAATTTTTTAAGTGCCTGTGTATCTTTGTTGACCAAAGCTTGAGAATAACTCCATACGTCATAAAGCTCAGGACTTAAAGATTTTAACATCGTTTTTGAATTTGCATCGTTTGGATTTTCAACTAAAGCACTTAAAACTTCATTCGCTTCTTCTACGGTAGCAGATTTGTTTGCATCATATACAATATTTGCCCCGACTGCTATTATTATAAAAGCCACGCCGCCAATCATCAAGTTTTTATACTTTTTAACAAACTTTTCAGTTATTACTGCTTTTTCAAAAAACTTCTCTTCAGAATTCAATTCCTCTTTAACCATATTTATATTTTCTTTTAAACTCAAAAAAAATCCTTGTTATTTATAAATAGTGTGTAATACTACCCTATAATTTGTTAAATATTTATCAAATAAATAACTTTTTTTGGTTACAATAATACAAATTTACATAAATAGGACATTATATGGTAGTAGATGATACTCTTTTAAAAAAGCTTGAAAAACTATCTTATCTAAAGATAGATGAGAGTAAAAGAGATGAAATAAAAGAACAATTATCGGAAATTGTATCTTTTGTAGATAACTTAAGCGAGTTAGATACGGACGGTGTCGATGATAAATTTGCAATGGATGACAGAGCAACTTTTACCAGAGAAGACAAACCTTCATGTGATACTCATATAAATGACGATATATTAAAAAATGCACCTCAAAGTTCAGACCACTTTTTCGTGGTTCCAAAAATCATAGAATAAAATAACTATCCAAGGATAAATATGTCTGAAGAACAAGCACAACCGGAAACTAAAACTATTGATGTCAGAAAACTATTAAAAAGTACGCTTGCACTAGGTTCATCCGACTTACACCTTGTTGTAGGAAGTGAACCTCAAATACGTATAGATAAAGAGTTGAAACCTCTAAAATTGCCTAAGCTTACATCTAAAGAGCTTGACAATATGGCAAACTCTCTTATTAAAGAAAAGCAGAAAAAAGAGTTTGAAGAAAATAACGAACTCGATTTTTCGTTTGAGATAGAAAATGTAGGACGTTTCCGTGCAAACTATTACAAAACTATAGGCGGAACAGCTTGTGCCTTTCGTATGATTCCTATCGAAATACCTACTCTTGACGACTTTGATTCACCACCCGTATTTAAAGAATTGGTAAAAAGAGAAAAAGGTCTCATCTTGGTTACCGGTCCTACTGGAAGCGGTAAATCAACTACATTGGCTTCAATGTTAAATGAGATTAATATGACTGAACGTAAGCATATTATAACCGTCGAGGATCCGGTTGAGTTTGTTCACAAAAACAATAAGTCTCTTTTTTCCCAACGTGATGTCGGCAGTAGTACAAAATCTTTTGCCGCAGCTTTAAAATATGCACTTAGACAAGACCCGGATATTATCCTAATCGGTGAGATGCGTGATGCCGAAACAATCGGTGCTGCACTTACCGCAGCCGAAACAGGTCACTTGGTATTTGGTACGCTTCATACAAACTCTGCTGCGGGTACCGTTAACCGTATTATAGATGTATTTGATTCTGAACAACAAAGTCAAATACGTGCTCAACTTGCTTCATCCCTAGTAGCTGTAATTTCCCAGTCTTTAATACCTAGAGTCGGAGGAGGTAAAGTTGCGACACAGGAGATAATGATTACAAATCCTGCAATTTCAAACTTAATTCGTGAAGATAAAGTTCACCAACTTTATTCACAGATGCAACTAAACCAAGCAGAAACATCTATGAAAACCCAGACCCAAGAGATAATGGAGCTTCTACACAAGAAAATTATAACAAAAGAGAATGCTATCAAAAACTCTAACAGACCGGAAGAACTGTTAAAAATAATAGACAATCTGTAAATCTTCTTTAATGTTTTGGGATTTTTCCTAAAACTAAATTAACGATTAATCTCCATTTGATGTTTTTTTATGTTTTTTGATATTTTAGTTGTTAACTTTATTTAACACTTTTGTAACACTTTAAAAATATACTTACATAAATATTTTAAAGTTTAGGAAAGTATATGAAAAAGATAACTGCTATATCTGTTGTATGTGCTATCGCCATAAGTACATACGCATCAGACTTAGGAACGATAAAAGTAGAGTCGTCAACTATTGATGATAAATTTGAAACAAAAAAAAGTGAAATCTCAAGTACTACAACCGTTAGCGGTGAGAAAGTTGACAAATCACATATTTCAAATATTCAACAAATTCTTCAATCAATTCCCGGTATTACAACCGAATCATCGACGGGTGACAGTTTAAAAATACACTTAAGAGGTGTAGAAAATCAAATGTATATGGGTGAAAAACCGGGTGTTGCAGTTGTAATCGACGGTGTACCTGTGTTTGAGAGAACCGGTAAAGTAAATATAGACCTTGATAATATTGAGAGTATAAAAGTTATAAAGGGTGGTGCTTCATATCTTTTTGGTGATGATGCATTATCGGGTGCTGTTATTATTACAACTAAAAGAGGGGCAAAATACAACCATAACTACGGTGCAGTTGAAGTGGGAAGCTACGGTTATAAAAAAGCAGTTGCCAGAACCGGATATGCAAACGATGATTTAAGCTTTCACGTTCAAGCAAGCCAAAGATCGTCTGATGGTTATCATGAAGATTCAGATTATGAGACAAGTTATCTAAACGGTAAACTTCAGTATTATATTGATGATTCTTCAGATATTAATGTAGGACTTGAATACTCAAAAAGAGAAAAAGACTCTCACGGTACTGTCGGAGGAGAGACACAAGCTAAAATCAACCCTGAGTCTATTTACACGGGTGACCAAGATAGCCGTGACTATACAAGAAAATACGATGTTGAACTAATGAAAGCCTTTTTAACGTATTCAAAAGACTTTGATTATGGAGCAAACCTTTTAGTAAATACTTACATTTATACCGACACTACTGAGTTTATGTCTTCTCCTCAGACTAAAGATTCCAGCGGTAATAACGATGCTACTCTTACAGATGATAATTATGTATATGATAATCACTACGAGCAAGTTCAAAAAGGTGTAAAAAGTGAGTATAGAGATTCGTTTAAAAACTCTGCAGCACTTCTAGGAGTTGATTTACGTGCGAATGAATACGAAAATAAAACCACATACAGAGCGGCACAAGCTTTAGTAATTTATGGCGGACCAATGGCAGGTGTATATCCTGATTATTATCAGCCGGGTGATTTTAAAAGTAATGATAAAACAGATGAAAACGTATATGCATTATACGGTGAATATAAATATGCATTTACGGATTCTATCAGTGCTACAACGAACTTAAGATACGACAAAATTAAACTTGACTATACTGATTCTGCTGCAAACAGCTTAAAAAAAGACTTTTCAGTTTATTCTTATAGAATTGGAATGAATTATCAAATGAGTCAAAATTCTACACTGTTTTTAAACTATTCAACAGGCTTTCGTGCACCTACTATCAGCCAGCTTTTTGCAGGTGACGTAAGTACGTGGGGCTCGACACAAAATAATCCAAACTTAGACCCTGAAGAATCTTTTAACTATGAGATAGGTGTTAGAGCACTCATGAATAATATAAAATACGAAGCTTCCGTATTTCAAATAGACAGAAAAGATTTTATTATGAAAACATCCGGAAACTATGGCGATACGGATACAAACGATATGTGGGATAATGTCGGTGGAGCTAGACATAGAGGATTTGAATTATCTGCTGTTGGTAATATAATAGATTCGCTATCGTTTAATATGGCATATACATACTTAAGAGCTAAGTACACAAACTATAGAAATTTCGGTATTACAATGGGTTCAGATGTTTATTTTCCTGTTTTTACACCTGCTCCTGTAATGACATACGATGCTACAGGAAATACAATCCCAAGAACTTCAAAACATAATGTTAACCTTATTATGAACTATCAAGTTTTAAAAGATCTTACTTTAATGGCTGAAGTAAATGCAAAAAGCAAATATTATGCGGACGATCTAAACAAAATAGAAATAGCAGGTCACGGCATACTTAATTTAATGGCTACATATAATAAAAAACTCGGCATGTTTGATACAAGCTTCTTTGTTAGAGCTGACAACGTATTTGATAAACAATATTATACTTCGGCAAGATCTAGTTCTGATAGAAACGAAGACGGTGTATTTAATGCTGAAGATTTATCAATTACGGTTAATCCGGGAAGAGTCTTAACGGCAGGGCTTGCTGCTAAGTTTTAATTAGAGAGTTATTGAGATGGATATTGAACTTTTAAAAAATCTTGTCGATTACGGTGTAATTGGGCTTTTAGGTCTTATGAGTTTTATTGCTTTATGGTTTTGGGTTGAAAGAGTTTTATTTTATAAAACTTTGGATATCTCAAAATACAATACAAAAGAAGCTTTAGAGATTGATGTTACAAACAATATTAACATCATCTCCACCTTTGGTTCAAATGCACCGTATATAGGTTTACTTGGAACAGTGTTTGGAATTATCATTACATTTTATGTAATGGGACAAAGCGGTGATTTGGATGCAAAGATGATTATGACTTCATTGGCACTTGCACTAAAAGCTACTGCTATGGGCTTACTAGTGGCAATTCCATCTATAATTTTTTATAACCATCTTAGCAGAAGAATAGAAGTAATACTTGCAAAATGGGATATCTATCAAAAGGAAAAACTTGCAAACTAAAAAGTTTGACTCTATAAACGTCGTACCTTTTATAGACATTATGTTGGTTCTTCTGGTAATCGTTTTGACGACTGCATCATTTGTGGCAAAAGGAATTATCCCCGTCGATTTGCCTGATTCTAAAAGTGCCGCTAAACAAGAAGATATAAAAAATCTTACTATTACTATCAAAAAAAACGGAGAGATTTTATTTGATAAAGAGAAGGTGTTAAAAAAAGATATTGAGAGTAAACTCTCTTCTTATAAAACAAAAACACCTATCCATATCAACTGTGATAAAGATGCGAAGTTTGATTTGTTTGTTGATTTATTGGATATTTTAAAATTAAAAAATTTTAAAAACCTTGGAATTATTACGCAAAAAGATAAGTAAACGAATGGAATATGCAACATTTTTTTCAATTTTCATAATTGGTCTCTCTTATGGGGCTACCGCATGTATGTTTTCCTGTATGCCTTTTTTAAGTCCGTTATTGGTAAAAAATTCAGGAAATTCCAAAGAAGCATTAAGTGTGATACTGCCTTTTAGTGCAGGAAGAATAGTCTCTTATACTTTTATAGCAATTATTGCATATTTAAGCTCGGCTTGGGTAAAACAGATGTTAAACAACAATACGCTATTTAGCTTTATTTTAGGAATAAGTACTATCGGTATGGGTTTATACTTACTATATAAAAGCTATAAGCCTTCATTCTCCTGCGGACATACTACATCAATAATAAAACAACCAAAACTAAATAAATTCGGTTTTTTTACTATCGGTGCAACGATGTCGATCAATCCGTGTGCACCTATAATGGCTCTTTTAGCCGTAGCTGCAAACAGCACTAATATATATAACACTATCGGTTTGGGAATTTTTTTCGGACTCGGGGCGGTTATATTTTCAATTTTATTTTACGGGTTTATAGTTTCTAAACTTATCAATGGTTTATTACAACAATTTAGTTCATATAAACTCATAGTGGAAAGAACGGCGGCACTTTTACTTATTGTAGTAGGTGTGCTTGTTCTAAACGGTATTTTAATACTTTAACAAAGGTAAAAAATGGTAAATTTTATAAAACGCGACAAAGACGATATTTATGCAAAGCCTATATTAGGCTTTTTTTTTAAAAATCAAAAATTTTTACTAACACTTAAATTAGTTGTCTTATTTATATTTTTATATGCAATATACTACGGATTTGCATATACGGGCAAAGATAATAATTTTACATATGCAGTATTTTGGGGAATATTTTGGTCTTTATTTATGGTCATAACCCTTCCGACTTTGGGTCGTATATTTTGCGGTATTTGTCCACACGGTTTTATGGGAAAATATATCACTAAATTCGGTTTAAAAAAGACGATGCCAAAGTGGATGCAAAACCGCTATATAGGAATACTACTGCTTGTTATAGGATGGTGGGGCATCTACTATATGTTTCCAAACCTTTACAGAACACCGCTAGGAACAGCTACTCTTTTTACGGTTATGACTTTAATATCTTTTGTAGTATATTTTTTATATAAAGATATGAGCTATTGTAAATACATTTGTCCAATTGGAACCTTGACACGTGCATATTCCAAACTCTCCTTTACATGGCTTGGCACATACAAAAGTGCCTGCACGGATTGTAAAACTTTTGAATGTGCTACGGCTTGTCCGTACAACTTAAAACCTTTTACATTTGATAACAGAAATTCTATGACGGATTGTACCTTGTGTATGGATTGTTCAGCTGCTTGTGAGGCTATAAGCTTTAAAACTAAGAAACCATCTTTTTCACTCTTTTCTAAATTTCAAACTCTAAAAGCTGAAGTATGGGCATTTATTTTAATTTTGGCATCTATTCCAATTACAATGTCGTTTCATCACGGAATCGGAAGAAGTAATGCCGCTAACGATATGATTTGGTCAAAAACAGCCGAGTTTTTAAAAAATTATATAAGTTTTGGTTCTGTAGATGCGGTAGGTCTGTTTGCCTTTCTTTATGCTCTTGTTTTTACGATAATAGCTGCACTAATCGGTATGTTTATAGCTTCTAAAATTTTACAAAAAGATTTTAAAAAAATATTTTACGATCTTGGATATTCATATGCACCTTTATTTATTTTAGGCTCAATCGCACACTCTTTAGAGACTTTTTTTATGCGTGGTTATGAACGTATAGTCGAGGGCTTTGCACAGGCTTTTGGTTTTAACGTAGATGTAGCATCTCTTGCGAATAGAGGTGATAGTTGGTTACATATGTTTGGTATTTTAAAATGGGTAGCTATAGCATGGGCACTTATAATACTTTACAAAAGAATGAAACTATTGGATGCAAATAAAACACGCAAGATTTTAGCCTATCCTTTTGCCGCATCTTTGATTATATTTTTTCTTAGCGTTAACCTATACAGAGGATATATTATAGACACATACGGTAGAGCTTCAGGCGGTCATGGCGGTCATTCAAATCATGGCGGAGCAATGTTTCAGAGTGTATCTAAAGATAAAGCTATTATTTTACAATCAGGTAATGATAAACACTTATGTAGCAACTGTTCTATGAATCTAGCAAAATTTTACAAGACAAACCATGCTGCACATTTAAAAGATAAAACAAAACAGTACTGTTCTATACACTGTTTGAGTGAAGCTAAATATATCAAAAAAATGCCGCTTGAAAATTTAAAGGTAGTCAATGTTTCAAGCCTTAAATTCATAGATGCTACAAAAGCGTTTTATGTAGTCGGCAGTAAGAAAAAAGCAACTATGAGTGAAGTAAGCAAGTATGCATTTGCTTTAAAAGCAGATGCTATGAACTTTGTCAAAAGATATAAAGGGAGAGTTGTAAATTTCGAAGAAGCCCAAAAAATTGCTATGAGAGACTTTGATTCACCGGCAAAAGATATGGCTAAACAACCTTCATTTTCCAGTGTAGTATATTTTAGCGACAAAAATCCGATTCCTAAAAAAGCAAAAGGCTCCCACGGCGGACACTCTCACGGTGGATGGGGCAAAGTTCCAAGTAAAAAGGTATGGCCTTTATTTGAAGACGAATCAAACAAGCTGAACTGTTTTGATGACATTAAAGCTGAGTTATACCTTCTAGATGCAAACCTTAGTACGTCAAAATTAAAACAATCAAGAGACAGAGGATGTAAAAGCGTAAGTTTTCAGATGCCTGAAAACGGATACTACAATCTATTTTACGTGGATAGAAATATTGATAATAAAACTCTATATATTACAACAAGCAAATATGAATATATGAGATTTAACCACAGTAACGATGCAGTATATGATAATGAAAAAATGGCAGCCCATAGCATAAAAGAAGTACCTTTTGATATTTTAAGATTAAGAGAAGAAGGTGAGACATTTTATCATCGCCTCTATTCTGGCGAAAAAATAAGATTTAAAGTATTACTTGACTCAAAAGAGATTAAAGGGGCAAATATAACTTTATCTACAAAAACAGGCTGGTCAAAAACTATAAAAACAGACGAAAACGGAGTTGCAGTTTTTACACTGATTCAAGATTATTTTCCTGATTGGAATAAATTTGACAGAAGACATCAAAACAAGTTTTTAATAACTGCAACATATACAAAAGATGCCAAAGGTGAATACGAATATGAAGATTACGAAAATATAAAATATACATCTACATATTCAAGTATTTATTATCCCGGTGACAGTTCATATAAGTCCTATGCTTACGGTTTATTAGCGGCAATATTTACTATGATTTTAAGCGGATTTATTATTTACATCTATAGAAAAAGAAGAGAACAACCCTTTAAAGAGGTAAAATTTAATGAAAAAAATTAGAGACTTCATAAACAAAGCAGACATAAAAAAGTTTCGTTTTTGGTTACAACTATTTTTCTTTGTCATCTTTATATACGGCGGATACTTTGCTATTAATTTAGGAAATTCAATACCGGTATTTTCATGCGGTTACGATAGAGAAGTCGGTGGAATGTGTTATTTTCTACCGCTTCAACACCAATTGGCGAGACCTCTGGATGTACTCTTTAGCGTTGCCAGCATCTCGGTTCTTATTGGGTTTATAACATTTTTACTATGGTTTATCGTATTTAACAAAGCTTGGTGTGGATATGCCTGTCCGCTTGGTACTATGCAAGACTGGCTGACAGGACTTAGAAAAAAACTCGGCATCAGATACAGCACATATACACAGCCTCAATTTGATAAGTTAAAAAAGATAAAGTATATTATGCTTGCCATCGTTATTTTATCTCCTATCGCAGTTGGAATGGGTCTTCTTGGGGGTGAATGGAGGACGGCATTTTGTAGCATCTGTCCGGGAAGAATGATAACACCTTTATTTGTAGGAGATACATCTCAATGGGCACTTGATTTTTCTACTAAAAGTGCGATGATTTTAACTTCCTTGGGTCTAATTTTTACAGGTTTATTCGTAGTCGGTTCATTTATCAAAAAACGCTTTTTTTGTTTCTTTTGCCCGATGAGTGCAATGCATTATATTTTTAGCGATGCAGCACTTTTAAAACTAAAAAAAGACGGTGATAAATGTACAAAATGCGGTGATTGCTACAATGTTTGCGATATGCAGATAAAAGATATTGCAGATGATGTTAAAAGCACAAATATTTTAAGAGATGACTGCATTATGTGCTTAAAATGCGTAGCAGCTTGCCCTGAAGACGATGCTTTGCATGTGGATCTTGTAAATTATCCTATTTTTAAATCAACAAAAGGCGGGTTTGTTAAAAGAATGGAAATACAAGAGCTGGAGAAAAAAAATGACTAAAAGAGCCGGACACAAAATAGAGACTCCTAAAGAGAAACAAAATCGTCATAAAGCGATGGAAGCCATAACGGTACTTGAAAAGATAAAACATGAGTTTAAAAAGCCTCCAGAAGCAATGGAATATTTTTATGATTTGTATGAGAGTGTACATTGCAAACACGAACCTTTACATAAAGATAAAGTAAAAGTCGGAACTATGTGCATCCAAGTACCATCCGAAATAGTTTATGCACTGGATGCAGTACCTATTAGGATGTGTAACGGTTTTTATACAGACGATGAGATAGGAAGCGACTTATTACCTTCAAAATCATGTCCACTCGTAAAAGCTACCGTAGGACTTTTTGCATCCGATAATTTTTCCGATAAACCGGATGTTGTAGTATCTCCTACTACCTGTGACCAAAAAGCAAAATCGGGCGCTATTATAGAAGATATGGGCTATAGCATCTTCGATATGGAATTTCCAAGAACAAAAGAGAGTGAAGAAAGCCGTGAATACTGGAGACGCAGTGTAAGAAAATTTACAAAAGAGTTATCAAATGATTTGGGAAAAAAGATTACTAAAAAAGCTTTAAGAGAATCTATCAAAAAGGTAGGTTTGGCACAGCATCTGTACCATAAACTAAATATCTTACGAAAAAATGAAAATTCTCCAATTTTGGGGCTTGATATGTTTTTAGTTACAAATGCTTTTTTCTTTGACAAAATAGACAACTGGATTAATGCGGTGGATACACTGGTAAAAGAGTGTGAACAAAGGGTTAAGGATGAGTTTAACGCCGCACATAAAAGAAGTCCGAGAATCGTATATACGGGTTCACCTCCGATATTTCCAAATCTAAAAATTCCTTTAATTATAGAACAATCAGATGCAATAATAGTTGCAGATGAGACTTGCTCGTCCAACAGAATGTTTAACGACATGGTAAGTGTAGATGAGTGGTTTGTAAACGATATGATAGACGGTGTCGCAGATAGATATTTAAAAGGTTGCACCTGCCCTATCTTTACAAAAAATGATGACAGAAAAAGAAGAATACTGGACTTGGTAAAAGAATATAACGCCGACGGTGTAGTGTATCAGGCATTTGCAGGTTGTCAAGTTTACGAGATGGAACAAAGATCGGTTTTAGAGGCTATGGAAAAAGAAGGGATACCGATAATTTATCTTGAAAGTGACTATTCTCCAAGTCATCTTGGACAATTAACAACAAGGATAGAAGCTTTTATAGAGTCTCTTAAAAATAGAAGAAGGAAAAAGTAATGCAGTATTTTGCAGGAATAGATATAGGCTCGACAGCCATAAAAATCGCACTCGTAGATGAAAATAAAAATCTTGTAGCACATAAAATAAGTGCAAGCGGAAGTATGTTTTATAAATATGCAAAACAAAGTTTAAGTGAACTTTTACGTGAATATAATATTGATGAAAGTGATTTAGTATATACGGTTGCTACGGGCTATGGCAGGAAACTTTTTAAAGAAGCAGATGAAAACATAAGTGAAATTACGGCAAATGCACTTGGAGCGAGGGCTGCTGCAAAAGATAAATGTGAGATAAAGACCATTATTAATATAGGCGGGCAAGATTCTAAAGCGATTTCACTCGATAGCGAGGGAAATGTGGTAAATTTTGCTATGAATGACAGATGTGCGGCAGGAACAGGGAAATTTTTAGACGTAGTAGCGATGAACTTAGAGCTTGAAGTCGATGAATTAGGAGAATACCATTTTAAATCAAAGGGAACTCCTTTAGCTATTAACAGTACCTGTGCCGTATTTGCAGAATCCGAAATAATAGGTCTTCTTGGAAACGATAATTCCGTCGAAGACATAGTTGCCGGGGTACATTACTCTATAGCAAAAAGAATTATCAAACTTGTAAAGAGAGTCGGTATAAAAGAAAATATCTATTTTGACGGTGGACCTGCTCTTAATGAAGGTTTGGTTAATGCGATTGAAAATGAGCTCGGAAAAGAGATATTTATACCTGAATTTCCACAAATAACTACTTCGTACGGAGCGGCTATTTTAGCACACGAATCTTATGAATATGAAAATAAAGCGAGATAATTAATGTTTAACAAGGTGCTTAAATTTTTTATTGAAAACTATAAAATAAATTATACGTTATTTTTTCTAATTTTTGCACTTGGAATATATGCATACAACCATATACCAAAAGAGATATCCCCTACGATTGAACCAAATTCTGTATCTATAAGAGGCTCTT
Organism: Sulfurimonas lithotrophica; assembly: GCF_009258225.1. Classification (NCBI taxonomy): domain Bacteria; kingdom Pseudomonadati; phylum Campylobacterota; class Epsilonproteobacteria; order Campylobacterales; family Sulfurimonadaceae; genus Sulfurimonas; species Sulfurimonas lithotrophica. The sequence continues at coordinate 1,373,906 of NZ_CP043617.1, forward strand.
ACAACGGGGCTTCGGTTGATACTCTTAATACAATGGCCGTTCAAGAGATAGAAGATGAAGTAAAAAATATAATCGGTGTGGATAATATAACATCCGTTATTTCTCCGGGTAGATTTACCGTAATACTTGAACTGCAAAAAGGTGTAAACAAAACAAACTTTGTAAGAGACGTTGAAGATGCGCTGGCACTTATAAGACAAAATTTACCAAGTGATATGGATGATCCGGTAATTAGAGGAGTACCACATTCAAGAAGCATCATGCATGTATCTATGTTATCTTCCGAAGTACCAAGAAGTGAGCTAAAAAAGTTATCCAAAAAATTTAAAAGCAGACTTCTTTCCATAAAAGATGTATCTGATGTCACTATATTCGGAGACTCCGATCTTTTTTATGAAGTATTGATAGATGAAAAAAAAGTAAATGCTTATAATCTGTCTTTAGACGATACCGTAAGAATATTTTCTGAAATCTCCTATATATTTCCTTTGGGAATGATAGACAATGCCAAAGAACAATACTATATATCTTTACAAAACGATAAAAAAATTTCCGAACAGTTTGAAAATACGATTATTAATATTAACGACCAACAGATTGCCATAAAAGATATTGCAAAAGTAAAAAAACGTTATGAAGATTCATCAACTCTTGCGAGCATGAACGGAAGCAATTCTATAACACTTGCAGTATCTCAAAATCCAAAAGGCGATGCTATTTTAATAGCAAAAAAAATTAAAAAACTTATCTCTGATATGAGTATTAAAGGTGTTGAATTTAATATAAGAATGGATAAATCCACAGTTATAAAAGACAGACTTAACATTGTAATATCAAATATCTTATTTGGCATTATTTTAATAACACTTTTAACGGCTATACTGATAAATATACGCATAGCTTTTATAATAGCGTTAGGAATACCTACTTCATTTGTAATAGGTGCTATATATTTTTACTTTACGGGACATAGCATCAATGTAAACTCACTTATAGGTGTACTAATTGCTATAGGTATCATAGTTGACGATGCTATAGTGGTAAGTGAAAATATACAACAATATATTGAAAAAGGCCATTCTGCAAAAGAAGCTGCATATTTAGGTACAAAAGAGGTGGCAAAACCGGTAACCATAGCATCTTTGACTACCCTATTTTCATTTATTCCCTTACTGATGCTAAGTGGAAAACTCGGCGAGATAATACAGCTTATCCCTATTGCATTTTCCGCTTTGGTAATTGCTTCGCTGATAGAATCATTTATATTTTTACCTATTCATGCCACGCATACTCTCTCTGTAAATTCAAAAACACTCTCATGGGAGAAGGTAAATCTACTATATGCTAAAGCCTTAAAACAAATCGTAAAATATCAAAAAAGTTTTTTACTTATTTTTTTGATAATAGTACCCGCATTAATTTTTTACGGTATAAAAAGTTCAAAGTTTCAAATGTTCAAACCTTTTGATACTACGTCTATAAATATTACATTTAAAGCAAATCCTACAACTACACTTGAAGAATCTTTAAAGATTGTACAAACTTTAGAGAAAAACATTTTAGAAAATAAAGATAGATTTTTTGTAAAACACGTCAGTTCTACGGCAGGTTATAGAAGAAGTGCTACAGGCTCAGCTGAGATGTATCCATATGTCGGATATATATCTATAGAACTTCAAAAAATGAAGCCTATGAACTTTGTCGATAAATTTATAACACCATATCTAAGTTTTTATTATGATCCAAAAGGGAGAATTAGAGACAAATCTTCACAAGATATTTCTCAAGATTTAAGAACTTGGCTAAAAGAGCAAGGCTATAAAAAAAGATTTAAACTTAGTAACCTGATGGTAGTTGAGAATAAAATGGGAAATACTAAAGCCGACATTAGAATAGGTATTGTAAGCGATGACTATAAAAAGGCACTAAAAGCAATCAATGATATTGAAGAAGCTTTTTCAAAGATAAAGGGTATTAAATATTACGGAGATAATGTAAAACTCGGCATCGATGAAGTTAAGCTAAAAGTAAATAGTTACGGTGAAGCTCTCGGTGTTACGGAAAAATATGTAGGAAACTATATATCTCAACTATATTTATCAAAAAAAATCGGAACAATCTATGACAATAATGAACTAGTAGATGTAAAAATAAAATCCGTCAACTTTAGTAATGATTTGGAGAGTTTTAAATCTTTGCAAATCCCTTTAAAAAATAAAACATATGTCAGATTAAAAGATATATGTGAATTTAAAAAAGTACAATCATTAGAAAAACTTGTAAAAGATGACGGAAAAATAAATTTTTATGTTTTTGCAAACGTAGATCCGTCTGTTATAACTCCCGGTGAAGTAGTTGATGAAATAATTCCAATAACAAACAGACTAGAAAAAGAAGGACTTAAAATAAAGTTTAAAGGTGAAAAGGAACAAACAAAAACATTGCAAACCGAAATGGTACTGGCATCTGTTCTAGCTATTATTTTGATATTTATCTCAATACTTTATCTATTTAATTCTCTTAGGGAGACACTAATTGTTATGTCTGTTATACCATTTTCTTTGCTTGGTGTATTTATAGGTCATTATCTTATGGGGCTTAATATATCACTGCCATCTTTGATAGGTGCACTGGGACTTGCAGGAGTTATTGTAAATGATGGAATTATAATGATGGCAACACTCAATAAAGCAACAGATAAAAACAATATATATACACTTGCTGCAAGAAGATTCAGACCAATCATTCTTACCTCAGTTACGACTATAATAGGTTTATCTTCATTGATATTTTTTGCAACTGCAGAGGCTGTATCTTTTCAACCACTTGCAGTTACTTTAGGTTTTGGTTTACTATGGGGTACTATTTTAAACCTGTTTTACCTGCCTACAATGTATAATTTTTTAAAGAGTTTCAGCCATGAATAGATACTTTTCATCTTTTGTAATCAGTCTTTTTGTTTATGTTAGTTTATTTGCCGGTGCAGTAGTTTTTTTTAACAAAAACGATACTTTTTCCGATAAAGAGATAAAAAAACCTAATGTTGTCACTGTATGCATGGTAGCCCCTCAACCAAAGCTTATAAAAGAGCCTATTAAAAAGAAGATAGTAAAAAAGAAAAAAGTTGTAAAAAAGAAAAAACCTATCAAGAAAAAAATAATAAAAAAAGAGTTACCTAAACCTTCACAATCTTTGAAAAAAGAAGAAATTATTAAAGAAAAAATCGTCAAAGAAGAAGTTGTAAAAGAACAGGTAGCTATGGAACAACCCGAAATAAAAAAAACTCAACAAGTAGTTGCAAAAGAAAAACCATATATAAATCCGGATGAAATAAAAGCGAAACAAAATCTATTTTTTACAGAACTTAGAAATAAAATCAATAAAAACAAATCATATCCAAGACGTGCAAGAAGAAGAGGGATAGAGGGTAATGTAGAAGTTAAATTTTTTCTACAAAGTGATGGAAGTGTAAAAAGTATCGAGTTTGTATCAGGTAAAAATATCTTTAAAAAATCAGTAATAGAAGCTATAGAAAACAGCTTTCCGGTTGAAGTAGATAAAACACTATTTAGCTTTCCAAAAGAGTTTAAAATATCTATAGAATATATATTAAGTTGATTTGTCTTTTCGAAACCTTATCATCTTAAACCTTTCGCCTAAGAAGTTGGGCATTATAAGCATTTTTGCTTTTTCCAACTCTTGTTTATAGATTTTTTCATCTACATTTTCTTTTAACATTTCAAGTAAATCAAGTATTCCCATATCGACAAGTGCTACCATCTGCGCTTTGAATTCTATAAACTTTATACCTGCTTCCTCATATGCATCTTTGACATGCTCAAAAGTTACATCATAAGTTATATCTGTAGTACCAAAAAGCTCAGCTCTGTTTATTTGCTTACCGTTTTCATCCTCTTTTTGAAAAAAAGGTATAACATCATGTTTTTTATATACACGAAGTGAAAAGTCCGGACGTGCCTGCATCTCGCCATAATCAAAGCTCATAAACTCAAACTTATCACAAGTTGCTTGCATCTCTTTTGCAAACTCTTCATAACCTAGAGCTATTTCACCGCGGTCTTTATGATATTTTTTAGCTTTGTTATCTACCCATTTGTTATCTACATCAAACTCTACATTATGATTATCTTCAACTCTGGCAGTTTTACCTTTATAGTAAAGTTCACAAGGAAACGCATCAAATATCTCATTTGCTATAAAAAAAGCATTTTCACACTTTAACTCACTTAAGGATTTGTAATGTGTTAGATGCACGGCATCTGAAAAGCTTTCTTGGAAGTAGTTGCGTTGAAATTCCTGTAATTTATCAAAACGCTCTATTATTACGAACTTTAGACTCTTTAAAAGTTCAGGACGAAGTGTATATATAAACTGTACTACATCCGCTAAAAAATAACCGTGATGTGCACCAATCTCACATATTACTGCATCTTTATTCAAAAATCCTTCATCTATTAAAGAGATAATATGTTTTGCTATGCTACCTCCGAAAAAACGACTTGTACTTACAGCAGTGTAAAAATCTCCCTCTTTCCCTATTTGTTTATAAGATGCATAGTAGCCATTTTTACCATATAACCATTCGGTCATATATTCACTAAATTTTTTATCCATTTTAATCTTTTTTATACATCTCGTATAGAGTCAATAATTCTAACTGTTTGTCTATCTCATATATCTTAAAATCTATACCTGCTATCTCATAAGAATTTCTTAGTAAATCTACATCATATTCTGTTTTATAACCCGCAGCAAACAATTCTTTAGTTTCATCAAGAAGCTTTTCGTATATATCTTTGTTTTCTATACTTAGTTGTTTTTTCTTCTCTAAGTTATCTATATTTTGCATAACTTGGTCATATATAGCACTAAGTTCACGTTTTTTATCTTCTATGACAACTTTAGATTTTAAATACTCTATGCGTGATGAAGATATATCGTCAAAAGTATTTATATCAAGTGGAATACTAGCCGTAACACCGTAATTGTATGACGTATTTTCAGCTTTATCGAAACTACCCAGTATTTTTGTTTCCGCCTGCCATGTATATCCGGCATTAAAACTTATTTTAGGAAGATATTTTGCAGTTGTTACGTCTTTGAAATAGTTATTTTTTTCTATCTCGCTTTCATTCATCTTTAAAACTATATTATTAGATAAAAAGTTTTTTTTATCCAACAAATCAAGTCTAGGTATGGCAGCTTGTTTGTAATCCATATCGCTTAAGGCTTCAAACTTTGAGATTAAACGCTCTTTATTTGTTTCTATATCATATAAAGCTTGAATAACCAGGTTTCTATCGATTATTGCATTATCTAAAAAGCTGGAATCTAGTTGACCGTTTAAGTATTGTTCTTTTTTTTGTTCGAGTGCAATTTCTGCATTTTTTATTTGAAGGTTTTGACGCTCAATTTTTAAATCTATCTGCTTTATCTGCATAAGTATAGATATAGTATCTTTTACAAGTTTGCGTTTTGTAACATCAACGGATAAGTCGGCATATTTTCCACTGGCTTCTGCATACTTGATGCCGTAGTAGATTCCACCGCTTTGAAAAACAGTCTGACTCCATGAAATTGATGCACTCTCTTGATCCCATTCACTCTCTTTAGCTGCCGTAGTACCTATAGCTTCTGAATCCTGTTTGTTTTTTGAGAAAGTGTAACTCAATGAAAAAGGAGAGATCCAAGAGTCACGAAGTTTTGAACTCTCGGCTTCATTTTTTTCATAAGTATAGTCAAATTGTTTTTGCTTAGAGTCACTTATATATCCCTCTAACGACTCACTAGAGTTTTCATCTGCATAAGATATACTAGATAGAGCTAAGAGCGTTATCCAAAGATTTAAAACCTTCATCAATTTCCTCTTTTGTAATTGTAAGCGGAGGTAAAAATCTTAAAGTATTTCTACCCGCTCTTAGGACCATAACTCCATTTTCTCTTGCGGAGTTTATAATAGCCGCTAAAGTATCTGCATCTTTTACTCGTAATCCGCACATCATCCCTATGCCTACCTTTTGGGTAAATAGGTTTGTATATTTTTTATATATTTTCTCAACGGCTTTATTAAAAAGCAATGTATTAATCTCTAAATCACCGCTTTTTTTATAATCGTTTAAAATATCAATAACCGTACAAGCAGCACTAGAACTTAAATAGTTACCGCCAAATGTAGAACCGTGATCGCCTGCACCCATAACACCTTTTAGGTTTGTCATAACTACACCTATAGGTACACCGCCTCCAAGACCTTTTGCTAAAGTTATAATATCAGGCTCAATTTCATAAAGATTTGAAGCTAAAAACTCTCCCGTTCTGTAAATACCTGTTTGTACTTCATCAACTATCAAAAGTACACCTTTTTCTTTAAGCATCTTTGCCAGTGCTTTGACTTCATCTTTATCTTGAGGCTGAACACCGCCCTCGCCTTGAACAAGTTCTATCATTACCGCACAAGTATGATCATCTATCAAACTCTCTACATGATTCATATCATCGGCATATACAAAACCATCGGGAAAAGGTCCAAAATAGTTATGCATTGCTTCTTGTCCTGTAGCTTTTACGGTAGTTATCGTTCTTCCGTGAAATGATTGTTTAAGCGTTATAACTTTATATCTTTTTATCTTACCGTCACGTTCACCCCATTTTCGTGCTATTTTTAAAGCACCTTCATTTGCCTCAGCTCCACTGTTACCAAAGAAACACTGCATATCATATCCGCTCGTCTCAACAATTTTTTGTGCAGCTTTTGCTTGAGGTGCGATATTATATAAGTTTGATATATGCGTAATATTTGATATCTGCTCTGTTATTGCGGTATTTAAAAGCTCATTTGCGTGACCGACACTGCATACACCTATACCCGATGTGAAATCTATATATTTTTTCCCGTTTACATCTTTAAGTGTTGCATTTTTACCGCTTACAAACTCGACATCTGCACGTGCATACGTCGGAAGTACATATTTTTTATCTAAATCTTGCGTATTCATTATTAGCCTAATATTATTTTTTAAATTAGATTATATCTAAAATAATCAAATAGATTTTACAACAACCATCTCCTCTTGAAAGATAGCGTTTTTACCTTCATAACTGTGCAAAGAGCTTGTAAGATTATTTACACCTTTAGTACCGCTGTATATAAGGACACAATCATTTCGCAAGTCATTATTTATTTTTACTTTTAACTTAACATTGCCTACCGAGGACTCTATTTCTACCAAGTCGCCTTCTGCAAAACCAAGTGAACTATTTAAATAAACATTTTCTTCCCTGTTAAATTGTGAATTTAAACTTTTAGGACTTTTTGAAGTGATTAAAAACAGTTTCTCCTCTTTATAGTCGTGAACTTCAAATTCATCTAAAAAAACAAATTCATTATCATCTGTATCAAAACCTTCTTTGTACGGGATGTCTTCCCTGTTTTCAACATAAAAAGCACCGTCTATATTTTGAACGGAAAAATTTTTAAAATGTTTTATATAATCATCTTCACTTTTAATCTCAATTCCAAATTCTTTACATAAAAATTTGCTCAAATCGTATTCGCTTATACCTATGTCCGTATCTTTTTGCTTATGCATACTTATCATTGCATTATGTGAATATGATGTACGAATATCGTTTTTATATAAAAAACTTTTTGCCGGTATAACTAAAGAAGCCGCTTCACTTGTTTCATTTTCATATAAACCAAAATAGACGACGTTTTCAACCTTTGAAATATCAGATACAACTCTTGAAGAATTTGGCATTTGAGAGAGTGGATTTGCACCTTGGATAAAAACTGTTTTAAAGTCGGAAAATTTAGTATCTACTTTTGATACTCTTTTTGCTTTTGTATTAAAAGGTGACTCTATAGCTTCTTTTGAGTTACCCAGATATGCTACTCCACTCCCCTCTTTGCCAAAAAGACCTAAATTAGTTGCAAAGGCATCTATTGCACGTATAACTTCAGAACCGTTTCTGTATTTTTGAACTCCAATCCCACAAACTATAGCTACTTTTTTACCTTTAACCATGGCGAGTATATCGCCTATATCACCAAGAGTTACACCTATTTTATCAAGTACTGCTTTAATACGTATATTTTGAGTAAGCTCATAAAAGTCTTCCGCTTCACTTGCATACTCTTCTAAAAACTGCTCGTCACAACCGTGTTCAATATGTAAAAAACGACTAAGCAACATTGCCAGTTCTAAATCACCGCGCGGTTGAATTTGTATATATAAATCCGATATCTTTGCAGCCTTTGTTTTTACAGGGTCTATAACGACTATCTGCTTGTCTTTTAAAAGCGGTAAAAGATGTGATGAAGTAGTATGCGGGTTTCTACCCCATAAAATTACAACTTCTGATTTTGCTATTTGTGAAAGCGGCATATTTTTATTTGAACCGCGACCTTCAATTATTCCTGCTTCACCTGCACCGTCACATAAACTGCCTTCTGTAAGTGTAGCACCGTAAGATGCAAAGAAATGGTCAGTCACTCCTTGCATTAGAGCAAAATTACCGGACCCTCTATAATGTAAAATTTCATTTTTTTCACCCAATTCAATAAGCTCTTTTAATTTTAAAAGAGCTTCATCCATACTAATTTCAACACCTTTATATCTTGGGCTTTGTATCTGCTGGTTTTTTTCGTAATGGTTAAGATGCGGACATAAAAATCCTCTTGTATGCCCTGATTTTTTAGCTTTAATTTTATGATCTTCATATATTATTTCACAAGCATCATAACAATCAAGAGGACAAGCTGTATTATTCATCTTTTAGCTCAACCTTAACAAGGTTTGAGAAAACTTTTGGAGATTTTATAATAATTTGAGCCATATATTTAGATATGTTTTTTGAGTCGGCTATATTTACAACTCTACTGATTTTATACTTTGTTTTTTCTCCATCAAGATAGATAGTTTTTTTGCTTGCATCGTCTAAGTCGTCTCTGTTTAAATATATAGTTAATTTTGCTTTTGATATATCGGCTACTTTTGCCAAAGGAGTTGAAAGATTTACGACTTGTCCCGGTTTAACATTTAGTTCATAAAGTATAAAACCTTCGGCTTTTAAATTTTTATCATTTATACTTCGATTTAAAACTGCATATCTTAGCTTTAAATCCGTAATCTGAACTTTTAAATTCTGAATCTCTTTTTTTGTACTTAACAACTGGTTTTCACTACTGATTAAGTCATAATATTCCCTGTCTTTTTCAATTTGGGACTTTATTTTAAGTTTTTCTACTCTATCGTAGTTTTTTCTTTTTCTAACGAGTGAACTATCAAGGTTTTTTACTATTTCCTCGTTAGTCTCAACCGTATTTCTTAAATACTCAAGTTTGTCTTTTATATAATTTAATTCTTTTGTATCTAATTCCGAATCAATTTCTATATATGCTTCGTCTAAGAGCAATGTACCTAAATTTTTTTCATCGGCACTAATAACTAAACCTGATACGTTTGAGCTTATCTCTCTAATCTCTATAGGTTCTACTTTTGCATAATATTCACTAGCGAAAATTATTGAAAAACTAAAAAATAAAATAGCTATTAATTTCATTTATAACCCTGTCTAATTCAAATTTTAAAGCTATTTTACCATTTCATTATTAATATAATTTCATATTCATCTTTATTTCATTTATTTTTCGCTATGATTTAACAATAAATAGATAAAGGGAATTCGTATGTCTATACTAGAAAATGTAGATGCTGCAACAAATCTCGCAAAGAACAATGAACTTCAACTATTAGTTTTTAGAATAAGTGAAAGTCAAGAGTCTGCTTTTTATGCAATTAATGTTTTTAAGACAAGGGAAGTAGTTGAGGCAAAAAACCATTTTTTGACTCAAATACCTTCATCACATCCTCTTCTTGAAGGTACGATTACCTTACGCGGATTACAGATACCTATATTAAATCTTCCTGCTTGGCTGGATGTAAACCTTTCTAAAGAATCTGTACAAAAATCTAATATACTTATTTGTGATTTTAACGGTGTAATTATAGGTCTTAGAATTATGTCTGCATACAGAGTAGTTAAGAAAAACTGGAATGAGATGCATGCCCCAGACAGTTACCGCCAAGAAGGCGGTGTCGTAATGAATCATACACGTCTTGAAGACGGCTCACTTTGTTTAATTTTAGATTATGAAAAACTTTTATCGGACGTAATACCTCAAGCTATGGTTGATGTATTTGAATCACCTGGCAATCTTAAAGATTTAGATATCCCTGCCAAATTAAAAGCAGGTACCGTTTTAATAGCAGAAGACTCTAAAACGGCTCAGAGACACCTTATTCAAATATTTAAAAACTCAAATATAGATATGAAACTCTTTGAAAACGGAAAACTTTTAATAGATTACATTAAAAAAATGTCTGATCCTTCTCTGATACCGGCAATAATTACCGATATTGAGATGCCGGAGATGAGTGGATTTACCGTTATTCAAGAGTTGCATAAAAATCCTCTGACAAAAAATATCCCTATAATCGTAAACTCATCCATGACTGGTGATAATAATAAAAGAGAAGCTGAGTCATTAGGTGCTAACGGATTTATAGATAAGACTAAAAGTCATAATATTATCCCGTTAATTGTGGATGTTATGAATAGAGTAAAAAAATAAAACTCTCTTATGTAATGCATTTTTGCATTGCATTCTTTCAAAAAATATTCCATACGTTTAAGGTATTTGAGGCGCTTAATGAGGAAAGATACTAAAAGTATCTGACGAGTGTAGCAACGCTAAAGATGCGTTGCTATTTAAATTTTATAATATTTAAAATACTATTGGAATAGAGAGATTAATACACCCGCCGCAACGGCTGAACCGATAACACCTGCAACATTTGGACCCATTGCATGCATTAAAAGCATATTTTGTCTATCATACTCCATACCGACTTTATTTGAAACACGAGCAGCCATAGGTACTGCCGATACACCTGCCGAACCAATTAAAGGATTGATTTTTTCACCAGGGAAAAGGTTCATAATTTTAGCCATAATTACACCTGCCGCAGTACCTACCGAAAAGGCAATAATACCTAGTCCGAGAATAGCTAAAGTTTCAGCTACTAAGAACTGATCGGATGCTAGTTTTGAACCAACTGCTAAACCTAAGAAAATAGTAACAATATTTATAAGCTCATTTTGCATAGTATTGCTTAATCTATCAACGACTCCTGATTCTTTTAAAAAGTTTCCAAACATAAATGCACCGATAAGTGGTGTAGCATCCGGTAATACTAAGATAGCAAGAACTAAAACCATAATAGGAAAAACAAGTTTCTCTAAACGGGATACGTGACGACGAGTAGTCATTTTTATTTTACGCTCGTCATCGTTTGTTAAAGCTTTCATAATTGGAGGTTGAATAATAGGTACCATAGCCATGTAACTATAAGATGCAACAGCAATAGCTCCTAATAATTCAGGTGCAAGAGCTGAAGCGATAAATATAGATGTAGGACCGTCTGCTCCACCGATAATTGAAATTGCGGATGCTTGACGCAGGGTAAAATCAAATATAGTAGTATATTGCGAAAGTGCAACCGCACCGACAAGTGTTCCAAATATACCAAACTGTGCCGCAGCACCTAAAAGAGCGGTTTTAGGATTGGAAAGAAGAGGACCAAAGTCTGTCATTGCTCCAACACCCATAAAAATTAAAATCGGAAATAACTGGTTAGAAAGACCCATTTCATAAATAATTCCCAAGAAGCCTTCAGGTCCTGCAATTCCGGCTACAGGAATATTAGCTAAAAGACCTCCAAAGCCTATAGGTAATAATAAAAGTGGCTCAAATCCCTTTGCAATAGCAAGATAAAAAAGACCAAATGTAACCAGAATCATTATAATACGACCCCAAGATTTATGAAAATCACTCATCTTTTCACCGTGTGAATTTAATTCATTCGGATTAGGATTTACCATGGCATTGATACCTGTTGAATTTAAGAAACCATTTATCATTTGAGTAAACGGTTTCGCTTCATAAGGTTTTAACTCTTTTGTTTGTTCAGGTGCCGGATGAGCAGCTGCAAATGCACTAGTAAGACCTAGAAGCATAAACAAAGCAAGAATTTTTACTAAAAATTTTTTCATAAAGACTATCCTATTACAGCTACGACTTGACCTTCAACTACTTTATCATTTGTAGCAACATTGATTGATTTGATTACACCACCGCGAGTAGCTACTATATCAATTTCCATTTTCATAGATTCCAAAATCATAATAACATCTCCTTCATTAACACTTTGACCAGGATTCATTATAATTTTCCAAACATTACCCGGTACTAATGCTTTAATATCATCACCGGCACCGCCTGCTGCAGGAGCAGGAGCTGAAGTAGAAGCACTTTCTCCGTTTACGGCAGTTACTTGAATATCTGCATCACCCTCTGCTACTTGAACACTAAACTTTTGACCATCTACTACTACAGTATAATTTCCACTCATCTCTTTACTTCCTTCTTTACAATCTTCTTTCATTTGAGAAATTTTTCTAACATTTAATTCGCTTTCACCTTTTAAGAATGCGATACCTTTATCTTGACATGCCGCTGCTATAAAAATATTTTCTTCTGTAATTTCAATATTTTCTTCTTTTAGTTTGTTAATCCAAGTCTCTAAAGATTTAGATTCATCAGCATTTGCCAAATCAAGTGCTTTTTCTTTAGTAGGTTCTAAATTTAACTTTTCAGAAGCAATCTTTACAACTTCAGGATCCGGTTCAACCGGAGTCTTACCAAAGTATCCCAGCACCATTTTTCCGTAACCTGGAGCAATAGCTTTCCATGGACCTTGCATAACATTATTAAGAGCCTGTTGGAAGTAAAACTGTGAAACAGGAGTTACAGAAGTACCGTAACCACCTTTTTCAACAACCTCAGTCATAGCAGCAATAACTTCCGGAAATTTATCTAAAATATCGTTATCGCGCATCATTTGAGTATTTGCAGTTAATGCACCGCCCGGCATTGGAGAAAACGGTATAACAGGTGAAACCATTGTAGCCTCAGGCGGCATAAAATAGTCACTCAAACATGATTGTAATTCTTTTTCATAAGTTAAGATTTTTTCAATCTCTAATCCACCTAAATCAAAGTCCATACCTTTAGTAGCATGAAGCATTGTTAAAATATCAGGTTGGCTAGTTCCGCCACTTACAGGTGCAGCTGCCATATCTATACCGTCAACTCCAGCCTCAAGCGCTGCCATATAAGCAGAAACAGATACACCTGCTGTCTCATGTGTATGAAGACGTAGATGCGTATCTTCAGGAACTAAACTGCGAGCCATCTTGATAGTTTCAAAAACTTTCTGAGGAGATGACGTACCTGAAGCATCTTTAAAACAGATGCTGTCATATGGAATACCGCTGTCTAAAATCTCACGAAGAGTTTTTTCGTAAAAAGCAACATCATGTGCACCGTGGCATCCAGGAGGAAGGTCCATCATTGTTACAACAACTTCGTGTTTAAGTCCGTGATGAGATATTCTCTCACCCGAATATTTTAAATTTTCTACGTCGTTTAATGCGTCAAAATTACGAATAGTAGTAGTACCGTGTTTTTTGAATAGTTTTGCATGTAAATCAATTAATTCTTTACTTCCCGTATCTAACATTACAGTGTTAACACCACGAGCCAATGTTTGAAGGTTTGCATCCGGTCCTACTATTTTACGGAATTTATCCATCATCTCAAATGCATCTTCTTTTAAATAAAAGTATAAAGACTGAAATCTAGCCCCTCCACCAAATTCAAAGTGGTTTATACCTGCTGTTTTCGCAGCTTCAACAGCCGGAAAAAAGTCATCCATAAGTACACGACCACCATATACAGACTGAAAACCATCTCTAAAGGTTGTATCCATTACATCTATAAATTTTTTAGCCATTTTTATCCTTAACCTTCTCTATGATGTTTTATAGCAGCCGATATTGCCGCAATCACTTTTTTATTATCGTTATTATTTGCATTACCGTTTGATGATGCATTACTAGCCTGTGGCTCTGGGAAAAATTTATGAATCAGCGTTGACATAACGTTCATAAGAACGATTAACACCATTAGGAATATGAACACCGTTCCCATTCCAAGACCCAAAAATTTAAAACCCTCAATTACGAGGTTAGTTTCCATAAATCTACCTTTATTTCATAATTTGGGTGCATTATAATACAAAGATGTTTAAATTTACTTTTGGCATCTTTTTAATTTAAAAAATCATACTTTTTTGTTACTTTTTACACTTACATAAATTCTATAATAAAATAAAAAGATTGTTTTGGATAGAATTATTTTTTATAATTATTTATGGAGTATTTTTACATATGATTGCAGGAATGTATGAACAAGAATTTATAGCATACCTAATTTTTGGATTGACACTTAACTTTTTATTTTCTATATTGTTTGGAGTGTATTTAACAAAAAACATAGGTATCGAAGACATGATAAAACTTAAAGGCGATAAAGAACAATCGTTGCTGGTAAGTATAAGTCTTTTTATCCCTTTTGCCAAGATGCTAATTACATTATACAGAGTCGGCATACTTCAAATATATTTTTTAAACAGAGGTTATTCTCACAAAGAGTTTTGGATATATATGACACATAAAAGAGATTAATTAGTTTTTATTTAATTCTGATATACATTTATCACTTATATTGTTTTTAAACAAACCTATTTTATTCTCTTTGGCATAGATTTGTGCCTGTATCAGAGAATATTCAAACTCTTCACTTTTTGCAAGCGGATTTTTAAGTGCTAATCCGTTTTTAACCAAAAGCTCGGACATTGTCATTTTTCCTTTTGCATAAAGAATACATTTTTCTTCTTTAAATTCTATATGATACAGCTGTCTGTTTTTTAGCAAATTTTGTGTAAAATATTTACTCATGGGATTTTGAAAATAAAACTCTTGAATATTTTTTTTACATTCTGAATTAAACTCCGCCCTATTATATAATTCATCCACCGTTATAACACCGTATGGTCTGCATATAAATTCATATAATCCTATGCTGAATTTTTGAAATTCATTTGTACTTACAGACCTTAGTGTGGCGAGTGTAGGCTCTTTTGCAAAGGATAAAGAAACAAAAAGACTTAAAAATGCGATATGCAACAATATTTTACTCATATAACATACTAACATGATATAATAAATTTATGAAAGATTTTAAGTTAAAAATGATTCTTAGTATTTTGTCAGGGATTATTTTTTCATTTGTATTTATAATTTTAGCCCTCTCTTTACCGGTAAGAGAAAAAACAGTTACTAAAAAACCAAATGAAAATTTATTGGAGAAAATTTCAGGTTCTATTAGAAAATAATTGAAAATTAGAGCGAGTCTTTTACTTTTTTTAACTTTAAAACATCATATGCATAACTAGGATTCAGTTTAAAGGCACACGCCATCAAAGCTTCTATACATCTTTTTAAATGTTCTAAATCATCATGTTTATTCATCAAATCCGTTAATAAAACCTGAGCATCTTCTATTCTCAAATTTCTAGCTACACCCAAGTTTTTATGTGCAAGGTTTTTAAGTTCTAATTTTTTCAACTCTTTTTCTGAACCTATAGTTTTTGAAATATTTTCTAAACTATCATGAAACATATTATATGTCTTAAAAATTTGTGAAATATAGTCTTCAATAAGCTGAATAATTAGTTTTTTATCCAAGCCTAATTCGTTAGCAGGTATTGAATAATCATAAATGTAAGGAATCCTAAAGGAAGTTTCTTTATCTCTGAATACATTATCGCATACGGATTTTGCAAGTTCTAATATTGATGCAATATTATCTTCTTTTGAAATAGTGTCATCAATTTCTACTTTATTTAACATAAACTTCCCAGATTTTATTTAATTAAGATTATAGTCAAATTTAACTGAGAATTCAATCATTTTGTAGAATTGATTCACATAAATCAATATATGAGTGCTACAAAAACACACATATATTGTTAATTTCTATATAGCTTTTGTGATAATCCTATTTAAACGTGATATAAAATCTGCGGTATCATCAAGTTCTTGTCCGTCAAACAGTTTAGCTTGATCCAGTAAGACATGTGCAGCATCGTTAACTAAGTTTACATCAGAAGAATCTTTTAGTTTTTCAAGCAACTCATGTTTAGGATTTATTTGTAAAATCGGTTTTGGAGCAGGATGGTCACCACCGTCTTGACCCATCTGTTTCATCATCTGTGCCATCATATATGCGGGGTCTTCTTTATCCTCTTTTAACTTAACAGGTGAATCTACCAAATCCGTTGTAGTCTCAACATCTTTAACACTCTCACCTAAAGCTTCTTTAAACTGCCCTACTAAACCTTCATAAGTTTTAGCAGTCTCTTCTTGGGCTTTTGTCTCTTGTTCATCTAACTCAAATTTTGCATCTGAAATATGAACCAGTTTATACTCTTTATATTCAGTTACCATCGGGAAAATAATTCCGTCAACCTCTTCATTTAAAATTAATACATCGATACCTTTAGCTTTAAAACGCTCCAAAGACGGAGATGCTTTTAACATCTCAACAGAAGTTTTACCCGTAATGTAATATATCTCTTTTTTTTCTTCATCTACATTTTTGACAAAATCTTCTATCATCACTTTTTCAGAAGAATTTAGAGTGTTAAACTGTAAAAGCTCTAAAATCTTTTCACGGTTTGCAAAGTCGTTGTAAAGACCTTCTTTAAGAACATTTCCAAATTCCCCGTAGAATTTATCATAATTTTCTTTATCTTTTTTGCTCATTTTAGCAAGTTCAGATAAAACTTTTTTAACAGATGCATTTTTAATTTTAGCCATTACTGCATTTGATTGTAAAATTTCACGAGATACGTTTAAAGGTAAATCTTTTGAATCAATTACACCGCGTAAGAAACGTAAGTATGTAGGCATTAACTCTTTTTCATCATCCGTAATAAATACACGATTGATATATAGTTTAATTCCTGTTTGATAATCAACTCTGTATAAATCCATCGGAGCTTTACTAGGGATATAAAAAAGAGTTGTATATTCTATTGCACCTTCTGCTTTATTGTGCATCCAAGTAAGAGGTTCTTCGCTTGAATGTGCAAACGAGCTGTAAAAATCCTTGTATTCTTCATCTTTGATATCTTTTTTCGCAATAGTCCAAAGAGCGTTTGCTTTGTTTATCTGTTTGTTTTCAATCTCGGTTTTACTAGGCTCTGTCTCTTTTCCTTCATCATCAGTTACTGCAGGGATATACTTTTCTTTATCCATAAAAATAGGGAAAGGTATGTGGTTAGAATACTTTTTAATAATGCTCTCTACTCTATACTCTTCTAAAAATTCACTTTCATCATCTTTTAAGTGCATAACGATAGTAGTACCGTGTCCGTCCTGAGTTGCATTTTCTATCTCAAACTCACCAGCACCGGTACTTGTCCAGATGTAAGCCTGATCTTCTCCTGCTTTTTTTGTAGTTACTTCTACTTTATCAGCTACCATAAAACATGCATAAAAACCAACACCGAATTGACCGATAAGTTGAGAGTCTTTTTTCTGATCACCCGTCATATTTTCTAAGAATGCTTTAGTACCGCTCTTTGCGATAGTACCGAGGTTATTCATCAGATCCTCTTCATTCATACCGATACCGCTATCTTTGATTGTAAGAGTTTTTGCTTCTTTATTTGCTACTATATCTATACGAGGTGAGAAAGTCACATCTTTGTACTTTTCATCTGTTAAAACAAGCATATTTAACTTATCTAACGCATCCGATGCATTTGACACTAACTCACGAATAAAAATTTCTTTGTTTGAGTAAAGTGAATGTGTCATTAAGTGTAATATTTGATCTGCTTCTGTTTGAAACTGATGTTTTGCCATTTTATATCCTTTTTATAGTGTAAATCTATATTTTATAATTGAAATATTAGCAAAAAAAAGTTAATAATTGCAAATTAAATCAAGTTTATTTAGTCTATATGACTAAAGTTAATTTAGCTTATTTTGCTTTATCTTAATATTATAATTTAAGCACTATAAAAAAATATTCTTACTATAATACTTTTTTCAAAGGATATATATGCCGATAGATCTTTCTGAATCACTTGTAATAGGGATTTCTGCCACAGCTTTATTTGATTTATCAGAATCTGATAAAATTTTTCAAAGCAAAATTATAAATGATCCCGATACTGCAATAGAAGAGTACAGAAACTATATGCTTAAAAATGAAAACGAACCCCTTGAAGACGGAACAGGCATGCCTCTTGTCAAAGCACTTTTAAATCTAAACAAACACAAAAAAGACGGTGATGCTCCAATAGTTGAAGTGGTCGTAATGTCAAGAAACAGCCCTGAAACAGGTGTACGTGTTTTAAACGAGATACGCAGACGAAATTTAAATATTTCACGTTCGGCATTTACCGCGGGTGAATCAAACGTAGATTATTTAGAAGCTTT
Organism: Sulfurimonas lithotrophica; assembly: GCF_009258225.1. Classification (NCBI taxonomy): domain Bacteria; kingdom Pseudomonadati; phylum Campylobacterota; class Epsilonproteobacteria; order Campylobacterales; family Sulfurimonadaceae; genus Sulfurimonas; species Sulfurimonas lithotrophica. The sequence continues at coordinate 1,392,407 of NZ_CP043617.1, forward strand.
TTATGTCGATTTGTTTTTAACTACGAGCGAAGAAGATGCACAAAAAGTAATAGACAGTAATGTTTGTGCGGCAGCTATCGTAAAAGCACCGCCTAAATCAAATAAGCATCTAAAAGAAGACCAAGTTCGTTTTGCATTTGATGCAGATGCAGTTATATTTAATGAAGATAGTGAAATAGTTAACCAGACAAAAGGTTTACCCTCCTTTCATGAAAATGAAGATAAAAATCAAGATGAACCTTTAGCTCAAGGTCCACATGCCAATCTTCTAAAAAAACTATCTAAAATCCAAGAAAGACTACCCGGACGTATAGAATACTCACCTATAAAACTGGCAATTATGACGGCACGAAACTCACCTGCGGAGATGCGGGTTATAAAAACATTAAGAAGCTGGAACGTATATGTAGATGAAGCATTTTTTTTAGGTGGGTTAGAAAAAAGCAGGTTTTTAAAAGCTTACAAACCGCATATATTTTTTGACGACCAAGATTCCCATTTAGACCCTGCTTCAGGTGATGTACCATCCGCAAAAGTACTCTATCCGACTATATCTCCTCTTAAGAAGATAATTGAGAGTAAAAAGAGTAGCAAATGACAAACGATATAATAGATATGATTGAACAAACACCAAAATTACACTCTTTTAAGTGCAAAGCTGTCTCTTATATAATATGGGTATTTTTAAAGTTCACTACTTATATTGCAACACTCGTTGTATGGTATATATATGATTATTTTATAGCTTTTTTCACATTTATTTTATCTTTTATAGTTGTAGGAATTATACGCTCAAAAATGAGAAACAGTGCAATTCCTCTAAAACAACAGGAGTATCAATATAACGATAAAGGCATAGCTGACTGGTTCAGTGCAAGAGAGATATGTGTAGGTTATGACAATTAAAACTATTATTTTTACGGCTCTATTGTCTTATAATCTTTTTGCATGTGCGACATGTGCATTAATGGTACCTACGGCAGAGGTTAAACTGCAACTCGATATTAAAGATAAAAGTGTTAAAAACATCCATTTTGTATGGGAATTTTCGGATATTTATATAGATGAGATTAGAGCCCAATACGATAAAAACAAGAACTCAAAATTAGACAAAGAAGAGTTAGACATCATTTTAGATATAAAAAACAACTATCTGCAAAATAAAAATATGTTAAGCAAAATAAAATTAATAGATTCAAATGAAAATTCCAAAACACTTTCCCCTGTTTATGAAAATTTTAGCCTGCATATAAAAAACAATCAGCTAATATATACTTTCGATGGCAAGGTAGATGCGTCCCTACAAGAAAAGTCTAGATTATCTTTTGTTTTTGAAGATGATGAAGCTTTTTTTAGTTTTGTCGTTACAGATATAAATACAACTTCTAAAGAGCCGTTTTATGAGGCTAATCCATATCTATTTACCGCAAACATCCTCTTCTCCTATAGCGGTTTTAACGATAAAAAAATCCAAGTTCAGAAAAAAAACAAAACAGTAGATGCAAGTTCAGATATAAATAAAACGCTTGTAAAAGAGAAACTTTCACAGGAAAATATACTGAAAAAGAGTATAGAAAAAATAAAATCTCTTTTTGAATCTATAAAAGACGAATCAAATCCATTGACATATATCTCTCTTCTTCTATTTGCATATATATACGGGGTTGTACACGCCCTTGGACCTGGACACGGAAAAACATTGGTAGCTAGCTACTTTTTAACAAATGACAAATCATATCTAAAAGCTCTTTTTATATCGTTGGCAATCGGTGTAGTCCATACTTTTTCGGCATTTTTTCTGACACTAGCTATATACTTCTTTATTGATGCATTGTTTGCACAGTTTATAGATAATGCCGTTTTTTATACTACCAAGATATCCGCACTTATTATTATTTTTATAGCGGTATATCTGCTTTTGAAAAAACACAAGCTATATAAAGAGTTGGCAAAACCGAAATTTACTTTCTCAACTGCTCCACATCCTCAAACTTGCGGATGCGGTTCATGCAAGGTTGATAAAGACTCGACGGATGCAGCACTTATAATCTCTGCCGGCATCATACCCTGCCCAGGAACTATAACTATTTTTATATTTTCTCTATCGCTTGGACTATACTATGCCGGCTTTTTATCCGCACTCGTTATGAGTCTTGGTATGAGTACTATTATATTTTTATCTGCAGTTTTGAGTGTATATATGCGTAAAAAAACAGATACGAATCTAAAAGTTAAAAAGTTTTTGGAATATGGAAGTTTATCTATTATACTTATTCTTGGGCTGATTTTGCTTATTGGATAATTTTTTACCAAAAAACTAAAAATACAACACAAATTTTCTCAAAATAAGAGTATAATTTCTAACTCATATGAGTGGTTTTTTCGGCTGTGTTTGATATCTTCTATCAAACAACATTTTTCTAATATATAGATTTATTTTTTATTGAGGACACAATGAACATTTCAGATATGGTATTTGACATGGAACTTGCCGGCGTTGATGCTGAACATATTGCAGGCATCGTTGAACTTTGCAAAAACAAAGGTTTTAGTAGTGAGATGGTTGATGAAGAGTTAATAAAACTTGGTTATCCAAAAATTTTCACTATAGAATATGATGATTATGATGAGTATAATAGTTTTGACGATGAAGACTATTATTCAATGGAAAAATTTTCACATAAACGTCAATTGAGAGATTAAGAAGATTATGATGACAAACAGAGAAATCGTATCGGCTTATTATCAAATGTGGAATGAAAAAGATTTTGATAAAGCGGATAAACTTTGCGATGAAGATATTCGTTTTCGAGGTTCACTCGATATTACGGCAAACGGAATTGAAGGTTTTAAAGAGTATGCTCAAATGCTAACAAAAGCATTTCCAAATCTTTATCATGCCATAGAAATATCTGTTTTTGAAAACGATATGGCAGCGATATACGTTACATACTCAGGTACGCACGAGGGTAAAATATTCGATTATGAACCAACAGGAAGAAGGATATCATACTCCGGTGCTTCATTTATACATATAAAAAACGAAAAGATTTACAGTATAAATATATTGGGTGACTTAAATTCGCTACATAAACAACTCAGTTCCTAAGATATTTTAATTTAAATATCTTTAGACTCCTTTTACCACAACTAGGGTATCATTTCATACTTTAAGATACTCTAGGAAATTCAAAAACTCATGGCTTTAATAGACCTATTAAATATATCAAAACATTACGAAGCACAAAAAATTTTAACAGAGATAAATTTTCATATAGATGAGGGTGAACGTATCGTTGTCATAGGTAAAAACGGCAGCGGTAAATCTACACTTATGAAAATTGTAAACGGCACGCTTGAGCAAGATGACGGTGAGCGTATAATTCGTCAGGGCTTAGAAGTTAAAATGCTAGATCAGCGTCCAGTATTTGAGCCTGAGCATAATGTAAGAGATGCTGTTGAAGCAGGACTAAAAGAGATAAACAAAGCCAAAAAAAGATATGATGAACTCTCACACCTTATAGCTGAAGATTTTGAAAATAAAAAACTTATAGATGAGCATGAGAAACTATCAAAATATATAGAGCATCACTCTGCTTGGAATTTGGATGATAAAATTGAACGCATCATCCAACATTTTGATTTAAAGCGATATGAGAATAAAAATATAAACCTCTTAAGCGGTGGGGAACAACGCCGTGTAGCCTTAGCTTCACTACTACTTCAAAAGCCCGACATATTACTACTTGATGAACCTACAAACCACCTTGACGTATATATGGTTGAGTTTTTAGAACAGCTTCTTTTAAAGGAGCGTTTTACTCTTGTGTTTATCTCTCACGATAGATATTTTATAGATAAAGTCGCAACAAAGACTATAGAAGTTGAAGATGAAAAACTAAGACAATATTCCGGCGGTTATTCAGACTACCTTACACAAAAAGAGGAATATTTACGTACACTGCAAAAGCAACATGAAAATATGCTTGGTCTTTTAAAAAGAGAAAATGAATGGTATTCCCGCGGAGTACGTGCAAGACTTAAAAGAAACGAAGGTCGAAAAGAACGTTTGATGGAGCTCCGCGAAGCTGCAAAAACAAATCCTGCTCAAATCCGTAAGATGAGCTTGGAACTTCAACGCGAAGCTAAACACTTCAACCGTGACAAAAGCGTAAATAAACAAAAGATGCTTTTTGAAGTTGAAGATTTGGGTTTAACTCTGGGTGATAAGGAACTTTTACACGATTTTAATACACGCATACTCCAAAAAGACGTAATAGCCATAGTAGGACCAAACGGAAGCGGAAAATCTACACTTCTTAAAGCCCTTCTTGGACGTATAAAACCAACACACGGTACTATAAAACAGGGTGAATTTAAAATAGGTTATTTTGACCAGCACCGTGAGATGCTAGATGATGATAAAAACCTTATAGAGACTTTTTGCCCTTTTGGCGGAGACAGGGTTGAAGTTCGCGGAAAAAATATGCATGTTTACGGATACCTTAAAAACTTTCTTTTTCCACGTGAATATCTGGATAAAAAGATAGGCGTACTCAGCGGAGGAGAAAAAAACCGTATAGCACTTGCCCTACTCTTTACCAAAAATGTAGATATTTTAATTCTTGATGAACCTACAAACGACTTAGACATTCCAACTATCAATATACTTGAAGAACAGCTTGTCAATTTCTCCGGTGCAGTCATAATAGTTAGTCACGATAGATATTTTGTAGATAAAATTGCAAAAAAATTATTTATATTTAAAAAAGATAAGACCATTGAGGAATCTTACCAAAACTATTCTGAGTATCTTGAAATCGAGAGTGAGTTAAAACAGCTAGACGAAATGGAAAGAGAGGCAGAATCTACATCTAAAAAAGTGGAAATAAAAGAGCAAAAAAGTAAACCTCTAAGACTGACATATAAAGAAAAAATAGCTTTGGAAAAACTACCTGCAGAAATAGAGGAACTCGAAGCTAAAATAGATGAAAAAAATAACTGTATAGCTAATCCTGATTGTTACCAAGAGATTGGGCTTACAAAACTAGCATCTGAGCTTGAGGAGTTAGAAACTACTTATGAGCAAAAAGTTGAAGAGCTACTTACCATAGAGGAAAAAATTGAAGAGATAGAGAATCAAAGTTAATATTTATAAAGCTTATTATACTTTATAACTTTAATTAGTTCTTCACTGTATTTGGAACGCTTTTCTGAATACATATCAAGCTTTTTAACAAGTTTAAACGGGTCATCGGTTTTCATCTTCAATTCACGAAACTCCGCATATGCATAGCCGGTTGCTAAAACAAAGTAATAATCTCTTATAGAGTCGGTTAGACTAGGATATTTTTTTACATATACAGTCTTATCTACTCGTTTTACGCTTGCAGGAATTCTTGGTTCATTTTTGTTATATGACCAAATACCAAAAAGATTATTTGCAACTTTTGTAAAACGTGAAGTTGCCCATCCACTCTCCATAGCAGCTTGAGCTATAGCTATACTTTTTGGATGCGGTTTAACTCTTTTTAGTAAATCTTTATAGTTTTTTGCTTTATATTTTTTCATATACTTAAGGACAACAGAACTGTTTGTATTGTTATTATCTATATTTTTTTTGAGAGTTTTGTATCTGTAGTCTAGTTCTGCGTACACTTTATTTACGGCAGGGACTACCAATTTATAAAAGCTTTGTTTTTTTACTTTTGTTTCATTTGAAAAAGCTAAGACCGGGAAAACCAACCCCAAACACAGGATTAGTTTTAAAACCTGTGTTTGCAAGCTTATTTTCTAACTTCTTTTAAAGTGTCGGCAATTAAAAATGCCAGTTCTAAAGATTGGTCTGCATTTAAACGCGGGTCACAATGTGTGTGATAACGAGAACTCAAATCCTCTTCTCTTACTACAAACGAACCGCCTATACACTCGGTTACATTCTTACCTGTCATCTCCAGATGCACACCACCGCCGTACGTACCTTCTGATTTATGAACTTGGAAGAACTGTTTCATCTCTTTTAAAACTGCATCTACGGGACGAGTTTTATAATTGTTAGATGATTTTATAGTATTACCGTGCATCGGATCACACGACCAAAGTACATTTAATCCTTCACGCTCAACCGCACGAATCAGTTTAGGCATACCCTCACCTACTTTATCTGCACCCATACGAACTATCACATTTAATCTTCCAGCTTCATTTTTAGGATTTAATACATTAGCTAGCTTGATTAAGTCTTCAGGATCCATAGAAGGTCCCGCTTTTATCCCTATAGGATTATTAATACCCTTCATATATTCAACGTGAGCACCGTCAAGCTGACGAGTTCTATCCCCAATCCAAACCATATGTGCGGCAGTATTGTACCATTCACCGCTAAGTGAATCTTTTCTCGTAAATGCTTCTTCATACGGAAGCAAAAGAGCTTCATGCGATGTGTAAAAATCTGTTTCACGCAAATTTCTATAAGTTTTTGACGTAATTCCGCATGCCTGCATGAATTTTAAAGAAGTTTCAATCTCTTCTGCCAGCTTTTCATAGTGTTCCGCTGCTTCACTTTTATGCGCAAAATCAAGGTTCCACTGGTGAACTTTATGTAAATCCGCCATACCGCCCGTAGCAAAAGCACGAAGTAGGTTTTGTGTAGCTGATGCTTGGTTATAAGCTTTTATCATACGTTCAGGATCCGGTACGCGAGCCTCTTTTGAGAACTCAACACCGTTTATAATATCTCCACGGTATGAATCAAGTGTAACACCGTCTATCGTTTCAGTATCGGATGAGCGAGGTTTTGCAAACTGTCCTCCCAAACGACCGACTTTTACAACAGGGACACCACCTGCATATGTCATAACAACAGCCATTTGCATCAGTACTTTGAAAGTATCGCGAATATTATTGGCATGAAACTCGCTAAAACTCTCAGCACAGTCACCGCCTTGAAGTAAAAATGCTTCTCCGCGAACAACATCTGCCAATTGTTCTTTTAATCTTTTTGCTTCCCCTGCAAATACAAGTGGTGGGTAAGTTTTTAACTCTGCTAGAACTCTGTTTAAATGTTCTTTATCTTGATATGTCGGTTGTTGTAAAATCGGTTTACTTCTCCAGCTTTCCGGTGTCCAAATACCCATAATTTATACCTTAATTTATAATTTTCGTAATTTTATCCAAAAATACCTAAGTTATACTTTATATCGTGTCTTAAATCCTTTAGTATCCATAAAGCTTAAAAGTGTATAATGTCGGAAAATAAAATTTATGAATAAAGAAATTTCACAATGGCAATAAATGAATTAAAACCTCTCCTAGATGAATTGTGTTTAAATATAACGGATTTTCTTAACGAAAACACAGAAATAACCAAAGAACATTTATCCGAGTACTTAAAAAATTCTGCTAAATTAATATCTGATATTTCCGATAACGATTTAACTTCTTATAACACCCAAAAAAACTTACTTGCCGATAACTATAAAAACATTGCAAAAGAGTGTCTTACTTCTTATGAAAAAACCAGTTCTAAAATCTCTAAACTTTCCGAGAAACATAAAGAAGCCATAGCTGCATGTGAAATAGAACCTATTAATTTGCCTAAATTAACTTCGAAATTTAACGAAATTCAAAATCATATGGTTGATGAAGTAGCAAGAGCAAATTTTATAATCTCTGAACTCTCTACGCAAATTAAAGATTTAGAAGAAAAATCAAATCTTGACCCGCTTACAAAAATATACAACAGGGGTGCACTAAATAAATACTTGGCTGATATGTGTGAAAATGCAACCGATAAATACGAAACACATCTTTTGGTAATAGATATAGATGATTTTAAGCAGATAAATGATGAATTCGGGCATATAGCAGGCGATAAAATTCTTATTTATATATCAAAAATATTAAAAAGAACTCTAAGAGACGGAGATAAAGTTTTTAGATTCGGAGGCGAAGAATTTATAGTTATTCTAAACAGGATAAAAGACGGTGAATGTATAACAATCGCAAAAAGACTTTTAAGACTCGTAAGTGAGAATAAACTGATTTATAAAGGTAACAATATAGGTGTTACAATAAGTATAGGCGCTACAAAGCTCAAAGTAGGCGATACTCCGGAATCATTTATTACAAGAGCGGACAAAGCTTTATACAGATCAAAGCATTCAGGCAAAAATAAAATATCTACGGAGCCTATATAAAATATGGAAGTGAACTATTTTGATATTATTGCGAGTGCGATAATTCTACTTTTGGGATTAAAAGGAATTTTAAACGGTTTTTTTAAAGAAGTTTTCGGTTTACTGGGTATCATCGGAGGTATATTTATAGCTTCCAGATTCGGTCCTGAAGTAGGAGAATATTTAAATAATCTTATTTTTAATTTTGACAACAAAGGTGCTATAGGCTTTACCGGTTTTTTAGTTACCTTGGGTATCTTTTGGTTACTGATGATAAGTACAGGTTTAGCGTTTAAAAAATTAAGCAAGATAAGTGGACTTGGTGTATATGATAGAATTTTAGGCTTTACGTTCGGTGCAAGTAAGTTCTTTCTTATTGCTGCCGTAATTGCACATGCCGTTTATAACGTAAACTCGTTAAGACCTACCATTGATTCCGCAATGCAAAATTCATTTTTATTTCCTATACTTACCAAAACCGGTTCGGTTATAATGAAAATTGATCCGGTATCCGTTAGCGACGATATAAATAAGACTATCGATAATGCGACAAAAACAATTGAAAAACAAACTCAGACTATAATCGATGAGAAAGCAAAAGAGATCGCTAAAGATGTAGATAATCAAATCAAAGAGCAATTTGAAACAAATCAAAAGGAGATATTTAATGAGTGATATTTCAACGAATTTTTCAGAACGTACAGTTGAGTATAATAAACTTTTAGAAGACTTTAAAAAACTTCTTAAAAAAAACAATCTAAAATTTACTATCCAAAGAGAAGTGATATTGGAATCTTTATACAATTCCAATGAGCATCTGACTCCTGAATCTTTGCATCAGGTACTGCAAAAAAAGTATTCTGAACTAAATATAGGGATAGCTACGGTTTATAGAACACTCTCCTTACTTGAAGATTCTAAAATGGTTACGTCTTTATCTTTTGGAGCACAAGGTAAAAAATATGAACTCGGGGCTAAAAACCATCATGACCATCTTATATGTACAAGATGTTCAAAGATAACAGAGTTTGTTGATGAACAGATAGAAGCCAGACAACATAAAATTGCTGATGAATTAGGTTTCAAGATGCAAGACCATTCCATGCAGATATACGGTATATGTAAAGAATGCCAAGAAAAAGAAAATAAATAAACAAATTAAGGAAGAAATATTGGCTTTTGAAAATAAATTTATACAACAAAGAATCCAAAAAGCACAAACACTAAAAGAATCTGGATACAATCCATATTCAAATGATTCAAAAAGAAATACGACTATAGCAAAATATTTAAACGTAAATGCAGATATTGAACATAAAGAAGATAAACGTGATGAAAATCGTCACTACACTGTAAGTGGACGCATAAAACTTCAACGTATTATGGGTAAGGCAAGTTTTATAAAAATCGAAGATGAGAGCGGGATGCTTCAAGTATATGTAGCACGCGACAATTTACCTGAAGGCTTTTATAACGATATATTCAAGAAAAATATTGAAGTAGGTGATATTGTAGAAGTAGAAGGTTATCCCTTTGTAACCGGTAAAGGTGAACTCTCCCTTCATGCAAACGATCTTAAACTTTTAACAAAAGCTATAGCACCGTTACCTGAAAAGTTTCACGGTGTAACTGATAAAGAGATTAGGTATAGAAAAAGATATTTAGACCTTATCATGAATGCCGAAGTTAGAAAAACCTTCCAAATTCGTTCACGTGTAATTTCCCTGACTCGTCACTTTTTTGAAGACAAAGGTTTCTTGGAAGTTGAGACTCCTATGATGCATCCGATTGCCGGTGGAGCAAATGCAAAACCTTTTGTTACGCATCACAATGCACTAGGTATCGACAGATATTTAAGAATAGCACCGGAGTTGTATTTAAAACGTCTTATAGTCGGTGGTTTTGAAGCTGTATTTGAGATTAACCGCAACTTTAGAAATGAAGGTATGGATGCTACCCACAATCCTGAGTTTACATCTATAGAATTTTACTGGGCATATAAAACATACAGAGATTTAATCACTATTACAAAAGAGTATTTTGAGTATCTTTTTGAACACTTAGACCTTCCAAAACGTCTTCCTTACGGGGATATGGAAGTAGATTTTGATAAATTTACAGAGATTCCTTTAATTCAGTCGCTTACGGATATAGGTGGTGTTCCATCTGATGTAGTTAACGATAAAGAAAAGATACTAGATTATTTAAGAAGTAAAAATCTTGAAGCAGATGCGAATATGACACTTGGTTACCTGCAGGGTGAACTGTTTGATGAATTTGTTGAAGAAAAACTAATCAACCCTACTTTTATAACTGAATATCCTGTTGACTTATCTCCACTAGCAAGAAGAAACGATGAAAATCCTGATATTACAGAGAGATTTGAACTGTTTATTGCAGGTCGAGAAATTGCAAATGCATTTAGCGAGCTTAACGATCCTGTTGACCAATATGAGCGTTTTGTTGCACAAGGTGCGGCAAAAGAAGGCGGTGACGACGAAGCTCATGAAATGGATATGGATTTTGTAGATGCACTTAGTTACGGTATGGCTCCAACAGCAGGTCAAGGTATAGGTATAGACAGACTCGTTATGCTGCTTTCAAATGAACACAGCATCCGAGATGTACTTCTTTTCCCTGCTATGAAACCACTCAGTGAAAGCACTTCAATAGAAGAAACTGAAGAAGATTAATCTTCTTCATCTATCTATTCAGTCGTTTATAATTATTTTTTTTGTAAAATCGCCCTATTTAAACCTACAAGGAATTTTGTAACATGAGTTTTTTACAAGAATTTGATAAAGAGATTTTCGATTTATGCGAAAAAGAGTTGGAAAGACAAACCGATCATTTAGAGATGATTGCATCTGAGAACTTTACGCTTCCTGCAGTTATGGAAGCTATGGGTTCTGTTTTTACAAATAAATATGCCGAGGGTTATCCTGCTAAACGTTACTACGGCGGTTGTGAATATGCCGACAGCGTTGAACAATTGGCAATTGACCGTGCATGTGAACTTTTTGGATGTAAATATGCAAATGTCCAACCTCACTCAGGTTCTCAAGCTAACGCTGCCGTTTATGCGGGTCTTTTAAAAGCAGGTGATAAGCTTTTAGGTATGGATTTAAGTCACGGCGGTCACTTAACTCATGGTTCAAAACCAAGTTTTTCCGGTCAAAACTATTCAAGTTTTACTTATGGTGTTGAGCTTGACGGTCGTATGAACTATGATAAAATCATGGAAATAGCAAAAGCCGTTAAACCAAAAATTATAGTTTGTGGTGCTTCCGCATATGCTCGTGAAATAGACTTTAAAAAATTCCGTGAGATAGCTGACGAAGTAGGAGCTATAATGTTTGCGGATATAGCTCACGTTGCTGGTTTAGTTGCTGCCGGCGAACACCCTAGTCCATTCCCTCATGCACACGTAGTAACTACTACTACGCATAAAACTCTTGCAGGACCACGCGGTGGTATGATTATGACAAACGATGAAGAGATTGCTAAAAAAATGAACTCTGCAATCTTCCCTGCTCTACAAGGTGGACCTTTAGTGCATGTAATTGCTGCAAAAGCAGTTGGATTTAAACATAACCTAAGCCCTGCTTGGAAAGAGTATGCTAAACAAGTTAAAGCTAATGCAAAAGTTTTAGCCGAAGTACTTATAAAACGCGGTTATGATGTAGTAAGCGACGGTACTGATAATCACTTAGTATTAGTTTCTTTTGTTGGTCGTGAAATATCAGGTAAAGATGCAGATGCAGCACTTGGCAATGCAGGTATTACCGTAAATAAAAACACTGTTCCCGGTGAGACAAGAAGCCCGTTTGTAACTTCAGGTATCAGAGTAGGTTCTCCTGCACTTACAAGTCGTGGTATGAAAGAGAAAGAGTTTGAGATTATTGCGAACAAAATAGCAGATGTTTTAGATGATATAAATAACACAGAATTACAGGCAAAAGTAAAAGAAGAGTTAAAAGAGTTAGCTCAAAACTTTGTTATTTACAACCAATCAACTTACTAATAAAAATAAAAAAAGGGATATTTAAATGACTGCTATGGATATGAAACTTATTAAAATGATTACCAGCCACTATTGGCAAAAAAGTGATTCGGTAGTTGATAAGATTTCTTTTAAAGGACGTACTTTTTACAATAAATTTAAAAAAGTAAACGCTCCTTTAAACTCGCAAGTCATAAATAAACACCTTAAAGGCGAAATTACCGTCGCGCATTCTTTAGTAAACGCCCGCGGAAAAGTTGAAAATATAGTTATAGACTATAACGGTAGAGATCCTGAAAGGTTTTATCACAAGGCACAACTTTTGCTACGGGAAGAGGGATATATAAACTTTACGGCATACAAGACGAAAACAGAGGGTCATCTTCACGTATATATACATAAAGGTCATACCACTTTACAAGAGGCTATACAACTTGGTAAAATGATTAGTATGAAACTAGCTGCAAAACAACCAAAGCAGTGGCGTATGTTTCCAAATAACGATATGCCTAACGAGTATAACATACTTACGCTACCTTATGAGGTATATGCTAAAGAACGCGGTGCTTCTTGGTCGAAGCATATGTAAAATAAAAATAGGAGTTTAAAATGGAAGAGAAAAACGAGTTAAACGATATTATATTAAACAAAGGTAATAGTTCTAGTTCAAACAAAAAAGTAGTGCTGGCTGTTGCTACTTTAGGAGTAGTGCTAATAATAGTTGTTATGCTTATGAATACCCTTAACTCAACAGATGGCGAAAACTTGCCAAAACCTGTTCCTCTTCCGACTCCGCAAAGTGTAGCTGAAAAATCAGTAGTAGAAGAGACACCTAAAGAAGAAGCTCTTTTTGAAGAAGTTGAAGTTGTTCAAGAAAAAGCAATTGAAGAGAATAACCTTGATCAAATCGCACAAAAACTAAAACAAGAAAGTATGGCGGAATCTACCAAGGAGATTAAAAAAACGCAAAGTAAATCTGAAAATTCAGAAGCTTCAAAAAAACCTGTAACACAGCAAAAACAGCAATTTACTAAAACAACACAGACAAAATCTTCAGGTGAACAGTATTTTGTTCAAGTTGGTTCTTTTTCAAAGTATAAACCAAACAAAAAGTTTTTAGATTCAATTACAAGTAAAGGTTATACGTACCAATTCCATAAAGTAGGCAAACTAAACAAAGTATTAGTAGGTCCTTTCGCAAATGAAAGAGAAGCAAGAACTGCACTTAGAACTATTAGAAGCAATATTGAAGCCGGAGCTTTTTTAACAAAAAAATAGACTAATATGATATATTCAAAAAAATTTATACAAGATATGCTTGCACCGATTGCGGTGTATGAAAAAATTAAAGCACTATATCCACATGAAATAACTTGTCTCTTAGAGAGTGCAGGTCAAAGTGAAGGCAACTATAGCTTTATAGCTATTGGGGCTCGCGAAAGACTGCAATATATAGATGATAAAACAGTATATACGGATGCAGAAGGGGAAAAACATACAAAAGAAGAAAATCCTTTTGATTTTTTAAAAAACTACTATAAAAATATAGATAGCGATGAATATAAGAAAGCAACTTCTGAGTTAAAAATTGGTTATGTTGATGGTTTTTTAGGTTACATAGGTTACGATATGGTAAAAGTGTTCGAGCCAAAACTACACTCTAGTATGGATAACTTAAAAGATGAGCTAAATACACCAGATTTAGACTTAATCTTACCAAAACTGGTCATTGTATATTCACACAAGAACCATGAGATAACTTTAGTATCTACCTTAGAAAAATATTCTAAACAGTTTCAAAACATAGAAAATGAACTAAAATCACCATCTGAATATATAGAGATGGTTAAAAATATAGGTAATGACGAAGGAAGCTTTGCACACTCAAAAGAGAAATTTTTCAAAATGATTGATGACTCCAAAGAGATGATAAAAAGCGGAGATGTTTTTCAGATACTTATGACAAATCGATTTACAAGAAATATAAAAGTAGATCCGTTTAGTTTTTACCGAATTTTAAGAACTAAAAACCCATCTCCTTATATGTTTTTAATGGAATACGAAGATTTTAGTATAGTAGGAAGTTCACCAGAAGTTATGGTTAGACTAAATGAAGGCGAACTTTTACTTCGTCCTATTGCAGGTACTAGAAAACGCGGAGCTACTAAACAAAGAGACCGTGAACTAGAAGAAGAACTTTTAGCCGATCCAAAAGAATTAGCCGAGCATCTGATGCTTATAGACTTAGGCAGAAACGATGTAAGCCGTGTTGCAAAGACGGGTACCGTAAAAGTAGAAGATATGATGCATATCGAGAGATTTAGCCATGTTATGCACATAGTATCTGATGTTGTTGCAGAGATAAGTGATGATAAAGATATGTTTGATTTGTTTATGGCAACTTTTACGGCAGGTACTATGACAGGTGCTCCAAAAATTCGTGCCATGGAATTAATAGCCGAATATGAAGGTATAAAACGCGGTTTTTACAGTGGAAGTATAGGTTACTTTGGTTTTGATGGAAATATGGATACCGCCATAACAATTAGAACGGCAATGGTTAAAGAAGACAAAGTTATTCTTCAAGCCGGAGCAGGAGTTGTAGCAGATAGTCAAAATGAACTTGAATATCTTGAAGTAACAAATAAACTCGGAGCATTAGTTCATTCACTCAAGGATTTAGACTAGTGTCTAAACTATTTGCCATTTTCGGCGATCCTGTTTCACATTCGCGTTCCCCTCTTATGCATAATAGTGTATTTAAAAACCTTAATTATCCTGCTTGTTATACTCGTGTGCATCTAAAAGACGGCTCAAAACTTCGTGAAACTTTTTTTAATCTAAAACTTAGCGGTGCAAATATAACAGTACCGCATAAAGAAGCAGCATATAACGCTTGTGATGAAATAAGAGGCTTCGCAAAAACTGTAGGTGTTGTAAATACCATTATAAATGAAAACGGTAGGCTTATAGGTTATAACACTGATGCCGATGGTTTTATATATGCTATAAGTGAATTTAGGGATATAAAAAGTATTTTAGTTATAGGCGCAGGCGGTACGGCTAAAGCACTTACTTCAAGATTTAAACAAGAGAACATATATGTAAGTGTCTTAAATAGAAGTGAATCCAGACTAAAAGAGTTTAAAACTGTAGTAGATGCTACATATATATGGGATACTTTCAAAGTACAAAAGTATGATTTAGTCGTAAATACTACAAGTGCCGGTTTAAGTGACGATAATTATCCATGTCCAAAAGATATACTTGAAAATATACTAGATAATACTTCTTATGTAGCTGATGCAATATACGGAAAACTAACACCCTTTTTACAACTTGCGGCTGATAAAAACATTACATATAAAGACGGTTCGGATATGTTACTTGGTCAAGGTGTTTTAGCTAACGAGTTGTTTGTGGATGGTGAGTTGAAAAAAGATGATATTCGTAAATATATGAAAAAAAGCTTCGAGCTTTAAAAGTTTTGTAAACTAATCAATTTTTTTAGGTTTACAAAGCATAGCTTTTTTACTCGCTACCATTTTACACTTTTTACATTTGTACTTAGGGTTTTTATCAAACTTCATTACAATTCTTCTGTCTTCTTTGCTAAGTTTACAAAGTGTTTTCATAATTATTTCTTTAACTGAGCATTTAATATTTTTTGCTTTTTTTTACTTATCATTATTTACTCTTTTTAGTGTTTTATAAAACGAAAGTATTCCGATAAACTATAAATTATATCACATTCTTTTGTCTCAGCACTTGTTACAAAAGCTATATTTTTCATAAAAGACTCTTAAAAAATAAATGACAAAATGATTAAATAACGGCAATTATATTTTAAATGTACATCGGTATTTTAAATATTTTGTACGCTTTTTGTCAAAACATGCCATTTCACACTAAAAGTATAATTTAAACTAACATTTTTAGTGTTCATTTATTTATCTAATTTCAAGCTAATCTATATATAATGTTCGTTGAATAAATAGTTCATCCTCGCCGATGGCGAGGATGAACGGTCAAGCCGAGCGAGTTCTTGTTACCCTCCGCCTTACGGCTCCGATAACAAGTCGCTGGAGCGAATACTCTTCTCACTCTACCGTATCAGCTCCGCATACTACGTATGCTTTACTGCTACTCACGAGTGTCGCTCGGCTTGACCGTTAGGCACAAAAGGAGAAGAGATGTTAAAAAAAACAATTGCACTAGCGATGCTATTCATTGGTGTGTTTGCTTATGCACAATCAATGTATGTAATTTCTGATGACTTAAATGTCAGATTGTTACCATCAAAATATGGGAAAAAAACAAGTGTTTTACTAAAAGGTCAAAGGGTTGATGTATATGAAACAAAAAATGGCTGGGCAAGGGTTACAGAATATTATGATGGGTATTCCGAAGAAGTAAATGGAAGAGTTGCAAGATGGGTTTATGCTAAATATCTTTCAAATACCAAACCAAAGAAAAAAATAATCAAATCCAATTCTCCTGTTGCTAAAGCATTAGAGGCTTCTGATGATTATGAAAAATATCATGAAAGCTTTATATCCGCATCAGAACAACTAATTAAAAATGGTACGTGTACAATCAAAAATTTTAATGAACAAGGCGGTTGGGCACGTTCCACAACAAGAGGTAAGGGAGTTTATTTTACCTACTGTGGTGGAATGAGATTGAGTAACAAAGTCTATATCAATGTAGTTACTGGAAAAATTTCTAGGTAGAGCAACATAAAGTCACATCGCACAAATGAGCCTAACAAATCAGAGGAGCCAATAAATTACTCTGCAGGCAATTCATTGGCTCATTTTAAACGTTATCACTAGAAAAGTATTCAAATATCAAAAGTTAAAATTCCTAAAAACTCTAAAGTTTTTTGGAACTAATAACTTAGTCGTTAACACGCTCTAATAAACTGCTAGCTAACTCCATATATACATTTTTTTTCATATGTTCAACTTCTGCAGAATTTTCTAAAACATAAGTTCTTATCATGTTGTCTATATTTTCTATACCGTTACTCTCGGCTAATATAGCTTCCATTACGGCTATTTTTTCAACTATATTGTCAAACTCATCTTCAGCTAAATCTTTACTTACTTGGTTGTGAAAATCCCAGTATTTTGACTTTGGCGTACCGCCAAAAATATTATCTTCATCTTCTAATAGTGCTTCAAATTTTGCCATTATATATTCCTTAGTTTTTTAATTAGAGAATTTTATCTTCTCTTACTTGTTTTAAACTTTAACTCTTGTCTCTAGTGCTCTTGTTAAAGACAATATGTCTATATTTTCCAAACTAACGCCTGTGGGTACACCCTGAGCTATTTTAGAGAAGTTAATATTATACTTTTGTAGCTTATCTTCTATATACAAAATAACTGCATCGTTAGAAATAGACGGAGTGATCGCAAATACAATCTCTTTTACACCGTTTTTTACAATTTTTTCCAGATGCTCAATACTTAGATTTTCTAATGAATCAAGCACAAAGTATTTTCCATCAAAAAGTCCGTTTTCTTCAAGAAGCAAGATATCCTTTGCACTCTCAACTATACAAAGCAGTGATTCATCCCTACTCTCATCACAACATATAAAACAAAGTTCGTCTTCACTCATACCGCCGCAATTGTTACACTTTCTCAATGATCCAAGTGCATCTTCTATTGCATGAGATATTTGAATACCCGTATATGAATCGTTCATAACCATATAGTATGCAAGTCTTGTAGCAGATTTTTTACCGATAGTAGGTAGTGCTTCAAGAGCTTCTACTAAACGGTTAAACTTTTCTAAAGAGCCTATCACATATCACCTTTTGGTAAAAATATCCAAAGCTTTAACGGGGCTTTTAATCTTCCTGCTACACTTCTTGCATCATCTCCAAAACCAAGGAACATATCTGCACGTATCTCACCTTTTATCGCCCCACCCGTGTCTTGAGCCTGAACAATATGAGAAAACTTTGTAGCATTTTGTTCTGCAGAACAATAAAGCATACTACCTAAGGGTATATATCTTTTATCTACGGCTATTGAGCGTCTAGGTGTCAATTCAAGTCCAAGTGAACCTGTTGCAGGCTGTTCTTTTTGTTTAAAAAACACAAGAGAATCATTATAATTTAAAACTTCCTCTACTCTATCCGGATTTTCTCTAAACCATTTACGAATAGATTGAAGTGAGATATTTTCTAAAGGTATTTCACCTTTGTCAACTAAATATTTACCTATAGATTTATATTTATGTCCGTTTTGATTGTCATACCCTATAAAGATTGTTTCATTGTTATCTAAAAGTACACGACCGGAACCTTGAACTTCTAAAAAGAAGAGATCTATTTTATTATCCACATAACAAATCACATCTGCTTCTATAACATCCTTAGAACTCTCTTTACGTGTATAATAAGGCACTATTTTGTTATCTTGCAGACGACCTCTAAGTCTATAATGTTTCAAATCAGGATAAATAGAGCTAAGATCCACCGTAATTAAATCTTTTGGAGTTTCATATACAGGATAAATATATTGGTCATGTTTTGTGAGCGATCCTCTTAAGTAAGGCTCATAATATCCTGTTAGCAATCCTTCTTCTTCTCCCTCTTGAGTGTGTATCTCAAAAGGTAAAAAATTAGATATAAAAAACTCTCTTGCATCCTCAACATTCTCGGCTTTACTACACAAGTCTTTATAGATTTTTTTTGTTCTACCGCTCTTACAGCTATCTTTAAAACCTCTCAAAGCTAGATCATAATCTTCATCTTCCCAGTCTGGCAGATTCTCAAATTCCGTGCAAACAAGATTTGTTTTTGGTAGAGACTGAATCTTTACATACTCTTTTGTACTACAACCTATAAATATTAATAATATTACTAAAAAATTAACTATATACTTCATAATTGCGATTATACAAAGATTAAATTAAAATGGGTATAATTGCGAAAAATTTAAATAGGATATGATGTATTTATGGAAGAAATGAGTTATTATGAAATACTTGAAATAAGCACAACTGCAGATAAAAGTACGATTAAAAAAGCAT
Source organism: Sulfurimonas lithotrophica (assembly GCF_009258225.1). Taxonomy (NCBI): domain Bacteria; kingdom Pseudomonadati; phylum Campylobacterota; class Epsilonproteobacteria; order Campylobacterales; family Sulfurimonadaceae; genus Sulfurimonas; species Sulfurimonas lithotrophica. The sequence goes on from NZ_CP043617.1 coordinate 1,411,637, forward strand.
ACAGAAAACTAGCAAAAGAATATCATCCCGACAAAAATCCGGGTGATAAGGAAGCTGAACATAAATTCAAACTTTGTAATGAAGCTTACCAATGTTTAAGTGATGACAAACAAAGAAGTATCTATGACCGTTACGGTAAAGAAGGTTTGCAGGGTATGGGCGGTGGTCGCTCATCCGGCATGGGTGGTTTTGATGATCTTGGTTCAATCTTTGAAGAGATGTTTAACGGTTTTGGAGGGAGAAGTTCACGCAGACGCCAAAACCCTGCCGATATGGATAAATATCAACTCGATATGAACATAAATATGTCTCTATCTTTTCATGAAGCCGTTTTTGGATGTGAAAAAGAGGTTACGTTTAACTATAAAGATGCCTGTAAACCTTGTAAAGGAACAGGAGCAAAAGACGCTAAACTATCTACTTGTAAACAGTGTGGAGGTCAAGGTCAAGTTCATATGCAACAAGGCTTTATGACATTTTCTCAAACTTGTCCTGCTTGTAACGGTAGCGGAAGTGCACCAAGTGAGCCGTGTCCAAGTTGTAAAGGAAGCGGGTATGAAGAAAAAAGAGGTAGTGTTACACTAAAAGTTCCAAAAGGTATAGACGACGGTAACCGTTTAAGAGTTTCAGGTAAAGGTAACATAGGTAAACGTGGAAACCGCGGTGATTTATATGTTACATTCGAGGTTAAACCTGATAAACACTTTGTAAGAGACGGAAATAATATATACATAGAGATTCCCGTATTTTTTACTCAGGCAATTACTGGTGAAACTATTACGATTCCATCACTTACGGGTGAGCTAGAGCTCAAACTTGAAACCGGAACAAGAGATAAACAACAGTTTACTTTCCGTGGTGAAGGTATTGAAGACGTGCACGGTCATGGGAAAGGTCACTTGATTGCACAAATCAATATTACATATCCAAAAAGTTTAGATTCCAAACAAAAAGAGCTTATTGCAGAACTTCAAGAATCTTTTGGAATAGAATCAAAACCACATGAAAGTGTGCTTGATTCTGCAATAGATAAAATGAAGAGTTGGTTTAAGTAAAGAAATAAAAGGATTAAACATGAATAGAAAACATATAAAAGATACTTTATCAAGCTTAGCACTATCCATGTTTAGAAAAGATTTCTTTGGAATATACCATGGCTCATTATCTGCCAAAGTCGAATCAAACCGTTTTATTATAAATACAAAAGAGGCTGTTTTTGATGCTATAGATGATTCTTCTTTAATAGAGCTTTATTTTAAAAGAGACTATCGATGGAACCAAGCGAGTATAGACTCGACTATTCATCACAGCATCTACTCTCAAATATCGGATGCAAAATTCATATCTTTTTCAATGCCGCCTTTTACGACTGCGTATTCATTAGAACACAACGTTATAACGCCTAAAGATTATTTCGGACATAGAGATATTGGCTCTATAGAGATTGTTAAACCGGGTAACTTTGATGACTGGTATGATCGTGCGCAAAGTACCATTACACACTACTTTCAAAAAAATAAAACTAATATTATGGTTGTTAGCGGTTACGGTGTTTATTCTTATAATAGAGATATTCACGAAATGGCTAAAAAATTAGCTATATTGGAAAAAAGCTGCAGACTTTTAATGTTAGATGAGGCAAGTAAAGATTACCGTTTTGATTAGGCTGGTTATATATTTTATTATTATCTCACTTTTGATAATAACACCGTTCAAACTACCTCAAAAAACAAATATAGAAAAAACAAAATTAACTAGCAATTCCGTAAAAATAACTTTAGTAAACCAAGCAAAGCCAAAGCCAAAACCAAAATCGAAGCCCAAGCCTAGACCAAAACCTAAAAAAAAGCCTAAGATTAAGCCTAAAATAAAACCAAAACCACAACCAAAGCCTATTCCTAAACCTACTTTAGAACCTAAACCCGAACCTATAAAAAAGATAGAACCCAAACCCGTAAAAGAAGTATTTGAAAAAGAAGAACTTCTACCTCAAATTGAAGAAGAGATTACCGCACCTTTAGTAGATAACACGCCGGAGATTAAACAGACATATTATACTTATATTCGTTCGGTTATCGAACAAAACAAAATATACCCTAGAAAAGCAAGACGTTTTAAGCATCAAGATGATGTTAAAATAAGCTTTTTAGTAAACTTTGACGGCAGTGCAGATGCACTTGAAATAATACAACCATCAAGATACAATACGCTTAATAAAGCCGTAGAAACAATGTTTAATAATTTAACTTTTGAACCACCGCCAAAAGAATTGGAATCTCCGATAAAAATAATTATTACAATTAATTTTAAATTAAAATAGGAAAAACAGATGAGTATACTAGAAATTTGGACTGAACACGATTGGGTTGTAAAAACCCTAATTATAGCTTTTTCCATAGTCATTTTAATGTCTCTTGAAAAAGTTTATCACTATATTTTATACTATAAACACAATAAACAATTAGATGAACTGACAAGTTTAAATGAGCTCGAAAATCTTGATGATGGTATGGTAAAAAAAACACTGCAGGACATTAAAGACTATCCACATGATTCAAGCTCATTTTTAAACTCTTACATAGGCGTTAAACTTGATTTATATGAACAATATATGATGAAATATGTATCTATAATAGGCGTTATAGCGGTTCTTAGTCCTATGCTTGGATTAATCGGTACATTTATAGGTGTATGGCATGTTTTTGAAGGCGTAGCGGATATCAGTCTAAGTGATCCTTCTATAATCGCAGGTGGTATTAAAGAGGTTATCGTCGATACTATGTCGGGACTTATCGTTGCCGTTGGTTCTATGATTTTATACAAAACATTTGAGTATATCAGTATGAAAAATGTTTCAAAATTTGAAGAGAAACTTTATAAGTTAGTTAAAGATGCGTAGAAACTCAAAAAGACCATCGGTAAATCTTGATATAGCACCCGTTAATCTTATAGATTTACTCCTTATTTTACTGATTTTTTTTATAACTACTACGACATTTTTACAGTTAAAGATGATTGATTTAAATATACCCGTATCTAGTTCTAAAAAAGTAGTTTACAAAAAAAATATAACTCATATTGTAAATATTACAAAAGATTGTAAATATTTTATAGATAAAAAAGCTGTACAAAAAGAGGAATTGGCAAAAGAATTAAACTCTATTTATAAATCAAATAAAAATTCTATTTTTCAAGTTGGGGCGGATAAAGAATCACCACATAGATGCTTTGTAGATATCTTAGATATTTTTTCTACTGAGGGGATAGGAAATATTTCTGTCTTAACTAAAAATAAAGAATAAGTCGTGTCTTTATACGACAGACTTATTCTCTAAAGTTTTACCGTAAATTATTTATGGCTTCTAATGTTGTATCCATCATCTTGTCAATCTCTTCATAAGAGATGATATACGGCGGCATAAAATATACAACGTGACCCAGTGGACGGATTAAAACACCGCGTTCTAAACAATACTGATGCACCTTTAGTCCTATTCTCTGTTCAGATGAATAACCTTTAAGTTCAACTACGCTGACCATTCCCGTTTGTCTGATTTCCAAAACGTTTTCAAGCTTTTCAAACTCTTTTAACTTCTCTAACATATACGCAGATTTTTTCTCATTCTCTTTTATAACATTTTCATTCTCAAAAATATCAAGTGTAGCATTTGCAGCAGCACAAGCTAGTGCATTTCCCGTATATGAATGCGAATGCAAAAAAGCTTTATACTCTAAATAATCACAATAAAATTTTGCATAAACATCATTTGAAGTAAGTACAACCGATAGAGGTAAATAACCGCCCGTTATACCTTTTGAGAGCACTAAAAAATCAGGTGTTATATCTGCGTATTCACATGCAAAAAGTTTACCAGTTCTTCCAAAACCCACCATCACTTCATCGGCTATTAGATGCACATCGTATCTGTTACATATGTCACGCACAAGTTCTAAAAAATGTGGATGATACATATGCATATACCCTGCCCCTTGAATAAGAGGTTCAAGGATTATTGCACTTATCTCGTTTGATTTTTCTCTACATAAATTTTCAAACTCTTTTGCGGCAACCTTGGCTGCATCTATACTCATATCTTTTGGTGTAGGTGTTTGCATACTTTTTATAAGCAAAGGCTCGTATGTATCTTTGTAAAGTTCTACATCACCTACACTTAAAGCACCTATAGTCTCACCGTGGTAAGAATTTGTAAGAGATACGAATATAGGCTTATTTTTGCCGTCATTTTTATGTGCATGAAAACTCATCTTAAGTGCTACTTCAACGGCAGACGAGCCATTATCTGCATAAAAACATTTATCTAAACCATTAGGTGTTATTTTTACCAAGCGTTCAGAAAGTTTTATGATAGGTTCATGTGTAAAACCGGCTATTATAACGTGTTCTAAGGTATCTAATTGCTCTTTTATTTTTTGATTTATATAATCGTTTGAGTGTCCAAAAATATTAACCCACCAAGAACTGATGCCGTCAATAAACTTATTGCCTTCAAAATCTTCAAGCCATACGCCTTTACCGCTTTTTACAGGAGTAAGGGGCAAACTTTCATAATCTTTCATCTGAGAACACGGATGCCACAAGACATCCAAGTCTCTATTTTTTAGTTCTTCATTTTTCATCGGGCAATTATAACAACTACTCTTTAAATATAAATTTATTAAAGCTAAATATTATATCTATGAATATTTTTTAAAATCGCAGTATTCTTGTGTATGTGGGATACTTACACATTTAAGCAGTCCGTAAAGTTCAAAATCTCTACCGCTTAAATCGCAAAGTTCATTTCCTTTTTCTCCTAAAAAAATAAACTTCTCGTATTTATGATCACTTTTTTTTACGTAATTTGAAAAAACAACATAAACTGCATCTTTTAAAACTGGATATTCAAGACATACTTTTTTAAATTTATCGCAATTTTTATCCACACACATTATCTCTAATATTTCTGATTGTATAGTGTTTAACAATACTTCCGGTAGTTCCGGAAGTTCAATATCTAAATGGGCATACTTTTCAATACGATTCATAACATATCCTTACAGTATAGCTATTGAAAAACATTATACTAATTCATGTTATATCCCACTTAAAAAAATAATATATAATATTCATTTAAAGTAAAAAAACTACACTTTATGAAGCTTAAAGCCTAATTTACATAAAATACACAAAAATTATATACAAGGTTTATACATAGATGATTACGTGGATGCAAAGACATAAAAAATACCTTATTATTACTATTTGGATATCAACAATAGCTTTTGTTGGTGCAGGATTTGTAGGTTGGGGACAGTATTCTTACGGCGATAAAGCAGGAGCCGTAGCGAAAGTCGGGGAAATTGAAGTAAGTATGGGTGATTTACAAAAAGCTTATTCAAGACTATATAACCAGTATAACAAAATGTTCCAAGGAAACTTTGATGAAGAAAAAGCAAAAAGTTTTGGTCTTCAAAAACAAGCACTTCAACAGTTAATCGACCAGTCATTAATTTTAAATTTAGCATCTGATTATGATCTTAGCGTTAATGATGAAGAGTTACTAGATGAAATTAAGTCTCAAGAATTTTTCTTTAAAGACGGAGTGTTTTCAAAAGAGGTTTATAAAACCATGCTATCAAGAAATAATCTTACTATGAAAGATTATGAAAAAGATGTAAAAAAACAGCTATTAATCCAAAAAGTTTTAATTCTACTTCCTGTTAAAACTAATGAAAATGAAAATAAAATTCTCTCTACTATACTTAGCATCGCAGATAAAATAGACTATAAAGTTTTAAGTGATGAACAAATCAGTATAGATACTTCCGATAAAATGTTAAAACCTTACTGGGAAGGTATGAAACAAAACTTTATGAATGAAGTAAGCTATGATATAAACTATATAAAGCACGATGCAAATACAAGCAAAAAAGACGCTTTAAGAACATATATTGACTTTAAAAAATCAAAATTATCAACTGAAGTAAAAACTACTAAAACTACTATTAGTAAAACAACTAATCCTTTTGATGCCGATACTTTAGAAAAAATATCTAATTTAACACTTGCAGCACCTTTCATGAAACCTGTTGAAATAGACGGAATTTTTTATACGGTTGAACTTGTAAAAGTAAACCAAGCTACTCCAAAATCTTACGAAGATGCTAAAGAAGAAGTAAAGTCTCTTTACGTTCAAGAACAAAAAAGAATGAAACTTCAAGAATTGGCAAACAACTCTTATGCTACATTTAAAGGTACTACTACAAAATTTGTAACGCAAGCAGATGCCTTAGAATTAACAAAACTACACCCTGATGAAGCAAAAGATTTTCTTTCTAAACTTTTTACTAAACAAGAAAAAAGAGGATTTGTCGATATAGGTAATGGAAAGATTGTTCTTTATAACATTTTGGAACAAAAGATGCTTAATAAATCTCAACAAAGCGATACACTTGCAAAGTTGAAAAGTTCGATGTTTAGCGAAGGTTTAATTAACAATTTACAAAGCAAGTATAAAACAGAAATTTTTATAGAAGGACTGTAGTTTGGCAAGAACCGTACTAGCCATAGATATTGGGTCTACAAAAATATGTGCAATTATTGCAAGAATAGACGATGACAACTCTTGTGCAGCTATCGGTGCAGGAATTACCAAGGCACAAGGTCTTAAACGTGGAACAATAACCAACATCGAACTAGCCTCAAAGTCTATAAAACAAGCCGTTGACGATGCAAAACGCGTAGCTGCAACCGATGTTAAAAGTGCAATAGTATCTATTTCAGGTTCTTATACAAAAAGTCTTAACTCTTCAGGTATCGTAAATATCCAAAATAAAGAGATAAGCTTTAACGAAATTGAGCGTGTTATGCAGACATCATTGTATAATGCCAACATACCAAACGAGTATGAAGTACTTCATGCACTGCCTTATAACTTTAAAGTAGATGACCAAGATTATATAGAAGACCCACTGGGAATGAATGCAGCTCGCTTAGAGGTTGAAACTCATATCATCACTACACAAAAAGCAAATCTTAACAATCTTAAAAAAGCAGTTAGCGGTGCGGGAATAGAAGTTGAAAATATAATTCTTAGCGGATATGCATCTTCGATATCGACAATTAACGATGATGAAAAAGAGCTTGGTGTAGCTGTAATTGATATAGGCGGTAATACTTCAAACATAACTATACATTCAGGTAGTTCTATAAGACATAACGAATTTTTAGGCGTAGGAAGCAACCATGTAACAAATGACTTATCTATGGCACTTCATACTCCTCTTAGCGTAGCTGAGAGTGTAAAGATTGATTACGGTTCACTCCTAACTCCTAGTAACGACTTAATAGAATTACCGATGATTGGTGATGAAAAAACGACTCATGAAGTATCTCTTGAAGTTGTACATAACGTAATTTACGCTAGAGTTGAAGAGACACTTATGATTTTGGCTCAGTTTATTGAAAACAGCGGCTTAAAAGATCAGCTTGGTGCCGGTATAGTTCTAACGGGAGGGCTTTCAAAAATGGAAGGCATCCGTGAACTTGCCGTAGCTACATTTGACAGTGGTCCGGTAAGACTGGCTCGCCCAAAAGAGATGGAAGGTCTATTTGACGATATAAGAGGACCGGAATTTGCTAGTGCTGTAGGATTGGTAATGTATGCTGCAAAGAACTATACACCTTATGAAATAGATGTAAATAAGCATGTAAGACATTCAAACGAAACACCTCTTGAGAGTGTGAGTGTGAATTTCAAAGAAAATTCTGAAATACCTGTAGCCCCAATAGCGGAGGAAGACGTAAAAGAAACGCTAGTTTCTCTTCCTGATAAGAAAGAGAAAAAAAGTGATGAAGCTTCATCATTTAATAAATTTTGGAACTGGGCTACCCAGTTATTTTAAAGGAGAGTAAGTATGAGTGATGCATTTGTAGTTGAAGAAGTTCAAGGATTAAACGGTGCAAGAATCATAGCTGTCGGTGTCGGCGGCGGCGGCGGAAATATGATTGGGCATATGTTAAACGAAGGAATTACAGGCATTGAAATGATTAGTGTAAATACTGATGCCCAAGTTCTACAAAACAGCCAGTCAACAAAGATTCAAATCGGTGCTAAACTTACTAAAGGTCTAGGGGCTGGAATGAAACCCGAGATAGGTAAAGAGAGTGCACTAGAGAGTTATGATGAGATTCGTGCAGCTCTTGATGGAGCCGACATAGTATTTATCTCTGCAGGTCTTGGCGGTGGAACAGGTACCGGTGCAGCGCCTGTTGTGGCACAGATTGCTAAAGATGTAGGTGCACTTACAATCAGTGTAGTTACAAAACCTTTTATGTTTGAGGGTAAAAAAAGACAAAAACTTGCTGAAAGCGGTCTTGAAGAATTAAAGCGTGAAAGTGACTCTATAGTTGTAATTCCAAACGATAAACTTTTATCTATCATAGATAGAAAACTGGGACTTAAAGACAGTTTTAAAATTGTTGACAGTGTACTTGCTCAAGCTGTAAGCGGAACAAGCGGTGTTATTTTATCTAGCGGGTCTAATGATATCAACCTTGACTTTGCCGACTTAAAAACCGTAATGAACCATAAAGGTATGGCTCTTATGGGTGTAGGTGAACATGAAGGTGACAATGCGGCATATGAAGCTATAAAATCGGCTATTGAATCTCCGCTGCTTGATAATATGAGCATCAACGGTGCTATGGGTGTTCTTGTTCACTTCTCTATGCATCCTGATTTTCCGACTATGGAAATTTACTCTGCTATGGAAGTTGTAAATGAGTCTGCACACGAAGATGCCGACATCATCTTCGGTACATCTACAGATGAGTCTCTTAATGAAAACTATGTAAAAATCACTATAGTAGCTACAGGATTTGAGCAAAAAGAGGAAAAACTTACTAACAATGAAGACTTTGTAAGTGAGACTCCTGCTCCTATAGCTAAATCACGCCCGCGTTTAGTTGTCGGCGGTGATATGGATGAGAGCCACTTAGATGTGCCTTCATATATGAGAAGACAGCAAGATTAGCCTTGCCCTTCTCTCCAACGAAGGGAACAATTTTCTTTGGAAAAATGTTCACCGTAGTTGAAAGAGAGAGATGGGTACTTCAAAAATAAAGTCAATAATACTTCCAGAGGAAGTCTATCCAAGCTTCCTCTCTCCCCTTACAAAAACACACCATTTTTCAAATAGTAAACTACAACATATCCACTTACCAAAAGTACAAACAACAAGTTTGATATAAATGAAAGTTTAAAAAATTTATCTTTAAAAAGAACTATAAGACCGTTAAATGTACCTATAAATAAAAGTGCATAAATTAGATAACCGACATAGTAATAATCACTCTGCAAATAACAAAACGGGCAGTGATGGCTAGGGAGTTCATATATATAAGTCCCAAAGAACATAATCATGGAGATTATCGAAACTATAATAAAGATTAAGTTTGAGATTGCATAAACATACTTAGATTTAAATACATATGCAAAAGTTATTAAAGCAAAATTGGCATAAAATACACTTACTAAAATATTATTATCGATTGAGAATAAACTAGATACTATAGAGTCCGATGTAGATGAGTAAAGTGTCCCACAACACGATACCAGCTTATCTATCTCAAAATTGTAAAATGTATAAAATTCTATTAGTATCTCAGATAAAAACAAAGCAAACAACACTATAAAAAGTGCAAATTTCATCTTAATATACGGTTGCTTTTCATTTTTTACATCTTCCGTGTTTAAAACAAGCCAGAAAGCAAAAAGATATATATTTAACACTTTAAGGGTAATAAGCATCGTTCCATAATCAGTTGCGTCCAGCACTCCTGCTCCACACATAGCACCGCTTAATACGTTTGAGAGTTTATCGAGTGTAAATATAAAAAATAAAAAAAGAGGAACTTTAACTATAAATATATATTTAATTATAGTAGTCGCAAGATAGCTTTGACGCTCTAGCGAATACTGTAATGGATCGGATGAGTTCTTATCGTATTTTAGGTATATTTTTACACTAAGATACAATGCAATCAAACCAAATACAAAAAATAAAAAATCCAGTATATATATGGTTAATATCTCAGGTGAGAGTATCATACAATAGACCCGTTTTTCATCTCAATATATTTATCTACAATATCCAAATCAAAAAACAAAGGATCGTGTGTAGCTATTATGATTGTCTTATTTTTTTCTTTTAAATCTTTTATGATATTTATAAAATTAAGTGAGAGTTTTTCATCCAGATTTGCCGTAGGCTCATCCGCTATTATAATTTTAGGAGAGTTTATATAAGCTCTCGCGATTGCCACGCGTTGTTGTTCACCTCCTGAGAGGTTTTTAACGGTCGTGTGTTTATAATGTTTTATATCAAACATCTCCAGGGCTGCATCTACCTTGTTCTCAACTAAATCCGAGTTCATGTTTTTAGGAATCAAAGGTAAGATTACATTTTGTTCAACCGATATATCTTCAACTAGATTATACTTTTGAAAAACTATACCGATGTTGTTTAGTCTATACTCAGATGCAAACCTGTCCGTGAGTTTTGATATCTGTTTATTATCTACTATAACTTCACCGCTAGTAGGCTTGGATATAGCCGATACAAGTGAGAGTATGCTACTTTTACCGCTACCGCTTGCACCTTTTAGTACAACCAAACTACCCTCTTTTATATCTATATTTATATCTTTTAAAGCAGTTACTACATTGTTTTTTCCAAGTTTATAGCTTTTGTTAATATTTTTAAACTCTATCATCTCATCACCTCGTCTGCATCCATAGTAGCTACACGCCAAGACGGTATTATGATAGATGCTATGTATATAGGTACACTTAGGAAAAATACTAGCACCATTGTCTGTATATCGAAAACAAAAGGCAATTCAAATGCCACCTTTAACTCGCTGTAACCGCTAAATATGTCTCTTAAAAGAGGAGCTCCCAGTCCGTAAACAAAACCAAGTGCTAAAAATATTCCCAAAAGATAAGCAAATATTGAGATAAGTGCACCCTCGTAAAACTTCTCTTTAAGGACATCATCCAAGCTCCATCCTATTGCTTTAAGAACGCCTATCTCTTTTCTCTCGCTTGAACTGAGTCCGCTTGATTTATCAAACACTATTATAAAAAAAGTAAAAAGACTTACGATAAAAAGAGCTAAAAATACTCCGCTTTTATAATCAAAAATGTTTTGATACGATACTTTTAAGTCATTTTTTGTAATAACTCTGGTATCGGGATATAAAAGTTTTATCTTAGCAGCTACGGTAACTACTTCATCAGGATTTGCAACTTTCACCACTATATCCGTTGCATATTCATCGCTCATACCGTAGATGCTACGCATATTTTCTTTTGAGAGCACTATTACGTCATTTGATTCCAAGTTAGTATCTGATTTAAATGTACCGCCAATGTCTATCTTTTTTAGTGAACCATCAGGAAGTATAAAATTAAAATACTCTTTAAAGTAGTTTTTACTCATTATCTCTTTAACACCCTGTCCTACATATGCATTAGATTCATCGAAATTTTTTGTAGCATCTACCAGATTTTGAAGTGAATTTTTATACTGCTTCTCAAACTGCTCGATTCCCACAAGGGTAAAGTTAACACCTGCATTTACAAAGTAGTAATACCCCCATACCCTTGCCGTTACATCGTTTACACCGGTTATTGAGAGTATTTCATCAACTCTGCTTACTTCAATATCATAGTGTTTTCCAGATATAAGTTTTTGAACCGTAATCTCAGGAAGTGATTCAACACTGTATTGGAGTTCATTTTTTATGGATGATGTTATGAAAAACATACTCGATAAAATAAAAATCAAAAAAGTAAGTATCGTAGTTATAAAAATATTTTTATATTTTTGACGTAATAAGGAGTTTATTGAATACTCAAGGAGATAAAGGTTTATATATCTATTCATTTAATATTTCCGTTTTTTGCGTTCATTATGATAAAGCTAGACGGAAAGTACTCACGTAAAATACCGTCATCTTTGTATATTTCAAATGTTGAAGAAAGACTTCTATGTCTGATAAACGTAGCTTCTGTGGATATTGCCAAATCCGGTAGGCCCAATAGAGAAACAAACTCTTTTTTAGCTTCTATTTGAGATTTTGAGACAGCCTTAGTTTTATCTAAATAAAGATACTCAACTACTAAAGCCATAATCAAAAATACAAACGTATATATACTTAATTTTGCTTTTTTATTTAACAAAAATTACCCTTTAAAATAAGGGGTTTATTTTATCAAACTAGTATTAAATGTTTGTTAAATATATTTATCTTGTACGCATAAGCATTAAGCGTCTTATAAACAAAAGAAGAAGACCCACTGCAAGTATTTTAAAATCTATCTCACTTGCCATGTGAACAGACAAGAAAGTATCACTTTGCGTAGCTTCACGACCCAAACTCTGCATACTCAAAATTTTAGGAGCATAAACTGCCGAAAACATTAAAGCGCTAAATGAAACAAGCGTAGCACCTACAAATACATAAGTATCTCTCTGCCCTATTTTGTACATATACAACTCATAAGCAAGTACATAAAAAGATACAAAATAAAGCCAGTAAGAAAAACGATGAAAAATTTCAGCCATCATAATTCCTGCATTGTGCTTATCTACAAAAACTTCCATTCCCAAAGAAGAGTTATGAAATACTACGGGGGCGACTAAAGTTCCAAGAACTAAAACGCCACCTAAAGTAGCCGATAAAACTAACAAATAACTAAAATCCAAATAAATATTTCTTCTCATATCATACCTATAGTATAAGCGTAAAACCTCTATCGAACTCTGAATAATCTTTGTAAAAAGTTAAGGTTTTAAACTCTTTTTCTTTTAAATAATATGAAATTCTATCCTTTTGGTCATAACCCATCTCACAAGAAAAAAACTTAATATCTCTTCTTAAGACTTCATCAAGTAACTCTTTTATGATTTCATCCCCCACTTTTCCTCCATACAAGGCATTTTGAGGCTCATAATCAAGATTAGATTCGAGTTTTATACCATCTTCTATATATGGAGGATTTGATACTAAATAATCTATTTTTTCCTTTACAGGCTCTAACAACGAACCCTCTCTTAGCTCTATTCTATCTTCAAGTCCAAATTTTTCTATATTTTTTTTGGCAATTTTAAGTGCATCTGGAGATATATCTACTGCTATGAATTTTGCATTTTTGTAATGAAGTGCAAGCATAATAGAGATAATACCACTTCCGACTCCAACTTCTGCAAACTGTATATCTGCATCTCTATTTGGAAAATGTTTAAGTATATCATCTATCAGAAGTTCCGTTTCCGGTCTTGGTATTAACGCACCCTCAGCTATATAAAACTCTTCTGAATAAAAACTGACCTTATTTGTAATATATTCAAAAGGTTCATTTTTACTTCTGCGTTGAACCATTTCAAAAAGTTTATCCGTATTTTCAACTGTAGTATTTTGATTTGTCAGAAGCCATAATTCATCTACAGCTAAATGATGCATTAAAAAAAGTTGAGCTTCACGGGAAGCTCTTGGTATATGTGGGTCTAGCTTACGAGTTATCTCACTCAAAAGCTCTTTTACTGTACTCAATTTATTTTACTATCTCTGTTCCCACACCCGCAGATGTAAAAAGCTCTAGTAGCATAGAATGTTCTAATCTTCCATCAATTATGTGTGCTTTTGCTACACCGCCGTCAATAGCTTCCAAACAAGCATCTACTTTTGGAACCATACCGCCGTGAATGGTCCCGTCTTTTTTAAGTGCTATAACTTCATCTTCCGTAAGTGAGCTTAAAAGTTCTTTGTCTTTGTTTAACACGCCCGGAGTATCCGTTAAAAAGATTATTTTATTTGCACCTATTGCTTTTGCAACTTGAGATGCTGCCAGGTCTGCATTTATATTATATCCCGGATGTCCAAGTTCCGATCCCGCTGCAATAGGAGCTATAACAGGTATAAACTTATCATCAATCAGTTTATGAACAACAGAAGCTTTTACTTCTGTTATATTTCCGGTAAGTCCCCACTTTTCAAAGTCTTTAGGCTCACCTGAAATAAAATGTGCATCTTTACCGCTTACACCGATAGCTTTAGCTCCGTGAGAATTTAAAAGTGAGACTATCTCTTTATTTATCTCACCGCTTAAGATCATCTCTGCTATCCTCATAACCTCTTTAGTCGTTACACGTTGCCCCTCAATAAAAGTTGTATCTATATTGAGAGCATCCAGCATATCGGTTATCTTTTTGCCGCCGCCGTGAATGATAACAGGCTTAATCCCAACAAGATACATAAGCAAGATATCTTCAGCAAACTTTTCTTTTAACTGTGGAGACGTTTGAGCACTTCCTCCATATTTTATTACAACTATTTCTTTGTTAAACTCTTTTATAAACGGCAGGGCATCAAGCAGCGTTTTTACTGTTTCAATCTTTTTTTGCACGATAATCCTCTATATATTTAAATACTTTTTCATCTACTTCCATCTCTAAATCCAATAAAGAAAGAGGCAGATTAAATTGTTCTAGTTTTACATAATCTTTGTACGTTACCAAAGCACTATCACTTTTATCTCTTTTTAATATATCTTCAATTTCATTTTTAGTAAAATTATAATGGTCTGCAAAATAATTCTTGCTAACCACATCCGGAAGATATTTATCTAAACGGCTTGGACGCGCTATGGCTGTTATAAGCGACATTTTATCACATCTATCTTTAAGAGCTGTTTTTCTCTTAAAATCAAATTCTTCCCTTAGTAAAACAACCTCTTTTGATTTCCATAATCTCTCACGATACGGTCCTGATGGAAGACAATAGTTGTTTATAAAATTTGATTCTATAAGGATATCTAGCTTTTTTATATCGTGTTTTGAATATGCATCATCTAAAAATACAATCTCTGCACCCATATCTTTAGCTTTGTCTATAGCTTCTTTTCTGTCTTCACTTACTATGACTATTGCATTTGGCAGTTTATTGGCATATATCATAGCTTCATCACCGCTTACACTTACATCTTCAAGTATTTTTTTCCCATCACTAACTACATGAAGTCCTAACGATTCTCTCCCAAATCCTCTAAGTATAACTGCAACATTTTCATATCTGGATGCAAGTGCGGTTACAAGGGGTGTTTTTCCGCTACCTCCCACATTTAAGTTGCCTACACTTATTATATCTACATCAAAATCATGCGGTTTTTGAAGTTTGAAATTTAACCACATAAAAAAGCAGTATAACCAACTAAGAGGCAATAAAAAAAATGACACTATTTTTTGAAAAAAATTTGGATTGTAAAAGTATCTCTCAACCCAAAATATAAAACTATTATTCATGCCAAAATTATAGCTAAATAGATGCTTAAATTATTAATAATCTAACTCATATACCTCTTTTTCTTTTATGTCGCGAAACTGCACTATTTTTTTACCTTTATGGTCCATACTAAACACTTCGGCATCTTCGAGTTTTTTAAAAGGTATCAACTCGTCTCCCATCGGTCCATATACGTCACTGCCGATAACATAGTAAGCTTCTTTTGCATCTATAGCTTTTTGAGAGTAGTAATCCGTCACAAGGATTTTTGAAATACTTTCTTTTGTGGATGTTTTGTAATCTCCCCATTTCATAGGGTCAAAATAAAACTTCATCATATCTTTTACACCGTCAAACGAGTAGTGATGCTCATGTCTGTCGTGTTTATAAAATATTTGGGCTGCCCACTTTGGATATTTATATGTAAACATACCGCAAACCGGACATTTTTCACCGTCTTTTAGTTCAATCTTTCCTGCTATAGAATCTAAGTCTCCAAACTTTTTTACATCCCAAAGATATAATGATAAAGAGTGAAGATATTTTTCTTTTATCGGTTTACAAAGTTTTTTATTTTTTATATCTGCTTTTAATTCGTTAATCTCTAAATAATTACTTAAATCTATATCTTTTTTACATTTAGCTTCATAAATCTTTTTACCCATCGGGTATATCTTTTTTTCTTTTGTTTTCTTTTGTTTTAATAAATCTTTTTTAAGTGTCTCTTGAGTATTTTTTAATGCCGTATTAAGATCAACAATCTCACCTGAATATTTTTTTTGAAAGTTTTGGGCATCTGCTTTTGAAGCAAAAGCGAACTTTGAAATACTACTCATAGTCCCTTTAATATTTGAGTCTATTACATAAAAAGCTTTTTTGGCATCTATTAGTTTTTGAGTATGGGCATCTACAACTTTAATATAGTTTTTATCTATCCCATACTCTTGCATATCAACTGCCAAACAGTGCATAGAACAATATTGTCTATGCGTACCGTTATTGAGTTTTGAGGCGTGTGAAGTTTTGTAATACATCTTAATGTTCATACCGCATATAGGACACCAATGTTTTTGTTCGCCCTTTTGAGTTAAAACGGGTTTTACACTGGCTTGTTTAGAAAAACTTTGTGCACCAAATAGTAACTGTGAAAATATTAAGATTGATATTAACGTAAACTTCATATAAATTTATCTTCTCCCTAAGTAAAGACCTACGGCTTGAAGCTTTTTACCTTTCATTTCACCGCAAATATTGCTCGATTTTACAAATGCTTTGGCTTCAGCTACCGATGCAAATTTTTTATCTGTTTTTTTACACATTTTATTGTACATCATTTCACCTTTTTTTGCCATTTCAGCCTGCTTTTTACCTATCATTTTCATCTCTTTGTCAAGTGCCTTTGAAGCAACTGCATATGTTGCATCGAAGTTCATAAGCTCTCCGCCGTTTTCTTTAGCAAAAGCTTTTGCATCTTGATTATTTAAAAAAGCATACTTACTCTTCATAGTCATAGTACCTTTTTTAGAACTTCCGACTACATAAGTAGCTTTTGTAGCATCTATAAACTTTAAGCTCTTAGTATCTACGACTTTAATATCTTTTGCATCAAAACCGTTTTTGATTTTATCTTCTGCTAAACAGTGAAGTGAACAATACTGTTTAGTATGTCCATCATGTGTTGCAGCATGATTTGTTTTATAAAACATCGGAAGGGTCATACCACAGATTGAACAATACATTTTAGCTTTGCCATCTTGTAAAATAGTAGCCTTTTTCATCGGCACACTTTGAAACATTTCCATCTGTTTCTTACCCTTGTCCATATTGCTTGCATAAATCATTGAACTAAGTACAAGAAGTACGCTAATCACTCTTTTCATATTATCTCCTTAACTTATAATATAGATAATTTTACAAAATATTTGTTAAGATAGTGTTAAATTGTAGGAAAAGATTACACCCTTGTGGATGCAACCTCTTTTATAGTTTCAATTACAAATTTAACTTCCTCATCACTCATCGATGCGTAGATAGGAAGGGAAAGTACCTGTTGGTAAGAGCGAAGTGCTACAGGAAAGGCATTTACTTTTAAAGCATATTTAGACTTATAGTACGATATTAAATGTAGAGGTATAAAGTGTAGTCCGGTATGCACACCTTTGTCTTTTAACTCTCTGGCGAACGAGTCGCGATTTTTATCGACTTTAACTATATAAAGAGAATAAGGAGTCTCAACATTGTCTAAATCAGGAATCGTTATATGCTCAACCCCGGCAAGTTCTTTAGAATACATTGCAGCTATATCTTTTTGTCTCTCAATGACAGAATCTTGTTTTTTAATCATAGCACGAATATAAGCTGCATCTAACTGACTCATAGAATAATCATTTCCTATATCCACGACATCATAGATATATTCCAGTGCATCTTCTTCATCACTCTTAACGATAGCATGATTGTTTAAAAGTCTCGCACGCTTTAATATATCATCGTCATTTGTTACAAGCATTCCACCGTTACAAATATTTTCTCTCAAATGTGAAGAGAAATTAAAACAGGTTATGTCAGCTCCGGTTGAACCGATTTTATCACCGTTATAAGTAGCACCTAGTGCATCACAAGCATCTTCTACAATCTTAACATTGTAAAGTTTACCCATATTATAAAGTCTTTCTAAATCAACCGTAATTCCTGCGATATGGGTAACTATAACCGCTTTTAGTTTTTTAGAAGTATTGTCTTGAAGGTACTCTTCTAATTTATTTAAGTTGATGTTATAGTAATCTTCTTCAATATCTATAAATACGGGTTCGGCATCAAAATGACGTACGACCTCAGGTACATTTGGATGTGAGTTTACGGAACACACAACCTTATCACCACGTTTTAAATCAAGTGCCAGCATCGCAAGGTGCAAAGCAGAAGTGCCGTGCGAAGTTGCTACGCTGTGGGTAGCACCTATGTATGAACAAAACTCATCTTCAAGTTCTTCACGCTGACATAAATCATCACCGTCAAGTGCATCGCTTACGTTTGAGTGTTCCTCTACACCGTTTTCATATTTACTAAACAATACTTCCATATTTTTTCCTTTTAAAGTGTGATATCCCTAGGATAATTAAAGTCGTGGTTGATTGTACGAGAGGTAAGTTTTGCGATAACCGGCATTTTTCTTTTAAAATGGTTTTTAAAAATTCTACCGATAATCATCTCTAACATCTGTGCATCCACACCTTGATTTATAATCTCTTCTTTACTTAGTCTATCTTCAACATATAACTTCATAGCATGATCAAGACTGGCATATGAATACCCTAAATCTTCCTCATCGTTTTGCCCGTCCCATAAATCGGCTGAGGGCGGTTTTTTAATTATAGATTTACTTACACCTAGATACTCGGCAAGTTCATATACTTCACTTTTATATAAATCACCTATCGGATTGATGGCAGATGCCAAGTCACCGTAAAGCGTTCCATAACCAAGCATAAGCTCACTTTTGTTACTCGTACCCAAAACAAGTGCCGAGTTTTTAGCAGACATATCAAACAGAGTTACCATTCTAAGTCTTGCAGATAAATTTCCACGACGAAGATTATCCATATCCGGATTTAAATCTTCATACGGCTTTAACATTGCGTCTATTGATACCTCTATAGCATTTATGCCAAAGTCCCTACATAATTCGTCTGCATCATCCAACGAACTTTGAGACGAATAATGTGATGGCATCTTTACACATAAAAGGTTATCTTTAAAAACTTTCTGAGCAAGAACGGCAACAACGGCAGAATCTATGCCGCCGCTTAAACCGACTACTACATTTTTCAGACCTGTTTTTTTTACTTCATTTTCTAAAAAACATTCTAAATATTCTGTAATTTGACTATACTTACTCAACTCTAACCTTTAATTTTCTTTAACGGTGTAGATTATATCTAATTTTTGTTACTAAGCAATATATAATCTTTTAACAAACATTTTTAATATCTAATATTTTCAATTTGCTACACAAAAAGTATTTATATAAAATTTTTAAATTTAAATTCTAACTTATAATTATATTAATTTAAAATTATAAATAATATAACTAAAGGATAATTTTTATCCTTTAGACTATAATTCTACAACTTTTATAAAAAGGATATGAAATGGCTTGTGACACAGGCACAAAACCTATAGAAGAGATTGAAACAGCGGTTTCTGAAAAAGAACAAACTAATAATATAGAAAATAAAAAGGAAAATAAGATGGCTTCATCATTAGTATTAAGAAAATCACCGGAATTTAAAATGGATGCGTATAATGCACAAACAGGACACTATGAAACTGTAAGTAGTGAAGATTACACAGGAAAATGGTCGGTTGTATGTTTTTACCCTGCAGACTTTACATTTGTATGTCCTACTGAAATAGCTGCAATGAATGCAAAATATGACGAGTTTAAAGAGATGGGAGTGGAGATTTTAGCAGTCTCTACAGATACAAAATTCTCACATAAAAGATTTGTTGAAACAGAACCTTTATTAAAGGGATTAAAACTTACAATAGGTGCTGACCCTACAGGTACCGTAAGCCGTGCATTTGGTGTAATGATTGAAGAAGAAGGTGTTGCACTTAGAGGTAGATTCCTAATCAATCCTGAAGGTACGGTAGTAGCTCAGGAAGTTCAAGCACCCTCAGTAGGTAGAAACGTACACGAGTTCTTAAGACAGGTAAAAGCTTGGCAACATGCTGAAAAAACCGGTGAGGTATGTCCTGCAGGTTGGACACCGGGCGGTAAAACACTTCCTGTAAATACTGACGTAGAACAAATGACCGGACGTGTAGGTGACTATATAACCGTTGAAGAGATCATGTCATAATTATAAAAGGGCTTAGGCTCTTTTATAAGTTAACATACGTTTTTATGGGCAATATCTTTTAGTTCTCTACAAGAAAAACCCGCTTCTAACCTTGCATCTTTATTTATATCTCTAGCTCTGTCAAATCCCTGAGGATAATACTTATCTATGATTTGAAAATATATATCTTTATCTTTTTTCTCTTTTTGACAAGCGTATTCAAACCATTTATCACCTTTTTTTACATGAGAAACTTCCTCTTCTAAAATAACATTTAAAGAACTGACAAGCTCGTTTAATATCTCATCTTTTTGAAGCCTATCAAGTTTTTTTAGGATCAATGGTGTAGCATCCAAACCGTTTGCCTCAAGATACCTCGGAACAACCGCCATACGTTCCAATAAGTTCTGTGTTTTTTGAGATGCTTCAAATAATGAGTTATGCACCTCTATATCACCGTAATTTGCGCCTATCTTATGCAAAAGTTTTTCCAACATCTTAAAATGTCTTATCTCATCCTCTGCAACTTCAAGCCAGTCATCATAATACTCTTTTGGAAGATCTTGAAACCTATACGCGGCATCGAGTGCCAAATCTATAGCACTGTACTCTATATGTGCTATCGCGTGTAAAAGATTAACCTGCCCCTCTTTAGTTGTTAAATTACTCCTTTTTGGAACAACTTGCGGAGGGACAATTTTACATACAGATGCATAAGATGGTTCTTCAAAAAATTTTGGCTTAAAATATTTTTCTAATATACACTCGTTATTTTGATATTTAGCATAAAAACTGTAAAATCTCACAAATTTATCATGTGGATTTTGCGTTTTAATTATTTCTTCTAATTCATTATAAAAATTCATATTGAAAGTATAAAGGTATTTTATGAATATAAAAAGTAAAGCTATGGGAATGTACCAAACTAACTGCTATATAGTCAGTATTGAGGGTAAAGATTTTATTATAGACCCGGGTGTAGATGCAACACAGTGGGTAATGGAAAATGTGACAAATCCGGTAGCTATTTTAAACACACATGGACATTTTGATCATGTTTGGAGTAATGCAGAGTTACAAAAAAAACTAAATATTCCGCTTTATACTCCAAAAGATGATATTCCGATGCTAAGCTCAAACGATTGGGTACCTGATTTACCGCCTTCTAAGCCTGACTTTGAAGTTGACGGGGATGCCGAGCTGTTTTTTGATGATGTTAAAGTTAAATTTCGCCACTTTCCCGGTCACTGTCCGGGGTGTTCTACCATAGAGATAGGTGATGCTATGTTTAGCGGTGATTTTATATTTGAACGTTCAATCGGAAGATGCGATTTTCCATATTCATCAGTTGAAGATATGAAAGACTCTCTAAAAAGATTTAAAGAGTTGGATTACGACAAAAAGGTATATCCTGGACATGGCTCATCTACTACTATAAAAGCCGAACAAAAACATATAGACTACTGGATACAAAGTTTATAAGGAGTGATAGATGCAAGATAACTTTAAACATAAAGCAAAAGAGTGGGATTCTAAAAGTATCCGTGTACAAAATGCACTCACAATTGCAAAAGCAATAAAAGACAGAGTAAAACTTACACCAGATATGCATCTAATGGATTTTGGCGTCGGTACGGGACTTTTAGGTTTTGAAGTTTTAAAAGATGTTAAAAGTATGGTAGGCATAGATACTTCAAAAGGTATGCTTGAAAAACTAGAGGAAAAAAATTCTGATGATCTAAAGATAAAGCCTATTTGTCAAGATATAATCCAAAACCCTTTAGAAGATAAATTTGACGGGATTATCAGTTCTATGACACTTCATCATGTAAAAGATTTGAATAAATTTTTTACTACCGTTAAAAATAACCTGAATGAAAACGGTTTTATAGCTATAGCCGACTTAGAAAGTGAAGACGGTACTTTTCATTCTGACAATACAGGTGTATATCACTTTGGATTTGATAAAGATGAGTTATGTAATATAGTAAAGAGTTGTGGTTTTAAAGATACTTTTTTTCAAAATATAAGCACAATTCAAAAACCCCATAGAGACTTCGGTATATTTTTACTCGTTGCCAGAGTATAAACTCCTAGTTGCTAGGAGTTTTTTGTTCTTCTTCTAAAAGTTTTAACTTTAAAACATGACGTTCAGTTACAACTGTTTTAAAAACACCTTCAAAAACTTTTATATCTAGCACAAAAGCTTCTACGTTTACATTTCTTTTTCTACCCTCTTTATGTCTAACGGTTGCTTTAATACTAACTTTATCGCCAAGCTTTACGGGTGATAAAAATTGACAATCACTTGCAACAAGGACAACATTACGCTCATTGACCGCAGCCATGGCGGCATAATCCGCAGCTGAAAATATGAAACCGCCGTGAACCAGCCCCATATCGTCGGCTAACATCTCTTTAATAGTTTCTAATTCAACTTCGACATAACCGTTTTCCATCTTTTGAATTTTTCCGCTAAAATCGCCATGAATTCTTTGGTGTGTTTTAAGAATTACTTCCTCTTCTTTTATAAGATACTCTTCTAATTCAGTATCTGCCCCTTTTAGGCTAACATCTTCCTCTTGTACTTCTTCTGCCATTACTTCGTCCTTAATTTTATGTTATAAAATGAAGGAAACCCTCCATTTATAATGACGGTATCAGAAGTAATTCTGATACCTACGTTAACACTATGTTTAACTCAGCGTTAAGCTCATCACGCTAGCGTGATTTAGTAAGCCTAACATATACCCGTTGTGGTGCGGGATACCCTTCAACCGTTTTCGTCTCATCTTCAGGATCTAAAAAATCCTCCAAAGACTGCCCCTCTATCCACTCGGTTTTTCTTTGTTCCTCTGCATCTGTACGTGATGTCTCCAACACTTCAAAAGACTCAAATCCTGCACGCAGACACCAATGTTTAAGTGCTTTTATCGTCGGTACAAAATATATATTTGGTATCTTAGAGTATGAGTCTTTTGGACACAGTGCATACTCTTCGTCACCGTCTATATAAAAAGTATCAAGAATAACTTCACCCTCCTTATCCAGCGAGCGAAAAAGCTGTTTTAGCATTGCTACGGGATCACTTCTATGATATAAAACACCCAAACAAAATATAGTATCAAACTTCTCTTCGTAAAACTCGGCATGTTCAACTCCGAGCATCTCATAAACTATATCACTCTTTACAAAATGATTTATAAAGTCAAACTGTGTCCTATACAAAGGAGAAGGGTCAAACCCTACAAGTAATGAGGGTTTATCTTCCAACATACGAAACATATAATAACCGTTGTTACAACCTATATCGGCAACTCTTCTATCTTTTAAATTAAAATGCTTACGTAAAAGGTTATATTTTATATTACTGCGCCATTCAGTATCTATATATGTTCCAAAAAGTTCAAAAGGACCTTTTCTCCACGGCATCATAAGTTTTGCGACATCCTTTATATCGCCTTTGTAATCCCCTTTTATCTTTATAACATCCCCAAGTTCTATATCATAAGAGGTATTTTTTAAATTATTAAGTGCATCTCTAAGTGGTTTTATATTTTTCCAAGTAAGCCATTTTTCTCTATCTTCTCGTATTTTCTCTAAATCCATAATATTCTTTGTAGGTTATTTTTATTATAATTATATCTAAAATTTAATATGTAAAATTTTCTCGCCGTTTGGCGTAGCTTTAGTGAAGGAGAAATATAAATGAGACTAGAGAAAAAAGCGACGGTGGTATCCACATCCGTTGCAGGGTTATTAGTCATAATGAAAATGACTGTCGGAATTTTAAGCGGTTCAATCGCAGTTTTAGCTTCGGCAATAGATAGTTTTTTAGACCTTATAGTTTCATTATTTAATTTTTTCGCATTAAACACTGCTGAAGCTGCACCCAATGAAGATTTTAATTTTGGAAAAGGCAAAATGGAGCCGCTTGCGGCTGTAATAGAGGGTACGGTTATCTCATTATCTGCTTTATTTATTTTATACGAAGCTCTTCAAAAAATTATAAATCCACAAGAGATGCTTTATATGAGCGAATCAATTGTAGTTATGTTTATATCCATCATAATTACGCTTTTGCTTGTTATGTTTTTAAACTATGTTGCAAATAAAACTAATAATCTTGTAATTAAAGCTGATGCCCTTCATTATAAAACAGATATATTTTCAAACGCGGCCGTACTGGTTGCAATCGGTCTTGTAGCTTTAACAGACGAGCAGATTATAGATGCCGTTATCGGTTTAGGAATAGCAATCTATATGATATATTCCGCTATACCTATTATAAAAGAAGGTCTTTTGATGCTTTTAGATGCAGCACTTCCCGAAGAAGATGTGGAAAAAATTCAAGCTGCAATCACCAAACACAATGCAGTTACGGATTATCACTTTTTAACAACTAGAGAATCGGGTTCTCATATCTTCATATCTGTTCATGCCGTCTTTAACGTAACTATTTCACTTTATGATGCCCATCTCGTAGCAGATAAAATTGAGAATGAATGGAGAAATTTATTTCCCGATAAAAAGGTCCACGCTTTAGTTCACATGGACCCGTATGACGATTCTGAAATTAACAAAGAAGAAGGTAAATATTAAAATTATTTAGCATAAACTATAGCCCTGCTTTCACGGATTACGTTTACTTTTATCTCACCCGGATACTGAACTTTTTGTTCTATCTCTTCGGCTATCTCTTTGGCCATAAGTATTGATTCATCATCATTTATAAGAGTTGCATTTACTATAACCCTAACTTCACGACCTGCATTGATAGCATAAGCCTGTCTAACTCCGGTATGAGTAGATGCTATCTCTTCTATCTCAGTTACACGCTTTAGAAAGCTCTCTAAAACTTCACGACGAGCTCCCGGACGAGCGGCTGAGAGTGCATCGGCTGCACACACACAGGCACATTCGATTGTTTCCATCTCTTCATGTCCATGATGGGCATAAATGGCATTTATAACAATATCGTCTTCATCGTAACGTTTACAAATCTCAGCACCCAAATCTACATGATTACCATCAACATCATGTGTCATTGATTTACCGATATCATGTAAAAGTCCTGCACGTTTTGCCAAACGTATATTTCCACCCATTTCTGCTGCCATAATACCTGCTAAATGAGCTACTTCCAAAGTATGAGCAAGTGCATTTTGTCCATAAGAAGCACGATATCTCAGCTTACCTATTAACTTCATAAGTTCGGGATGCATAACTCCGATATCCATATCGGCTACCAACTCTTCACCTTCGTTTAAAATAGCCTCTTCAAACTCATCGCTAACTTTTTCAAAAATCTCCTCTATACGAGCAGGTTGGATACGACCGTCCTCTATTAAAAGTTCAATAGTTTTTGTTGCTATTGCACGTCTGTAAAGGTTAAAACTGCTTACCTGTATAGCATTTGGAGTATCGTCAATTATGATATCCACACCAAGCAATGTTTCTAAAGACTTGATATTGCGACCCTCTTTACCTATGATTCGACCTTTAAGTTCGTCATTGTCAAGATGCACGATATTTGTTAGTCTTTCATTGGCAAACTCTCCTGCAAAGCGACTTGTAGCCTGAGCTAAAATATAGTTTGCTTTTTTCTTGGCATCTTTTTTAGCTTCATTTTCATATTTTCTTACAATATGTGCAATCTTGCTACGTGAACGGTCTTCTACTTTTTTAAGCAGAATATCCCTTGCCTCGTCTTGTGTCATACCGGCACTGTGTTCTATCGCATGCAGTGCTTTTTGTATATTGTCTTCATATTTTTTCTTTAGTGAATCAAGAGATTTTTCATTTCTTTGTAAATCAATTTTTCTTTGCTTTAATACAGAAGATTCGTCTTGGAGTCTTCTTTGTTCATCTTTTTTGTATCTTTTAAAGTCTTGTTCTTTTTGTACAACTGCATCTTCTCTTTGTTGCAAATCAGCTCTGGCTCTATCTTTTGCGCTCTCAAACTGTTTTTTAGCTTCTAGTTCAATCTCTTTAGATTTAAGATGACTTTTTTCTAAAAGGTTTTGCGCTTCATTTTCAATAACATGAGCTTTTGCTTTTGCCTGTTGAACATAAACTTCAAAATTAGCACTATTAATTTTTTTTGAGATAAAAAATCCGATAACTCCACTAATGGTAGCCGTAGCACCACCTAGTAGCATCTCATTTAACATTATTTATCCTATTTCTTGATAAGCCTTGCATCCGTACTTAGTAGCATATCACCCGTAACATCGTAATGGTCACATATATATTCTTTTGTAAAACAAATTTTAGCTTGTGTAAAAATCGTATATGGTCTTTTTTTTAATTTGGAAAAGAAACGATCATACATCCCTCTGCCGAAACCTATTCTTTGCAAATTACCATCAACTCCGACTACGGGCACGATGGCTATATCAATATTATTTATTTTTTTAAAACTGTTTCCCGCTTCATAAATACCAAATTTCTTTTTCTGTAGCGGTAACCTAAATGGTACTATCTTAAAACTTTCATTTTCCATAAAAGGGATAAAAAGATTGTTTTTTTTCCTAAGGTACAAAATAGTTTTTCTTATATCTGCCTCAATTGGAAGCGGATAATATATAAGTATATTTTTTTTATTTAAACCTTTTAACTCTTTCATTAAAAGATTATTTATTATATTTTTATTGTAAATAGAGCTATTTTTAGGAATCTTTTTCATCTTTTTTAGACATATTTGTCTAAAACTGTTTTTTGTAAGAGTCATATTTAATCTTTGTGGCTATAATTTCTTCCAATTTTACTTAAAAAAGGCAGCATTTATGCTTAATAAATCACTAGTTTATATCACCCTAATATTATCTTTAACATTTTTTACAGCTTGTAGTTCCGATAATGAAGCTAATGATATGTTGGCTTCAAACGAATTTGTTTTAACGACTACCGATGCCAAACAGATTGTTGTAAAAAAGAATGATAAAGACGGTTTTAGCATTGATGGACAAAACGGAAAAGTTATAGTATTTGATATATTTGCAACATGGTGTCCGCCATGTCAAGCTTCAGCTTCACATCTTACATCTTTACAAGAAAAATACAAAGACAAAATACTTGTAATAGGCTCAACCGTAGAACGCCCAGAATTTACTAAAGAGGGTAATATCGTTAACGATAAACTTGAAGAGTTTAGATTAAAACATAACGCTAAATATACTATAGTTAATTCTGACCAAAATCTAAGACTTAACAATGCAATTACTTCAAGTTTAAAAATGGGAGAACGTTACCCTATTCCTACCGTTGTTTTGTATAAAGACGGAAAGTATATAAACCACTATGTCGGAAGCATACAAGAAGAGTTTATTGAGAGTGATATAAAAAGGGCTTTGGAAATATAGATGCTAGGATTTATAAAAAAATCCCTTAGCAAAACAGCTGAGGCTATAAAGACCGTAGCTCCAAAGAAAAAAATATCTTTTTCTAAAGAAGAAATAGAAGATATTTTACTTGAAGCCGATGTCGAATATGAGTTAATAGAACTTATACTTGACCAAACCTATCAAGAAAAAATTACCCGTGATATTTTACGTTCAAAACTTTTAGCTACACTTGCATATACTACATACAAAGAGCCTGAGTACAAAGCACCTTTTGTAGAGCTTATAGTCGGTGTAAACGGAGCAGGTAAGACTACTACTATTTCTAAACTGGCATATCGTTATAAAGATGAAGGTAAAAAAGTTATGCTCGGTGCAGGAGATACTTTCCGAGCAGCGGCAATAGAGCAACTTACTCAATGGGCTAATAAGCTTGACATTCCTATAGTCGCTTCAAAACAAGGACATGATTCATCTGCCGTTGCATATGACACTATCGATTCTGCAAAAGCTAAAGAATATGACAATGTTATCATAGATACCGCAGGTCGTCTTCACACCCAGACAAATTTGGCAAATGAACTTAAAAAAATAAATCGCATCTGTGACAAAGCCCATAGCGGAGCTCCACATAGAACGGTGCTTATAATAGACGGTACACAAGGTAACTCTGCAATAGCACAGGCAAAAGCATTTAACGAGATGATTGGAGTTGATGGCATCATAATCACTAAACTAGACGGTACTGCAAAAGGCGGTTCGGTATTTTCTATAGCTTATGCCTTAGAGCTTCCTATCCTTTATGTAGGAACAGGAGAACAGCCTGAAAACTTAACACCTTTTGATAAGTACGAATTTGTTGATGGCTTATTAGATGCAATATTTCAAGAAGAAGACTAACTTTTTCTTGTAACTTTATATACAAAACTAAAAAGTTCCGCTACGACTTTATATAAAGCTTCCGGAACCTCTTTATCAAGTTCTACTTTAGACAACAACTCTATTAAATCTTCATCTTTTTTAATCGGCAGGTTATGTAACTCTGCTACTTTTATAATATTATCGGCTACCTTGCCCTCGCCTTTTGCTATAACCCTAGGTGCATTTTCTTTTGCTTTGTCATATCTGAGTGCCGCAGCTTTTTGTTTCATGCTTTTACCTCAAATCCCGTAGCCAGATTATCACTGAATTCATTATATGCACTTGTAGCATTTGTATCTTTTGGCTCAAATATTCTTATCTCCCGAGGTGTTACGTTTGCATCTATAATAGCACTTCTGAGTTCAGGCAAATTTTCTTTTACTATAGCTTGAAACTCTTTACTTGTAGTATATACGTGAAGATTAAGTTGGTTTTTTTCATACAAAGTGAGTTTAAACTTCAACTCTCCGTAATCTTTTAGTTTTAAATCTATATCACAATAAAATCTGTCATCATCGCTTTTTTTCATCTCTATCTTACCCTCTTGCATAGCATCCCATGAAAAAGGCAAATAAAGCGAAGATGCATTTGATAGATGCGATACAAGCTGAAAATTATCTATTTGCAGAGCTAATTTGTCTATATGTTTTAAAAGTTCTGTTTTATTTGGATGATTTGATTTTGATATATCCTCATTAGCCTGCAATAAAACAGATTTTAAATCGTTTGAAAGTAACTCTTTTACATTTTGCTGAGGATTTAACTTTGCAGGAGTCGATAATTGTTCTAACTTATCTATAATATTTAATGTAGCTTTTGAAAAAATCGGGTCGTTTTTTAATAGTACTTCTTTTAGGTTTTGGGTTAGACTTTTTATATCTTTTGGTAAATCTTTAGCTATAAAATCATCTAAAATCATTTTTGGATTTGAAGTGTTTTGTTCTATCGATTTTAAAGTTGAAAATATTTTTTGAAGTGCATCAAAGACACCCTTTGCATCCGTATCTATACTCTTTGAAGTTATAGAAAAAAGCTGTTGCAGATTGTCTTTAATCCGCGTATATTTAAAATCTTGTGCATTTAAAAGTTTAGGCGAGCTTAGATGCTCCAAGCTTTTAACAATATTTTCAACTAACGGTTTTTGCAAAGGGTCGGCAAACTTTTGGGCTGATTTTAATTCACTTAAAATATTTTTTACTTTGCTTGCGACTACTTCCAATTCCTTAGCCGATATAAGCATTTTGTGTTGTGCTATATTTTTATCATTTGTTTGTGCGGGCAACTCTTTTGACATATGTCTATTTAGAAGTTCTTTTATATCGTTTAAAACAGTTTTACTTGATGAGTACTCACTCTTTTTAAGTACATTTTCCAAAGAGTTTAAAAGTGATTTTAATTCAACTTGAGGTGATTTTAAATCTTTTATACGTGATTCTAAAAATACTCCCGAATTTTCAAACTTTTGTTTTATGGGAGTATCTTTTAGGTCTTTTATATCTACTAAAAATTCTTTTAACACTTTCTCGACAGGTAATGGATTTTTATCTGATTTAATGGTATTTAACAAATCTTTTATAGTTGTAGATACATCACCCAAATTTTTAAGGGTGGGATTATTTTTTACAAGGTTAAGCAATGCCTTATCGGATGAGTTATCAATAGAACTTTGTTTTAAAATAGAATCCATTACCGATTTTAAATCTTTGCCTTTAGAAATTGATTTCAGCTCATCAAGTGTAGCACCTTTTAGAACTTCTTTTAAGGCTTTATTGGTATTTGGCAGGATTAAATCAAGTTTTTTTGAGCTCACTATATTTATCATCTAAAGATTATACCAAAATAAAAGGTACTTAATTTGCTAGGTATATCTACAAGATGTAAAATATTATTTACATGGATGTATGCAAAAGGAAAGTGTTATGAAAATAGAAGACTTTTGTATATCGATGCAATCAGAGCATTCTAAGTCAAAAAAAGTCTCACATATTTTTGAGCAGGAACTGATATCTTTAGAAGCAAATAAAGATGTTCAAAGCAGTGATTCTTCAAAAGAAATTGACGTAACTGGTAATGAGTTGGCATTTGCACAAAGACTGGAGTATATGCTTGTTCAGGAGTTTATATATTCACTTCAAAATATAAACATCAGATCAAACAATCAAAACAACTTTAGATTTAGATCTCTTGATAATATGAATATTGAGCCAAGAAAACTAAGTGCCAGAGAAGTGACTTTATCTGAAGAGATAGTTTGCCATGAAAAACTAGATGTGTCAATGCAAGGTTGCATACAAACAGCAACTCAAAAGATTAAACTAGATATTGATGTATCTTTTTCATCAACTTATGTCGAGAGAAACCAACTTACAAAAAGTATGTTTTATGACCCGTTAGTTTTAAACTTTGACGGGGAATTGCCAAGTTTAGACTCTCAAAAGTTCTCTTTTGATATTGATTGTGACGGGGAGAGTGACCAAATATCTGTACTCTCTGAGGGTTGTGGTTTTTTAGCACTTGATAAAAATAATAACAATAGCATTGATGACGGAACCGAGCTTTTCGGTACACAAAACGGAAACGGCTTTTACGATTTAGCACGTTATGATGATGACAATAACGGTTGGATTGATGAAAACGATTCAATTTTAGATTCACTTCGCATCTGGAGAAAAACAGATACAGAAGATGAACTAATCGGTCTTGGTGAAATTGGTATAGGGGCTATATATCTTGGATATAACGAAGAGAGTTTTGATCTTAAAACTTCAAATAACGAAATATTGGGTCGCATTAAATCAAACGGTTTGTTTTTAAATGAAAACGGAAGTAGCGGGATTGTTAGTCAAATAGACTTTGCAAAAAAAGATTCTAAACTGAGTGAACTTATCCAGTCAGCTTAAAATCATAATGAGTCTCAATAATGAGACTCATTAAAAAAGTTATTTCTTTCTAGCTATTAAAAGTGTAGATATATCCATTGAAAAGCTTTTATTATAAAGCATCTCAAAACCTGCATCTTCGAGTTCTTTCATCATATTTGCTACGGTTGAGAAATCTTCTATAGAGTTAGGAAGATACTCATATGCTTCAAGATTTTTAGATATAAAACCACCAACTTTCGGAAGTATTTTATTCATATAAAAATCTCTAATTCTACCAAGTAGCGACGGATTTTCATTTTTCATAAATTCCAATATAACTACAAGACCGTCTTTTTTAAGTACACGATTAAACTCCTTAAGAGCTTCTTCTCTCTCAACAACATTTCTGATACCGTAAGTTATACTCAAAATATCTGCAGATTCATCCTCTAAAGGAATCTCTGTAGCTTTAGCAATATGATAATTAAACTTAGGATATTTCTCACGTGCTACACCAACCATGCCTTTTGAAGGATCAACCCCTATTATTTCTCCTACAGCAATACCGCTAACTTCAGCACGACTACGCCAGAACTCCATCATATCACCTGTTCCGCATGCTACATCGATTATCTTGTCAAGTGTGTCGTCACCTTTGAATTCATATGCTAAATCACATGCTTTTCTTCTCCAGCTTTTATCAACACCCATACTCATAACACGGTTTGCAGTATCATATGTAGGAGCTATATCATCAAACATAGAAACTATCTTTTGCTGTTTTTCCATACGCTAACTTTCCTCTCTATTTCAGCCTTATCTATTCTTATTTCTGGCTATAATTTATCCTAAATTATGCTCATCAATAAGCTGTCGGCTACTTAACCACATAATTATATCTTTGTCATCTTGGAGTATATTTAAAATTTCAAATTCTTCTATATTTGTATTAAATACTTTACTTCCGCCTACTTTTGGAGCTATATAACAAAGGTATCTATCTACAATATCACGTGTAGCTTCAAACATATTAGCTCCACCTTCAATCATAATATTTTTATATTTTTGTATAATATCTAAATTATCCGATATTATAACTTTCCTGCCCTCTACTTTAAAAAGCGGTATAGTTTTATCAAACTCACTTTTACGTGAATATATAAGTATATCCGGTGCTTTTCCATCTACTAATCTTGCATCCAAAGTCGGTCTGTCTATTCTTACACTCTCACCGCCGATTACAAGTAAGTCGCACTTATCTCTCATATCATGCACATTTTTACGCGATTCTTTTGAAGTAATTATACCGCCGTCGTAAGTACCGTTTAATCTTTGAGCCCATTTAAAAAATACAAATTTATCTTTAGACCATCTCTCAAAAGGATACAAAAGTTCCTTACACTTAGCTTCTAAAACACCGTTTTGTATTTCAATATCTGCATCCAATAGTTTTTTGTTCCCACAGGCTGCTTCAGGATTTGTATCTAAAGCACCTACATATACTTTTTTTATACTAAGCAAACTTAACAAATCTGCACATGATGGTGTTTTGCCGATATGTGAACATGGTTCAAGCGTAGTATATACACTACAGTTTTTAAAAATACCATTATGATTTTGTATTAAATATTTGTGTATATCAGCTGAGTTTGTAAGTTTTAGTATAAATTCATCGTTCGTAAGTTTAAAATATGCGGATTTTAAAGCCTCAACTTCGGCATGCGGAAGTCCGGCTTTTTTATGAGCTTCAACACTTAATATTGCTCCACTCTCAGAAACTACACAGCATCCGACTGCCGGATTTGGATATGTAAGCCCTTGATATTTCCATGCTTCTTTTAAGGCGAGGTTCATAAAAAATTCAGAGTTTGCTACCATTCAAAGTATGTCTTACCTTTGGATATCTCACCAAAATCTACAACTTCTTCTTTGCCGTCTGCTAAAACAGTAACTTTAGAGTCTTCAACTTTTAAAAGTTTGCCTTTTAACTTATCACGCGAAGCAAAACCTAACTGTACGTTTTCACCTATTGAGAGTTCATAATGGTGTAGGTTCTTTAGTTTTCTTTCGATTCCAGGACTTGACACTTCAAGTCTGTAATCTCCTGAAACAGGTGGTGTAACATCTAAAAGAGGAGAGATTAAACGACTAAGTTCAGCACAACTGTCTAAACTTACAGGTTTTCTTTTTCCGTCTTCTATTTCGTTTGAGACTACAGAAATTCTATATATTGTCTCATCAAATTCACTTACGGTTGATATATCATAAAGTTCCAAATCAAGAGACTTTACAAATGATTTTATATCGCTCTCAAGACTCATCTTTATTTTCCTTAGATATTTTTTTAAACAGCTCATCAATAGTTTGAGCTTTTTTTAGATGCTCGTCAAATTCAAATTTTAACTTAGGTGAGCGAAACCAACCTTGGTCTTTCATACAGTAATCTTCTATAATAGGTCTAGCTTTTTTAAGCTGTTTTAACAGTATAGATTTTTCTTCTTCTGAAAAATAGCTAGGGTCTATATAAACCTTTGCATCGTCACGCCCTTTGGAACATCTAACCTCTATAACATCAAGTTCATGGAGTCTGTTGTCGTTTAACTGACTAAGAGCTTCTGGAATAAGCTCTTGTAAAATAGAGTCAGTTCTTTTTAGTTTTATTTGTGCGTCAGTCACTTAATAATCTTTATAGTTCAACTTTTTGTTCAACTTTTTTAAATGTTTCGATTACATCGCCTACTTGTACATCATCGTAACCTTTGATGCCAACACCACATTCGTAACCGTTTCCAACTTCTTCAACATCATCTTTGAAACGTTTAAGTGAAGTAAGTTCACCCTCAAATATAACAACACCCTCACGAATAACACGCACAAGTCCACCACGGATAAGTTTACCATCAACTACAGTACAACCTGCAATCATACCCTTAGGAGTTTTGAAAGTATCTTTAACATCAGCCTGACCGGTATTCTCTTCAGTAAATTTAAGATCCATCATACCTGTTAGCATATTAGTTACATCATCTAGCAACTGATAGATTACAGAGTAATTTCTAATCTCGATTCCACGTTGTTTTGCTAAAGCTTTTACAGAACCTGTCGGGCGGATATTAAACCCTAGGAGTACACAGTTATCACTTGCACTAGCAAGCTCAACGTCATTCTCTGTAATTCCACCTACACCCGTAGAGATAACTTCAACTTTTACCTCTTCGTTTCTTAAATCTGTAAGTGAAGATTTAAGAGCTTCAAGTGAACCGTGAACATCTGCTTTAAGTACGACTTTAAGCGTTTTAAGCCTACCTTCCGCAATCATAGCCGTCATGTCTTCTAACGTTGACTTAGTAGATTTACTTAACTCTTTATGTCTATCATACTCGTAACGTTTGTGAGCATATTCTTTTGCCTCTTTATCACTGCTAACTGCCATTAAAACTTCACCTGAAGGAGGAACAGTGTCAAGTCCGGCTACCTGAGCCGTGTGTGATGGACCTATAGATTTTATCTGTTTGCCGTTCTCATCTATAAGAGCTTTAACACGTCCGTATGAGCTACCACAAACGATGTTGTCACCAACTTTTAAAGTACCGTTTTGAACGATTACCGTAGCAACAGGTCCACGACCTTTTTCAAGTGATGCCTCAACAACTGCAGATTTTGCTGGTACTTTAGGATTTGCTTTAAGATCAAGTACCTCTGCCGTAATTAATATATTTTCCAGTAAGTCATCAAGTCCCATTCCTGTTTTTGCAGATAACGGAATAAACTCAACATCTCCACCCCAGTCAACCGAAGTCATACCGTGTTCAGCCATCTGACCTTTTACTAAATCGGGATTAGCAGTCTCTTTATCCATTTTGTTAAGTGCTACGATAACAGGTGCTCCTGAATCTTTAGCAATTTTGATAACCTCTTCTGTTTGAGGTTTTACACCATCATCTGCAGCAACAACTATAATAATAATATCCGTAACATCCGTACCGCGTTGACGCATAGCACCAAATGCCGCGTGACCCGGAGTATCTATAAACGTGATTGGCTCACCGTGTTGTTCTACGGTATAAGCACCGATATGTTGTGTAATACCACCCGCTTCACCTTCAGTTACTTTAGCACTTCTAATAGCATCTAAAAGTGATGTCTTACCATGATCTACGTGACCCATTATCGTAATAACAGGCGGACGTTTAACTGCATTTGGATCTTCTTCAACATCGTGTGCCAAATCTTCTTCGTAATTGAATTCGTCTTTTGGATCGATTATAGTTACTTCAACACCGAACTCATCAGATAATACTTCAATTTCATCACTTCCCAAGAAATCGTTTTTTGTCATCATCATACCAAGGTCAAACAATACTTTGATAACATCTGACATTGGACGTTTTAATTTCTCGGCAAATTCATATACACGTATATCTTCGGGAATCTCAACATGAGTTACAACCTCTTCAACTTGTTTTTCTTTTGTATATTTTTTACGTTTGTCACGAGATACTTTTCTTCCGCGACCTGCATTTTTACCTTTGTTGGAATTTCTACCTATCGGCTTTGGTTGCTTTGGTTTTCTTGGTTGTTCCGGCTCAAGAGGTGCACGCTCTGTTGCATTTAAATCAAGTAGTGTTACTTGATCATCCATATCCATAGATACTTCAGCCATTGAACCACCGAATATATCTATTTTTGTACCTGTATCTTTTTTTGATACCGGTGTTTCTTTTTTAGTTTTTTTCTTAGATGCCAGTTCTTCTAAAACTTCTGCACTCATTTTTCCGTATGAAGATACTTTTGGTTGTTTTTGAGGAACATCAAAGTCATCGTTTGAACTGCTTGTAGAAGCTACAGTTTTTTTCTTTTTAACAATTTTAAGACCGCCGATTTTTTTCTTTGGAACTTGCACAGTTTTAATTTTAGGTTCATCTTGATTTGATGATTCCTCTTTTTTTGAAGTTTTTGTTTCTTTAACTTCCGTATCTTTTTTTACTTCTTTTTCACTTTTAGTTTTTTCTTCTTTAGTGTTTTGTTCTTTTTTTGGTTCGTCTTTAGACTTCTCTTGTACCTTTGTTTCTTTTTTAGCTTCTTCTTTTGTTTCTTCTATCTCTTGTATTTTTTCTTCGGCTTTTTTAGCCTTAGCAGGTTTTTTTGCATCTTTTTTTGGTTCAGGAGTATCACCGTTCATTATATAATTCATGATTTTTTCAGCATCTTCCATACTAACTGTACTTTGAGCTGATTTTACAACAAGACCCATCTCGGTAGCTTTATTTATAACATCTTTTGAAGCTATACCCATCTCTGTCGCAACTTCGTGTACTCTAACTTTATCTATCATCAGTGATGATCTCCTTTAGTTTATTCATTAATTTTTCTTTATCGCCACTTTTGCATTGACGCATTAGCGAACGCAACAACTTTTTTTCATCTTTTAAACAGTCATTGCACAAATAAAACGTTCTACCAGAGCCATTAAAAATCTCTATATTTCCATCTATACATCTTAGTCTGAGCATATTTTGTTGGAAGTCCCTCTCCCTACAAGATATACACATTCTGCTTGCTTGGTAAAAATTTTTCGCCATTATATCTAAATCTTACTTTTTTTAATAGCTTATCGCTCTATAATTAGACCATTATTATCAAAATCTAGTGTTTTGACGCTAAATTCAGGAAATTTCTGCTTTAATTTATTAGAAATCATAGCTGCATCTTCATCATATACCATATTAAAAAACGTAGATCCGCTTCCGCTTAAGGTACTCATAAGAGCTCCACTCTCATATGCAACTTTCTGAACTGCAAAAAGTTCAGGTAGCATCTTCATTCTGGCTTTTTGATGAAATCTGTCATGAGATGCAAGACGAAGCATCTCCCAGTCTTCATTAAAAAACGAAGCAACACTTAGTGCCGTATGAGACAAGTTATAAACAGCATTGTCCTTTGAGTATGATTTTGGCAAAACCGTACGTGAACGTGAAGTGTTCATCTGTTTATTTGGAATAATCACTACGGCTTTTATATAATCGGGAAGATGTTTTTTTTGAGAGAAAACTTTATTTTTCTCTACCGTAGCGGCATTAAACCCACCCATAACCGCAGGCGTGATGTTATCCGGATGATTCTCATACACAAGTGCATGGTTTAAGATGCGTCTTTTACTTACTCTGATGCCTGCCGCTTCATGTGCAGATGCTACAGCGGAAACTATAACCGCAGATGAACTTCCAAGACCCCTTGACATAGGTATTTGATTGTAAAATGTAAATTTAAAATTTTGTTTTTTCTTTGTTAGACGAGTGTAATGCTCGTTAAATATACCGATAAAAAGGTTGTTTCCTTTTAGCCTTGGGTTATTTTCACCCTCGCCTTTTATAGATACGCTAAAAAATTTCGACGGATGAAATTCAACTTTATTTCTTAAATCGACTGCTAGTCCCAGTGAGTCAAAACCCGGTCCTAGATTTGCACTTGTAGCCGGTACGCTAATTTCCAATTTGTTTCCTAACCAACTGCTCCTATTGCATATAAGGGCGTTGTGTTTTCATCGAACTCATCATACTCAAGCACATCTTTTAGCTCAAATTTGCTCACGGGTGCTTTTTCTAGCTTATGAGTTTCTATTTTAGTAGAGATTTTAACAAAAAATAGCTTTCCTATCGCTTTTATAGGTTGATTTTTATTAAAATAAAACGCATCTGTTGCAAAAAGTGGGATATTTTTTAAAATCGAGAGTGATTTTAAAAATATATAGGTAATTTTAATAGCCATAAAGCTTCCCGGACCTTTGGCATAAAACAGTTTTTTTACATCATATTTTTTTAAAATATCTTCAAAAATTTTTGGTAAAACCTCTGATGATTTCTCGCCCGTCGATATAGTCTCTATAAGTTTTTTATCCTCATAAATCCCGATTAAAATCGGAGATGAGAGAGTCACACAAACTACATCTACACTTTTAAGCATATGCTTTTTCTAACTCTTTTGTTTTCTCGCCCACAAGCTCTATAACTTCGTAGTTCTCTTCAGACTTTAATAGTTCAACCGTTAGTTTATGGTTTAAGTCATGGCTTCCTGCCATAGCTTCATAATTGCCTATGAAGTTCATCCCAATAAGGCTCATATCACCTATAGCATCTAGTATTTTATGTCTTACAAACTCATCTGAATATCTTAAACCCTCAGGGTTTAAAACTTTTTTATCATCAAGAACTACTGCATTTTCAAGCGAGCCGCCTAGTGCTAAACCTTTTGAGCGGAGATATTGAACCTCTTGAACAAAACCGAAAGTTCTAGCACGTGAAATCTCATCTTTATAGGCCTGTTTCGTAAACTTTAAAGAATAATCTTGTTGTTTTATTATCGGATGCGGGAACTTGATGGTAAAGTCATAGTTCAAATCAGGTGAGGGAGAAAGTTTGACATACTTTTCACCCTCTTGAACGACTACTTCTTTTTTAATACGCATTACCTTTTTAGGCTCGCTTAATTCGTGTCTTCCAGCTTCATCCAAAAGCATACAAAAACTTGCACTGCTTCCATCCATTACAGGTACTTCATCTGCATCCACTATAACTTTTAAATTATCTATTCCGTAAGCATATACGGCAGATAATAGATGCTCAATCGTAGAGATAACATTACCGTCTTTTCCTATAACCGTCGCCATTTTTGTATCGACGACATTTTCTGGAGTAAGCGGTATAGCTACATCCACATCATTTCGGTAAAAAACGATACCGCTGTTAGCTTCAAGAGGTTCAAGTTTTAACTTAACAGGTGAGCCTTTATGAAGTCCTATACCGACTAGTTCAACACTTTTTTTTATTGTGCTTTGATACATTATTTATCTCCTTTTACAAAGAAGTGAATTCTTTGCAAAATTCCTATCACTAAAGCTACGCCTATAGGCGAGAAATTTTTCATATTATAACCTTACTTTCCATCAATAATATTTTTAGCATTGTTTATAACATCCGTAATATTTAGTTTTATCCAAGCAGTATCCATCCACTCTGCAGGACGAACTTCTATACCTTGAACAAGTACTCCAAAATGCAAGTGGTCACCCATAGCATAACCACTTTTACCGGTTCTGGATATAGAATCATCGGAATTTACAAAATCTCCACTATTTACATTCACGCTTGAACAGTGACCATATAAAGTATATAAACCTAAACCGTGGTGTATTATAGGCATATTACCATATAATCCGTTAAAATCAGAATATACTACGTCTCCGCTATTTTGCGGTTTAATCTCTGCCATTGCATTTGAAGCAAGGTCTAATCCTAAATGGTAAGATTCACTAATGTAATTTCCATTATAAAGATACTTTCTATGATCTCCGAATGTTGCTACGACTTGTGCATTTTTAAGCGGGTACATTTTTTTAATATTAAACTGTGTGATTTTTTCTTTTGAAACTTTTGAAGTTATATTATGAATCAGTTCTTCATTTTTGGCACGTATATCTTCATTTATAACTTTAAATTGTTCAAGTGGATTGTCTATTCCCTGAGTTTCTAAAAACTCATCTGCAAGTTCAGCAATTTTTCCATGCAAAAATTTATCGCTTATTCTTATTCGCGATATTCTATAGTTTTTATTTTTTAGATAAAGTGGTATATAACTCTTAGCACTGTTTCCTGCATAATCTTTTGCAACTATAGTAGCTTTAAAATTTGATTTTGTTACGGGCCATGCCAATAAAGAAATGTAGTATCCCTCTTTATAAAAAGGTTGTGCTATAAATTTTTTATCAAAACTGGTTTGAATGTACATATCTTTTAAGTTTTCATCTTCTGCTTTAAAGATAACGATAGCCGAACCACCTTTTGTTATTTTATAAGAGTGTGCGACAGTAACAACAGAAGGTCTTTTTTTATCTATTTTTAAATCAAATTCTTTAACAATCGTATTTCCGTTTAAAAAATTCCATTTACTGCTATCACTGGCTTCAATAATTAGAGTAACGCTTTTATCTTTCATAGCATATGCACTACGAGGAGGTTCGACTTTTATATCTATTTTACTTTGAAGTGAAAGAGGTTGTTCTGAATAAAGAATTTTTTTTGAAGAAGAAGTTTTTAAAACAACTTTATATGATTTTATACCGCTCGAATCCTCAATATTTAACTCCAGCGGTTTTTTTAAATTCCAATATCCGTTTGTATTTAGAGTAATATTTGGCATATCTCTCTCAAACATTTTTGAGTTATACAGATATACACCTCCACCTATAATCAATGCAAATAAAATAAGTACGCCTATAGATGAACCGTTGTTATTTCTTCTTCTCAAATTTATTCTCCTTCTCTTATTATCTCTTTATTTTCGTACTTTACTATGACTGTTTTAACACTTGGTAAAGATAGAGCATCTTTTAGTATAAATTTTGCATCTTTTATAGATGCTCCGCTACTCTTTAAGTCTTCATCATCTAAATTAAACAAAGCTGTTTTTGCTTCATCTATCAGTAGCATTTTACTAAATAATGTAGCTTTTAACCTCAAAGCCGCCAAAGAGATGTGGTTTAGTATGTTTTCATTACAGCTATCAACTTCTGCTCCTGCTTCAAGAAACTTTTTTGCATTCTCAAATACGCCTGCATCCACGTCTTTTAAAAAGCCTTGTGTTTTGGAAATAAGTGCTGCGTACAAAGATGTAGCCGTTTTAGAGTTTAACTTAATGTTATTTTTGTTAAAAAAGACAAATATATCTTCACATTTTTTGACTTTTATTTCTAAGTCTGCCGAAGAGGGATAAGAGTTTTTTAACTTATCCATCCACGGTAAAAAATATAAATTTTTTCCAAAATCAACATGAGTAGAGTATAAAGATACTTTTTTATGAAGCGTTAAAATGAATGAGTACAATGCATTTGCCGATGCGACTTGACTATCGGTCGCATCGCTTGGCAAAGTTATGACAATATGCTTGGCACCATTAATATCATCTATATTTAACAAAAAAACTCTTCTCTAATATTTTTGCAATTATACTAGTTTTTCTTTTTATTCGCCTTATATACATATGCTAATACTTCGGCTACAGCTGCAAAAAGTGCTTCAGGTATCGGTTTGTCAACTTCTACTTCTTTGTAAAGTGCACGTGCTAGAGGTGGGTCTTGCATAACATGTACACCAGCTTCACGTGCTATTTTTTTAATCTGAAGTGCTACATTGTCTTTACCTTTGGCAACGACTATAGGGGCATGGCTTCTTTGTTCATCATATTTTAGGGCTACTGCAAAGTGTGTAGGATTTGTTACGACTACATCTGCATTTGGCACTTCCGCCATCATCCTTTTTCTGCTTGCCTGCATCTGGATTTGACGAATTTTAGATTTAACTAAAGGATCCCCTTCCATATTTTTCATCTCATCTTTTACTTCTTGTTTACTCATCTTTAAGCCGTCAAAGTATTGTTTTCTCACTATTATTATGTCTATTACGGCAAAAACGAATATTATCAAAAGCATAACAAGAGCTATGATTAAGGCTTTGTCTTTTAACCAGTCTATCTGGTCTCCAAGGCCAAAGAGTGCTACTGTGGGCAACTCTTTTATAAAAAACAGGAAAAAGATAAAACCAACGCCTAAAGTGGTAAAAGACTTAAAGGTTACCTTGATGCCCTCTATAAGTTTTTTCATAGAAAAAAGGTTTTTTGTACCCTTTATAGGGTCTATTTTTTTTATGTCAGGTACGATTGCTTTTGTGGTAAACAAAAACCCAAACTGTGCAAGTGCAGCTATAATACCTGCGATGGCAACGGCAATAGCCAAGGGCATAATTATGATTAAAAATTCTCTAATGGTTACTACGGCTATATCTACCATGATTCTTGAATCCAGAGGTGTTCCCTGCATAGAAAAATAGTACTGAAAAAGTTTAATAATATGACTTCCCATAAAAGGAAAGAGTAATAAAAAAGCGAGAATTGCTACAAAAAGAGTACCGACACCCGAGGCATCTTGGCTTTTAGGGACATTTCCCTCTTTTCTGGCGTCTTCAATTTTCTTGGAGGTGGGTTCTTCTGTTTTCTCAGCATCATCAGCCATATAAACGCCATCCTCTCAATTTTTCTGAAATTGTAGCATATTCTTGACAATCGTATCTTTGTTTATTAGAATAGTAGAAGTATAAGGATTTATTATGAAAAATGTTTTAGTTAAAGATAGAGCCAAAGGAGCACTTGTCGGTGCATTTATAGGGGATGCGCTTGGTCTTGGTCCTCACTGGTACTACGACTTACAAGAACAGTATAAAGACTACGGGGAGTGGATAGACGATTACACCACTCCAAAAGAGGGACGTTACCACGCAGGACTAAAAGCGGGTGATAATTCACAGGCAGGGTTTATACTTGAACTTCTTACAAAATCTCTCATTGAAAACGGGGGTTATAATAATGATGATTTTACCAACAAACTAGATGAAGATCTATTTACTAAAATAGACGGCACTCCAAACTCGGGTCCGGGAGGATATACCTCGCAATCCATCAGAGAGTCTTACAAACAAAG
Organism: Sulfurimonas lithotrophica; assembly: GCF_009258225.1. Taxonomy (NCBI): domain Bacteria; kingdom Pseudomonadati; phylum Campylobacterota; class Epsilonproteobacteria; order Campylobacterales; family Sulfurimonadaceae; genus Sulfurimonas; species Sulfurimonas lithotrophica. The sequence goes on from NZ_CP043617.1 coordinate 1,454,482, forward strand.
AGTAAAAGGAAAACACTCTTGGGATGAGATAGGCACCTTAGCCGATACGACAGAGGCTATTGAGAGGGTTTTGGCTATTGCCATATACTATGCAAAATACCCAAAAGAGATGGCAAGATACGTTTGGCAAAATACTAATGTCACACAGGTAGATGCAACTGTTGCATCCATCACCGTTGCTTTTTCTGCTGTTCTTTCTCAGCTTATCATGGGTGAGGCTTTTGACTCTAAGCTATCAGCTAAACTCATGGATATGGTAAAAGAGAAAAAACTACCTTTTCATGCAGTTACATCAGATAACTTCAATCCTCCAAAAGTCGGTGTAAAAGAACCAAGTAGAGAAGGTGTTTTCTCTTCACCCGATGCACTGCTGACTCCGATGTTCATCACCCAAGCAGTGGAAGATGAAAGCATAAAAATAGAACCTGCATGGAAAGCATCACTGGTGTACGGGATGCCTTGTGCAATCTACCACATAGTCCCGTCAGTTTACTTTTTAACGGCTAGCTATAAAGACGACTTTGAAAGTGCCGTGTTACACGCACTAAACGGTGGCGGACAAAATATGGCAAGAGCTATGCTAACTGGAGCTTTAGTCGGTGCACAAGTTGGAATCCAAGGTATCCCGCAAAGGTTTATAGACGGGCTTACTCGTAAAGATGAGATTTTAGAGTTAGCAGAGAAGTTGACTATACATCTTTAAAACGGAGATTCAAACTCATGGGTGTATTTTTTGTAATTTTAGGATAAACTATGTCATAATAACACAATTAAGGAGGTTTCAATGGATAACTCTTTTTCAACAAATCATATTAAGTGTATAAAAGCTGTAAATGATGTTTTAAATAACACAAGTGATTTTAAAAATGCTATGCAGGATATTGTAGAAATTTTATTTGCAATATATGAATGTGATAGGGCTTATTTATTTTACCCTTGTGCTCCGGATGCTTTACAATGGAGAGCGATTGAATGTACTGCAGACGAGTGGTTTAGTGCAAATGATGTCGGTCAAGATCTTATGATGGATGAATCTGTAGCATCTGTTTGTAAAACATTGCATGAGAAAAAAGATGTAGTAACATTTGGAGCTAAAGGGGACGTTCCAATTCCTGAAATGCTTATGGAAACTTTTAAAATAAACGCTCAGATTTCTATGCCTATCTATTCTCCAAAGGGAGATGTCCTAGCTCTTGGTTTGCATCAGTGCTCATATGAACGGGTTTGGAGTGATGAAGATAAAAAGCTTTTTAAAGAGATAGGCTTACTTATTACAAAATATATCTCAGAATCATATGATAATTTTAAACATTACTACGACCAAGTGGGTGTTTCTTGACAGATTGAAATATTTTCAATTTACTACTAAAAGTGGAGATTCAACTGCAGGGGTGTGGTTTCGTAGTTTCTGCTGCTAACTGCTCCTCCTCCTACTCCCATAGATGCGCCTATGCTAACACTCTTTGACTTCTCTGTATCTTTAGTAATATCAAAACTTATGGAATGGTTCATTAAACTTCTTCAAGCACCTTATATATGGAATAATATAAAGGAGTGTTAATAAAAAGAAAATAACCATTAAAATTAAAATCAATGATGTATCAAAATAATCTTTAGCAAACCGTAACAAAAACATTATTATTAAAAATATAAATCCAAAAAATGCTTTCTTTTTTTCTTTTTCACATTTCATTATTTCTTCTCTTCTTTCTTGCTATCTTTTTTTTCAAGGTAGTTAACTGTTTCTTTTAAAATAGTTCCAGCAACTTCACCTTTCCATCCTGGTGGTTTTATAGTATCTACAATACTATCTCTTACCACACTTTCAGTTGATTTTTTATCTAATACTAGTAATGCACCATCAGTAAAAACTCCTACCGTTCCAAAAAAAGCTGCTCCAAATTCGTTTCCAACTACTGCATTACCTACAGCTAATGGATAAGAAGCCTTATTAACATTTTCTACACCAGTAACTACACCATCTTTTATATCTTGTGCCATTTTATCTTTTTCTTGTTGTGTCATTGGTGTACCACTTGAAGCAAGTTCTGCTGCCACTTCTGGAGGCACAGCAACATAACCACCCATAGATGTTTTATCTTTTGTAATTGTTAAACTTACTCCAAATTCATTTGCTTCTCTTTGTGCTTGTTGGGCTTCTTGATATGTTAAATTATCCCCCTCCTGCTTATCAACATTTTTAAATTCTTGGTTGTTTTGTTGTAGTTGTAGGTATGCTTCTAGTGACTTTGATTGTGTGTGGTTGTTTGTATCTGCCATACTTGTAGAGTGAGTATAATCTAGTGCCGCACCTGTATAAAAGCTTAGGTCTGAACCAAAATTATTTGCGTAAGTGTTTTGGTCTGCATCTCCTGCTTTGAATGTACCTTCTTGTTTATCCATCGCGTGGGTTATTTCATGTCCTGTTGTTGCTACTAGGTCATTTGTAGAGTTATTATTTTTATCGTTTATGTAGTTGGTATTTGTACCTTCGTTATAGTGACCTTTTACTGACTCACCATCTCTTCCCGCTTCATCTGTAGAGACTACTTTAGTTTCGTTTGGTGTATAACCTAACTCTTTCATTACTGTAACTGCTACTGCATTTAGCATCTCTTGTTTTTCTGATTCATCTAGGTTAGGGTCTGCTAGTTTATCTGCCAATTCTTTGTTTGTTGCCAATTGTTCTATTGCATCTACATCTATTTGTAATTTACACATCATTCAATTCTTCAGGATACTTTTTAAAGTACTCTTCCATCTCTATTGTTTTAACATTACATGTTGGACACATACCGTCTTTTAGCTCTGAATAGTTATAACTTTTTTTACACTTTGGGCATTTGGAATATTCAATCAAAGTTTCATTATTAACAGAAATCTTTTCATTTCTATTAATAGTTTTATATACAACTAAGAAACCTAAAAGTGCAAAAACTGATGTAACTAAATACTTAAAAACTCCCAATTCTATTTCATAATACCCATCTGGGGAAAACCTACCACTTATATAAACATCATAAGCTGAATATAGCAAATATAACCCAAAAAATAATCCTAAAACTTTTTTCATGCTTTACTCTGCTACCTTTGTCACAATTTTTTTTGTTATATATCCTGCTGTATGCGAATTAATATATGGGTACTTAACATCTGGTTTTGGATATTGAGCATTGAATCCATTTAAAAAATCAACAGTATTTTGACTTGCATTTTCATGTATATTATTTTTTAAATAATTATCCACCTTTATCCCAGTATTTAATATTACATCATCTACTTTTTTAGCACCTTGATTTGCTATTGTTGCTACACCTTTCACAGTTGTAGTTCCAACTTTAGTTGCTGGAACTAAACCTAAAGATTGGTCTTGTAATCCCATAGAGTTGTCAAGATCATAATCTGGATTATTTGCTTGTTTTTGTGTGGCTGTAAACATATCTTGTGTATGCATATTACCTTCATCATATACATCAAAAATTTGTTTTCCATTTGAAGTATTTCTTAATAAAGCTATATCTTCATTTATTTCTTCTAGTGTTTCATTAGTAGCAGATATAAAACCTTTTTCTTGTTGTTCTTTTGTAATAGGAGCATTATCTTTTCTACTATCTGAATCTACTGCGTACATTGCTCTATCGTAAAGTTTATTATATGCTTCATCTTCACTTATACCTTTTTGTTTTGCATAGTCTTTTGAGACTGTTTGTATGTGTTTTATCTCATCTTTTGCAAGCTGTTTATACTCAACCCCACCATTCTGTATAATAAGATTATTGACAGTTGTTGTTCCTGATTTTACATAATCATTACTTGAAGTTGTATAAGTTGTACTGTTAAGTGCATTATCTGTTGCTTGGTTTAGTCTGTTGGTTAGTGAATTTCCTAGTGCATCATTCATAGCTTCTTTTGTGTCATAACTGTCTTTAAATATAAAAAATTATAAATTACACCCCTGTAAATGAATCTTATCTCAGAATCATATAATGATTTTAAATACTATTACGACCAAGTGGGTGTTTCTTGACAAATTAAAATATTTTCAATTTACTATTAAAAGTGAAGATTCAACCTCAGGGGAAGGGATAATTAAAGGGTAAAAAGGTTTAGTCCTCTTCATCTTTAATTTCTTTTCCTAAAATAACTTTGTTAGTAGTCATATCCTTCACCCAGAAAGAAATACTTGAACTATTAGCTACATAATCTAGAAAATACTCATGTCCCTTTTCATAATGTGCAGTACCTAAAGTAAAGTCAGTTTTTTTATATCTAAGTCTAAAGTTATGTGGACCTTCTTTAATTTTTACAGAGTCATCACCGTTTCCAAACATTAGTCTTGCAGCACTAACTATTCTTTTACCATCTACAGACCATATACCAACTCCATTTGCAAGTTTTAAATAAGCCAATTCACTTTCAGGTATCTTATCAACATAAGTTGGTTTATATCTAGCCTTAGGTTCTCCTAATACTTTTGAACTACATCCAGACAATAATAATGTTATAGCAATAACAATTACAGCAGTTAATTTTTTCATAAACAATCCTTAGTTTTTTTTGTTACATGGTATTATATATACCAAATATTATTTCTACATTAAAAACAACATAAATTCATTGTTTTATTTTTAAAAGTCAAATAGTATATATAATTATTGATATTTACTTTTATATAACAATATTAATTCTCTTTATAAATAGACATAGAAGGGAAAGCAAATTCTAAGTTATTTTTTTCAAAGATTTCCATTATTTTGTGCATAACGTCTTCTTTGACTTCAAGCCATTCAGCCCAGTTAACGGTTTTTGAGAAACAATATACAAGTATGTTTATACTAGAAGCACCAAACTCATCCAGGTAAACTAAAAGTGTCTGTTTGATACCGTGTGCATCTTCATACGATATCATCTTTGCTTCTTTTTTTGTACTTCTGTTTATTTCGGTGTTTTGCGAAGCTATTTGCGGATGATTTATTAGCATCTCCCTTATATCTTCGATAGCGTTTTTAATATCTTCTCTTTTTGAATCATACTTAACACCAAGACTCATTTTGATGCGACGACCAAGTTCGCGTCTGTTCCAGTTTTTGATATCTGCATTTGCAAGGTTTGCATTTGGAACGGATATAAGTGCATTATCAAACGTACGGATTATGGTTACTCTCAGACCTATCTCAACAACCGTACCTTCAACTCCATCAGCCACTATCCAATCACCTTGTCTGAATGTATCGCTTAAAAGGATTGAGAGTGTTCCAAAAAAGTTAGCAAGAGAATCTTTAGCAGCCAGAGCTACGGCAAAACCACCGATACCAAGACCAGATAGTACGGCTGTTAAGTTTACGCCTGCCGAGTGAAGTATTACAAGTAAACCAGTTATTAAAATAACGAAGTTAACTATTTTCATACCTACGTTTATAACCGATGCTTTTATTTTTGATTTTGAGCTGTCTATAGTATTTATTTTTATAGCTGCTATCTTATTTACTACTTTATAAACTGCAAGTGTCAGCATTATGATATAAATTATATTAAAAAACATACTGACAAACTCTATGGATTTAAAACCATTATAGATATATATAATAATTTCAAGATTTACAAATATCAGTAAATATTCAAACACACTCTTTAGAGATAATAATATTTCATGTGACTTTTTTTTAGTGTAGTTAAGCTTTACAAATATTTTCTCTACAAAAGAATAAAAATATTTTCTAAGTATAAATAAAAATAGAGATATAAAAAGTATAAGAATTATTTTTACTACACTCAGACCAAAACTATTTAGAACAACATTTATATCTTGAATAAGTTGATAATCATTTATTCCCCTTATTTTTGAGAGTAACTCACTAAAAAAAGGATTCACGTCTATATACCTTCAGCTATCATAGCATCTGCTACTCTTTTAAAACCTGCTATATTTGCACCATCTACGTAATTTCCATCAACTCCGTAATCCTGAGCCGTTAAAACTACGCGTTTTGCGATCTGCTGCATAGTGGTTTTAAGTCTCTCATCAACTTTTTCAAAACTCCATTTACCCATAGCCGCATTTTGCGCCATCTCAAATTCACTAACGGCAACACCGCCTGCATTTGCAGCTTTTGCAGGAGCGAAACATATTTTATGAGATAAAAAGTCGTTTATCGCTTTTGGAGTCGATGGCATATTTGCACCCTCTGCCACAACTTCAACACCGTTTGCTATAAGGTTTTGTGCATCCATACCTGTCAGTTCATTTTGAGTAGCACACGGAAATGCAGCATAACATGGTATATCCCATACTGCATGAGCTTCCTCGGGGTAATCTTCTTTAGGTATATACTTTGCATCCGGATGAGTATCTACATAATCTTCCAAAGATACGCGTCTAACAAATTTCATCTCTTTTAAAAGTTCTAAATCAACCCCTTTTGGATCATGAATAGTACCTCTGGAATCTGAACACGAAACAGGTATAGCACCTAAGTGGTAAAGCTTTTCTATAGCATGAAGTGCTACGTTTCCGCTACCGCTTACCGTACATATTTTTCCTGCAAGTGGTTCTTTTTCTTCAAGTTCCAACATAGTTTGAGTAAAATATATAAGCCCGTATCCTGTAGCTTCAGGACGCATTAAAGAACCGCCAAACATAAAAGGTTTACCGGTTAGGATTCCATCATATGAAGATGTGATTTTTTTATACTCTCCAAAAAGATAACCTATCTCGCGTGCACCTACGCCGATATCTCCCGCAGGTACGTCTATACGAGCACCTATATACTTATGAAGTTCGGTCATAAATGCAGAACAGAACTTCATAACTTCAAAGTCGCTTTTCCCTTTAGGATCAAAATCGCTTCCCCCTTTACCGCCACCTATTGGAAGCCCTGTTAAAGAGTTTTTAAATATCTGCTCAAACGCCAAAAACTTCAAAACACCCTCGTTCACGGTAGGATGAAAACGAAGTCCGCCTTTGTACGGTCCTAAAGCGTTGTTAAACTGAACACGGTAACCAGTATTTACTTGGATATTTTGATTGTCGTCCATCCAAACAACTTTAAACTTTATGACTCTATCGGGTACTACCAAACGCTCGATTATAGAGTTTTGCCTATACCTTTCATCTGATTCCAACAAAGGTGCTATTGAGTAAATAACCTCTTCCATAGCTTGATAAAAAACTTTATTCTCATTACAGTCCGCACTCTCAAATCTTTTTATTAACTCTTCACCGCTCATTAATTTTTACCCTTTATCTATATATATTTATTTAATTTTTAACTGCCGTTTTTAACATCATACGTCTTAAGTATGCTATTTTACTTTGCAACGGTAAATTTTTAGGGCATACGTCTTCACATCCTAAAAGCGTCATACAACCAAAAACACCGTCTTCATTTCCAATCAACTCGTAATAGTCCTCGTCACTTCTTTTATCTCTTGGATCTAAATGGTAACGTGCTATTTTATTAAGTCCTACTGCCCCTTTAAAAAATGGTCGCATCTGTATTGTACCACAACCTGCCACACAACAGCCACATTCTACACATCTATCCAACTCATAAATCTCATCTGCTAATTCAGGTTCCATCTTTTCTTCTAGTTTATCTACATTTAGTTCATTTTCTTTATCGTGTATCCAAGTCTCTAATTTTTCATTTAATCCACGCATCCACTTACCCGTAAATACGGACAGATCACCTATAAGCTCAAAAAGCGGAAGCGGTGCTAATGTTATGTGCTCATCTAGCTTTGAAGTGAGTGTACGGCACGCTAAAGTAGGACGACCGTTTACAAGCATCGAACAACTTCCGCAAATACCTGCACGACATACAAAGTCATACTTTAGAGAGTTATCGTGATGTTCACGTATATCGTTTAAAACGACAAAAAGTGTCATTCCATCGGCTTCTTCAACTTCAAAACGCTCCATTTTTGGAAAGTCTTCCGGATCATGCGGATCAAATCTAAGTATGTCTATTTTTAAAATTCTCGGTTTTTCTTCGCTACTCATTTTCCAACCTTTCGTTTAATCTCTCATTTCTGCCTTGATACTTTTTCGGAAGCTTATCTTTAAAGGGCATCAGGACTTCTTGAATCTCAAACCTGTTCTTGCCTTCGGCTTCCATTTTAGCCCTTATGGAATCAACTCTCTCTTGAGCATCTTTGGTTAACTCGTTATGTATAGTCATATCCTTACCGTATCCTCTAAATCCTGGAGGCATCTCCATCTCTGATATATCTATATCCTCATATGTCACTGTCGGTAGTGTTTGTTCAGGATCCGGCCATGAAGTGATAGTACGTTTTAGCCATTTTTCATCGTTTCTCTCAGGAAAGTCTTCACGCGAATGTGCCCCTCGGCTCTCCTCTCTCAAATACGCTCCCATAGCAACCGTAAGTGCTACCCTAATCATCTTTTGTGTACGATATGCATTTACCAAGGCAGGATTTGCAGCACGGCTTTTTGAGCGGAAAACATCTATATTTTTACTTCTGATTAAAAGCTCTTCAAGTTCATCTACAGCTTCTTTTAAATCCTTGCCGTTTCTAAAGATGCCCACTTTCTCCATCATGATTTTCTCCATACGGCGACGGAGTACATATGCATCTTCCCCGCCGTGATTGGATAAAAGTTTGTCCAATTTGTCTTGTTCTTGTTTTAAAAATTCTGAAACTTTTTTCGTATGGATTGTAATATCGCTATCAGGCGTATCTAAAAAGTCCGATATATATTCGGCTACGAGCATTCCGGATACTACAGTCTCACTTACCGAATTCCCGCCTAAGCGATTAAAACCGTGCATATCCCAACAAGCTGCTTCACCGCAAGAGTATAGACCTTTTAGTGTTTGAGATTCACCGGTATATTTTGTACGAATACCACCCATAGAGTAGTGCTGTGTCGGGCGAACCGGAATCCACTCTTCTGCGGGATCTATCCCCAAAAAGTTCTCACATATCTCTTTAACTTCACGAAGATTTTTCTCAATATGCTCACGTCCTAAAATGGTTATATCAAGCCATAAATGATCTCCGTAACGGCTTTTTACACCTTTACCTTTTCTCATATGCTCGGTCATACGACGACTTACGACATCACGGCTTGCCAGCTCTTTTTTATCAGGCTCATAATCAGGCATAAATCTATAACCGTCTTTATCTAAAAGAAGTCCGCCGTCACCACGACAACCCTCAGTTGTCAAGATTCCAACAGGTACTATGGCTGTGGGGTGAAACTGTATAGCTTCCATATTTCCCAAAGTTGCCACCCCACTCTCTAAAGCCAGTGCTTGACCCGTACCCTGACAGATAATCGCATTTGTAGAGACTTCATAGATGCGTCCGTATCCACCAGTTGCAACGGTAGTAGCTTTAGATACATAAGCAACAAGTTCACCGCTCATAAGGTTTCTTGCAACTGCACCGTAGCATCTGCCGTTCTCATGAATAAGCGCCATAGCTTCAAGGCGTTCGTGAATCTCTACTTTATCTTCATGTGCCTTATTATCCATGGCATAAAGCATCGAGTGACCTGTACCGTCTGACGTGTAGCAGGTACGCCATTTTTTTGTCCCGCCAAAGTCACGTGCAGTTATAAGTCCATGTGCTTCGTCTTTTTCCGTAATAGTCACTTTTTGTGCATTTATGATTGATTGTCTGTCACCTCTTTTTACCCTAGTCCAAGGCACACCCCAGTGAGCAAGTTCACGGATAGCTTTTGGAGCACAATGTGTAAACATACGTGCAACTACTTGATCGGCTCCCCAGTCACTCCCCTTTATGGTATCTTCAAAGTGCACGTCTTCATTATCGCCCTCACCCATCTTTGAGTTTGCTAAAGATGCCTGCATACCGCCTTGTGCAGCTGCAGAGTGTGAACGTTTAGGCGGAACGAGTGATAAAACAACGGCATCGTGTCCACGCTCTTTTACACCTGTAGCGACTCTAAGACCTGCTAAACCACCACCGATTATTAAAACATCCGTATAAATTACTTTCATTAGTGGTTCTCCATTTTTATTGTCTTGCTTTTATACTTAACACCGTCGCTAAAATCATGTTCAAGTCCGATGCTTATATATTTTGCCAAAGAAGCCATACCAAGTAAAATATAAACAACTATAAAAATTCTCATTAAAACCTTATACCTTGCACGTGAAACTTTTGTGTTTTTGCCTTCCATAAAGCCCCATTTTAAAGCAAGTCTGTAAAGACCTATAAAAGCATGGGTTATAACTGAAAATAAAAGCAGTATATATAAAGGAGCAAGCATCTCATGTACTACACGGTGTGAAGATGCATACGGACCTATATCTGATGGTTCACTCATCATCATATATAGATGCACACTTCCTATAAAAAACATTATAAAACCTGTTGAGAGTTGGATAAGCCATAAAGATGTGTCTTCATGCTTCATACCAAGTGCATGTTTTTTCATAGTCTTATGTTGACGGTAGTTATCAGGAAATTTTCTAAGAGCAATTGCAGCATGAACAATAAATATAACAAATATCGCTCCGGCTAAGAAAGATACTATTCCGGGATATGTCTCTCCAAAAAAGTAATAACCCTCAAACATAATGGTTACTTTATACATCATCTCTTTACTTATAAGGATAGATGCTTCAAACAGTATATGCCCCATTATAAATATTGCAAGTATTAAACCTGTTATACTTTGAGTAAAATCAAGTCTGGCGGGTGTCTTATCTAGCTTCTCTTGCTTCATAAAAAAACCTCCGGTAAGATATTTTGTAATTCTACAATAATAATCTTAGAAAAAAAACAAAATTAAATCTTTTTAAACTTTAAGCCCTCTATAACAAAAGATATACCACAATATGCTAAGATACATTCAAAAAGGTTATTTAATACAAATGCAAAGCAATCTTGTTTTATCTTCTTTAATGGTAGCTGTCTTGGTAATTTTACTTCCACTTTTGTTTCATCTTACCAAATACTTGGGGACTCATAGTGACAATAAACGTAAAAACGAGCCTTTTGAAGGTGGAATAAGAGCTACCCATAAAGATGCAAATGATAGATTTAACGTAAAATTCTTTTTAGTAGGAATTATCTTTTTAATATTTGATGTTGAAGTATTGTTTATGTTTCCATGGGCATTAAACCTAAGAGAGCTTGGAATGTTTGGAGTTATAGAGATGTTTGTCTTTATAGGTCTGCTAATAGGCGGGCTCGTGTATGTTTATAAATCTAAGGTGCTCAAATGGATTTAAGTAATACTCATCTACTCGATGATGCAATAGTTACTACAAAGATAGATGCTGTAGTTAACTGGGGACGTGAAGCTTCTTTATGGCCTTTTGTGTTTGGAACTGCCTGTTGTGCCATAGAGTTTATGGCAACGGCTGCAAGCCGTTACGATATAAGCCGTTTTGGGGCTGAAGTTCTGCGTTTTTCTCCACGTCATGCTGACCTGCTTGTGGTAGCGGGTACGGTTAGCCATAAACAAGCACCCATACTAAAACAAATATATGATCAGATGCCCGAACCAAAATGGGTAGTAGCCATGGGTGCTTGTGCATCTACGGGCGGATTTTACGACAACTACACCACCCTTCAAGGTATAGATGAGATAGTACCTGTGGATGTATATATAGCAGGCTGCCCTCCACGTCCCGAAGCTCTTATAGATGCAGTACTTGACATACAAAGAAAACTAAAACGTGAAGAGAGTTTTAGTGTAAAACATACTGATTACAAAGGTAAACTAGATGACGTTTGAGATAGTAGAAGCAGATAATCTATACAATACTATCTTAGATGCCAGAGATAACAAGGGTTTTACTCTTTTACTAGACATTACTGCAGTTGATAATCTCACAAGAAAATCAAAAGCACCCACAAGATTTGAGCTGATATATATACTAAGACACTCTGAGTTTAAAGACGTTAAATATTTTAAAGTTTATGTAAAAGATGAAACAATCGGTGTTAAAAGTATAAGTGATTTATTTAAGTCGGCTTCATGGGCTGAGCGTGAAGTGTATGACCAATACGGCATAAACTTCTCTACTCATCCACTACTAAAACGTATTCTAAACCATGAAGAGTTTGTAGGGCATCCGCTAAGAAAAGATTACGACATAAGAGATGCCCACTACTGCACAAAAGCACAAGACTTGATGGACGAGTTAAAACCCGTACTGGATGCAAAAAACCTTGATATGGATGAGGATGATTTGATGGTGGTAAATATCGGACCATCACACCCTGCAACTCACGGGACTATAAGAAGTTTGGCGGCACTTGACGGAGAGAAAATAGTAGCAGGTGTAAGTGAGATAGGATATTTGCACCGCGGTTTTGAGAAAAGTTGCGAGAACCATACATATAACCAAATCATCCCTTACACGGACAGACTAAACTACTGTTCAGCCCTTATGAACAACATAGCTTTTTCAAAAACGGTCGAGGATATGTTAGGCGTAACTCTGCCTGAGCGTGGAGTATTTATACGTGTAATACTCTCAGAACTCTCACGTGCAATAGATCATCTTGTATGTTTGGCAGCGGGTCTTTTAGATATGGGCGGACAAACTAACTACTGGTACTTTTTTAATCCTCGTAACGATGCATATGACTTTTTATCCAAGCTGACAGGTGCGAGACTTACCAACTCCTTTATGCGCATCGGCGGTATGACACATGATTTGTATGATGGCTGGCAGGATGATCTCGAAGATGTACTTAAAAAGATTGACTACGGCATAAGCGAGTCAAGAAAGATGATAGAGCATAACCGCATCTTTAACGACAGACTGCAAGATATCTCACCCGTAAGTGCACAAGATGCAATAAGCTACGGATGGAGCGGACCAAATTTACGAGCTAGCGGAGTAGCTTATGATCTGCGTTTTGCAAAACCTTATGATTTTTACGACAGTTTTGATTTTGATATGGTAGTGGGAAGTGTCGGAGACACATATGATAGGATGATGGTGCGTATAGAGGAGATAAACCAGTCTATGCGCATAATCCGCCAAGCCGTTAAAGAGCTTCCTGAGGGTGATATATGTGTAAACGACAGAAGTATAATTCTTCCGCCAAAGAGTTGTGTATATGGCTCGATTGAGGGGATGATGAATCAGTTTATGCTCACAATTGAGGGTGTAAAAGTGCCTGCGGGTGAGTATTATGGAGCTTATGAAGCTGCAAACGGCGAACTTGGTTTTTATGTAGTGAGTGATGGCAGCGGAACGCCCTATAAAGTAAAAGTAAGACCGCCTAGCTTTTATCATATGGCATCATACCCTGAGATTATCCAAGATTATCAGGTTGCAGATGCCATACTCACACTTGGTAGTTTAAATATTATAGCGGGAGAAATGGATAGATGAGTTTTACCTTTAGCGATGAAAATTTAAAACAAATAGAAGAATTAAAAAAACGCTATCCTTCTGTCGAAGCACTTAATCTTCCCCTGCTTTGGATGGCACAATATCAAGATGGGTTTATATCACTAGATGCTATAGATGAAATATCAAAAATAACTACGATTCCACCTATGGAAGTTTACAGGGTTGCAACATTTTATACAATGTTTAAACTTGAAAAACCAAAGAAACTTTTAGTATCTGTTTGTAAAACCTTATCTTGCAAACTTTGTGGAAGTGATGAGATTTTAGAGCATCTAAAAACCAAAGATGTAGAGATAGAACACGTAGAGTGTCTTGGTTCTTGCGGTACATCTCCAGTGATGCAAATAGAAGATATATACTACGAAGAACTGACACCGACAAAAGTCGATGAGATTTTAAAGGAGTTATCATGAGAGATGCAAGACTTGTTTCTAAGCGTTTTGATATAAAAGACTCTTTTAAAATAGAGGTTGCAAAAGCAAACGGCATCTATACAGATGCACTAAAACGTGCTTATAAGTTAGAGCCTTTGGAGATAATAGATATTATAAAACAAAGCGGACTCAGAGGAAAAGGCGGAGGCGGTGCACCTGCGGGTGACAAATGGCTTTTGATGCCACAAGATAGCGACAAGCCTAGCTTTTTAGCTATTAATTGTGATGAGAGTGAACCCGGAACTTTTAAAGACAGACAAATAATCTCAAAAGACCCGCATCTGTTGATAGAGGGCATCTTAATAACCTGTAGAGCCATAAAAGCAAAACATGCCTACATCTATATTCGCGGAGAGTACAAGCAGTTTCAAGATATACTCCAAGCTGCTATTGATGAAGCATATGAAGACGGACTTTTAAAAGAGTGTGACATTACTATCCACAGGGGTGCTGGTGCATATATATGCGGTGAAAAGTCTGCACTTTTGGAATCTATGGAAGGTAAACGAGGACATCCTAGACTAAAACCAAAGCAAAAAGAGTGTGAGTGGTATTTTGGCAACCCTACCCTTGTAAACAATGTAGAAACCATTGCATCCGTGCCGTATATAATAGAACACGGTGCAGAAGCATATCGCAAATTTGGAACCCAAAAGTCTCCGGGTACTATGCTTTTTGCAATGAGCGGTCATGTAAAAAACCGCGGAGTGTATGAGGCTGAGTTTGGAATCTCTATGTGGGATTATATACAACATTTCGGCGGCGGTATAAAAAATGACAAAAAACTAAAAGCGGTAATTCCAGGAGGTGCATCAACCGATGTATTAACCGCGGGTGAGGTTTTAAATGCAAAACTTGATTATGAATCGATGCGTGAGATGGGAAGTTCATTAGGTACGGGCGGAATGATTGTTATGGATGAAGATACAAATATGGTTGAAGCCCTTAAAAATCTTTTGGAGTTTTACCATGAAGAATCTTGCGGACAATGCACACCTTGTCGTGAAGGTACGGGCTGGAGTGAAAAGCTCGTAGCAAAAATATTAGATGGAAAGGCAAATAGCGAAGATATCGATAAGCTTCTTGAGATTTCAGATACGATGAACGGCAAGACCATATGTGTATTTGCTCCTGCTGTAAGTTGTGTGATAAATTCATTTATAAAAAAGTTTCGAAATGAGTTTGAAGCTTATAACAATAATTCAACCGAGGATATAAAATGAGCCAAGTAAAAATCACGGTTGATAATAAAACATATGAAGTACAAGAAGGCTCGCTTCTTATAGATTTGCTTATAAAAGAGGAGATAAAAGTCCCCTATTTTTGTTACCATGAATCACTTGGGGCTGATGGGAACTGTCGTATGTGTATGGTTGAGATAGAGGGGCAAAAAAGACCTCAAATTGCCTGCGATACACCTGTAAAAGATGGAATGGTAGTTCACTCTCAGGGTGAAAAACTGCCGATTCAAAAGATTCGTAAAGATATACTAGAGCTTGAACTTATAAACCACCCTGTTGACTGCCCTGTTTGTGATCAGGCGGGTGAGTGTTCTTTACAAGAGTTTTATATGGACTATGGACTTCACGAATCACATATGCACGGACTTGAAAAGGTACTTTTACGCAAACATATTGATTTAGGTTCAAACGTAATGCTTGATCAAGAGCGTTGTGTACTTTGTGCAAGATGTACCCGTTTTACCGCTCAAGTTACACACACCCACGAACTCGGTATCGTTGGACGCGGAGACCAAGCTCATATAACAACAATGCCTGGACGAAAACTGGATAATCCATATGCCATGAATGTAGTTGATTTGTGTCCAGTCGGAGCACTTACAAATAAAGACTTTAGATTTAAACAGCGTGTTTGGTTTTTACAGTCAAGCGAGTCTGTTTGTACCAATTGTGCCAAAAACTGCAGCATCTACCTAGACCATAACAAACTAAAATATGAAGATGAGCAGATATACCGTTTTCGACCTAGAAGAAATGAAGAGGTAAACGGCTTTTTTATGTGTGATGAGGGTAGATTATCATACAAAGATCTGCTTCAAAACAGAGAAAAATTTTCAGCTTACAAAGATGAAAAAGAGATTATAAACGATGCACTAAAAAATGCTGAAAATATAGCGATTTTAGTTGGGGCTTCGCTTTTTAACGAAGAGATAGAACTTATTCAAGAATTTGCTCAAAGAGTTGATGCAAATCTTTACTCTCCGCAGGATATCTACATAAATGAAGATTTTGAAGATGATATGCTTCGCTCAAAATACAAGACGGCAAATATAAAAACTATACAAAACCTAAATATAAAAGATGAGATGCCAAAAGATGTTGACTTACTTATAAACTTTAACCACCCATCTGTTATAGATGCAGATGCAAAAAAAATTATAAGTTTTCAAACCCATACAAATGAGCTTGATGCATTACTGACTATCCCGATAGCTTTATATGTTGAAAACAGCGGAAGTTTTACAAATATAGACGGTGTAACACAATATATAGCAAAAGCCCTCTCTCCGAATAATCCTGCCCCTACACTAAAAGAGTGGTTTAGGAGCTTAGAGTTATGAGTATGGCATCTATAATTGTAGCTATTATAGCTTTTGTTCTCGGTGCGCTTTTGGCACTTTTAACCATCCCTGTTTTAGTTTGGTTAGAACGAAGGACTGCAGGTCTTGTGCAAGATAGACTCGGACCAAACCGCACAAATATATTTGGTTTTCGTTTAGGCGGTGTAATTCAGAGTTTTGCGGATGTTGTAAAACTGCTGATTAAAGAGGAGTATTATCCAAGTCATATAAAGATGGGAAAATGGCTTTTTATGTTAGCACCTATCATAACTTTCAGTGCTGCACTACTCGCTTTTATGGTTATACCTTTTGCTGACACCCTTGTTATAGACGGTGAGGCTTTAAGGATGCAGCCGATTCCGGTTGAGTTTGGGGTATTTTGGTATTTGGCTATCGGTGCAGTTGGGGTTATAGGTGTAATATTTGGCGGCTGGCTATCACACAATAAGTATTCACTCTTAGGAGCTATGCGTGCTGCATCTATGGTAGTAAGTTATGAGCTTCCGCTTGGACTTGCGATAATCTCTTTTATAATCACTTATAACAGTGTTGATTTTAATGCTATGGTCGAGTTTCAAAGCGATACTTTTTTTATCTTTTTACCTGCATGGGGGATTTTGATTCAGCCTTTGGCATCTGTCATACTTATAGTAGCCCTTTTTGCAGAGACCAACCGTAACCCTTTTACTGTAGCTGAGGGTGAGAGTGAGATAGTAGCAGGATTTATGACCGAATATTCGGCTATGAAATTTGCAATGTATTTTATGGGTGAGTATGTAGCTATGAACACGGCAAGTGCCGTAATTATAACTATGGTGTTCGGCGGTTACCAACTTCCATATGTATCAACACAGATGCTGCTTGAAAATTTTAACTATTTTGCATATACACTTATGATAGTTGTACCTGTTTTTGTTTGGTGGATGATAAGGTTTATGAGAAGAAACAACCGTGTAAGACCAAGTGTAAGTACCGATAGCGGAAGAGCTTACGAAACTAAAGTTATAAGTATATTTTTAGTAGCAATGGCTGTTATAGTAGATGTTATACTGCTTTATTTGGCACTTTCTCCAAATGCTTTAGCTACACAGATAGCAGTTACCCTGCTTCAAATTATGGTATTTGTAATTAAGCTTATGGCATTTAATATGTTTTTTATCCTTATCCGTTGGACACTTCCTAGATTTAGATACGATCAGGTTCAAACACTCGGATGGTATTATCTTTTACCGCTTTCACTGTTTAACCTTTTTATCACGGCTATAGTAGTTGTAGGAGTTAACTCATGAGTAAAAATATTATAACTACTCCAAGATACGGCAAGAGCTTTAAAGACAAACTATATCTTCCTGCGATTTATGAAGGATGTAAAGTTACCTTTAAACACTTCTTTACAAACTTAAATGATTCAAATGCAGTTGATACTTTGGAATACCCAGAGGAACAGCCTCGCGATATAACAGAGCGATACCGAGGCTTACATCGCCTGACCCATCGTTCAGACGACACCATAGCATGTGTAGCTTGTTTTATGTGTGCTACGGCTTGTCCGGCTGATTGTATATTTATAGAAGCTACAGAGCGTGAGGACGGTAAGGATGAAAAGATGCCTAAAAAGTTTTCAATAGATACATTAGAGTGCATCTTCTGTGGTTATTGTGTCGAGGCCTGTCCTTGCGATGCTATACGTATGGATACGGGAATCTTTTCTTTAACAGGTGTAAAAAGAGAAGATTTTGTACTGGATAAAGAGCGACTTTTGAGTCACAAAGGTGCATTTGGAGAGGAGAAGAGTTGTGCTAGAAATTAGTTTATTTTCAATTCTAAGCCTTTTTATGTTGGGCGGTTCTATTGCCATTATTACAAATAAACAAAGTGTATTTAGCATTTTTGGATTTTTGATAGTTATGATTGGTTTTGGAGGAATGTTTGCACTACTTGACAATAGATTTTTGGCACTGGCACAAATCATGGTCTCTGTAGGTGCGGTTGTCGTTTTAAGTATGTTAAGTGTTTTAACAATTAATGCAAAAAACAAAAACCTTCCAAACGAGCCCGATAAATACAAGTGGATAACTCTAAGTTCGATTATAGTTTTGCCCTTTACATACTTAATATACAAAACACTATCAAGCATAGCAAAAGATTTTACGCAGAACTCTTTTAACTCAAAAGATATAGGACAAGAGCTTTTTAACTCATGGGTACTTCCTTTTGAAGTTGTATCTATACTGCTTTTAACCGCAATGATAGGTGCTATAGTGATTGCAAAAAAGGAGAACTCATGAATCCCAATATGTTTTTCCTTTTAGCATCCGTGCTGTTTTCTATTGGTCTGGTGGGTATTGTAAGCAGAAGAAATCTTTTTGTAGTATATCTCTCAATTGAGCTGATGCTAAGCTCCATTAATCTTATACTCGCTACACTCTCAAAACTCTCGAACGACCCAAGCGGGAGTGTTATGGCACTTATTATGATAGCTGTTATTGCAGCTGAAGCTGCTCTGTTTTTAGCTATCATAATCCACCTCAACAGACTAAGACGCTCGGTTGACAGCGATGACTTTAAAGATCTCGCTCAAAGAGGAGTTAAATAATGCTAAGTTTTATTGTTATTATTCCTTTTTTATCGGCATTTATTTTAGCTTTAATATATCTATCTAAGCCTTCAAAACAAAGAGAGATGCTGTATAGTTTTATCGGTGTGGGTTCAATCTTTGTTGTAAGTGTGCTTTCATTGCTAAGTTTATATCGGGTAATCTCTAGCGGTGAGAGTATAAATACCACGCTGTTTAACTGGATAAGTATAGATGGGTTTATCATCCCTTTAGCTTTTAGCGCAGATGCACTATCTGCGATTATGATTGGTTTTATAAGTTCTATAGGACTTTTAATCCATATATATGCAAGCGGATATATGCGTGGCGATGCAGGCTTTGGAAAGTTCTTTGCATACTTTAACCTTTTTATGGGAAGTATGCTTTTACTTGTACTTGCAAACACTCCTATAATCATGTTTATAGGTTGGGAGTTAGTCGGGCTTAGTTCATATCTGCTTATTGGATACTACCACACAGATGGTGCAAATATAAAAGCTGCAAACAAAGCTTTTATACTAAACCGTGTAGGTGATTTTGGCTTTATTATGGGTATCCTTTTACTGTTTTTAGCAGCTGGAACAAACGGGTTTACATTTTTAGATATAAAATCTAATATTTCAATGGTAGATTATAATTTACTGGCAATTATCGGTGTCTTGTTATTTGTCGGGGCTATGGGTAAATCTGCACAGATTCCTCTATATGTCTGGCTACCGGATGCTATGGCAGGCCCTACTCCCGTTTCAGCTTTAATACATGCCGCTACAATGGTAACTGCGGGTGTATATATGGTGGCAAGGTTTAGTTTTATATATGAGCTTATCCCTAATATCGGTGAGTTTATAGCATCTATCGGAGTGGTTTCAGCACTTTTTGCAGCTATCATAGCTTCATATCAAAGCGATATAAAAAAGATACTTGCTTACTCGACTATGAGTCAGCTTGGGTATATGTTTATAGCAGTAGGGCTTGGGTTTTACGATGAAGGTATTTTTCACGTATTTACACACGCATTTTTTAAAGCTCTTTTGTTTATGGGTGCAGGAGCTGTTATAATTGCTATGCATCATGAACAAAATATCTTTAAAATGGGCGGACTGAAAAAGGATTTAAAACTTGTATATATTACTATGTTTATAGCGACTTTAGCTATAAGCGGTATTCCGCCTTTTGCAGGTTTTTTCTCTAAAGATGCGATATTAGTCTCGGCTTTCGCATCAGGATATACGGGCATCTGGATTTTGGCATCTTTGACTGCCGCGTTAACGTCGTACTATATGTTCAGGCTTTTATTTGTCGTGTTTCATTCAAAAGAAAATACCACTACTTTAAAACCTCTAAGTTCTTCAATGACTATACCTTTAGTTATTTTAGCACTTGGAGCTACATTTGCGGGCTTTATACAAAACAGCTTCTCCGAGTTTTTAAATATTACAAATATCACTACAGACTTGGAACACTCTCATGAGATAATGTTGGAACTTTTAAATGTCGTACTAGCCATTGTTGGTATGGCCGCAGCTTACAAACTCTACGCTCTAGATGCAAAAGAGACTAAAGCAAACACTATGCTTAAAAAGTTAGTTATAAACAAGTTTTACATAGATGAAATTTATGAATTTTTTATTTTAAAATCTATACTAAAACTAAGCAAAATCAGCACAAACATACTAGAGCCAAAGGGATTTGACGGTTTTATCAGATTAAACGTATGGCTTTACCGATCAAGCGGATTTATATTTTCTAAACTACAAAACGGATTGGTCAGATACTATGCCCTTTATATGCTTCTGGGTATATCTGCGATTTGTCTATATCTTATTATAAAGCTGGGGGTGTAATATGGAAAATATACTTACATATATAATTTTTACACCTGTAATTGCAGCTATAATTCTCGGTGCTATCAGAGCCGATATCAGAAGTCTAAAAATCGGAGCTATACTCTCATCCGTAATCGTGTTTTTTTTAACACTATATCTATCTATTAATTTTAATCCAAATGAGATGATGCAATTTAGCAGGACACTACCTTGGATCAGTTCAGCAGGTTTTTCATACCATGTAGGTTTAGATGCACTGAGTTTTGTACTTCTTTCAATAGTAACACTTCTGATGCCGCCTTTGTATATATACATGCACACAGAATCAAGAAAAGGTTACTGGTACAACATGATGCTACTCCAAACAGGTGTCAGCGGTGCTATTTTATCACTCGATCTGATTTTGTTTTATCTATTTTGGGAGACCATGCTTTTACCAATATTTATTATGATTGGAAAGTACGGAAACAGTATGCATCAGTATAATGCAATGAAAATACTGCTTATGACGATTTTAGGCTCGATGAGTATGCTTTTTTCCATTCTTTATCTAGGTCATATATATTTTGAAACTTTCGGTGTTTGGAGTTTTAACCTAAACGACTTATCTGAACTTTCTCTAAGTGTCACTACTACCTCTTGGCTGGCTGCGGGTTTTTTACTCGCTTTTGCTATAAAAATACCACTGCTTGGCTTTCATACCTGGATGGCTCCTGCATATGCATCAAGCCCTACGCCTGCCGTTATAATACTATCAGCCATTATGGCAAAACTTGGAGCTTACGGTATTTGGCGTTTTGGCTATTCGCTTTTTGAAGAGGTACTTATATATTACAAACCTTATATAATCTTCATTGCAATTATCGGTATGATATATTATGCTATAAAGGCAGTCACCGAAGACAATCTAAGAAGAATGTTTGCATATGCATCTGGGAGTCACTTATCACTTATAGCACTTGGGGTAATACTCTCAAACTCTTATGCATGGAGCGGTAGTTTATATTTTATTGCTACACACGCACTTGCATCTGCAGGTATATTTTTAATGATTGGACTTACTTACAAAAGGTTTAAAACCATAAACATCTCAGACCTTGGAGGTATAGCCCAGAGACTTCCAAGATTTACCTTTTTCTTTGCATTTTTTGCCCTTAGCATTGCGGGACTTCCGGGTACGGGCGGATTTGTAGCGGAACTGCTTATAATACTCGGGGCATTTAAACATCATTTCACAATAGGCATCTTAAGTGCAACAAGTGTACTGCTTGCAATGCTTTATATCTTTTGGATGCTACAACGCACACTCTTTGGCAGTGTAAATATTTATATAAAAGATACGGCTGCAGATGATTTAAACTCTAAAGAGTTGTTGATGCTGACTCCGCTTGTAATAATGTTACTGCTAACGGGTATAGCACCTTCACTTTTTACGCCGTATATCGAGCCGTATATTTTACAATCTTTAGACGGTATAACTCCACTACTAACGGGGATAAAATAATGAGAGATTTACTTTACGCATCACCTATGGCAGTAATGATTATAGGGGCATTTGTACTTATGATTATAAGTAGGGATAATCTATCATTAAACAGATACAACATAATAAGTGTAGCCTTTTTATCTCTATCGCTAATTTTACAGATTTATACTTTTGATAAAGGAAATTCTACATATCTGTTTGAGTCTGCCTTTGGAAAGACTTTTATTATAGATAAGTTTGCAAAACTTTTTGATTTGATGTTTACTATAGGTTCTATTTTAACCCTTTTAATAAATACAGATTACTTTAAAAGACAAAACTACTTTAACGGAGAATATTTTGCAATAATCCTCTTTAGCGTATTTGGAATGATGATGCTCTCTCACTCAAATGAACTTGTAAGCTCTTTTATAGCTTTAGAGATTGCTACACTTAGCATCTATACACTTGTTGGATATCATAAATTTAAAAAAGCATCTTCTGAAGCTATGATGAAGTATATTATACTAGGCTCACTTGCAGGTGCACTCTTTATGTTGGGTGTAGCTCTGATATACGGGGCTGTAGGTTCAACTTTGTTTAGCGATATAACTATCTATATTAAAAACACAAATATTGATGAGATGAACTTGCTTCTAGTCGGTGCTACACTTATGATGATAACTATAATGTTTAAAATAGGTGCTGTACCTTTTAACTCATGGGTTATAGATGTTTATCAAGGTGCACCCTCGCCTATTACGATGTTTATGGCATCTACGTTTAAGATTTCCGTTTTTGCTTTGGCATTAAGACTCTACTTGGTAAGCTTTTCACCAATCAACGAATTTTGGATAGAGATACTTCAAGCAGTAACTATAGCTACACTTATAGGCGGTTCACTCCTTGCCATAAGCCAACAACGCATTAAAAGGATGCTCGCAGCTTCATCCATAGTACATACGGGATATATGCTTATAGCCCTCTCATCCATAGGTCTAGGTGCCCAGATGGCGGCATCATCTTTAATGTTTTATCTGATAGCTTATTTCATCAGTTCGGTGGGTGCATTTGGTATTATCAGTTTTTTATCCTCTCAGGAGCAATTTGATTTGACATACAATGATTTTAAAGGTTTTGCAGAAAGACGTCCTTATATGGCTCTTTTAATGAGTATATTTATGCTCTCGCTTGCAGGATTTCCTTCAACCATAGGATTTTTAGGCAAGTTTAACATTTTTACAAGTTCTATAGAATCAGGACAGATTTTCATAACCGCACTTGGTATAACTACGGCTTTTATCTCGGTATATTATTATTTTAAACTAATTGCCGTAATGTATTTTTACTCAACCGATCCAAGACAAAATAAACTCCCTATAGATGTAAGTACCGTTTTGATTTTTCTAATGGCAGGTTTTGTAATCTGGGGTGGCATCGGTACTAATCTTATATTAAATATTCCCGGAGCCGATAGTTTTATAAACATAGCTCAAGATGCAATTAGCTCATTAAAGAATAAGTAAGAGAGTATAAATAGTTTCATAACTAATGAAAATAGAAAGTATGAGATATGAGGCAAAAATCCAAAGGAGCTACTGGTAGCTTCAAGGGTTTTTAACGAAATAGATTATATATTATATTTTCACCCTAAGGGCAACATTTAAAATATTCATTTTCTTCGTTGAACTTCACTTAACGATACTAGTATCGCAAAGCAAAGTTCGCCTTAAATCTAAACTTTTTAAATGTTGTTAGATATGAAGTTATTTATGCTCTCTTACTTAAGTAACAAATGTGAGAAATTTATCACATTTGTTACATTATTTGCCTTGAAAATATAAGTATATATGATATACTCGTATAACAACTTTGCTTCAGGATAAAAAAATGGGAAAAAATATGAGTATAAAATCTAAGATGAATTACTTTATCATCTCCATAACAGCGGCAATCTTATTATCTACCGCTTTTGTTTTTTGGTCGATGAGTTTGATAAATTCACAATACACATACCTACATAAAAACGCAATGCTAGGTGCACTAAATACTCTGAGCATAGAAAAAAATCTAAACTATATAAGTAGGACTTCAAGAGACATCCTTTTAGGCGGGGACTATGAGAAAGATATTGAAAAACTTACAAAAACGGTTGCATCTATAGAAAACAGTTTTAACGAACTTGAAAATATAATGAAAAACGATACCTCATTAACCATGATACAAGAAGCAAAGAACTCGACAATGTTGTTTTTAAACCAATCTATGAAAATGATGAAGTCATTAAATCAAGATGATATTAAAAACAATAAAGATATGCTTTACCACAAATACAAAACAGAGCTTACACCATATGCAAATAAATCAAGAACTTCATTTAAAAAACTTGTAAAATACAAGCAAGAAGAGTTGGCAAAACATTCAAACAACTTAGCAAAAGAGTTAAGTTGGTTTAAATTCTCAACACTGATTTTCGGCTTAATTTTTGCGGTTATAATATTATTTACGGCAACCGTAATAAGAAACTATGTCGTTAAAGGTATTGAAAATTTTTCACAACTAATCTCGCGCGCTGCGGATGGAAATATATCTTTTAAAATCAACAACGTAAATAAAGATGACAAAACAGAGCTTGGTCGTATGGGATATGCACTTAAAACTCTAATGGAGCAAATATCTACAACTATACATGAGATAAACGACTCTATAGTAAAAGCTTCAAAAGGAGATTTTTCAACTAAAATATCTTCAAACGGTTTACGCGGAGAGTTCATACATGCCATAGATAACGTATCTAAAAGTATAGACTTTATGCAAAACCAACACAACAAAAGCAGACGTGACGAGTTCAACTCTAAACTTAGTCAAAGTTCAACTCAAGTTTCGGAATCTCTAACCGTTATCCAAAAAGATTTAGCAACAAATATTGATGATTTAAAAACCGTTACGGTGGCTACTAAATCAGCTTCAAAACTTGCCGATGATTCAAGAACAAACATTGAAGTGATTGTTGAAGAACTTAATACATTAAATGAGCAGGTAAGTACAAACAACCACTCTATTTCCGAACTTGCTACTCAAACTCAAAATATTACCTCTGTTATAGAGCTTATTACCGATATTGCAGACCAGACGAACCTGCTTGCATTAAATGCAGCTATAGAGGCTGCCCGTGCAGGTGAGCACGGACGCGGCTTTGCCGTAGTTGCAGATGAAGTAAGAAAACTGGCTGAACGTACACATAAAGCTACGGGTGAGATATCTATAAGTATAAAATCACTTCAACAAGGTATGAGTGAGATTCAAGTAAGTTCAGAATCTATGCGTGATACCGTTGAGGGTTCAACTCAAAAAATAGGTGAATTTGAAAATACCCTTGTAGAACTTAGTGAAAACTCTTCTACAATAGTTGATAATTCTTACCAGATGGAAAACTCAATTTTCGTGGTACTTGCTAAGATTGAACATATTTTATATAAATACCGTGCATACAGCTCAATTATGAACTTAAAACAAGTCCTTCCATCTTCTAGTACAGATGAATGTGAACTCGGTAAATGGTATAACAATGAAGGTAAAAGAAGATTTGAAAAAACATCTTCATACCCGAAAATGTCTTCTCCACACGCTACCGTTCACAAAAATGCAAACAATAATCTTAAGTTTATTGATGATAATGCAAATGAAACTACACTTAAAAATGCAGATGAGATTATTTCTAATTTTGAGAGTATGGAAATTGCAAGTGAGGAACTGTTTAAACTTCTAGATCAGATACTAATAGAAGCAAAGGGTAACTAAGAGACTATTCCCAGTCACTAAACTTACTCTTTTGATGTTTGTCTTTTTTATAACGTCTAGCATTTTTGCTTTTGTCAAGAAGATTGGAGCTGTGTAAAATTTCATCTTTTATATTTTCTATATCTTCTTCACTCTCTTTATAAGTTATCATTTTTTTAACCAGTTTTTGTAAGTCCTGAAGCTCACCCTTGTAGATATCTACTTCTTCTACTCTGTTTAAGAGTTTTAAGGCGTTATCTATCTTTTTTATATAACTTTCTTTACTTAAATTAGGGGTATTTGAAAAATAAGAAACGATACTTTTATGAAATCTCTCAAGTGCTCTTATATATCTTAATCTATTAGCATTTTCTATTGCTTTTTTTGAAGCCATTTATTATTTTATTCCTTAAAAATATTCTGATACAATTATACAAAAAAAATAAGGAAAACGATTTTGAAAAAGATTATAACTCTTTTATTTGTACTAAGCATATCTATTTTTGCAGAACTAAAAAATGAATATCCTACACAAAAACTTATAGATTCCAAAATCCCGATAATAGATATAAGGACACCACCTGAGTGGGTTGAAACAGGGCTAGTTAAAGGTGCTATACCTATTATGTTTTTTGATGAAAGAGCAAGATATGATATACCTAAATTTTTAAATACTCTAAATAAAAAGATAGATACGACAAAACCTTTTGCTTTGATTTGCAGAACCGGAAGCAGAACAAAAATATTATCAGAGTTTTTATCGTCTGAACTAAACTATAAGGTAATAAACCTGCTTGGCGGTATGGTATATATTAAGGCTAAAGGTTTACCTATAGAGGCATATAAAAAATGACATTTTTAAAATTTTCTTTTCATCTACTCGTAAGGATAGCACTGGTTTTTAGTGCTATAGGTCTTAGCGTATTTTTGTTATGGGGATTTTTATACGTACTGTTTTATAAAGTCTTAGGATTAGAGTAAAGACTTTATAACATTACTTACACCCTGATGCAAATTATAGTTTGCTATAGGAAAATCAAGATTTTCGTTTTCAAGGTTTACATTATATCTATGTAAATATTCTGCCAAAATATTTAAATCAACACCCTCTACTTTGAAAAAAAGTGATTTTAAACTTACAAAATCACTCCATGATAAAAACAGTTCGGGAGTAAGTTCATCAACATCTTTACCCTCAGGCGTAAAAAGTCTGTCCTCATCACGAAGAACTACGAGTACACTTAAAACCGCTCTTGAAAACGGAACGACTTTATCAACCCAAAACGGAGACTCATTTCTTGTTTTTAGTTCTGCATCTATAGCGTTTAATATCTCATCCATAGATGCAGACTTAAATAGTTCATAGCTTGTCTGTTTCATTTGTATATCTTCCTTTTGCGTATGGTATCTTTTTTTGTATAATTCTGCTTTTAAATTAGGAGATATTTTTGAAAAGTTTTATAACAAATTTTATAGCAGCCTTATTCGTAGCCATATCTTTACTTATAGATGCAGATATAGCAAAGTATTTTTTATATGCAGGTCTTTTTGCTCTCTCGGGTGCTCTTACAAATCAGCTGGCTATACATATGCTTTTTGAAAAAGTGCCTATGCTTTACGGTTCAGGTGTAATACCAAACAGATTTGAATCTTTTAAAGCATCTATAAAAACACTTATGATGAATCAATTTTTTACAAAAGAACAACTACAAAACTTCTTTGCAAAAGAGGAAAAAAAGATTGACTTAACTCCGATAATAGAAAAAACAGACTTTTCTCCTGCATACGATGCCCTTACGAAAACGGTTATGGAATCATCATTTGGCGGTATGCTCGGTATGTTCGGAGGTGAAAAAGCACTCGAAGGATTAAAAGAACCCTTTACCGAGAAATTAAAAAGTGCAGTGCTTAAAATAACTTCATCCGAGAGTTTCGATAAGACTTTGCAAGAGCATCTAAAAGACTCATCGTTAAGTGATGATCTAATTACTTCTGTAGAGGGAATTATAGATGAGAGATTAAATGAGCTGACACCGCAGATTGTAAAAGAGATTGTACAAGACTTAATCAAAAAACATCTTGACTGGCTTGTAGTATGGGGTGGTGTTTTTGGTGGAGTGATTGGATTAGCGAGTTCTCTGATTTTGTAAAAAACATTTGCACAGGTCAAGATTTTTGTTATTTTTTTTAGATACACTTTGGTTATGAATGAAAATTTTAAAGTAAAAGTGTACTAAAATGACAGAAGAAAAATTTATACATGATTCACAAACTGTTCTTAAATTTATTCAATGTTATTGTGATAATGAACATTTTAAGACTGAGAAAAATACTAGTTTCATAAGACTTAATTACAAGTCACGCGACCTTAAAGAGGAAATACATTACGAGTTATGTCCAAAATGTGAAGAGACGTTAAAATACTCGTACCTTAAACTTCAAGAGTGCCCGCACGATGAAAAACCAAGCTGTAGAAAGTGCCCTCAACCTTGTTATGATAAACCACAATGGAAACTGTTGGCAAAAATCATGAGATACAGCGGAATGAGATTTGGAGTTTTAAGAATAAGAAAATTTTTCAGTGGATTTAAAAAAAGCGCCTAATTATATAACTTCTATAATTACATCTGCTATTTGCAATGTGTCGCCACTCTCTATTTTGGCTCTTTTTCTTGTTTCAACCTCACCGTTTCTTATAACATTCCCTTCGGATATAATCAATTTTGCCTGCCCACCGCTGTCAACCAAATCTAAAATTTTTATCAATTTATAAAGTTCTATATACTCTTCTTTTAATTCATAAGTAATCATAAATAAATTCCTAAATTATTAATTTTGAAATAATAGCAAAAATATTAAAAATATTCTTAAAGTTACATTTAAAATACTCAGATGTATAATATTTATTATGCAAATATCTCAAGGTACGTTCGATTATTCGACATATGATTATTACCAAAATCAAAAAGAGCAAAATACAGAAGATAAATCTAGTGATTCAAAAAAAGCTCAAAATGAAAACGAATTAAGTGCCGATGAGAAACAAGTTGTTTACGAACTTCAAGCAAGAGATACAGAAGTAAGAGCTCACGAAGCGGCACATCAGGCTGCAGGCGGTGGTATGACAGGCGGAGCAAGCTATTCATATCAACGTGGACCCGATGGAAAAATGTATGCCATAGGCGGAGAAGTATCTATTTCAATGCCAGGTGGTTCAACACCACAAGAAGTTATAGCAAATGCCCAACAAGTTATAGCCGCAGCACTTGCACCTGCAAACCCAAGTGCACAAGATATGTCTGTGGCATCCGGAGCAAGGGCTATGATGGTTGAAGCCCAACAGGAAAAAGCAAAAGAAACTTACGAAGAACAAACTCAGACAAATGAAGATAAAGAGGAAAAAGATTCTTCTATAAAGTTAGATATTTCTGCTTAAACACTCTCATCTATTATCGAAAAACCTAAATCTGTCATAGCTTTATCAACCATTTCCGTAGCAGCTTTCATAGTTTTTTGAGAAATTTCAGGTAACTCACCGCCCCACATTTGCTCAGCTTGTTTAAAACCTTCAAGCATACCCTCACGTCCTGCACGTAAAAGTTTTTCATCTCCGTTAGCACCGTTAATAACAAAGTTTGCTATACGTTCAGATGTCTGTTTAATCCCAAAAAAACCGTCTTCACTTACAAGTTCGGCTGCCTCATCCTGAGATAGTTCGGCTATTGGTTTTCCACTATAGCCTATCTCACTCAAAAAGTTTTGAAACTCTTCATAATCTGATAAAAAATCGTCTTTTGTTTGAAAAATAACGACTTGTATATTTGTAGAGTTAAAAGTAAAAGCATTAGAATTTTGAACAATCTGTTCTTTTATCTCTTTGACCTCATCTTTTGTAAGTTTTTGTGTATAAAGCGGTTTTATTGGATTTGATTTTTTAGTATTTGCTAACGAGTTAGCATTTAAATTAGATGAAATATTCATTACTCAATCCTCCTTGATGTGTAGAAACTCCTCTACTTTAAATACAATATCGTCATTTTTCACAAATTTATATAAAATTTTTAATTTAATTGTTAAATTTCTTAAAAGTTTAGCTATACTTTCCTACAAGATGATAGATAGAAATAGAGTTAGTCTATTTTTTAGATTGATTCGTATTTTTATTTAAGGGTAATTAATGGCAGAGCTATTAGATGGAACGGTAAAGTGGTTCAATGATGAAAAAGGTTATGGTTTTATAGAACAAAAAGACGGTGGAAAAGATGTATTTGTACATTTTCGTCAAGTAAATAACCCAAACGGTGGACGTGTTACACTAAAAGACGGTCAAGCCGTGACTTTTGAACTAGGCGAAGGACAAAAAGGTCCTCAAGCTGAAAACGTAACAGCAGTATAACTTCATTAATACCTTGTATCTTTTTGCATACAAGGTATTAAACCTCAATTTCAACTTCAATTTTTTTCTTTATTAAAATATTTTAAAATATCAATTAAATCTTCTTTGATGAACTTAATGAATTAAGTTCATAAAATTGAATTAAGTTCATTTTTATATTTAAAGTATTACAATTTCATATAATTAATAGGAGAATTTATGTCTCAAATGAATGATAAAATAAAAAATATGAAACGTAAAATGATTTTAGACGAAGCACTTATTATGTTTGAGGAGTGTGGATATGAAGAGCTAAAGATTTCAGATTTAGCAAAAAAAATCGGTATTAGCGTAGGTACGATTTACTCATATTTTAAGTCAAAAGAAGAGCTTTACAGTGCATGTGTATTATCTGAAATGGAAAAAGCATATGAAGCTCATAAAATACTTTTTGCACAGGATATTTCAAATGAAGATAAGATAAAAAGTGCTATTAAAATCAAGCTTGATATTATATCCAGAAAAAGAACTTCATTAACAAGCGGCATATTAAACAACCCTTTCTTTTTTGAGTCTCATCAAATTTTGCATAAAGATATGCTTTATAAAATATATGAATTTTATATTAAGCCTATAGATGAGCTTAAAAAGATTGATATAGACTCTTATCAACTTGTATATATCTTAAATTCTCTTAGCAATGCTTATTTAATTAGATGGGCGGAAGATGATTTAGAATCACTTGAAGGTAAAGATGAGGAAGTTTTTTGTGCATTTATGAGCATACTAAAGGGGTGCAAGTGATTAAATTACTATTTTTATTAATATTTAGCACTCAAATCTTTGCATCAAGCCTGCTTGAGTTGATAGAACAAGCTCAAAAAAACGACCTTGTAGAAGTTTATAAATATAAATTAGACTCGACAGGCAAAGCTTACGAAGCTACAAAATCTTCTTATCTTCCAAGAGTTGACATCGGTGCAATCGAACAGTTTACATCACCTGCAGACTCATTGGGTGCGGGGCAGATATACAGTGCATATGCCGAAGTCACTGCCGTTTTAATAGATGGTTTTAAACGTGAAAATCTTTTAGAGGAAAAAGAAAAGTTAAATATAGCAAGCAAACATGATTTACAACAGATAAAAAAAGATATCTCTTTAGAAGTAGCATCAATATATTTTAATATGCAGATTATCAAAGCTGACATAACTTCACTAAAACACTCAAAAATACAACTCCAAGAACAGCTGCATCAACAACAAAGATTTTTTAAAGCGAAACTGACAACCGAAGATAATGTAGCAAGAATTGAAGCAGCCATAGCAAATACCGACTATCAGATTGAGCTTAAAAAATATGCATATGACGAGTATGCATCCAAACTTCATACTCTAACAAATACAGAAATTAGAGAACTAAAACAACAAAACATTATAGAGCCAAAAGATGTTGAAGCAAAAGAGTTAGACTCCATAAAATCGATGCAGGCACAAGTGGAATCTATAGGCTATAAAGCTGAGCAACTTGAGAGTACAAACTACCCTACTTTGATTTTAAGTGATAAATATTCTTATTACAAATACGGAGATGACGGACTCAAAAAACTTGGAATTCCAAATGTTGAAAGGATTGAATCTCAAAATGTAGTTACATTAAATCTTTCAATGCGACTTTTTGACTTCGGTACTGCCTCAAAACAAAAAGAGCTTGTATTATCTGAGCAAAATGCACTTTTTTCTGAACTTATCTATAAGAAAAAAGAAGTAAAAGAAAACATAAAGTTAGCACTTCGTGCAATAGAGAAAGCAAAAAAGCTTCTCTATGCATCCGAGTTGTCACAAGATGCTTCAAACAGGACTTATAAGATTGTACATAAGAAGTATAAAGCCCGTGTAGTTGACTATGTAAACTACCTAGATGCACTAAGCAACAAGATAGAAGCTGAGGCTCAATACAACCGTGCACTCGGTGCACTGCAAATTTCATATGCAAAGTATTACTACAATGCAGGATTTGATATTAAGGATTATATAAAATGATAAAAATACTAATAACGACATTGATTTTAACTTCGTCTATATTTGCGGAGGATATCTATGCTACTTTTAATGTCCAAGCTGATAAAGAATCTAAACTCACATTATCATCAAGCGGTATAGTAAAAAAGATACTGGTGGATGTAGGTGATTATGTAAAAAAAGACCAACTTCTTTTAGAGTTGGATAATGAGGATTTAAAAACATCTATATTGCTTGAGAAGAAAAAAATAGAACTGGCAACACTAAACTTGAAGTACGCAAAAAAAGCATATGAGAGATTTGAGCAGATAAAAGATGTTATAGATGAAGAACAATTTGATAACTATATTTCAAAATATGAACGTTCACAAATAGAATTGGCCGAAGCTAAAGCTAATCTGGCATACAAAACAGCAATACTTGAAAAAACATATTTAAGAGCTCCATATGACGGTGTTATCAGCTCAAAAGAGATAGAACTCGGTGCAGGTGTAAGTTCGGCTAAAATGGAGACATTGTTTACACTTATCACTCCAAAAAAACAACTTCTAAAAATATCGGTTGATGAAAAATATCTCAATAAAATTAAAATCGGTCAGACCTTTAAATACACTTTAGATAACTCAGATGCTAAAAAAGAGGCAAAGATATCAAAAATATATCCATCTATAAATCCGCAAAAACGCTCAATTACTTTAGAAGCTACAGCGAGTGATTTAAAAGTCGGTATGTTTGGTCACGGTTATTTAAAGGTTGATTAATGTATAAGTTTGCAATTGAGCGTCCAATAACAACACTGATGCTTTTTCTCTCTTTAATCTTTTTTGGTTTTATGAGTTTTAGTAAGATGAATACGGTGCTGTTTCCAAAAGTTGATTTTCCAATCATTACGGTACAAACAAACTACTATGGAGCAGATCCTGCCACTATAGAGTCTAAAGTAACAGAAAAAATAGAAGAGGCAGTTTCATCTATTTCGGGGCTTGATAAGATGAGTTCCGTAAGTAGTGAAGATGTATCCGTAGTTACTTTGATTTTTGATATTGAAGTTGATATTACAGAAGCTGCAAATGATGTAAGGGATAAAATATCGGCTCTTAGCTTGGATTCTGCCATAGAAAAACCGATAGTGAGCAAACTTGATATCGGTGCAGCACCTGTTCTTTCGCTTTTTATTGCATCTTCTAGTGTTAAGCCAAGTCAACTTATGATAGATGTAGATGAAAAAATAAAGCCGATGATAGAGCGTTTAAAAGGTGTCGGTAATATAAAAACCATAGGTTATCAAGATAGAGAGATTCGCATCTATCCGGACCCTTTTGCACTAAGAAAGTATGGCATCACTACACTTGATTTGGAAAAACTTATCCAAGCTTCAAACGTAAAGATAAGCGGCGGAAAACTTGTAGCTGAAAAAGAGCAGACTATAGTAAACATACGTGCAAATGCCATGAGTATAGAATCTTTAGAAAACTTTGAAATTCTTCAAGGTGTTAAACTAAAAGATATTGCAAAAATAAAAGACGGAATCGAAGATGCAAAAAGCATATCTACACTAAACGGTGAAAGAGGTGTTATTTTACAAATCCAAAAACTCTCAGATGCAAATACCCTAAACGTTATTAACAGAATCAAAGGTGTAATTCCGGATATTGAGAAAAGAATAGGCAGTGATTATAAACTGCAATATTTTAACGATACATCGAACTTTATAAACAGTTCACTTGAACATGTTTTATTTGACCTTATATACGGCGGTATATTGGCTATTATAATCGTGTTTTTCTTTTTAAGAAACTTTACGGCTACTTTAGTATCTGCCGTGGCAATACCGACTTCAATCATAGGTACTTTTTTTCTTATGGATCTGTTTGGATACGACTTAAACAAGGTAAGTATGCTCGGTCTGACACTTGCTATCGGTATATTTATAGATGATGCGATAGTTGTAATTGAAAATATTTATAAAAAGATGGAAAAAGGATTAAATAAAGTAGAGGCTTCAATTGAAGGCACACGTGAGATTGCTTTTTCAATCCTTGCAATCTCTGCTATGCTTTTATCCGTTTTTATCCCCGTAAGTATGATGAGCTCCATTGTAGGGCAGTTTTTCAACGCCTTTGCATTTACCGTAGCTATCGGTATTTTTATATCTTACTTTGTTGCCGTAATGCTTATACCGACTCTTAGTGCAAGGGTTTTAAAAAAAGGTGAATCAAAATTTTATCATATGACCGAGCCTATTTTCGTAGCTATAGACAAGAGTTATGTAAAGATTGTAGGACTTACTATCAAGTATGCAAAAACTACTATTTTACTCGCTTTTTTAACTCTTATAGGAAGTTTTTCTATGGTTGGAATGATAGGTATGGACTTTGTTCCAAAAGAAGACAAAAGTGAAATAGAAGTAACGCTTAAAGCTCCTATAGGCGTGAGTTTGGAAGAGATGGGTCGTCGTAGTGAAGCTATCGCACAAAAGATAAAAGAAAACCCCTATGTAGAATATACGGCATTAACCGTAGCATATAACAACACTCAAGATGCACATAAAGCACAAATATATGTAAAGCTTATGGATGTATCAAAAAGAACAACTACTCAAGAACAAATTATTCAAACACTAAGGGAATCACTAAAAGACTTTAAAGGTTTTGAGAGAATTGCAGTTGCAGATATACCTAACATCAAAGGTGCAGGAGCAAATGCACCTTTTGTTATGGTCTTACAAGGGAGTGATTTAGACGAACTTCAAGTAGTTGCTAAAAAGATTCAAGAGAGAATGGGTAAAAATAAAGGTATAGTTGAAATAGCAGACAACTATGAGACCGGAAAACCTGAACTCTCTGTTGAGATAAAGCGTGAAGATGCTGCGAACTTAGGTGTTTCGGTTCAAGAGATAAGTTCAATAATATCTACTATACTATCAAGTGAACGTGCAGTAAGCCAGTTTGAAGAAAACGGAAAACAGTATGACATCACTATGCGTTTTTCGGATGAGTATAGAAAAAGTGTTGAAGATTTAAAACGTCTTGAAGTAAAAACCGCAAACGGTGACTTTGTAGCACTTGAAGGTTTGGTAAACTTTGAAAACTCAACAGGACCTGCTTCAATCAACCACTACAACAGACAACGCCAAATAAGCATCGAGGCAAACCTTGCAGGCGTACCGCTTGGAGAAGCAGTATCAACTGCACTAAAAGGGATAGAAAAAGATTTAGGCGATAATATAAAATACAGCTTTTTGGGTATGGCTGAAGAGATGGGAAAAATGGGAAAAGACTTTAGTTTGGCTTTTGGTCTTGCCTTTTTGATGATGTTTATAATACTAGCTGCACTTTATGAATCGTTACTTCAACCTTTAATCATCATGGTGGCTCTTCCATTATCTTTTATAGGGGTGCTTTTAGCTCTTATATTGGCAGGTAAAAACTTTAACCTTTTTACAATGATGGGGATTATACTACTTATGGGTATGGTCGGTAAAAATGCCGTACTTTTAGTTGACTTTGCAAACCAGCAACTTAAAAAGGGACTAAGCGTAACGGAAGCTCTTGTTTTAGCAGGTGAGAAAAGACTTCGCCCTATTTTGATGACGACGTTTGCAATGGTTTTTGCGATGCTTCCGCTTGTGTTTATGAAAGGTGCAGGATACGAGTCCAACTCTCCAATGGCGACGGCAGTAGTAGGCGGACTTATATCGTCTATGCTTTTAACACTTCTCATAGTCCCTGCTATATACAAGTTTTTAAGTCCACTTGATATCTGGATGCGAAAGTTTTATGACTTGAACTTTATGAAAGAGAGTCCTTAAAAGTTTTGAGAAACTTTATTTTGGACTTTTGGAGTACAATAATTTTTGTTCCAAATATAAGAGGTTTAGAAATTTAACATTTGAGTTGAGAAATATTTGAGCCGCATGGTCAAATATTTCTCTCCAATGTTTTGTTATGTATCTTCAGTCGCTTCAGTTTTTTTCTTTTTAAAATCAGGCAAATATTCTAGTAAAGATGTTTTAACTTTATATTCGTAGTCTTCGCCTATTTCATTTTTTAAATGGCTTTTCAGCAAATCCATTTTAAGTTTTGTTCTCAAGTCAAATTTGTCTTTTTCATCAAGCTCTAATCCAATAATTGATTTTTCAGCAACATCTTTAGCAATAATTCCAATTTTTGTAAATATTCTTTTTTGCTTATGTATATGAATGATATTTTTAATAAATATTTTTGAAATTTCATAAGAAACAAATAGAATGGATAAGACTATAATTACGAATGGAACTCTACTCCAGAATACTGATGATATTTCAATATTTTCTTTCGTCTCAAATACAGTTGTCAAATCAGAAGCACCAAAAAATACAATTAAAGATACTAAAGCAATTGTAACCCAAGGTATTATTGATAGTTTTGTATATAACAAAATGTCTTTATTCCCTTGCTCAATATATTCTTTCATCTCTGTTGCAAATATATTTGTATCTTCTGTTAATTTTTTCAATTCATCATTTTGATTGGATATTTTTAAATTTAGTTGATTTGATGTTTCATTTAGCTGTTGGATATTATTTTCGAGATTTGTATTTTCTGTAGTTAACGATTCTTTTTTAACTGTAAGTTGATTTGTATCATTTTCTAAGGAAGTTTTAGAATCTGTTAAAGTAGATATTTCATCTTCTAATGTACTTATGTCATTGTTTAATGAATCTATAGTCTCTTTTTTAGTATTAATAAGTTCATTTTTTTCAATTAACTTGTCTTCTAGCTCTCTATTTTTATTTTCTATATCATCTGACAAAGTTTGTAAAGATAATTTAGAATTTTCTAGTTCTTTTACTTTATCTTTAATTGATTCTAAGTCGTTAAGCTTAAATCCAACTATCTCAATATGAGTAAGTTTTATTTTATTTATTAGTCTTTTTGGTGCTTTGATTTTAAATTCATTGAGTACTTTTTTAGGTAACCAAACTTTATGCTCTTTATTTGTAAAGGTTATTGTAGAACTATTGTTTTTATAATCTATAGCTACAATTTCTAAATCTTTTAAATTTACATCATCTTCTGTTTTAAAAATAACTTTTTGGATATATATTGGTTCTGTAAACTTAAAACTATAATATTTATTTTTTAATTGATATGAAAAATCTTCAATATCTTTAATTAAATTCATAATTTGCCCAGATTGGTTTTCAATGACTTCAATATCTAATACATAAGGGTTTATTTCATCATAATTTTCAATATCTTGTTTTATTTCATTTAGTTTATCTTCTAGCATATTTAAATATTCCTTTTTTATTTTATACATAACTATTTATTCAAACACATTATATACAGAATAACCTAAAAAAACAAAAATAACTTACACATAAATGTTTGTTAAGTTCAAGAAAGCGTACTAATTGTTAGTATACTTCATCATGAGAACCTATCTCCACTGGAATGATTTCTTTTTTTGTGAAGATTAGTTCAAGTGTTATTCTATAACTGATATTAATTGAAACAGAATGAAGATCTGAAAGTTTTCCGGACAGCTTGTGCAATCTCAAAGAAGGATGATGAGGATTTACCTCTAAAAGTTTAATAGTTTTCTCATACTGAGAAAGCACCTCTGGATGTTTCTTTATAAACTTTCGTAAACGTTTTTCATATTGCTCTGTAAAGATTAGCTTATAGGTCATTATGAAGTGCCTTGATATGCTCATCAGCAGTCATAGTTTTTGCTTTTCCTTCTTCAATCTCTTTACGTGTCTCAATCAGTGCGGCTTCAAGTTCACACTCTCTAAGATAGTTATAATGTTCAAGATCCATCACAACATATTTAGATTTACCACGTACACTTATAATTGCTTCATTATCTAACTTTAGCGCTTCATCTAGTATTGTCACACCACGAGTTTTAAGATCATTTGCCATAATAGTCATAATACAATCCTTTTAATAATACTTTTGATAGTATTATAACACATACTATTAAATAATCTGTCTAGCTATCTCCAACTCCTCATCGGTATCTATTACAAACATATTTTTTATATCCATATTTTTCATAATTCTATCTCTTATGTAAGAAGAATGTTCCCCTATTCCACCCGTAAAAACCACTGCATCTAGTCTATCCATAAGTGACATATATGCACCTATGTATTTTCTAACTCTTCTTACCATCATATCTAACGCCAGTTTTGACTTTTCATCGTCTGATGCGATGATGCTTCTTACATCACTTTTTCCGCAAATACCTTTTAGACCTGATTTTTTATTTAGTATAGTGTCCATCTCACCGACGTCATATCCAAGCGTCCTTTGCAAGTAAAGAACAATAGCAGGATCAATATCTCCGCTTCGTGTACCCATTATCAAACCTTCCAAAGGTGTAAAACCCATCGAGGTATCTATACTTTTTCCATTCTCGATTGCACAGATGCTCTCACCGTTACCGAGATGCATAGAGATTATATTTAACTCACTTAGCGGTTTATTTAATCTTTTAGCTGTCTCTTTAGCTATGTAAAAATGGCTAGTTCCGTGAAAACCGTAACGCCTGATTCCATACTTTTCATACATCTCATAAGGGAGTGCATATAAAAAAGCCTCTTTAGCCATTGTAGAGTGAAATGCCGTATCAAAAACGGCATATTGTTTTAACTCTGGTGCTATCTTTTTTACAGATATAATACCTTGAAGATTTGCGGGATTATGCAGAGGTGCTAAAAGGCTTAAACTGTCTATATCTTTTATAACTTCATTTGTAACCAATGTAGCTTTTTTAAACTTCTCTCCACCGTGAACAACCCTGTGTCCAACAGCATCCAAATCATGAAAATTTATACCCATGCTGTCGAGTTGTTTAATAACCTCATCCAGTGCATCTGAATGGCTAGTAATCTCTTCAAGATTTAGTTTAAATATAACACTCTCGTCTTTCATATCAAAGAGTTTGAACTTAAGTGAGGAACTTCCAGAGTTAATTACGGCTAGTTTCATCTTTTTGTCCTGCCTGGATTGCCGTAATTGCAACCGTGTTTACTATATCTTCTACAAGACAACCTCGACTTAAGTCGTTTATTGGTTTATTTAAACCCTGTAGTATCGGTCCGATTGCTACTGCATCTGAGGAGCGTTGAACTGCTTTGTATGTGTTGTTTCCGGTATTTAAATCAGGAAAAATAAGTACATTTGCTTCTCCTGCTACCTTTGAGTTTGGCAGTTTTTTAGCTGCAACGTCTTTGTTTATTGCGGCATCGTACTGTATAGGGCCTTCAAACTCATAATCACTGCACATCTCTTTTACAAGTTTTGTAGCCTCTTTTACTTTATCTACATCTGCACCGCTTCCGCTATCACCTGTTGAGTATGAAAGAAGAGCTACTTTAGGCTCTACTCCAAAGGCATGAGCAGTTTTTGCGGACGAGAGTGCGATTTCGGCTAACTCTTTTGCATCAGGGTCTTGATTTACCGCACAATCTCCATACACTAAGACTTTGGTCTTAAGACACATAAAAAATACTGATGAGACCAAAGATACATCAGATGTAGTTTTAATAATCTGCAAAGCTGGACGAATAGTATCTCCCGTAGAATGTGATGCTCCGCTAACCATACCGTCGGCATATCCCAGATGCACCATCATAGTCGCAAAGTAGTTTACGTGAGCCATTGCATCTGCTGCACCTTCACGAAGAAGACCTTTATCTTTTCTCATCTCGTAAAAGCTATCTATAAATTTATCCATAAGTTCTGATTTATCTGGATCTATAATGGTAGATTTATCTAAATTCAGACCTAACTTTCCGTATCTGTCTTTTATTTCTTCTTCATTTCCAAGTAGTATAATATTTGCAACATCACGCTTTAAAATAATGTCCGCAGCACGTAAGATTCTATCATCATTGGATTCAGGGAGTACTATTGTTTTTTTATTGTTTGAAGCTATGTTAAAGAGTTTGTACTCAAACATCATAGGTGTCATTACATCATTTTGAGCACTTTGAATTCTTTTCTCAATCTTTTGAATATCAACATTGTTGTTAAACATCCCGAGTGCCAAGGCTATCTTTCGTTTAGAGTTTACTCTTAGTCTTGCATTTAGTTTTGAGATATTATTTGCCGTAGTATATGTATCTGTAGTGACCGAAAGAAGAGGTATGTTGATATCATCAAGCCCATCTATAAGTTTTTTTATATTCGGATGCATATCAAGTTCAAAAGGAAATATGATTCCGGCTATATTTGGATAGTTTTTAGAATAAACAGCACCTAAGATGCCAAGTATTATCTCACTTCTATCGGCAGGGACTATAATTAACTCGCCTTCTTCTATACGACCCAAAAAATTATCCAAAGAGAGTGCTACTACCTTTGGTGCTTTTATAGCCCTTGAATAATCAAGTTCATCCATCATTATAACTTCGGCATCCAAACCGTCTATAACGTCGGCTATACTAAGGTATGTCAACTCTTCAACTTCAGGCAAAAGATAAATATCATCTATGTTTTTTGTTTTTTCACTTAGATTATCTAACTGCTTTTCATCGAGTCTATTTACAAAAGTGGCAAAATGTGTACAACCTGCTTGTTTTAAGTTTTCATTTTCAATCAAAATATATTCATATATATCATGTACGCTTTTATCTTTTGCACTAAGTATATTTAACACGGGTGAGCCAAAATTTTGTGCTATAAGTATGTTGATATCAAAGTTTATCGTACTTGTCAAAAATGAGTGTCGAATCCCTTCGCATAGAACAAAATCATAATCTTTTTCTAGTTTTTTAAACTTTTTTATAAGCAAATTTATAAGTTCATTTGTTTTATTTTGAGATATCATCTGCTCAACAAACTCTATATCGTATCCGTAACATTCACTATAATCTATATCCAGCGAATATCGCTCCTTTATAAAACTAATATCACCGTCTTTTAGATTATCTTTAAATATAATCGGTCTAAAAAAGGCTACTTTTGGTATGTTTCTTTTAAGTATTTCCATCATACCCATTGTTATAAATAGCGTGCCGGCATTTTTTTCTTGTGAAGATATATATAATGATTTTGTTTTCATATATGAATTATAACATTAAGATATGACTTTTATATGCTAAAATATCAGCCTAAGGATTTATATGAATAGCAAAAGCAGTATTTCCAAAAAAGAGTTGTCTCTTTTAAAACAGTATCAAAATATGGTTGACGAAACCAATGTCGTATCAAAAACAGATACACGCGGAATCATTACATATGTAAACGATAAATTCGTGAATGTTTCAGGATATAGCCGCGAAGAGCTTATCGGTAAACCTCACAGCATAGTACGTGATCCGGATATGTCTTCAACAGTTTTTAACAATATGTGGAGAACAATAAGTTCCAAAAAAGTTTGGCACGGAATCATAACCAACTTAAATAAAAATGGTACAAAATTTACTTTTAAAGCTTCCGTATTCCCTATCTTTAATGAATCAAATGAAATAATAGAATATATATCAATTCGCCATGACCTTACCGAACTTATGAGTCTTTACCATAAAATTGATGAGATTAACAGCTATAAAACACAACAGGAACTACTTGCAAAAAGTAAATTAGAAGCGGGTATTGTAAATGATTTGGATAAAGATGAATACAATGTACTGCATCTGGCTTCAGATATACTTAGCGGGGATTTTTATTCTATATACAAAATGGACAACGGTTCGACATTTGTTTATCTTGTTGATGGTCAAGGTCACGGTATATCCCCCGCTCTGACCGTTTTTGCCATATCTTCGATGCTAAATCAGTTTATATATAAGATGTCGTCTATGGATGAACTTATAAGTCGCTTATACCCAAGTGCAAAAGACTTTTTGGCAGAAGATGAACAACTTTCATATATTATGTTAATGATTAGCCCCGATAAAAAAACCATAACCTATTCAGCAGGCGGAATGTATCCGTTTTTGATTAAGACACCAAAAGAAATTATAAAAATAAAGTCTAACAATACTCCGTTTATGAATTTTTCAGATGTCCCAAATTGTGACTCTATAGAAGTAAAAAGCTGGGAAAACATTGTCTTATACAGTGACGGTATAGTAGAACATCAAAATGAAGAACTAAAAGATTGTTCTCCGGAAAATATGATAAGCAATACATTAAACATTCAAGAGTCTTTAGACAAAGCTTCTGCGTATAACTTTGATGATGATGTAACTGTCATAAATATAAATAATCTAAAGAAAAATTAATAATTTACAATTTTTATAATATTTTCAAATTTCGCTTAAGATTATTATAGTAACATAATATAATTTTTTAAAATATTAAGGTTTTATAGACATTGAAAAGAAATACGACTTTTACAAAAATAACAGCTAAAATAATATTTGTAACACTCTTTATCACTCTAATACTATCTTATTCATATGCTGAATACATGAAAAGAGAAGCTATATCCGAAATAGCTCACTTAGATGCAAAAAAAACAAGCGGTCTTGTTTTTGAAACTTTATATACAGCGATGCAAAAAGGATGGACCAGAGACGATATAAACGAAATCATCACAAGACTTAACGGTGTTGATAAAAGCATGAAAATAAATGTCTATAGAAGTTCCCTTGTTTCTGAACTTTATGGAGAGATTGAAAAAGACAAATATACAAGGGAAAACCTACCTGAAGTAAAAAAGGCAATCTTAGGTGCAGAAACATTAAACATATACGACAATTCAAGTATTAACTATTTTTATCCCGTTAAAGCTAAAAACGACTGTTTGAGATGCCATACAAACGTTAAAGTAAATGATACTCTTGGAGTAATCAATATATCTTACCCGATTAGAGAGTTAAAAATTTCTCTAAGCTTTATTATTAACTTTTTTATTGTTTTCATCACTGTTTTTTCACTTATAATATTTTTGGCAATCTTTTTAAACCTTGACAAATATATTATTCAACCTATAAAAGATTTCTCAAATGTTATAAAAGAGATTACAAACTCACAAGATATGAAACAGCGAATAGAGGTAAATGACAAAATTGAAGAGATGGATTCTATTAAGGGTGTATTTAACTCGATGCTTGATTCAATTGAGCATCAGTTTTATAACGATTCTCTTACAAACCTTAAAAACAGACGAAGTCTTATAGAAGAACTTGAACGTAAAAACAATTTAGCATTAATGATTATAAATATAGATTCCTTTCAAGAAATAAACGATCTCTACGGTGATGAAGCAGGTGACGAATTACTAATAGAGTTTTCAAAATATTTACAACAAATCACACCGAATAAAGATTATATATATAGGCTTCATGCTGATGAATTTGCTTATCTGTGTGCAGCAGACGTAGATATAAAAGAGT
Organism: Sulfurimonas lithotrophica; assembly: GCF_009258225.1. Classification (NCBI taxonomy): domain Bacteria; kingdom Pseudomonadati; phylum Campylobacterota; class Epsilonproteobacteria; order Campylobacterales; family Sulfurimonadaceae; genus Sulfurimonas; species Sulfurimonas lithotrophica. The sequence continues at coordinate 1,498,277 of NZ_CP043617.1, forward strand.
TTATAAACTATGCAGCATTAATTAGTGAAAGAATTACTAAAAAAAGTTTTACCATAAGTTCAAAGAGTGAAGTGAACCTAAGTGTTACCATAGGTTTATCCTACGGTACAGACTTACTTTTAGCAAATGCAGATACCGCACTAATGGTTGCTAAAAAAACAAGAAAGAACTATCTTGTATATGATGATTCTATGGCTATGTCTAAAGAGTACGAGAAAAACTTTTTATGGAACAAACACCTAAAACAGGCTATAGAAGAAGACCGAATCATACCTGTATTTCAACCTATAGTTGATTGTAAAACTAAGGAAATCATAAAGTATGAATCACTGATGAGAATCAAAAACGAAGACGGAACTCTTATAGCACCTATACATTTTTTAGAACTGGCAAAGAAAAACAAGATGTATCCCAAACTTACAAAGATAATGATAAATAAAACATTTGAAGCATTTAAAGAAACGGATAAACAAGTCTCCATCAATATATCTGTTGAAGATATACTAAATGAAGATATATATGAATATATAATGGATAAACTCGGCAAGTGTAAAATTAACAGCAATATAGTATTTGAAATTATAGAGTCAGAAGGTATTGAAAACTTTGATGAAGTGTTTAAGTTCATCAACGATATAAAAAGCTTTAATGCAAAAGTATCTATAGACGACTTTGGAACAGGGTATTCAAACTTTGAGTATCTTATGAAACTTCAAGTTGATTATATAAAAATAGACGGTTCTATGATTAAAAATATAGATGTAGATAAAAACTCTATGATGATTACGCAAACTATAGTTGAATTTGCCAAAAAAATGGGGATACAAACAATTGCCGAATTTGTATATTCTAAAGAAGTATATGAAAAAACTTTAGAACTCGGTGTCGATTATGCACAAGGATACTACTTTGGAGAGCCAAAAGAGAGTATAGAATAGTCTGGTTTATACCTCTTTTATAAACATATAACTTTTTTTCTCAAATCCCATTTTTTCATAAAATCTATGTGCATCTACCCTTTGCAAACCTGAAGATAAAACAATATTTTCACACATAGCGACTTTGGCATAATTTACTAAATAATCAATCATTGCATCTCCGTATCCGCGAGAACGAAACGAATCATATGTAACTAAATCATCCACAAAAAGATGACGTTTATGATAAAGGTTTGTTTGTATAAATACACCCGCATAGGTTACAAGTTCAATTCCTTCGAAAACTCCAATCATCTTGTAATCTTTATGACGCATCTCATATACTAAATCTTCAAACTCTTCATATTCAAGACCAATTCTAAGTTGAGACAAAACCTCATACGCTTCAGGCAGTTCTTTTAAATCTAATTCTCTTATTTGCATAAGCGTATTTTACACTATTTTTCACCCTAATAAAACAAAAACTTTTGTTATAATTGTAACAATATAAAATATAGGTAGTCTAATGTCAACAACTAAAAACTATGAAGTGATAATTGTCGGAGCGGGAATAACAGGAACTGCCCTAGCCTACACACTTGCTAGATATACAGATATAAAGTCGATAGCTATAATCGAGAAATACGAAGATGTCTCAACTCTCAACTCAAACGGAACTAGTAATTCACAAACTATTCATGCTGGAGATATAGAGACGAACTATACACTTGAAAAGGCTTCTATTACAAAGCGTACATCCAAAATGATAGAGAGATACTGTTTAAATAACCAACTCCAAAACGAAGTGATATTTTCACATCAAAAAATGGCACTCGGTGTAGGTGAAAAAGAGGTGGAATTTTTGCTTCATAGATTTGAAGAGTTTAATAAACTTTTTCCTTATCTGGAAGTTTGGGATAAAGAAAAACTAAAAGAACTTGAACCTCGTGTAGTTTACGATGAAAACGGTAATGAAAGAGCTGAACATATAGTAGGAGTCGGGACACAAGGTCAGTGGACTACAGTTGATTTTAAAAAACTCTCTGTTGATTTTATAGAGCGTGCTAAAAAAGAGGAAGGTGTAACGGTTGATTTGTTCTTAAATACGGAAGTTAAGGATATTGAGCGTTCATCTAAACGCGGATATGTTGTAAAAACACCAAACGGAAACTTTTATGCGGACTTTGTGGCTACGGATGCGGGTGCTCATTCACTGTTTTTAGCACATCGTATGGGCTTTGGTCACAACCTCGGCTGTTTACCAGTTGCAGGTAGCTTTTATATGACACAAAAGAAACTTCTAAACGGTAAAGTCTATATGATTCAAAACCCAAAACTGCCATTTGCAGCACTTCACGGCGACCCTGATATCTTAGCTGATGGAAATACACGTTTTGGTCCTACGGCACTTGTTCTTCCAAAGTTGGAGCGTTACAAGCCTGGTACATATATGGACTTTTGGAAAACTCTAAGATTTGATATGAATATAGTCAAAGCTCTTTGGAAACTTCTAAAAGAGAGTGATATACGCAATTATCTTTTTACAAACTTTTTATACGAAGTACCTATACTGAACAAATATCTGTTTTTACGAGCTGCAAGAAAAGTAGTACCCGGACTGAAAATGGATGAATTTGAATATGCAGACGGCTTTGGCGGTGTACGTCCACAGGTATTAAACAAAGATGAGCAAAAACTAATGCTCGGTGAAGCTTCTATCTATACGGGAGAGGGTCTGATATTTAACATGACGCCATCGCCGGGTGCTACATCATGTCTTGGAAATGCAGAAAGAGATGCAAAATACATCGCAACATATCTTGGTAAGAGCTTTGATGAAGAACACTTTAACGACGAACTTACAGAGGGTGAATACTGTGTACTTCCTGAGCCTTTACGTGCACAAACTGCTGTTGTGAACTTAATACGTGCAGAGATTGAACGTACGCATGAAAAATATAAAAAAGCCGTATATCAAGGTCATCCGGATGAAGAATTTTGGGATAAACCACACTCAAAATTAAAGTAACCAAGGTTTAAACAACTCTTAGGTATAATTCGCGAAATATAACAAGAAATTTATACCTTAAGAGAGAGATGCATGGTAACAGTTCAAAACTTAACAAAACGCTTTGGAAACAGGGTTTTGTTTCAAGAAATCAACCTTAAATTAGACCGTCATAAACGTTACGGTCTTATCGGTGCCAACGGTGCCGGAAAAACTACATTTTTAAAAATCCTATCCGGTCAAGATGAAGAGTTTGAAGGCGAGGTAATCATACCAAAAGCCAACAAAGTCGGAGTTCTTGGTCAAAATCAATTTGCATTTGAAGACTACACTATTATGGATGCCGTACTTTTCGGTAACAAAAGACTCTACGATGCAGTTAAAGAAAAAGAAGACCTATACACTAACGGTAACTTTGAAGACGATGCCGTAAACAACCGTCTGGCTGAGCTTGAAGTTATCTGTGTTGAAGAAGATCCTACTTACGAATATGAAGTAAATATAGGTAAAATCTTAGAAAACGTCGGTATCCCCGTAGAAGATCACTACAACCTTATGAGTTCACTCGACTCTGCTGATAAATTTAAAGTTTTACTTGCTCAGGTACTTTTTCCAAAACCTGATGTATTATTTTTAGATGAGCCTACAAATAACCTTGACATTCAAACAATAAGCTGGCTTGAAGATGAACTGCAACGCCATGAAGGAACTATGGTAGTTATCTCTCACGATAGACACTTCCTAAACTCAGTTGTTACTCATATCTTAGATGTTGATTATCAAAAAATCCGTGAATTCACAGGTAACTATGATGACTGGTATATCGCTGCAAACGTTATCGCAAAACAACAAGAGCTTGACAATGCGAAAAAACAAAAAGAGAAAGAACAACTTGAAGCCTTTGTTAGAAGATTCAGCGCTAATGCATCTAAAGCAAAACAAGCTACGTCACGTCAAAAACAACTTGATAAACTTGTTATTGACGATATCAAACCATCATCTCGCCGTGACCCGTCAATAGTTTTCAAAGCTCAGCGTGTAATGGGTGATGAAGCTTTAGAGATTCACAATATATCGCATTCATATGGTGACGAGCAAGTTCTTAACGACATCACTTTAAAATTTGAACCTGATGAAAAGGTTGCACTTATCGGTGGAAACGGTGTCGGTAAAACAACTTTACTTAAAATCATAATGGAAGAGATGAAACCAAGTAGCGGTGAAGTTAAATGGGGTGCTACAATCGAGCCTTCATACTTCCCGCAAGATACGGCCGACATAATAGAAGGCGACGGTACGCTTTACGACTGGTTACGTGCGTTCGATCCTAAGCGTGACATAGCTGAGATAAGAAACTGTCTTGGTCGTATGCTTTTTAACGGTGAACAGCAAGAAAAATCTGTTGTATCTATCTCAGGTGGAGAAAAACACCGTATGATGCTAAGTAAGATGATGCTAGAAGGCGGAAACTTCTTAGTACTGGATGAACCGTCAAACCACCTTGACCTTGAGGCTATCGTTGCACTTGGTGAAGCTCTGCATGAGTTTAAAGGTAATGTAATCTGTGTATCTCATGACCGTGAGTTACTGGATGCTTATGCTACACGTATCTTAGAGATACAAGAAGACGGTACTATCATAGACTTTAAAGGTACATATGAAGAGTTTGCCGAAGCTAAGGCTGATGGTAAACTGTAAGTTTTACCATCTCTTCCATCGAAATGATAGGCTCACTATCAGTGAGTCTTTTTTCTGCCATAACCTACTCCTGATATATTTAACATTTTGCTAAACTATTAAGATTTTTGCTTGAAATCTTTACAAATTGATAAGATATTACGGATATACCTTAATAGTTACACATAAAAACGATACAAAAATCTTTCAATAATATTAAAAAAACATTGCAATTTATCATACTTTTATATAACTTTGCCTTAGCATGTTATTTAACACAACTTAATAGTATTACACTTAAAACGATAATATATTAAGTGATTTTATAGCTTACTTATATATAATGTACTTCTAATAAATAGTTATGTGACGAAAGAATAAAAGCAAAAATAAAGGTTATAGTATGATTAAAGAAGAATATATAGAAAAACTGCAAGGGTTTATTTTTAATATACCTGCAACATTGAGAGAAACATTAATATGGTTTATTTCCTCATATTTAATTTCTATTATAAATATAGCAATAATATGGGGGATGAGAAAAAATTTTGGATTAGACTTAAATATTATTAACATTATCCTTGTAACAAATGCAGGTTTTTTAACATCAGTTTTTTTATTGTTATATTTATCAGAAAAAAAACGTAAAACAATATTTACGTTAGCAGTTATAATTTATGTAATAACTATTACCTTGTTTTCAATATCAATTGTGCAAATTGAAAGCAAAACCAATATTTTTGCTTATGATGTATATGAAATAAGTGCCATGATTTTATTTGGATGTTCAATTTTATTAGGGTTAATAAGTAAATATGATGAAGTAGAAGCAATAAGTAAACTTAGAGCAAATAAAGCAAAAACAATTAAATCAACAACTATTGGCGGAACGGAGATTAAACTATGAGTACAATTACATTAAAAGTTTTAAAAATCAAACAACCAATCGGAGAGCTTTATATTACAAAAATAAATCCTAAAGATTTATTATCAATGTCTGTGGTAGATAGAAGACGAATTGAAGAAGATGATGAAATATTAGGTATACAAAGAGAGCTAAAAAAAGATAAAGTACAACAAATAAAAAGCTATTTATCTTCAATAGATGCTACTTTCCCTAATTCTATTATTGTCAATACATCTTCAAATTACGTTATGCAAAAAACAAACAAGGAGCTTGAGTTAGATATTAATGATAGTAGTTTTACTATAATCGATGGACAACATAGGTTAGAAGGTTTTAGGGATAATACTGTTTCAAACTTTGAATTAATTGTAACAATATTTATTGACTTAGATATTGATCAACAAGCAAATATATTTTCTACAATTAATTCCGAACAAACAAAGGTTGATCCATCATTAAACTTAAATTTAGAATTAAATAGCAATGTATATACACCTAAAAAAATGATGATTGAAATTGCTCAGTCTTTTAATTATGATGACTCTTCACCTTGGTATAAAGGTATTAAAATATTAACCTCTAAAACAAAAGGTATTATTTCATTATCTGCTTTTGTCAAACCTTTATTGGAACTAACATACCCAGAAAAAGACTACTATAAAATTAGAAATGAATTAATGAAACTAGAAAATATATTTCCTATATTTAGTAATTTTCAATATAACGCGGAACGGTATCTATTTTGGGAATTTTATAAAAAGAAAGATTTCAACTCTATTTATAAAATACTATATAACTATTTTAATGCTTTAAAAGTTTTATTGAATCAGGATTGGTTAAATGAAAATTCTTTACTTAATAAAACAACTGGTTACAATGCAATGATTAAATTGTTTAAAGAAGTTGCCGTCGATGGTCTTATAAAAGGCGATTTGTCATATGAGTTCTTTTTTAATGAACTTGAACCAATTAAAGAATTAGATGGTTCTATTAATAAAGATAACTATGGAACATCAGGCTTTGAAGCTTCAAAGAATTTATATAACGATATGATGAAATTGGTGTCTAAAAAACACACATAACAAAACCTTGCACCGAACAGATAATCTGTCGGTGAAGTCAAACGTTAGCATATAAAATAAAAGGTCAACAATCGAAACATTTCAAGCATCAGTTCAATACAATGATTTAAAAGGTAGTGTGGCAGCAGATAATACAGATATGGTGGATGCAACATCATGGCTTAAAAATAATAAATATATTATGAAGTTTTATTTGGAAATTAATTGATGGTACATAACAAATCAGGGGAGCTAATAACATAAGGAATAAAATGGACTTTATAACCATTATCACTATTTTAACATTAATCATTATGGGACTATTTCATTTTTACTGGGCTTTTGGAGGTAAAGTTGGTTTAGACAAGGCACTGCCAAGCCAAGACGGAAAACTATTACTAAAACCTAGCAAAAGCTTAACATTTTTAGTTGGAGTTATTTTGATATTTTTTTCACACATAGCATATGGATTGCAGTTTTATGATTTTACTATTAAAACTAATGTAAACTTTTATTTTTACGGTGGATTGTTTTTATCTGCTATTTTTACATTAAGAGCTATAGGTGAATTTAATGTTGTTGGATTTTTCAAAAAAATCAAAAATACTGAATTTGCAAAATATGATACAAAATATTTCTCACCATTGTGTTTAGTTTTAGGCATTGTATTCGCAATATTAGTATATAAATGAACTCAAGTATAAAACAGGATAACTTATGAACAAAAAAGGAACTCTTACTTTTTTCTGCGGAAAAATGGGAGCCGGAAAATCTACTAATTCAAAGATTTTATCAATAGAAAAAAACGCAGTGCTTTTATCCGAAGATGATTGGCTCTCAGCTCACTATCCAAACCAGATTAACTCTTTTGATGATTATATAAAGTTCTCTACCCTTATAAAACCTTTTATAAAATCTCATGTGCAACAGATTATAAATACCGGCACTAATGTTGTTATGGATTTCCCAGCAAATACTTTAAAACAAAGAGATTGGTTCAAGCAATTATGCACTGAAATTTCATGCGAACATGAGCTTATCTATCTTGATGTAAGCAATGAGAAGTGTTTGTCTCAAATAGCAAAACGCAGAACCGAGCAACCAGATCGTGCACAGTTTGACAATGAAGATGTATTTAACCATGTTACTAAATTTTTTGAGCCGCCATCTGCGAATGAAGATCTTAATATCATACATAAGTGAAATAATGAATATAGATATAGTACAAGCAACAAATTCGAAATATCAGGCGGAAGAAAACTCAAAACCGATGTTTAATAAGGAATAAATTGAACTTAAAATGGATAGATAATATTGATAGTGTTGATTGGAATGAGTTGTCACACTTGTACAAAATAGCACCCCTTGGAGATAAAAAACCAAATGATTTAAAAATGGCATTTTCAAACAGTATGTATAAACACTTTGTATATAAAGACAATCAGCTTATCGGTGTCGGTAGAGCTTTGGCTGACGGAATTGATTGTTCATATATTTGCGATGTAGCTATACATCCTGATTTTCAAGGTAAAGGCATCGGTAAAGATATAGTTAACAAACTCACAGAACAATCAAAACATCACAATAAAATCATTTTATTTGCAAGTCCGGGCAAAGAAGAGTTTTACTCAAAACTCGGATACTATAAAATGAATACGGCGATGGCTATATTTAAAAACCATGAGAGATGTGTAAAAATAGGTTTAATAGGTTAAATAATGAGACTATGGTCAATAGATTTATCATACTTGGATTCAAAAGGTTTAGTGGCACTTTGGAGAGAAGGACTGCTTGCTCAAAATGTACTGCTTGGCAAAACAAAAGGATATAAAAATCATCCTCAGCTATTGCGTTTTAAAAATACGGACAATCCTAAATTAGCTATTTCCGCTTATCTTCACTTTGTAGTTGATGAAGCAGATAAAAGAGGATATAGTTTTAAAAGAGATAAAATTATACATAATAAAAAATGTAACAACATAGAAGTTACAAGCGGTCAAATAAAATATGAATTTAATCATCTGCTAAAAAAGTTAAAAGTTCGAGATCCAAAAAGATACGAAGAAATAAGTTCAATAAATGAAATCAAATTACACCCTCTTTTTGTTAAAATAGATGGCGATATAGAAGAATGGGAAATAATTTAGTTTAGCTATAATTTCAAAAAAGACTAAAATATAAAGAATAAATAATGGCAAAATACAAAAACTATATAGGTTTAGGCATAGCGGGCAACTTCGCCTTGCATCTAGACCAAGCGGGCGAAGCTGAGGATTTTAAAGATGTTATCACAGAAGATGAAGCAGCACCCAAAGGGATGTTTCCTTTTTATCTACCAAAACCCGTAGCTGCCGCAAAAGATATATTAAATACTTATCCGCTGGATGCAGACTACATAAAACTGCCTGATGAAGATGTAAACGTTCAAGCCGAACCAGAGGTCGGACTTGTTTGTGAGTTGGAATATACGGGTGAGAAACTTGTAGCTATAAAACCGACTCATTTTGGGGCATATAACGACTGTTCTATCCGTGTAAAAGGTGCTTCAAAAATCAGCGATAAAAAGAACTGGGGAGAATCTTCCAAAGGTTTATCTAACACTCTTTTTGAAATAGATTCATTTTCAAAGGGCGGAATAATGGATAAGTTTTCAATAGCTTCATTTTTACGTCGAGGAAATGAAGTTCATGCATATGGAGAAGATGTTGAGCTTAACGGTTACAGCTACTTTTACACAAAACTAACAGACTGGATGGTAAACCAAATAAGTACGCAAGAGGATTTTGGACCTTTAGAGGACTTAATCTCTTACATATCAGAGTGTGAACAACCATCTAAAGCCATAATATCCATAGGTGCTACACGTTACACTAAGTATGGAGAGACTACATTTTTAAAACCGCAAGATGAAGTAATCATAGTTGTATATGACAATACTAAACACTCTGCTAGTGAAATCTCAAAAAGAGTTATAGATTCTGTATATACGGATGATACTATGAGTGTTTTAAAACAAAAAGTTCTTTAGTCATGTCACGCGGTAAAAAACTAGACCTGTTTATAGGTGCAGATATAGACGATGGCTGGGCGGAAGTACAAACTCCAAGAAAATCTAAAATAGCATCCGATATACTAGAACCGGAGAAACATCAACTGTTTTTCTCAAAAGAGAAACGCCGAGGAAAAGTCGTAACTCTTGTGGGAGAGTTTTTTCTAAGAAAAGAAGATGCCACAACTACTCTTAAAACTCTAAAAAAGAAACTTGGGTGCGGTGGTAGTTTTAAAGAAAGTTTTATGGAATTTCAAGGCGATATAAAAGATAAAATCAGACCTCTTTTAGTCGATGCAGGTTTTAAATTTAAGCCTAAACACTAAAAACTTTTTTTGCATCTGCATAGCCCAGCTCAAACAACTCATCAAAATTTTTTAATGAAAAGATGGAGTATTTTAATATTTCATCATTTGAAATATAGTAATCATACTCATCTCTTTGACTATCAGCTGTTATAAACATCCTGATAGCTATAACTTTTTTCAAATAACTCATAAGCCTAGGTCTGCTTGCTTTTTTGACGATTGGGTTTAGATTTACACCGACAAGAGGATAATCGTATTTCTTAAGAGGCTTATAAGGCATATGGTTAAAAAAACCGCCATCAACCAGAACCTTACCTTCATGTTCAACAGGTTTAAACATAGGTACTAAAGCACTAGATGCTGTACACAGTGTTCTGATATCTCCACGGTTAAAATAAATCTCATCTCCGTTTTGCAAATCCATAGCCGTTATATATACGGGTATATCCAACTCTTCAAATCTACTTTTTTTTATAAGTGCATCTATACACGGAATATTTACATTAACATTAAATAAAGACTCCCTAAACCAAGCAAAAGAGAACATTTTCTTTAAACCTTTTGATTTAAATATCTCTAACTGTTCTTTTGGAGATACCCCGGATGCATAAGAAGCTGCAATTATAGAACCAATTGAAGTGCCGCAGATTGCCTTAACTTTTATATTTTGCTCATCCAGATATTGAAGCACCCCTAAGTGATATGCACCCCTTGCACCGCCACCTGATAGTGCCAATACTATTTCTTTTGTATCTCCAACCAATTTATAACCTCAAAACTTCCATCAAAATTCTCAACAATGCAACTACAAGATTCAACCCAGTCACCGCAGTTTAAATACTCTATACCGTTAATCTGTTTTGCCTCAGCCTTATGAATATGTCCGCATATAACGCCATTATATCCTTTTTTTTCCGCATGGGTCGTAAGCACACCTTCAAAGTCTGTTATAAATGATACTGAACTTTTTATATTGTCTTTTACATATTTTGAGAGTGACCAGTACTTTTTAACTCTCATAAGTTTTCGTATCTTTTGCAGATAGTGGTTTATAAAAAGAATAAAGTCATACCCCACGTCTCCAAGTATTGCAAGCCATTTTTTTGTCATAGTGATACTGTCAAAAAAATCGCCGTGAGTTACAAGATACTTTTTACCTTCGGAAGACACATACTCACACTCATTTTTTATATATAGATTATCTCCCATTATAAGCGGAGTAAACGGACGTAAAAATTCATCATGATTGCCGGTAATCAAATAAACATTTGTACCTTTTCTAGCTTTTCTTAGTACCTTTTGAATTACATCGGAGTGAGATTGAGCCCATTTAAACTTTCTTTTTATCGCCCAACCGTCAATAATGTCTCCGACCAAATAAAGGTTATCCGATTCCGTATCTTTTAAGAAGTCTAAAAAATGTTCTGCTTGGGAAAAACGCGTGCCGAGATGGATATCTGATACAAAGATTGATTTATATTTCATGGCGCTATATTATAATCGCTAAATTACGAACTTGTAACTAAACGGTTACGGTTGTATTACCAAACTTAGTTATAATTTTTAAAAATATCACAGGAAGATTTATGAACTTTATTAAAAAAATATTTTATCCAATCGGAGCGACACTAAAGTATATACAAGAGCATTTTAAAGCGATGCTTTTCGTACTTTTACTTTTTTTGATTTTTGCACCTACAGAAGAGGCAAATTTAAATCCCGTAAATTTACAAGAGATTAAATTGGTCGGTCCTATATTTGACGCAACCGATGTAGTTCAAAAAATAGATAAAGCAAGAGAAAACCCAAATATTAGAGGTGTACTGCTAGACGTAAACTCACCGGGCGGTGCTGTAGCCCCATCTGTTGAGATAGCTTATGCTATTAAAAGACTAAAAGAAGTCAAACCTGTAATCGTATATGCAAGCGGAACACTTGCGAGCGGTAGTTACTATGCTTCTATATGGGCAAGTGAGATTATGGTAAATCCCGGAAGTATGGTCGGTAGCATCGGTGTTGTGATGCAAGGAGCAGATGTAAGTGAACTTATGAGTAAAATAGGCATCAAAAGCCAAAGTGTCCAAGCGGGTAAATACAAAAAAGTAGGCACTGGTGATCGTGCATGGACTAAATATGAGGTTGATGAACTCAACAAAGTTATCTACGGTACTTATGATATGTTTACAAAAGACGTAGCAGATGCGAGAGGACTAAAGTTTAAAAACAGAGACGAGTTTGCAAATGCGCATATATTTACGGCTAGTCAAGCTAAAGATGTCGGATTAATAGACTCACTCGGTGTCAAATACGATGCAAAAAAGAAAGTTCAAGCTCTAAGCGGTGTAGCATTTCCGGAGTGGAGTAAAGAGGATAAGTTTGATAAGTTGATGAAAAAACTTGCTGCAGAAGCTTCTGCATCTATCCATATGTATTTTCCGGAGCTAACTCTTAGATAAAGAGTTAGCCTATATTTTCTTTTTTTAACACGTTTGCATAAATCACTACCTTATCATCCATCAACTCAAAATCATCATCTATTTTCAATTCACTTATATCTATAACTTTTTTATTGCGTGAGAGTTGGGCAAAACCGCGTTTTGTTTTATACTTGGGATTATTTGATTCTAAATTTTTCAAAACGCTAGTAAGTTCATTTTGTTTATTACTTATTTTAAAAGAGATTTGTTGATAAAAACTCTCTTTTAAAGACTTTATCTCCTGAATTTTTTGAGTAAGCTTGTTTTCTATTGAGTTTTGCTTATAAAGCTGTTTTAAATGGCTTAGTTCTTGATTTTTTTTATCTATTTTTTGCTCTATTATCTGTGTAAACTGATTTGATATACTATCAAGATACTGATAAAGTTCCTTCTCATCGGGTAATATCATTTGCATCGCCGCACTCGGAGTAGGTGCACGCAAATCTGCTACAAAATCACTTATAACGGTATCTATCTCATGCCCGACGGCACTGACGACAGGCACAACAGATGCAAAGATAGCATCTGCAACGATCTCCTCGTTAAATGCCCACAAATCCTCCATACTTCCGCCACCGCGACCCACTACCAATATATCATAGTTTTTTACAGATGCTACATCTATGGCTGATGCTATTGAACTTGCTGCACTCTCACCTTGAACAAGTACGTCATATATATCAATCTCTATATCTCTGTACCTGTGATTTGCAACTCTTAGCATATCTTGTAGTGCCGCTCCTGTTGCAGAAGTAATAAGTGCTATACGTCTTGGAAATTTTGGAAGTTGTTTTTTAGTTTCAGGATTAAAATAGCCTTTGTCTTGGAGTTTTTGCTTTAGTTGCTCATACGCCAAAGCTAAAGCACCCTGCCCTGCAGGTTCAATATTAAAACAGTTTATCTGGTAACTTCCGCGAGGTGTATATACACTTACTGCACCCTCAAGTATAACTTTCATCCCCTCTTGGAGTTGAAATTTCAGCCTGGATGCATTACCTCTGAACATAACTGCAGATATAGCAGATGAAGAGTCTTTTAGAGTAAAGTATATATGCCCCGAGTTATGAAAAGTTATACGTGAGAGTTCACCCTCAACGAGTACTCTCGTAAAACTCGTTTCAAGCAGGGTTTTTATCTGTTCATTCAGTGCCGATACACTCAGAGTATTCATACATCTCTCCAAAAATATTTATGTGATTATAGCATCTAAGTATAATAATATTGCAAAATGTCATATTTTTAAAAATAAATGATTTTGCATAGTATAATTTCTCAAATATTTACTTGTTAGGGCAAAATAATTATGGCTAAGAAAAAAGTACTTTTTGAGTGTCAACACTGCGGAATGACCACTCCAAAATGGATGGGAAAGTGTACAAACTGCGGCGCATGGGATTCATTGGTAGAGTTAAATGAACACCAGCAAGAGGTTATAAAACAAACAAAATCTACATCAAGCAAAAGTGCTAAAGCCGTATCAATAAATAAAATAAAAGAGGAAGAAATATACAGATTTTCTTCAAACGATGCAGAACTAGATACAGTTCTTGGGGGTGGTATAGTACCAGGTTCACTTACACTTATCGGCGGAAGTCCGGGTGTCGGGAAGTCAACTTTGCTTTTAAAAGTAGGCGGACTTATTTCATCAAGCGGAAAAGATGTACTTTACGTAAGTGGAGAGGAATCGAGCAGCCAGATAAAACTACGTGCAAACAGACTCGGGGCAAATCATGACAATCTTTACTTACTTAGTGAGATAAGACTTGAACAGGTTTTAGTAGAGTTGGAGCATCATAATTATGAGTTTTTGATTATAGACTCTATCCAAACTCTCTACTCAGAAGCTATTACTTCAGCTCCTGGTTCAGTTACACAAGTTAGACAGATTACTTTTGAGTTAATGCGTATAGCAAAAGAGAAAGACTTAGCAATATTTATAATCGGACACATTACAAAAGAAGGCTCTATCGCAGGACCAAGAGTGTTAGAGCATATGGTAGATACGGTACTTTATTTTGAGGGTGATTCCTCACAAGAACTTAGAATTTTAAGAGGATTTAAAAATCGTTTCGGACCTACAAGTGAGATAGGCGTATTTGAGATGCGTAACGATGGTTTGGTCTCAGCGACAGATATAGCATCAAGGTTTTTTAACCGTAATTCAAATCAGGCAGGTTCGGCTTTAACCGTAGTTATGGAAGGAAGCAGACCTATTATACTTGAAGTTCAAGCACTTGTTAGTGAATCTCATACGCCAAATTCTAAACGTCAAGCTACAGGCTTTGATAATAACCGTTTAAATATGCTTTTGGCACTTTTAGAGAGAAAACTCGAAATCCCGCTATCCGGATATGATGTTTACATAAATATAACAGGTGGTATAAAAATTAATGAAACCTCTGCGGATTTAGCAATTTTAGCGGCAATCATATCAAGTTTTAGAGACCGTGCGATATCAAAAGAGACGATCTTTTTAGGCGAAGTTTCACTTGTCGGTGATGTACGCGAAGTGTTTGGCTTGGATGCAAGACTTAAAGAAGCTCAAATGCAAAATATAAACAAAGTTCTTTTATCTAAAAAACCTTTAGAGAAAACAAATATGAAAACATTTATAGTCGATGAAGTAACAAAACTTTTAGAATGGTACTGATTTAACATATTTTTTACCAATTAAAAGCTATAATCAAAGAAAATTTCATAAGGGTTTTTAATGATAGATGCCGAATTTAGAAGCGAAGAAAGATTTTCAAGACTTACTCTTGCATATACGGATGCTGAAGAAAAAGAGAAAGTAAACAAGTGTGTTGACAAAATTATAGCGACATATAAAATGAAACCTGAGATGCATACTACTGCTACATCAAGCGGAAAAGAAGTACTTGTAATAGAATATCATGATGATTTAGACCGTACTTCAGGTGCTATTTTTGAAAAAATAATGAAAGAATTAGATATAAAAAACTGTGATTAATTTACAAGAGTATGCCCAAGGCAATAAACTTTTTAGATCTTATTTCAAAAAAAACAAAGAGGCTCTGCTTGACCTTGTAAAAAGCGGCCAGTCTCCTAAAGCACTTTTTATAGGCTGTTCCGATTCAAGGGTTATTCCCGATTTAATGGTTCAAAGTGAACCGGGTGATTTGTTTGTTATTAGAAATGTCGGTAACTTCGTACCACCTTATAAACCTGATGAAGATTTTCATGCTACAGCTTCTGGAATAGAGTACGCAGTCAGCGTATTAAAGGTTGAGGAGATTATCATATGCGGACATACTCACTGTGGTGCATGTGCATCTTTATACCAAGAGATAGAAGACCCGTCATTGGTTCATACTAAAAAGTGGCTGGAACTTGGGCAAAGTGCAAAAACATCCGCGATTTTAAGCTTAGGTTCCGATGCAAATAAAGAAGAATTACTAAGGCTTACCGAAAAATTGTCGATTATAAAACAAATAGAAAATATTCTTACATATCCAAATGTCAAAAAAGGTTTTGAAGACGGTAATCTTTCTATACATGGTTGGTATTATGATATAGAAACAGGCAATATCGACTACTATAATGCCGAAACATATGAGTTTTTGCCTTTAAGAAGTTTGATAGAACGCGATATTTAAGATATACTAAAAAAATAAAAATTTAATAAGGGTATAGTAATGGCTGAAGAAGAAAATAAAGAAGCACAAGAAGAACAAGGCGAAAAAAAATCTAGTAATATGTTGATGATAATCATCATTGCGGTTTTGGTCCTTATTATTGTTGTCGGTGCTGTTTTAGCTATAGTTTTAATGAATGGCGATGAAGAAGGGGTTAGTCAAAGTTCACCTTCTACACAGCAAAGAATTATGCCAAAAAGAACAACTTCGACCGCTTTAGAGGATTCAAGAAGACTTAGTGAAATCGGAATACTGTATCCACTTGACACTTTTACCGTAAACTTAAAAAGTGACTCTGGTAGAAGATACCTAAAAGCTACTCTTAGTTTAGAACTTAGCGGGGAAGAATTAAGCTTGGAACTAGATGCAAAAGCACCTGTTATCAGAGACAGAGTTATAAGAATACTAACATCTAAAACATTAGAAGAGATATCTTCTAAAAAAGGTAAACAAAAAGTATCTGATCAAATCATGGATACTTTAAACTCTATCATTACCGACGGTAGCATCCAAGGTATCTATTTTACTGAATTCGTTATTCAGTAAGCTAATTTTTCTCACTATCAGTTGATTTGTAAAACTCTTTAACTTTTAGTGAGAGCTCTCTTACTCTTTTAGTAACTAAATCATTCACGTTACTAGCTTTAACCCCTGTTAAAATTTCAATTCCTTCATCTATAGATTCAACTGCATAGATAGCAAACTTTTTAGCTTTTACGGCTTTTAATACGTCATTTTTTAGCATAAGGTTTTTAACGTTTCTTTTTGGGATTATAACTGCGTATGACAACCTTGGATTATTTCTCATACATATATCGAAAAACCCTTCTATCTTTTCGTTTACTCCGCCTATAGGCTGGATTTCTCCAAATTGGTTTACAGAACCAGTGACTGCAATGTTTTGTTTTATTGAAAGTCCTGAGAGTGATGAGAGTATTGCATATAACTCGGTTGAAGATGCACTGTCACCGTCAATCATTCCATATGATTGCTCAAAAACCAAAGAGGCATTAAGACTTAGAGGTATATCTTTTGCATACTTGTAGCCTAAATATGAAGACAAAATCATAACACCTTTGGAATGAATAGGACCTCCTAAATCAACCTTGCGTTCAATATCTATTATCTCACCCTTACCTATTCGTGTCGTAGCTGTTATACGTGAGGGCGTTCCAAAATTGTGTCCGCCTATAGAGATATAACTTAAAGCATTTATCTGTCCGACCTTATCTCCGCTTAGGTCTATCATAAGAGTACCGTCATCAATCAAATCGTAAAGTTTTGTTTGTATTCTGTTTTTTCTGTTATTTTGAGCTTTTAGTGCTTTTTCAATATCTTTTTTTTCTATTGCCTCATGGGATAGTTCTCTTGAATAATAATCAGCCTCTTTTAATATATCCGACAATGTACGAAGATGAGTCGATAGCTTTAAAGAGTTTGAGATATTTCTAGAACTTTGTTCAATTACCATTGAAACAGCTTCTGGAGTCAGAGGCAGAAGATTATCCTGTTTAGATATTGTACCTATCATTCTAGCATAGAGTTTAATATTTTTTTCATCCCTTGGCATCTCATCTTCAAAATCTGCACTTACTTTAAAAAGTTCTTTAAAATCCGGATCATATTGATATAGTAGATAATAAAGCATCCTCTCACCAATCAGTACGACTTTTACATCTAAAGGTATAGGTTCTGGTTCAAGAGACGTCGTCGAGATAAAAGAATACTGTTGAGCTAAAGACTCTATTCTAATCTCTTTTGAGCGAAGTACCCTTTTTAACTCTTCATATGCAAAAGGCTGTGTTAAAAGCTTTCTTGCATCTAGTATAAGATAACCGCCGTTTGCCTTATGAAGAGCACCGGGTTTTATCATACTAAAGTTCGTAACTAAAGTCCCCACTTGCGATACGTGTTCGATTTTTCCCACTAAATTTTGTTGGGTCGGGTTATCTTCATATATAACAGGTGCATTTTTATTATCTTCATGTGAGATAAAAAGGTTTACTTCATATTTTTCAAAAGACGGGGTATAAAAGTCTTTCATAAACGGAGGTAAACTCATATTTTCGGGTTTTGCCAAAAAATCCTGTATATTATTTATAATATCATTTTGAAGTTCGCTTAGATAATCTACTATTTTTTCATTCTCTTCATATTTATGTTTAACTTCGTCTATTAAAGACCCGACTGCTTGTTGTGTGACTTTTTTATCATGAGATTTAAGTTCTTTTTGCAGTGATTTATTTAACTGACTTACTTCTCTTAGTTTCTCTTTTACGATTGCTTCAAACTCGTTCATCCTTTTTTGAATCTCTTTTTTCTTCTTTGCATCTATAGAATTAAACTCTTCGGGAGATAATACTTTACCTCCAACTATAGGTACAAAAGTTACACGACTTGCATTTGAAGCATTCATGGAGACTTCATACTCTTTTGCCTTGTTTTGCAGGTACATAAATATATCTGATTGCATATTTACATACTTTTTATTTATGGCTTCAATTTCGTTTCTGTATTCGTTAGAGTCAAATGTCGAAGGTAAGATTGTTTTGATTAAACCTATCAACTCATCAATATCATTTTTAAATTCTTGGGCTTTTCCTGCTTTTAGTTTAATAATTATCGGCTTTTGGTAGTTTTTAAAATTATTTACATAACACCAGTCACTTATATTATTTTCTTTTTTGGATTTTTTTTCTAAGAAATTTATAACTGCTGAGTGTTTTCCACTACCGGATGCACCCATTACAAAGATATTGTAGCCTTCTTGCTGTATGTGTGTACCAAACTTTACGGCTTCTATTGCATTCTTTTGACCAATGGGTTGCTTTAAAAGTTTTAAATCATTTGTAGTTTCAAAGTCAAATATTGAAATATCACATTCGTTGTAAAGTTGTTTAACATCGAGAGAGTTAATCATATGCGTCCCTTTTAGTTATAGTACGTTAGTGTAGATTATACAGATAATTTTCAAGATTTCACTTAAATAAAAAAAATAGTTATGTCGCTATAATATCAATAATATTTGAAATAGGTTTACAAATGATAGGTATAGACTTAATCAAGACATCCAGAATGAAGCGTCTAATGGAGCGTTTTGAAGATAAAGCACTTCAAAAATTTTTAAATGAAGATGAAATACTACTTGTTAAAAACTATAAAACTGCAGCCGGTTTTTGGGCTGTTAAAGAAGCTGTATCAAAAGCTTTGGGAACCGGAATAGGAAGTGAGTGTGCATTTAGCGATATTATAATTTCTAAAACATCTAAGGGCTCACCTGAGATAAAATTATCCGAAAAAATTATTGAGAATTTTAATATAAAAGATAGTAGTGTATCAATTACACATGATGGGGAGTATGCTATAGCCGTAGCAGCTATAGAGACTAAGTCTTAATCAGCCTCCGCCGACAAAGTCTAAAAGCTCTAACTTATCACCGTCATTTGGTTTAAACTCAGACCATTTGTCTTGTTTGACAATCTCCATATTAACAGCAGCAGCCATAACTTTACCGTCTAAATCTAACTCTTTTAGTATCTCTTGAAGTGTCTTAGAGCTTTCAAAGTCCCTAGTTTCACCGTTAATTATTAGTTTCATAGTTTTTCTTTTTCTAATTTTTACGAATTTTATCCAAAGATTATTAAAAAAGATTTACTTTTTTAATCCTCTTTTTTTATATCAGGAAAGTTATCTACCATCTCATCATAAGATTTATTCGTTTTTAAAGCGTGCACAACTTCTTTTATAGGTGCTGAATATATCTCTTCTAAATCAAACTCATTTTCTTCAAGCTCAAAAGCAAGCTTTTCTACAGGTGGCATAAACTGTGCATCTACACCATCTTTATTGCCTCTTGCATCTATTCTATACCAACCATACTCTTTTAAATATATAGCATTGAGTCCATGAAGACAATACACATCCTCTTGATATTCACTGCATGAGAGTCTCTGGTAACAAAAACCTGCGGGGATATTGTTTGCACGTAAAAGTGCAGCAAGCAGAATACTTTTAGAGTAACACCAACCTGTTGAATGTTTTAGAACTTCACTAGCTTTTAGTGTAGTAATATCATCTTTATGATCACCGCTATGATTAATATTGTCTCTAACATACATAAAGCAGTGTCTGGCTATATCTTCATCACTCTTAGCACCGCGAGAAAGTGACTCTGCAAGTGCTTTAACTGCAGGGGATGAAAAATCAATAAGCGAATCTTCTTGAAGGAATATGTTAAGGTCTTGTGTTGTATCCATTAATACTCCTTTATAAATAAATATTTAGAAGTATATCTAAACTATTTGTTTGTTAAATCTTCTAAAAGCTTAGTTTGTTTTTTTGCTTCATCTAGTCTTTTACGGTTAATTACAAATGCATCTAAAGCCAAAATCATAAAAAGTGAAAAAAATATAAAACATACAGAGAAAAAAACAGAGGTAAAAAAGCCCATAAACAAAAAGGACTTAAAAGTTATAAGAGCGCCAAAAAGGACAACAGCCCATGACGCTCCAAGCAAAAAACTCACAATTCTATGAAAGGTAGCTTCTTGCATAATTATGTGGGAGTATTAGTGGTCTTCCATTACTACTGCACCGGTTAGGTACACGTAAGTCAACATCATAAAAATGAAAGCTTGTAAGAAAGCCATGAAAGTTAATAACGCAAACGGAATCATCGGTAGTATCCAAGGAGCAAGCATTAAGATTACCATCAAGAACATATCGTCACCTTTTACGTTTCCGAATAAACGGAAAGATAAAGAAACTAATCTTGAGAAGTGAGATACGATTTCAATCGGGAACATTAACCAGTATAACCACCAAACCGGACCTAAAAAGTGCTTGAAATATTTGATAACACCGTTACGACGGATACCTTCAAAATTGTAGTAAACAAATACAGCTAAAGCCAACGTAAATGCAAACTCTAAAAATGCAGTCGGTGCTTCAAAACCCGGAACAACACCGATTAAGTTGGCAATACCTACAAATAAACCGATAGTAGCTACAAGAGGAAGATAACGACGAGCTTCATCTTTACCCATAGTATCAGTTCCCATTTTAAGAACACCGGAAATATATGCTTCCATAACGTTTTGAGTCCCTGTCGGAACTAGTTTTAAATTGCTCATAGCCATTTTTGCTAAGATTATAGCAATACCTGCCGCTAGTAGCATATGCGTTGTATATATAAACTCTTTAGAGTGTGATACAAGCCCGAAAAAAGTAAACAATTCACCCATTAATATAAACTCCCAGTTTAAAAATTACCGCAATTATAATCAACCTTGCATTAAATTATTATTAGATGGGGTCTTTTATTTTATAAAGCACGGCATAAAGTAACGGTATATAAACTAAATTTAGCAACGTAGCCCAAGCAATACCATAACCTAAAGATACTGCCATAGGTTGAAGTATCATAGCTTGACCCGAAGCAAAAAATATCAGTGTCGAGAGTCCAAGCACGGTTGTAATAGATGTTAATAAAATAGGACGCAAGCGAGTAAGAGCTCTTTTCATCAACTCTTCTGTATTTTTTGCATCTTTAATAAAACTAACCATTATGAGACCGTCATTTACAACAACTCCCGCAAGTCCGACTATACCTACAAGTCCCGGCATAGTAAGATTTAAGCCCATAATTAGATGACCCAAAAATACTCCAAATAATACAAGAGGAATCGTACTAATAACTATCAACGATTTTTTGATAGAATCAAATAACCATACAAGAGTTATAAAGATTAAAAAGATAGCTATCACGGCAGCTTGCGTCATCTCTCTCATATTTTTGGCATTTTCTTTTTCTTCACCTTTAATATCTATTTTAAAACCGTCACTTTCGAGCTTTTTAAATGCCCCTTGAAGCCTTGCTATGACCTCGGATGAAGTTATAATTTTTTTATCTATAGATGCAAACACACTTCTTATACGTACACCGTCTTCTTTTTTAAGATCGACAAAACCTTGCTGATAAACATAATCACAAACATCTTTTAGTGCTACAAACTGATTTGTATTTGGAACTTGTAACTCTACCGTATCTATGGATGAAATAAGTTCATTCATCTTACTTTCTATCTTCATACGGATTAATCCCGAATCGTTAAAGAGTTTTCCGTACTCACCTTTTAGATAATATGAACGCAGTTCTGAAGATACCAACTGTTCATTAAAACCTAACTCTTGTCCATATTCGTTAACACGGAGTTTTAGTTCCATCTCACCTATATTTGCATCGTTTGCTATATTGGATATACCTTTTATTTTTTTAAGTTCCCCTTCTAAATAACTTATAGCACTCATAATATCATGATTTGTTTTTGAGCTTAAACTTACTTCAAAATCATTTGCTACAACACCTGCCCCAGGTACTTTTACAACCAACTCTTCAAACAATAGTTTATCACCAACTTTTTTCTTTTTAAGAGGTTCAACAACTTTTTTCAAATCTTCTGCTATATCTACTGCATACTTTTTTCTTATCAAAACATCAGGGTCATACTCAACTGATAAATACGGACTTATATACGTATCAAAAACATTTTCAGGCGCTTTTTCATGTAAATCTATAAAAATATGAAACATATTTTCGCCGGTTATAGCTCTGTTTTGTGCATCCATCTTAAAACCTATAACACCCGTTACAGAAGACATATCGTCTTTTGACATATTAGCAAGTATTTTTTTCTCTATTTCACTTACTATTTTTTCAGTATCTTCTAAATCATTGTTTACGTTTACCTTACCATAGACATATATCTGCGTGTTATCAAAATCAGGAAACATTTGAAATTTTGAATTTTTTATAAGAACAACCGTTAAAAGCAAAATGCTTGAAACAATTACAATCAAAGAGATAATCTTTCTTTTAAATACAAAATGAAGTGTATTGTTATGCCATAAATAAAGCTTATCCCATAATGCTTTTGTGTAATCACGTGATTTTTTTACACGTAAAAAGTCATGTGCATGAAGCGGTAAAAAATAAAATGCTTCAAGTAAAGACGATAACAAAAGTACGGTAATCATTATAGGGATTATTTTTATAAACATCCCCATCTCACCGCTTAAAAGAAGCATAGGTAAAAATGCAAAAACAGTTGTCAGTGTAGCTGCTAAAACCGCCGGAAACATCTCACTCGCACCTCTTATTACCGCTTCACGCCTATCAAGACCTTCTTCAAGGTATCTGTAGATATTTTCTGCAACAACTATAGCCTCATCCACAAGCATACCGAGTGCTATTAATGCACCAAGAAGTGAGAGCATATTTATAGAATCACCAAGTAATTCAGTAGCTATTAGACCTATCATAAAACTAACGGGAATACCTATGGCAACAACAAGGGCAATCCCGCGTTCTACAAATATAAGCATCGCAGTAAATACAAGCATCAAACCAAAGGCAATGTTTGAGAAAACTACGTTTAGACGATTTTTAATCCATGTAGAGGTATCTGTGTAGATATCATAAGATATACCTGCGTTTTCTTTCTCACTTGTTTTTAAAATTTCGCGTATTTGTTTTACAAGTTCTATAGCATTACCGCTCTCACTTTTTGTTACATTTATAGATACGTTTCTTACACCGTTATAGTGGGAGAGTTCACTCTCATCACTTAGCTCAAAACTAACATCCGCAATATCACCGATTTTTACTTTAACACCACCGACTCCGATTATCGTATCTTCTATTTCTTCTTTAGTTTTTTCGCCGTTGTAAGTAGATATGTAAAGATGTGAGCCTTTTTCATTAATGGTACCTATAGGAAAAATAGAACTGATATTTTTTATAGCAGACACTACTAATGCAGGTTGAAGATCATTTGCAATAATTTTTTTATTGTTTAATCTTACTACCACTTCTTCATCTGCATCACCGCGAATAGTAATGTCGCTTAAATCTTTTAAAGAACTCAACTTGCCTTTTAAGTCATCAGCCCTTGCTAAAAGTTCCTTTTTATCCACATCTCCTGAGAGTGCTATTAAAACAAGGGGAAAACTATGCACCAATATTTTAGCAACAGGTTCAGACATATCGGAGGGCAAATCTTTTCTAACTGCACTTACAATATCTTTTACGTCATTTAAAACTAAAATATTATCTGAGTTTGGTTTTATATCTACACTTATAGAAAACGAACCGTTTTTTATAGTAGTCTCAACAGTTTCAAGTTCATCTACATTTTGCAAATCGTCTTCTATGGTTTTTACAACCATTTTATCAAGTACGTCCGCACTTGTACCGACATAACCGCCCGTTATGACTATTTTATCCATATTCATAGGCGGGAATATCTCTTTTGGTATATTTAGATACGAAAAAATCGAAAGTATTAAAATAAAAGATAAAAATATATGATTTAATCTCGGTTTGTCAATAGCAAATTCTATAAAACTTCTTATCATTATCTAAACCTTTAAAAAATCGTATCTATTACTTGGTTTTTATACTTTATCTCTTCAACGGAAGCACCTATCACTTTATTTTCCTCTTTTAGGGTGTCATATTCTGCTTTTAGCTTTGATATCTCTCTGCTTTTAAAGTATATTTGTTGGGTTATATATATTTTTGGAAATAAAATTATCAAGGTAAAAACAAGTATGATTATCGTATAAAAAAGATAACTCACATCTAGTTTTTTTAAAGGTGCAAGTACTTTACCTACTTCATCTAAGAGTAAATCTTTTGAACTCATTTTATATCCATTTGAAAAACCCTAAGTTTAGCACTACGGCTTCTAGGGTTTTGTTTTAGTTCGTCTTCTGCGGCAGTTATAGGTTTTTTAGTCAAAATTTTACCTAGTGCATGGTTATTCCCACAGGTGCACCTCATAGCTTGTGGGTCACAGATGCAAGACTTTGCCCAAGTTGCAAAAGTTTGTTTAACTATTCTATCTTCTAGTGAATGAAACGATATTATTGCTATTTTTGCATTTGGAAGCCTTGCTTCTTTTATAGTGTCTAATAAAGCTTTTAACTCCCCGAGTTCATCATTAACTTCTATACGTATAGCCTGCATCAAAAGTGTAGCAGGATGTATTTTTTTTCCGCGAGGCATAAAAGGCTTTACACATTCACTAAGCTCTTTTGCAGAGTTAAACGGTCTATTTTTTACAATAACATCTGCTATTTTTTTATAGTTTCTAAGTTCTCCGTATTCACGCAGTATATTTTCAAGCTCAAATTTTGAATAGTTGTTGACAACTTCACCGGCACTTAGCGGTGCATCTTTATCCATACGCATATCAAGGTTGTCGCTCTCGTATGAAAAACCTCTCTCTTTTTGGTCAAGCTGAAGTGAACTTACTCCGATATCCGCCAATACCAATTTTATATTTTCAATATCGTACTCTTTTACAATATCTTTTATAATATTTGAAAAACGACCTTTTTTAATATCAACCCTGTCTTTAAAAGGTTCTAATCTATTTGTAGAGAATTCAATCGCGGTAGCATCTTGGTCTATTCCGATCAGTCTTACGTTTGGATTATCTTCAAGCATCATAGACGAGTGTCCGCCGTAACCCATTGTACAATCCACAATTATACCTTTACCTATATTTTTTGCTACATCTAATACTTCTCTATATAAAACTGGAATATGCGGAATTTCTGACACTACTGAATACTCTTTATTTTTTGATGATTATACTAAAGATTATTTAACACATCTTAATAAATCATTTTTTGAAATTAAGTCTAATTAATTTAACATATTGTATTATACAAAAAACAAAGGACACTTTATGAAATATATCTTATTAATCTCAATTCTTTTAACAACTTTTCTTTCTGCGAAAAATCAAATAGTGATAGGTACTTTTTCAAAAAAACAAAGTGCGTACAATATAAAAAATGAGCTTAACGAGACAATAAATAAAGATTTGGATTTTAAAACTTTTTTAGAAGAGAATAATATTAAAAGTGTAGTTAAAAAAGACGGAAAATATTTTATTGTAACTTTAGAACCCTTTACAGATAAAAAGATACAGACGTCTGCTTTAAATACGATAAAACAAACAAAGTTTGAAGATGCATATATATTAAAAATTTCACCTGAAGTAGAAGCTATAACAGTTGAGCCCAAAAAAGTTAAACAACAAGATATTGTCAAAAAAGATCAAAGCGTTATTGTAGAAGAAGTAACACCTGCTCTCATAAAAGCTTTGGATGTTGAAAAAAAGTCTCTGACACAAAAAGAAAATAAAAAAGTAGAAGTAGAAGAAAAACAGCAAAAGAAGCTTTACAAACCTGTATCACAGCCGCAAGTTGCTCAAGAAAACTTTGTTCAGACCTATTTAATTGAAATAATCGCTTTTATTGCTATATTAATATTACTTGTTATTTATATATTTATAATTAGAAATAGACATAAAAAAGAATTTATAGATAAAGAATTATATAAAGAATTTCAGGAACAAGAAACTCTTGAAGATATTGTTATAGAAGATGATTTTGATGACTTAAAAGAGGAACAAAATATTATTCAAGAGGAACCTGTTTATGAACTACCTGAAGACTCTCAAATCATGGAAGAAGTTCCTCAACTGCGCTATCCTACTTCATCCGTAAAAAAACAGGAAGTTCCTAAACACAATAAAATCTCTAAAGAATCTTTTAAAGAGTTTGAAGGCATCAGAATTATCATAGCAGAAGATAATTTAATTAATCAAAAAGTCGTAAAAGGTCTTTTAGCTGAATCAGGCATAGAGTTAAAAGTTGTAGATGACGGTCAAGAAGTTATAAACCATTTAGAAGAAGATGATGCATACAGCATTATTTTAATGGATGTACATATGCCTAATATGGATGGATTTGAAGCAACAAAAATAATACGCTCCAATCCTAAATATTCACATATTACAGTTATAGCTCTAAGTGGTGATATAGCGGCTGACGACATTGCAAAAATGCGTGAAGTCGGGATGCAAGAAAACCTTGAAAAGCCGTTAAAAATGGATTCTTTATACGATATTTTATATGCATATTCCCATAAAAATGAAAAACAAGCTCAAACCAAGCTGTCAAAAAAAGAGCTGGATGCTGAAACGGGTCTTGAAGTTTGCGGAGGAGATGAGAGTTTTTACAAAGAGATATTAAATGACTTTTTGAAAAATTATGAAAACTCTACACAAAAGATTCAAGAGTCTTTGAACAATAAAGATTTAGAGTCCGTGCATAGACTGTTAATTGATGTTTCAGGAGTTATTGCTAATATAGGGGCTAAAAATACTCAAGAACTTTTAAAAGAATTAATGCAGTCCCTGCAAAATCCTGAAGATGAACAATATCAAAAAATATTTGAAGAGTATTCAAAACATTTTGAGGTGTTACAACAAGAAATAAGAGATTATATCTCTTAGCCTCTTGTCTGACCGCTTCCGTATATTTTGAATTTATAGGTAGTTAATCCTTCAATTCCCATAGGTCCACGGGCATGAAGTTTGTTTGTAGATATTCCAACCTCTGCACCAAAACCAAAAGCACCGCCGTCGGTAAATCTTGTTGAAGCATTTACATAAAGTGCCGCTGCATCTATAGAGTTTAAAAACAACTCAGCCGATGTAATGTTTTCAGTTATAATAGCTTCTGAGTGTCCAGATGTAAAACGCACAATATGTTCTATCGCACCTTCTACCCCGTCAACTACTTTTATATTTAAAATATTAGCCAAGTATTCGGTATCAAAATCCTCTTCCGTTGCATTTTCAACATCGATGATAGCCTGAGTTTCTACACAACCTTTTAACTCTGTATGGTATTCATCAAATGCACTTTTTATTTTAGGAAGGGCATCTTTTGCTATAGCACTGTCAACAAGCAAAGTCTCCATAGCATTACATACACCCGGTCTTTGACACTTGGCATTTATAGCTATAGCTATTGCATTATCAAGTTTTGCATCTCTATCTATATATGTATGGCACTGTCCCTTATCGTGTTTAACTACACTTACCGTAGCGTTTGCACTTACATGTTTAATAAGACCTTCCCCACCGCGAGGAATGATTAAATCAACATATTTATCCATCTTTATAAGTTTATCAACACCCTCACGAGATGCATCCGGAATTAAAGATATCATCTCTTTTGGTAAATTATTTCTCTCTAAAACAGCTTGGAGAACATCTGCAATAGCTTTGTTAGAGTTTTGAGCCTCTTTACCGCCTTTTAATATACATACGTTTGAACTCTTAAAACATAGAGCTGCGGTATCACTTGTAACGTTTGGTCGAGACTCATAGATAATACCTATTACTCCGATAGGTATAGATACTTTTTGCATATTTAATCCATCTTCTGTCACCCAACCGTCAAGTATGCGTCCTACCGGGTCTTTAAGTGCGGCTATCTCTTCTACTGCTACAGCCATCCCTTCAATACGTGCTTCATCCAAAAGAAGTCTATCCATTAAAGCAGATGATAAGTTATTTTTCTCTCCATCAGCCATATCAAGTGCATTTGCTTCAATTAGATTCATGGTATTGCTTCTAAGAGCATCTGCCATCTCTTTTAGGATTCTATTTTTATCACTGCCGCTTAGTGCATTTAAAACTCTGCTTGAACTTTTTGCTTTTGCTAGAAACTTTTCCATCTTTTTACTCCTCTTCTTTTTTCTTGGGTGCAAACAAAGTACCCAATGTGTGTTTTTTCTCCAATAAAAACGACTCTGCCGCGCTTAGATTAAATCCGTTTGTCAAAAGCATCTTTTTACCGCGTTTCATTAAGAAATCCGCCGCTTTTAGTTTTGTGACAATTCCACCTGTCGCAAAAGGATTATTTGGCGT
The DNA here is from genome assembly GCF_009258225.1 of Sulfurimonas lithotrophica. Taxonomy (NCBI): domain Bacteria; kingdom Pseudomonadati; phylum Campylobacterota; class Epsilonproteobacteria; order Campylobacterales; family Sulfurimonadaceae; genus Sulfurimonas; species Sulfurimonas lithotrophica. Next base: position 1,527,133 of record NZ_CP043617.1, read on the forward strand.
AGCTTTATCTTCTAAAGCACCTTCAGGCAATTCTGTAAGAACTTTATAAAGCTTTGCATCTTTATGTTCTGAAGGGTTTTTATCGTAATATCCGTCAATATCGCTAAGTACGATTAAAAAGTCTGCATCTACTGCATGAGCAACATTTGCAGATAGTTGGTCATTATCTCCAAAAAGCTGCTCGGGAGTTGAACTGATATCGTTTTCATTTACAATCGGCAATATTCTATTTTCAAGATGAGTATTTATGATCTCTTGAAAAATCTTTGTTCTTTTTCTTGAGTCAAAATCATCTTCGGTTAAAAGTATTTGTGCAGTATCTATGGCAAAGATATCAAACTTTTTTTTGTAACTTGACATAAGTATCGGCTGACCTGCCGCTGCTATTGCTTTTTTACTTATTTGTTTTGATTTGTCAATTCTTAATGCCGAATATCCGGCTGCAACCGCTCCCGATGATACAAGAATTACTTCATATTTTTTTCTAAGCTTTGCTATTAGATTTACAAGATTGAGCATTCTCTCTTTAGCTATCTCGTTATCCTGAGTTAAAACAGCACTTCCGACTTTGATTACTATTCTTTTCATTAAAAATGTTCCTAAATTAGGTTATACTTTTATGAATAAAAGCTAAGCTGATTGTATCTTTATCTTAGTTAAACTTCATTGAAGCAAAGGATTTTTATGAATAAACTTGTAACATTTATCGGTAACGGAAATATGGCTCTTAGTATTGCCAAAGGTTTAAAAAACAACTATGATATAGAAGTAGTAGGAAGAAATATAGAAAAACTAAATAAATTTGAAGAAGAATTAGGTGTAAAAGTACAAAAACATCTTATGGATAATTTTGATATCTCAAATAAAACAATTATATTTTGTGTAAAACCTGCAAATGTAGAATGTGTATCTGAAAGATTAGAAGGAAAAGCAAGAGTCGTTTTTTCGGTACTTGCCGGAACTACGATTAAAAAACTACGTGATAATCTAAATCCCGAGGGTGTAGTAAGATGTATGCCAAACCTAGCCGCGTCCGTAGGTGAATCTATGACTACACTTACAGGTGATGAGGAATATAAAAAAGAAGCCCAAGAACTATTAGGTGCAATCGGTCCTACGAGATGGTTAGCAAGTGAAAAAGAACTTGATATTGCAACAGCTCTTGCAGGAAGCGGTCCCGCATACTTAGCACTTATAGCCGAAGCTTTGGCAGACGGTGCGGTAAAACAAGGACTAAAACGTGACGATGCTATGGCGATTATGCGTGGACTATTCGGTGGTTTTGGTAAACTTATTCAAGAGATACACCCTGCACTTTTAAAAGACGGTGTCATGAGTCCCGGCGGTACTACGGCAGCAGGTTACGGTGCATTAGAAGACGGAAATGTTAGAAGTGCATGTATAGATGCTATAAATAAAGCTTACAAAAAAGCAGTAGAGTTATCATAATATACAAACATTCTTTAAAAAATATAGACAGCGGCATATTATTTATGCTGCTAAGTGCATTAATATCTGCACTTAACGGAGCTATAACAAAAATTCTTTCAGACGATTTAAGTGCATTAGAAATCGTTTTTTTTAGAAATATGATAGGTATAGTACTTATTCTTTGGGCTCTTCGTATAAAACCTCACAAACTCGTCGGCGGAAAAATACATATGTTGTTTTTACGCGGTTTTTTAGGTTTTGTAGCTATGATACTCTTTTTTTATACTATTACTACTATTCCTCTCGGGGAGGCTATCACACTAAACAAAACATCACCTTTATTCGTATCTATTTTAGCTTATTACTTTTTACACGAGCATCTATCAAAACGTTCAATTTTAGCACTTTTAATAGGTTTTTTAGGGATTGTTTTTATTACTAAACCTTTTGGCATGAGTATATCATATGAGCATTTTTTAGGAATACTCGGCGGATTCTTTGCAGCCACTGCATACGCAACCATTAAAAAAATAAAAGATTTGTATGATTCAAGGGTTATAGTACTCTCTTTTGTCGTTATCGGCAGTGTGTTTCCCGCTGTTTTATTTAGTATATCTCCATATATAGATGCACCTGCTTCTTTAGAGTTTTTGTTTCCTGAGTTTATTCTCCCTAAAAGTTTAAATATATGGTTGCTTATTGGATTTATGGCTTTTATATCTACATTGTCTCAGTGGCTGCTAACAAAAGCTTATTCAGCATCAAAAGCAAGTATTATCGGTGTCATAAGTTATACAAACATCCCTTTTGCAATTGGTTTTGGATATATGTTAGGCGATACTTTTCCCGATATTTTGACATTTTGCGGTATTGCTTTAATTATACTTGGAGGGGTGTTAGTCTCAAAAACCAAATAATTTTAAACTATTAAAAAAATTTATACTGTTTTTAATAGTTAATGTTATACAATCACTTAAAACAGATTTAAAGGGGAGTATTATGAATTTTAAACTACCTGAATTATCACTTTCAAAAATAAGTTTTCTAAATATACTTATAACAGCTCTGACTTTTAGTATAGTTATAGGCTTTTTTTCCATAAAAAATACTGACAAATACTATGAATATAAAGTTAAACAACAAGAAAAACATTATATTGAAAAAAATAAAAAACTTGTCAAGGATGAAGTTCTAAGAGTCGTAAACAGAATAAACAATTTAAAGAAAATACTTTTAGAAAATCAGAAAACATCTAATAAAAAACTACAAAAAGATATCCAACAAATTATTTTTAGCGAGTTGGAAAAAGACCGTTTTGGAGATGGAGATTATGGATATTTTTGGATTCACGATTTAAATCATATTATGTTGCTACATCCAAATAAGGAACTTATCGGACGCAATATGAAAAACTTCATAACGCATGACAATCAATACCTTTTTCAAAATATTGAAAAATTGGTAAAAGAAAAAGGTCATGGTTATATTAGTTATATTTGGAACAGACCTGAAGATATAAATATAGATGACGAAAAAACATCTTATGTCCATCTAATAAAAGATTGGAACATGATTATAGGTTCAGGTTTTTATTTAACAGAACTAAGAGAGATGCTTAAAGATGAAAAAGAACTAATCAAAAGCTCATTGTATGAAAATTTAAAAGAAAACCTTATTTTGATTGGCATATTAATAATCTTAAGTATTTTATCTGCTTTATTTGTATCAAAAAAAATCTCTAAAATAGAGGCGTCGCGTAAAGAACAAATGAATATGTTAAAGCAGTATAAATTGATTCTTGATAAAAGTGCCGTTGTATCTAAAACTGATACAGACGGTTTTATTACATATGTAAACAGTAGCTTTTCTAAAATCAGCGGATATTCAAAAGATGAAATTATCGGTAAAAAACATAATATTATTCGACATCCCGAATCACCTAAAAGTCAATTTAGATCTCTTTGGAAAAGAATTAAACGTGGGAAAGTTTGGAAAGGTTTAATTAAAAATAAAAATAAAAACGGCAACAGTTATTTTAACAATACAACCATCTTACCTATTAAAAATGCCGATGGGGATATTATAGAGTATATATCGGCGGCTACAGACGTAAGTGAACTGATTGAAAACAGAACAAAACTAAAAAGTGTTTTTAGTACAGATTCACTTACGGGTCTTGGCAATAGAGTTAGTTTGATTAAACTAATCTCTAAAAATAAAAAAGGTGTACTATGTCTTATAAATATAGACAGGTTTAAAGAGATAAATGACACCCAAGGGCACGATACCGGCGATAATATAATCAAAGAACTGGGAGACAGAATATTTAACTTTTTAAATGATGACGTATATACTATATTTAGAGTTCAAGCTGATGTCTTTGCCGTTTATACAAGCAAAGAAAATGAACAAGAGATGCTAAATGATATAACTGACTTTATCAATATAGTCGGTATAAAGCCATATCATGTAAATAATATAAATATAATACTGACATACACCTGTGGAATAGCAAGCGGAAGTGAAAATATTTTTACTTATGCAGATATTGCACTCAGTGAAGCCAAGCAGAAAAAAACAAGGGTTAAAACATATGATGCTTCAATGAATAATATAGAAAAATACAAACAAAATATATTATGGGTTGAAAAACTTTACAAAGCACTCTCAGATGACAATATAAGACCTTTTTTCCAACCTATTTACAACTACCGTACTAAAAAGGTTGAAAAATACGAATCTCTAATGAGACTTATAGAAGATGATGAAGTAGTTTTCCCAGGAGCATATTTAGACGTAGCAAAAAAAACAAAACTTTATCCCGAACTCACATATAAAATCGTAGAAAAATCAATAGATAAGTTTTCTCATTGTGAAGCTGAATTTTCTATAAACTTGAGTATTGAAGATCTTATGAACGAGGAGTTAATGAACTTTATATTTGATTATGCTATTAAACATAACGTGTTAAATCGTTTAGTTTTAGAAATAGTAGAATCTGAAGAGATTGAAGACAGTGATTTTATTGCCAAAACTATAAGAAAATTTAAGAAGCAAGGCGCAAAAGTAGCAATAGACGACTTTGGAAGCGGATACTCAAACTATGATTACCTAATCTCTCTTCAAGCTGATTATATAAAAATTGACGGATCTATTATTAAACATATTTTAGAGGATGAGAGAACGGCAGAAGTTGTGAAATCTATAGTTAATTTTGCTCAAAAATCAAATATGAAAACTATAGCTGAATTTGTAAGTTCAAAAGAGATAAATGATAAAGTAGAATCTTTAGGAGTAGATTATGCTCAGGGTTTCTACTACGGTAAAGCAGAACCTGAACTTTTAAGCGATTGATTAAGTTATAGAAAGTTTAATATACTTTTTTCTATATCTGTTTTTTCTATAACTGTTTTTTGAGTTACCTCTTTTGTAAATAAGTCTTTTATCATCTGTGGAATTTCAACTTTTGCTTCTCTTGATATTGAAGACAGTGCATCCAAATCACGAGTATCTATTTCTCCTGTAAGAGCATTGGCAATTACGGGTGAAAATTTAGTCCACTCAGCAGTTGAATATACTATAGACTTGATTTTAGGGTCACACACTGTCTCATATGCTTTAAGACACGTAGCAGTATGCGGATCCATCAAATATCCTTCATCAAATACAGACTTGATGTAGTGTTTGCCTTCTTCATCATCACAGAAATCCGCTATAAAAATCTCTTGAAGTTTTTCCAACTCGTCTTTTGTAAGTTCATACTTAGAGTTATTGTCCAAATCACTCATCAACTCTTTAGTCCTATCTGCACCGTAAAGGCTAAATAAAACTCTCTCGACATTTGATGATTTTAAAATATCCATAGCAGGAGAAGTTGTTAGTATAAGTTCATCATCTTTAATATCATAAACACCTGTTTTGATAAAACGGGTAAGTATGTTGTTTTTATTTGAAGATACTACCAATTTTTCTACAGGAAGCCCCATCTCTTTTGCATAAAAAGCACCTAAAATATTTCCAAAGTTTCCACTTGGCACATTTATATAGATTTTTTCGCCCATCTCTATAGCATTATGACGAACAAGTTCCAAATAAGAGTGTATATGGTAAATTATTTGAAAGATTATACGTCCGAAGTTTACCGAATTTGCAGCTGATAGAGAGATATTTTTCTCTTTTAGAGTATCATTAAAACTCTTAGATGCCAAAAGAGATTTTAATGCAGCCTGAGCATCGTCGAAGTTTCCGTTTATACCTATGACTTTCAAGTTCTTTGCATCTTCTGTAACCATCTGAAGACGTTGTACGTCACTTGTACCGTTTGCCGGATATATACATACCATCTGTATATTTTTTTGATTTTTAAAAGTCTCCAATGCTGCAGGACCCGTATCTCCGCTTGTAGCGGCAAGTATTAAATAGTTTTCATTCTTTTTTTGAGCAACAGAGGATAATATTCTTCCAAAAGGTTGAAGAGCCATATCTTTAAAAGCACGCGTAGGACCATGGTAAAGTTCACTTACATAAAGATTGTCTTTTACTTTTACTACAGGTACTGGATTATTTTTATTATCAAAATTATCGTATAAATCCAATGCTTCTAAAATAACATTTGCATCTATATCTATTTCAAATTTTTTTAATAAATCAAATGCTAAATCTTTATATGATGAACCTAAGTGTTTATTTAAAAATTCTAAACCTAAATTAGGTAAATTTTCAGGTACGTAAAGCCCGCCGTAAGATGCGATAGGGCTAAGAATAGCTTCTGAAAAAGTAACCGTACTTGGGTAAGCCGGATCAATTCCGCGTGTCTGAATAAAGTTCATTTATTACTCTCAATAATTTTTTTGAAAGTATACCAAAAGAATATTAAGCTTAGTTTCCAAGCTCCTATTTTGAGTCGTCATATTTTAAAAACATTATAAAAATTGATACAAGTAAAATTGTAGCTACTATCTCATATCCTATAGCCCATACGATAAAAAAAGCTGTCATATTTAGTTTTATAAAACTATCAAAATCAGCCTGTGCTACCGCAAAAAATAAAAATATAGCACCTGTTATATAAGGTATTGTGAGAATATAAATAAATAAGAATATACCTTCATATCCTTCCGGTGCCCATACCATTTCATTTATTTCTATCTCTTTAGAGGCAAAAGACTTTTTTTTCCTGCGTTTACGTTTCGCGGCATCTTCTCTTTTAAGCTGGTTATAATACATCTGATTATTTCTGCTGTTATTTAAATCTCTTTGATAATCCACAAAAACCACCCCTTTTGATGTTTGTAATAATTATATCATAAAGAAATTTTATGTTCTATTCGAAAAGTCTTATAGGATTTATGTGGTATGATTTTTGAGTAACTTCAAATATCAATTCATCATTTACACGTCCTATTGTATATCCTTTTTTAATCTTTTTTCCTTTTTTAATATTTGGAGATATTTGTGATAAATTGGCATATATAGTATGTAGTCCGTTTTTATGCTCAACAATAACTATATTGTCAAGAACTGCCGTTTTATCGGCATATATAACTTTCCCGTTAAATACTGTTTTTACTTTGGTATTTTTACTTTTTGGCATCATTGAGATTGATTCGTTAAAGATTTTAATACCGTAAATAGGATCCGTATATGTTCCGTATTTTTTTGTAATCGTATATGGATATATAGGAGTTATAGTTTTAGGTCCCGTGTATTTTATAGTTTTAACTTTTTGATAGGAACTACCCGGCTTTTTAACTTTTGGTAGATCTTTTTGATCTTTTTTCGCGGCAAAAGCCCTACGTCTTCGCTCATCTTCTTTTGCTTTTTTTATGGCATCTAACTTAACGATTTTTAGTTCTGAGAGTGTTTGCTTAAGCGTATCTTGCTTTTTTAACAATGATTTTAATTCTTTTTTATACTCTTTTTCGGATCTTTGCAACGCTATTAAAGATTTTTTATTTTTTGTTTGGGCTTGTAATAGTTGTTTTTGTTTTTTATCGATTTTACCTATTTCATTTTCTAATCTATCTACATGTTCTTTTTTTGCAGCTATAATTTTTGAGTTTTCATAAAATTGTTCATTAAGTTCTTTTGCTTTGGCTTTTGTTTTTTTAAGCATAGATTTTAGAACTTCTATCTCTATAAGTGCATTTTCTCCACTAGCTTCGTTTTCTTCCAATATTACACTTAAAGAGACACTTTTAGCTATTGTAAATACAAGTTCATGTTCTATTTCCGTTTGTGATTTTTGAAGAAATTTTTGTTCTTTTTTTAGTTTTAAAAGCTCAATTGTATCGTTTTGATAACTTTGTTCTTTTAAACTTAATTCCTCTTTTAATTTTTTCAAATATTTCTGTTGGTTATATATCTCTCTTTCTTGTCTTAATATTTTTTTTGCATTATTAGCCATTTTTCTATTAATAGAGCTATATGTTTTTGAAAAGTTTTTTATTTTTTTAGATGTTTTGTCTATTTTTGCATCTATATTATCTTTTGCATTTAAAGATAAAAAAACTAAAAGTAAAACAAATATTGTTTTAATCATACTTCTTCTTTATGACCTAAAACAATCATAGTGGCTAACAACACGGATAATGCCAATGATACACCCAGCAGTAAAAGAAAATCGTTTACTCTGTCGAATATCACTATATTTATATTTATATTTTGAAACTGTTCTAAAACAAATTTATTTGTAGAGAGATATAAAAAGAGTAAAAATATTAATATACTCGATATTATTGCATCTACTATTGAAAGTCTGAAAAGCACGGCTGAACGAAGCCATGTCGGTGCTCCGAACAAGCCCATTATATTCATTCTCTCAGAATGCTTAAACTGCCATATTCTAAGCTCTTTCACTATCAACAACATAGTAACTATGGATACGACTACGGCAAATACCGATATAACGCCTTTAAAAAGAACAAGCAGTTTATAGGTAATATCATGGTTATTTGAAAAATCTTCTATTTTAGTTATAGATTCGTTTAAAAAAAGATTTTTTCTGAGAGTTTTAATCTCTTTTGGACTAGGAAATTTAGTCAAGTATAATTTATAAAATTTAGGGAGTGTTAATCTTAAAAGGTCTATATTTTTTTCGCTCATCCCTGTATTTAAACGTTTTATTACACTGTCTGGAGATAACTCTTTGGCTTTTTTTATCAAGCCGTCTATTGATAAAAACTCACTTTGTGATATATGTTTTTCGCTCACGACTACAACAGAGTAATTTTTTGCCAAGTTTTCTTTATATGCATCTATGGAGCGTTCAACTATTATAAACACTTGAATTGAAAATAAGATACTCATTAGTGCAACAATAAGTGATAGATGATTTTTAACTGATTTCAATAATCTCTCCATATTCTATATGATAGTGTTTATAGTCAACGTTTAAAGTTGAAGGTATATGGTGGGTAACGACAACTACAGTAGTTTTAAGTTGAGTATTTGCACCCTCTAAAAGATTCCAAATAAGTTGAGATGAATATTCGTCAAGGTTACCTGTTGGCTCATCGGCAAGTATCAGTATCGGGTTATGGGACAAAGCTCTTGCCATCGCTACACGCTGTTGCTCACCCCCGCTTAGTTCAAGCGGGTACTTTCCCGCCTGATGCTTTAGACGCACATGTTTTAAAAGCGATTCCGTTTGATTTAAAGTCACCTCTTTTTCATAACCGTTTATCAGTAGAGGCATGGTGATATTTTTCTCTATAGTCCACTCTTTTACAAGTTTATAATCTTGAAAAACTATCCCAAGATGACGTCTTAAAAAATTGAGTTTACTTTTAGAGACAGTGCTTAATTCAACTCCGCCTACGATTAAAGAACCGTGTTTTGGTTTTATCGCACCGTACAGAGATTTTAGAAGCGTTGATTTACCGCTACCGCTGGCACCTGTTACAAAAACAAAACTTCCAGACTCAATGCTAAAGTTTGCTTGTTTAATAATTGTCTGACTTGAATCATAACTTAGTGAAACATCTTTAGCAAGAATCACTTTATCCATTTAAAACCTCGTTTAAAATTTTATGCGCTCTTATATTACTTCTTGACTTCAAAGGCATCGATGGATAATAGTTTATCTCATTAGCACTTATAAGAATATATAAATGCTCCGGTCTATCATAACTCCCCATAGATACCCTTAACATAATTCCTTTTTCCAATATGTAAGTTCTTTCAAAATGTATAAAACCGCCCTCAAATCTTTTTGTAACTCCACCTAAGTCTAATAACTTTTTATTATTTGCATTATTATACTCGCTAAACTTAAAATCACCATCTATACAAAACTGTTCGGATTCTAAATCGTTGAGCATTGTTACGTCATAGATGTTTTTCTCCATCCTTTTCCATCTGTCTTCATACTTGGAACTTACTTCAATATCGGAGTTTTTTCTTATATTTAATTCTATTTTAGGAAAATTTATAAAAGTCTCGTAAGAGTATGCATAATAGTTTTCACTGTCTGTTCGAAGCTCTAATGTACCGCCGACTTTTAATACACGTCTAGCTTCTTCTATAAAAGAGGTAGATATTACGCGTCTATGAGGTTTTTTATCCCAAGGAACAGGGAAATGTACAAATATCTGCCCTACTCTATTTGAAGGAATCAGTTCCATAAACAGCCTTGCATCATAGTCTAATACAAGCAAATTGTCTAATTCTTGAATATTAATCTGCTTCAATACCTGCTCAATTGAAGGACGGTGTATCTCGATACCGATATATAAAGTATTCGGATTGTTTTTAGCTTGATGCAGTAGATGCCTTCCCGAACCAAATCCAACCTCTATGGCTACATTTTTTGCATCAGGAAATTTATCTGCAAAATACTCTATTTTTTTTAAAGCAGTAATTTTTTCCAAGTGTATATTTTTAGCACTTGTATGTACATTTGAACTAATTACTTTCAAGTTTGCTTCTTTGGCATATGTAAGCAGTGCATTATGTACTTTTTGAGTGGATGCAGGGCGTGTTAATTTATCAGTTTTTAAAAGTGTTTTATTTTCATCGTCTTTTAAAAGTAAAAAGAAATCCTCATCTTCAACGGTAGTTGAGATAAGCATTTCATCATCGTGTTTTGTATTTTGCGCAAAAAAATTAAAAGAAACACCGTTTTTTTCATACGGCAGTTCCAATTTATTAAATTTTTCTATGTGTAGGTGTGGCATATATTTTTTTCTTCTTTATTTTATATCTTTAGTCTCTATTATCACTTCTATACTCGGTTCTGATTCTATTGAGTTTTTATCTACTGAAATAACTTGATAATAATAAGTTGTTTTAGGACTTATGTCTAAATCTTGAAATGTATTGTTATTTATATCTTTAAACTCATCTACAACTTTATCGAAAAGTCCTTTTTTATAAGTTTTTCTGACCGTATAACTTACTGCTCTTGGGTCATTCTTTTTCCATTTAAGAATAACTTTGTTATTTATCAAGCTTGCATCTACAACCGCAGGAGGAAGCGGTTTTGAAAGGCTTACACCTTGAACGGAATGTCTGTCATGAATAGATTCTAACCCATCTTTGTCCACTGCACCGACTCTGTAAAAATATTTTGCACCGTCTTTTTCAATAACATCTTCAAAACGATTATTTACCAATTTGGCTATTAACTCGTACCCACCGTCTATTTCACTTGATCTATAAAGATTATAATGTGAAAAATCTTCTTGATTTGATTTATTCCATGATATTATTATTTTTTTCGCCAAATTATTGCTGGCTTTTATATTTGTAATCTCCAGAGGTAAATCTTTTGTTATAGACTTTACAATTTCACTGGCTTTAGACGTAATTCCGTTATAGGTAAGTGCGCGAACATTATACTGGTATGTATAACTGTCTTTTAAATCTAAATCTATATATTCTGCACTTAAACGACCATCTACTCTAGCTACAGTTTCCCATTTTGTCTCATCGAGTGTTTTTCTTTGAATTTCATATGCACGAACAAGTTTGTTTGTATGGGGACGCCATATTATTTTTGCACTTCTTGGCATATTGTTAGCGGCATATATCCATGTAACAGATTCTAAAACAGGTTTTGTTGCAGCTTGATAAACTTCACTTCTCTCACCTTGAGCCTTATCACTGTACGTTACAAAGTAATAGTTGTATCTTTTAGAAGGTTTTACGTTTGTATCAAGAAAGTGAGTTGAAAATCTGTTGTTAATGGTTTCATAATAAGAATCTTGTTGAGAAAGGTTTTCATCTAAAGACTCTCTAAAAATATATATGCCTTTAACTCTTTTATCGTTTATTCTCTTCCATTCAAGTGCTATAGATTTCATACTAGATTTGGTAGCTGTTTTTGTTAATACTACTTTTGGCAAAGATGAATCTATTACCGCTTCTTCTTTTGGTTTAGGTTTAACCGTACAACCGCTAAGGATTAGGATTGTTAAAACTGTCAATAATGAACTGAGGTTTAATAACTTCATTTATTTGCTCCGTATCAAATTTTTTATCTATAAATTTTTTCATTTTTTGCTCAATCGGAGCTACAAATGAAACCATCTTATTTGTTTTTGGATGTATAAAATGTAACTCGTATGCATGGAGCAAAATTCGTTCCGATTTATCATCTTTTTTTGTCGTACCATACAAGTGATCACCAACTATATGACGGCTCTTTGTCTCAAGATGCACACGTATCTGATGAGTCCTGCCCGTAAAGAGTTTGCAGGCTATAAGCTGATATTTTTCATCATCACTGAGCATTAGTTGTTTAAATGCTGTTTTAGCATCTTTACCGCCTGCTTCACAAGCCATTTTTAAACGGTTGTTAGAACTTCTTTTTATTGGGGCTTCTATAAACGTTATATCATCTTTTAAAGGCGGTTCTATTACAGCAAGATAGAAACGACCCATACTTTTATCTTGAAGTTGTTCGCTTAAAGCTTGATGGGCTTCATTGTTTTTTGCAACAACCATTACACCGCTTGTTCCTTTATCCAAACGATGCACTATCCCATGACGCTCTTCACCGCTTATAGTAGAGAGTCTGATGCCTTTATGTTTAAGCCAATCAACAAGTGTAGCTTCTTTAACACTTGGTGCGGGATGCACCGTTAAACCGCTGGGCTTGTTTATAACCAATAGCTCATTATCTTCATATAAGACCTCTACACTAAAGTCTATCTCTAACGGTTTTTCCTCTTTTAGTTCCGGAAATTCAATTCTTATAATCTGATTTTCTTTGAGTTTTATACCTGCTCTGGATACTGCTTTATTATTAACATATACACACTCTTTTTTAATTAGTTGTGCAACTTGTGAACGACTTTGTGCTAGTTTTTCAGCCAAAAAAACATCTAAACGTTCAGAATCGTTACAAATATAACTTTGCGTGTTATCCATCAATATACCTTTTTATTCGCCTTTTGTGTTACAATTCTATATAAAAATATGGAGTAGTGTAGTTTGTGGAGAATTGATAAGCATATTTTAGCACAATTTGATTTCATTTCTATTATTCTTATCATACCATTGGTTCTAACTTCTAACTGGTTGATAAATGAAGCCGTCCCTGCACTTGCCCAAAAACAGATTGCATACGTCGGTGTAGCTGCAATTGTTTTTATTATTGTTTTTCTTTTGCCTATTAGAAGAATGAGTTGGCTTATTCCCCTGATTTATTGGATTAATATCTTATTGTTGCTTGCTGTAGAGTTTTTTGGAACAACTAGGGGAATGGGTGCTCAAAGATGGCTTGAACTCCCTTTTATAAATGCTACTATCCAACCATCAGAGTTTGTAAAACCCGCCCTAATTCTTATGCTTGCATATCTAATCAATAAAACACCGCCCCCACGTGATGGCTATCAAATAAAAGAGTTTCTTATATTAAGTGCTTATATCTTACTTCCATTTATCTTGATTGTAAAAGAGCCTGATTTAGGTACGGCACTGGTACTTCTTATTATCGGCTACGGTACTTTGTTTTTTATTGGGGTGAACTGGAAAATATGGGCGGTTATTGTCTCTGGGATATTATTGCTTTCACCCTTAGTATATAAATTCGGTCTGCATGATTATCAAAAGACACGTATAAAAGATTTCATCAGTGAAAAACCTTCCTACCACGTCCAACAATCCATAATAGCAATCGGTTCAGGCGGATTAAGCGGAAAAAGCAAAGAGGAAGCTACCCAAACTCAAATGAAGTTTTTGCCCATAGCTACAAGTGATTTTATATTTGCTTTTTTAGTTGAACGTACCGGATTTTTGGGAGCACTTGGTATTATACTTGTTTATGTGCTACTTATATTGCATCTGCTTAGTCTTAGTATATTTAATTCAGATTATTATATAAAAGTGGTAACCATAGCCATATCGTTTATGATATTTGTATATATGGGTGTAAATATATCCATGACTATAGGATATGCCCCTGTTGTCGGAGTTCCATTACCTATGTTTAGTTATGGGGGGAGTAGCTTTTTAAACTTTTTGATTCTTTTTGCGATTATGCAAAATCTGATTACTTTTCAATATAAAGATATGTACGATGCTAGAGGGACTAAAAGCTTTTTATAAAAAATAGTTTTGATTTTTTAAAATGTAGTTTGTAGGATTTTTATAGATGGTGGGCACTACTGGACTCGAACCAGTGACATCTACCTTGTAAGGGTAGCGCTCTACCAACTGAGCTAAGCGCCCATCTAATTTTTGTAAACACCGTAATGGCGACCCCTAAAGGATTTGAACCTCTGTTACTACCATGAAGTGATAGTGTCCTTGGCCACTAGACGAAAGGGTCACTTTTTTTAGCAAACAAAAGGTTTGTCAAATATGGCGCGGTGGACGAGACTCGAACTCGCGACCCCCTGCGTGACAGGCAGGTATTCTAACCAACTGAACTACCACCGCTTTTACTATTTGTTTTTAAAAATGGTGGGCACTACTGGACTCGAACCAGTGACATCTACCTTGTAAGGGTAGCGCTCTACCAACTGAGCTAAGCGCCCTAAAATAATTCTTTTTGTTTTTTTCTTCGTTGGAACTTTTCGTTCAATCGTCACATAGAATTACTATGTTCCTCTTTCACTCAAAAACCCGCCTCAAACAAAACAAAAATAAAAAATTTTAAAATCTACTGTTTTTGTGTTAGACAAGAAAAAGTTTTCGTAGCATACTTAAAGTATGTGAGAAAATCTTTGACGCAGTATAACGCAAAAAATGGCGCGGTGGACGAGACTCGAACTCGCGACCCCCTGCGTGACAGGCAGGTATTCTAACCAACTGAACTACCACCGCTAATTTATAAAATGGTGTCCTGTTCAGGATTCGAACCTGAGGCCACATCATTAAAAGTGACGTGCTCTACCAACTGAGCTAACAAGACGTTTATATCCTCTATCTGTTTAGAGGTCGAAATTATAGACAAATCATTTTTTATTGTCAAGAGTTTTTTTGCTAAATTTCAAAAAATATATCTTTATCACTCAGAAGCAATAACTTAACTGCATACAGTACACTTTGATTTTGTACATAGTTTCTATCACCGCTTAGTTGTAAGTGCATCTCTAATGATGCTTTATTGTTTTTTATACCTATAAAAACCGTACCTACAGGCTTCTCTACAGTTCCGCCAGTATCACCTGCTATTCCGCTTATTGAGAGTGCGTAGTCTGCTTCACTTACATTTATAGCACCCTCAGCCATCTCTTTTACCACAGGGGCACTAACAGCCCCGTACTCTTCTAATGTACTCTCTTCCACTGCAAGCCAATTTGCTTTTATCTCATTTGAGTATGTAACTAATGCACCATCAAGTATATTTGAAGCGCCGTTTTTTGAGGTAAAATAATAAGACAACAAACCACCTGTACAACTCTCTGCAAAAGTTATTTTTTTATTATAATGTGTAAGTTTTTGGATTATATATGTAGCCATATCTTCTGTTTGGATTATTTTTGAAGGCAAAAGCTGTTTTGCAGATTTTATAAACTTTGATATCTCACCGTATTTTTTACTTGTAATATTTACCTGTATCCATCCCTCGACCAAAGTAAAGATATCTAAACGCAGATCATAAGTTTGAGCCATAGGATTTAAAATAGCCCGTAAACTCTCTTCATCCTCTTCAAAGATATTCAATACCTCTTTTGAATTATCTGACTCCAACAACAGTTTAGGAAATTTTTGCATCTCATCGACATGAATAACGTTTATTGTACTTTGTTTATACTCTAAAAGGTAACTTCCTTTTTCATATACGTAAGATTCCGATGGTATCAACATTGTGTCTTTTAGAACTTGATTATCTTCGGTTATTGTACATATTACTTTACCGATAGTTGAAAAATTTTGTTTTGAAGTAACTATTATAAGTTTTAAATCTGTGTTTAACAAAGCATCCAGATGTAAAAAAAGCGTATTGTCGCTCTCTTTAAAAAAAGTTATATTATCTATAAAATCAAAACTCTTTGATATGCTTCTTTGAACATACTCTTTTAAAGAATTGTTATAAATAAATTTATTTCCGACAAATATGAGATGTAATTTCATAGTTTTCAAACTCCACAATTAACAACATTTGGGAGTATTATAACACTTTAAAGAGCTTTTTAATCAAGAAAAAGATATAATCGCAAAATTTTAATATATAAAACTCTTAATTTTTGAGGCAGAAATGGACTACAAAGAAACACTACTATTACCAACGACTAGCTTTGCTATGCGTGGAAACTTGATTGAAAACGAACCAAAGCGTTATGCTTCTTGGGATGATAAAAAAGTTTACGAAAAAATGAAAGCAAAACGTAAAGATGCGGACAGCTTTACATTTCATGACGGACCTCCGTATGCAAACGGTCATACACATATCGGTCATGCACTAAACAAAACTCTAAAAGATATCATTGTCAAATATAACTATTTTAACGGTAAAAGTGTTCGTTTTACTCCGGGTTGGGATTGTCACGGTTTACCGATAGAACAGCAAGTTGAGAAAAAACTTGGCGGTAAAGCTAAAAAAGAACAACTGGAAGTTTCAAAAGTTCGTGAACTTTGTCGCGAACACGCAGCAAAATTTGTAGATATTCAAAAAGATGAGTTTAAAAAACTGGGGATTATTGCCGACTGGGAAAACCCATATGTAACAATGGACTATAAGTTCGAAGCAAACATCTACCGTACACTTTGTAACGTAGCTAAAAAAGGTCTTTTAGTTGAGCGTAGCAAACCTGTATATTGGTCATGGGCTGAGCGTACAGCTTTAGCTGAAGCAGAAGTTGAATATGAAGACAAAGAGTCACACTCTATCTATGTAGCATTTGAGTTAAGTGATGAAGCCAAAGCTAAAGCAGGTCTAGTTGGTAAAGCCGCACTTGTTATATGGACTACGACTCCTTGGACACTTCCTGCAAATACCGGTATATCTTTACACCCTGAAGAAAAATACGTTTTAACTACTGATGGTTATATCGTAGCACAGGCACTTTACGAGTCACTATTAGAGTTAGGCGTAGTTAAAGGTGAGATAGCTCAGGAAGTGGAACAATCAGCACTTGAGAACCAAGTAGCTACAAATCCGTTAAACGGACGTACATCTAAAGTTGTTTTAGGCGATCATGTAATGATGGACAGCGGTACGGGTGGTGTTCACACTGCACCTGGTCACGGTGAGGATGATTACCGTGTCGGTCTTAAGTATGATTTAGAAGTTGTAATGCCAGTTGATGAGACCGGATGCTATGATGAAACTATAGTTCGTGATGGACTTTTACCAAACCCTGAAGAGTTTGTGGGTAAACTGATTTTCAAATGTAACGATAGAATTTTAGAACTTTTAGGTGATGCACTTTTATATGACTCTAAATTTACTCACTCGTATCCACACTGTTGGAGAAGTCATACTCCATTGATTTTCCGTGCTACTAAGCAGTGGTTTATCTCGGTTGACGGCAAACCTGAAGGACAAGACAAAACTCTTCGCGATATAGCTTTAAGTGAAGTTGAAAAAACGTCATTTTTCCCTGAAACCGGAAGAAACAGACTTAACTCTATGGTTGAGAACAGACCTGATTGGTGTATATCTCGTCAGCGTGATTGGGGTGTGCCAATAGCATTCTTTAGAGTAAAAGCTACAGGCGAAGTTATTTTAGATGAGAAAGTTCTAAACTTTACGGCTATGGTATTTGAGATGCACGGAAGTGATGCATGGTACTCAATGCCGACTGAACAATTACTATATCCCGGAAGCGGTTACAGTGCTGATGAAGTTGAAAAAGTAAGCGATATTTTAGACGTATGGTTTGATTCTGGTTCAACTTGGTACTCTGTAATCAAGTCTCGCAACTACGATGCAGGTAAGTTTCAAGCAGACCTTTATGTAGAAGGAAGTGACCAACACCGCGGTTGGTTCCAGTCTTCTATGTTCTTAAGTGCTGCGATAGAGCATGTAGCACCGTACAAAGCTGTTGTAACTCACGGTTTCACTGTTGATGAAAAAGGTGAAAAGATGAGTAAATCTAAAGGTAATGTTATAGCACCTGAAAAAGTGTTAAAACAATACGGAAGTGAGATTTTACGTCTATGGGTAGCATCTAGTGACTACCAAGGGGATTTAAAAATCTCAGATGGCATCTTAAAACAGACTGCCGAGAGTTACCGTAAACTAAGAAATACTTTTAGATTTTTACTTGCAAATATCAACGACCTTGAAACGCTTACACCTGTAGAAGATATGGGTGAGCTTGATAAGTGGATACTAAGCGTTGCCGGTAATGTGTTTGAGAGTGTACATACTTCGTTTAGCAAATACAACTATGTAAACGGTATGAATACACTTAACAACTTCATCGCAAACGAGTTAAGCGGTATCTACATGGATATCACTAAAGACAGACTTTACTGTGACGGTGAAAATGATACTCACAGACGTGCATCTCAAAGTGCTATGGCTATGATAGTTAAACAGCTTCTTACTCTAATGGCTCCTATCATTACTTACACTTGTGATGAGATAGTTGAGAATGCTCCTGCTATCATTAAAGGTGATGCTGAGGATATCTTTGACTTTATTTATGAGCCGATGGTAAAAGTTGAAAGCAGTTTTGATGGCGAGTATATGAAAAAAGCTCGTTTTGGTTTTGGTTCTGCGATAGATGCACTTAAAAAAGACAAAACTATAAAATCTGCTTTAGAGCTTGTAATATACACTAACTCGGATAAAGTTTTAGCACTTGAGAGTGTTGAAGCTGAAGACTGGTTCGTGGTTTCAGGCGTAAGTAATGAAAAAGGTCAGACTGAACTTGAAAGCTTTAAAGTTGATGATGATGAGTTTATCATCTACAAAGCTGAAGCTCACAAATGTCCACGTTGTTGGAAATTTAACTCTGAAGCTGAAGACGCAACGTGTGCTAGATGTAGCGAGGTTTTAGCCTAATGCCTGATTTCACACAGCCTGTAGAGATGAGTTTTGTATTTATCTCTATCGGTGCTATCTTAGCTGTAACGGCTGTCGGTATCGTACTTGTAAAACTTGGAAAAAAGTCTAGAAATCCTTAGGCTTTTTCTTTCTCCATTACACCTTCTATTTTCTAATAAATAATTTAAAATAATTTTTTCTGTTTTCTTCTATTTAGCTATTTTCAAGTTAATCTATATATAATGTTCGTTGAATAAATAGTTCATATAAGGAGTATCTAAATGGGATGGAAAGGTACAGTTCGCACATTAGGTGCAATGCATCGAGCAAGTGTGCGAGAAGCAGAACGACGAGAAAGAGAAATTCAAAAACGCAATAAAGAACTTCAAAAACTTGAAGCGTTGGAGCAAGCAGCCTATGAGGTTGAAGAGTACGAGAATTATATTGAAACAATTTTGTCAGTTCATAAAAAACATACCGATTTAATCGATTGGAATGCTATTGCACAATCGACTAAACCATCTCAGCCTACTCAAAAATATCAAAATGAAGAACAATTTAAAGTAGGTTTTTTTAGCAAGTTGCTGGGGAAAGAAGAACAACAACGAGAACAAGCAAAACTAAAAGATGAACAAATATATCAAAAAGAAATGGATGGGTGGAAAGAAAAATGTTCAGAATGGGAGTATGAACACCATCTTGCAAACAAACTTTTATCTGGAGACTTGGAAGTTAAATTAGAAATCATAAAAGAACTAAATCCTTTTAGTGATATTCAAGAACTTGGAAGTTCATTAAAATTTGAAATCAGCGAAAGTCATATTCTGGAAGCTACATTAAACTTACATGGGCAAGATGTAATTCCAATGGAAAAAAAAGCATTACTCCAAAGTGGAAAGCTATCAGTTAAAAAAATGCCAAAAGGTGAATTTTATGAAATGTATCAAGATTATGTTTGCAGTTGTATGTTAAGAGTCGGAAACGAACTATTAGCAATTTTACCTGATGAACTTGTTTTAGTTCATGCTATCGATAATATGCTTAATTCAAAAACGGGTCATATGGAAGAACAATGTATCCTATCTATCGCAGTATCAAGACAAACTATTGAGTCCCTGAATATGGATTTGATTGATCCATCAGATTCATTTGAAAACTTTGTATACAACATGAAATTCAAAAAGACAAAAGGGTTTGAGGTTGTAGAACCACTATTGGCTTCGAGCTTCAATAACTGAGATGCCAACAAATCAGTGGAGCCAATAAATTACCCTACGGGCAATTTATCGGCTCATTTTAAACGTTATAAGTCAAAGGAAATAAAATGATATTAGAAGTAGCGATTTTAGATGTAAAGGTTGGTCAGGAAAATGATTTTGAAATTGCATTTGAAAAAGCACAGTCCATTATTTCAAAAATTAAAGGTTATGTGTCACATCAATTGCAAAAGTGTATCGAAACACCAAATAGATATATTTTACTTGTAAACTGGGAGTTGTTGGAAGATCATACGGAAGGTTTTAGAGGTTCAGAAGAATATCAAGAGTGGAAGACATTACTTCACCATTTTTATAATCCTTTTCCTACAGTAGAACATTTTAAGCCAGTAACTTATAACAAAATCCTGAAATAAAAAGGAGCTAATAAATGAAACAAATTAAAAAATTATCAGAAGATATAAATTACACTGCAATAAATTTAGGTAATTTAGATAAGTTAATGGAATATTCTTTAATTCATCCTGTTAACAAACAAGAGATTGAAGGAAAAGTTTTTTTAAAAGAAGCCACAAAAGCAACAGGTTCGGAAATTTCATTTAATTCACTTCCTCCTAAAACAGAACAGCCATATTTCCATATTCATTATAAAAATGAAGAGACATATATTATTTTAAAAGGATATGGTTTTTTTCAAGTTGATGGCAAATATTTTAATATTGAAGAAGGTAGTGTTATAAGAGTTGCACCAAATGGAGTGAGAGGAATAAGAAATGATTCTGAAGAGACAATGGTATATATTGTGATTCAATCTAAAGAAAATTCACTTGAAGAATATACTACAAATGACGGTGAAAGAGTTCCTTTTGAACCAAAATGGAAAAAATAAAATAGCAATTTTGGAGTAGTTTTTACTTTTTTAATTTTCTATAATTCTCCTACAAAGTTTTTAATTAAGAGGCAGTATGAAAAAGACAACAAAAGATGATTATCTTCAAAGTATATACAAAGTCATTTTTTATATTGAACAAAATTACAGTGAAGATTTAACTCTTGAGGAATTATCAAAAGTTGCAGGTTTTTCAAAATACCATTTTCATAGAATTTTCAAATCAATCGTAGGTGAGAATTTGAGTGAGTATATCAGAAGAGTAAGGCTATCAAGCACAACTTTGAAGTTTAAGACAAATCTAAATATTACGCAAATCGCACAAATAAGCGGATATGAAACAAATGCCTCTTTTTCAAAAGCTTTTAAAAATCATTTTGGGATAACTCCAAAAGAGTTTTCAAAAAATGCAAAAAAGAGAAAAGGAGATAAGATGTTAAAACCTAAAATTCTAAATATAGACCCTATAGACGTACTTTATGCAAGAAAAACAGGAGACTATAGAACTTCTGCAGATGAAGCATGGAATGTAATAGTTGATTTTGCATATGCAAACGATTTATCAGGAAAAGTTAAATTCAGATACGGCATCGCTCATGATAATCCTGCTATCGTTGAAAGCGATAAAATCAGATATGACGCATGTTTAGAGATAAACGACAAGTCCATAAAACCAAACGGAAAAATACAAGCAAAACAACTAAGCGGTGGCAAATATGCCGTATTTATGCATAATGGTTCATATGAACAACTAGATAAAACATATAAGAATATAGGAGATTGGATAGTAGATAGCGGTGTGGAACTAAGAGATGAACCACAATTTCAAAAGTATCTTGACCTTGACCCCAGAGAAGTTGAAGTTCAAGATTTACAAACAGAGATTTATGTACCGATAAAATGATATGATATTATATTCAATCAAACAGAGGAAAAATGAATTTAAAAATCATATCTTTTAGAATTATTGCTATTTTAGTATTTTTTCAAACATACACTTTTGGGTGGGAAGAAAAACCTGAAATAGCAAAGTTATTTAATGACGCACAAATAAATGGCACTTTTGTACTCTACGACGTAAGTAATAATAAATTTATCGGATATAATGAAAGCAGAGCCAAAACAAGATATATCCCTGCATCTACATTTAAAATTGCAAATTCACTCATAGGGCTAGCAGAAGGTACTGTAAAAAATGTAGATGAAATTCTTCCATATAAAGGAGAAACTAAACCTTTCATTGCCGCTTGGGGACATGACATGGGATTAAGGGAAGCCATTAAATTATCCAATGTACCTATTTATCAGGAACTAGCTAGACGTATCGGCTTAAAAGATATGCGATTGTGGCTCAAAAAGCTAGATTACGGCAATCAAGAGGTCGGAAATGTAGTCGATAGGTTTTGGCTTGATGGACCTTTAAAAATTACGGCATTGGAACAAAGCAAGTTTCTTGCAAAACTTACACAAAACACGCTACCTCTATCAAAACAAATTCAAAAAAGTGTAAAAGAAATCGTTTTAATCGAAAAAAGAAAAAATTTAGAACTATATGGAAAAACAGGTTGGCAAAATGCACCTGATAAAGGCGTAGGTTGGTGGGTAGGATGGATAAAAAAAGATGGACATACCTACACTTTTGCCTTAAATATCGATATTAACAAACCTTTGGATGCAAACAAACGAGTTATGCTTGGAAAAGCAAGTTTAAAATTATTGGGATTATTGTAAATTAGAAAATTTAAATTTTGAAGATATCGATGCTTTAATATAAGCTATTGAAATTTCATCTATAAAAAGATAGACTTATAGTAAACTATTTTAAAGGATACAAGATGTCTAAAACTATTGATTTAAAAGGAACAAACAGAGGTGTAATCTCTGTAACGAAAATCGAAGAACCTTACGGTCCGGGAAGCAATACGGTAGCTAGTATAGGTGTTTCTTTATCGGGTAAAGCAAATGAGCCTGAATGGAAAGTACATATCCCTTTAGAAAATTTAGACGATGTAATAAAGGCACTTCAAGAAATAAAATAAATATATTAGAGTAGCCAATGAAAAGCAGCGATGAATATAAAAAACTTGAAACAGCTATAAAAGAAAAGCTTTTTGAGCAGGATTTAGCTGTTGAGAATGTAACAAAAACACTTTTACAAAGTGATATTTTAAAAGCAAAAAGTAACGTTCGTGCCGTTTTTACATTTATAGGTGCTGCAAACACAGGTAAACACTACTTGTGTGAGCTACTTCAAAGACATAACGATACACTTGATAATATAAAAACTTTTTATATGGAAAGTTACGGCGGTTTTGGTAGTTCATCCGAAAATATAAGCAGCGATAATTTTGAAAAAGAGATTTTAGAGTTTGTAAATACACATCCAAAATCTATACTGGTTTTTGAAGATTTGGAAAAAGCAGACTTGCAAATCCAGCTAATACTCTATACGCTATTTAGCGACTATGAAAAAAATGAAGTAAATTTTTCAAACGTTATAGTGGTATTTACAACTACTATCCTTTCATCTTTGATAAAAAGAAAAGATATACAAAAACTTTTAAAAAGCAATCCTCTCCAAGCACACACTTTTTTAGTAGAAAAACTTACTACCGAACAAGTCGTAATAGGAGACGGTGTAGAGATGGCGTTTGATAAAAAACTACTCTCTTTGTTAAATGAACACACTATTATCACTTTTAATCAACTCAGTTTAAACGCACTTATAAAAATTGCCGCAAGGGCTTTACACGAGATGACACAAGACTTTATAAAGACAAGTAAAATATCTATCTGTTATGATGATTATGATTCGTTTGTATCACTCTTAACACTCTCTCTTACACCATATCTAAATGCCAGGCACATAAAGCAAAAGATACCAAAACTAATGTTTAACAGCATCTACGATGCCCTAAAACTAAAAGACGATACTTCCCAAATAAACTACAAAGTATCTAAAGAAGCAAAACTATTTTTACAAAAAATCTTGGAAAATAAAGAACTTTTTGTAAGAAATACTACACAAAAACATAAAATAGTAGATTTGACATGGAAAATAGACGTTTTGGATTCTGAACTAACTTGTTGTATAGAAGATGCAACCTATATACAAAACACGATAGAGCTTAAGTCTCATGAAGATTTTCATATCTCAGATAT
This sequence comes from Sulfurimonas lithotrophica, assembly GCF_009258225.1. Classification (NCBI taxonomy): domain Bacteria; kingdom Pseudomonadati; phylum Campylobacterota; class Epsilonproteobacteria; order Campylobacterales; family Sulfurimonadaceae; genus Sulfurimonas; species Sulfurimonas lithotrophica. Next base: position 1,551,221 of record NZ_CP043617.1, read on the forward strand.
CTCCTTTAAAGATATTGCAGGACACAAAAAAGTAAAAGATGAACTAAGCGAAATAGTAAAACTTTTTAAAGACCCGCAGAAACTAGAACATTTCGGGCTAAATATTCCCAAAGGGATGTTTCTTTACGGACCCATAGGTATGGGTAAAAAACTTCTCTCCCGTGCTTTTGCACATGAGGCAAATATGCCCTATATTACTATTAGCGGATCAAACCTTTTTGATACAAACAAGATTAAAGAGGTCTATGCAAAAGCATATAAGCAAGCCCCAGCCGTTATAATATTTGAAGATATAGATATACAAGGTATTGTCGGTGGTATGCTCTCATCTATGAACATTGAACCTATTATAGAGGAGCTTGACAAACTAAACCAGAGTTTTGAGTCACCCATCTTTACTATTCTTACTCTAAGTACAAATGACTTGCCGAGTGATCTGTTGCAAGCAAATAGAATAGACATACATATAGAAGTTCCAAAACTAGACATGGATGCAAGACGCTTTTTTATAGAAGAAATTTTGAAAAAACCGCATAACAAAAATATAGATGTTGAAAAAGTCGTGCGTTATATCTCAGGTATGGGCGGCGATGAACTCAAACGAATAGGTCAAGAAGCCTCTTTATATGCTGCTCGTAAAGGTTTAAAGGAGTTAAGCGAGGACATTTTGCTTGAGCAAATAAACATTATAAAATACGGCACAAAACTAGAGAACAAACAGATACGCGACATAGAAAAATCGATGGCAAAAACTGCTTACCATGAAGCGGGTCATGCAGTTTTATCTTATGTACTTTTACCGAGTATCAAGATTGAACAAGTAACGGTAGCTCCAAGAAGCGAGAGTCTTGGTTTTGTTTCATATCATAATGAAGAGTATATAGATGCTACTTCCAAAGAGGAACTTTTTAACGATGTATGCGTGTTACTTGCAGGAAGAGTTGCAAAGATGCAAAAGTTCGGTGAGGACGGTATGGAGACAGGTGCTATGAGTGACCTTGAAGCTGCGACAATGCAGATATATGCCGCCATTGCAATTTTTGGTATGGATGAGGAACTTGGATATATAAATATAAGCGGCTTGGATATGGGTACAGGTAAAATGCTTTTTGAAGACAAAATAGAACAAAGAATCTTATCCTGGTTGGACAAAGCACAAAAGCATACCCAAAATGAAGTAAAGCGACTATGGAGCGCTATAGATGCAGTTGCACAGGAACTTATAAAAAAAGAGGTTATAGACGGAGAAGAATTAAAAAGGATAATAGATAATGCATAACCCTGAACTGATAATTATACTTCTAAATATCTCAATATTATCGTTCTCATACTTTTGGTTTTTTCCGCGTATAGCCGGAGCAAATGCCATAGAGTTGGCAAAATACGATTTTATCTCTTTTGTAGTAGCCCTTAGCATATCCGCTTTTTTATTTTACGGCTCATACATAGAGTTTGATGCCTTGTTTTTTACGCTTGATTGGTTTTGGTTTAGCGTACTTAGTTTTTTTACGTTTGAAATTCCATTTGCACTTTGGTATTTTAATAAACACGATGTTTGGGATTCTTTGAACTAAAAAATACAAATCTATAATTAAAGGATATCTTATGAAATATATATGTTTTTTTGAAGATCTTTCAATAAATGATATTCCAAAAGTAGGCGGTAAAAATGCATCTCTAGGTGAGATGTATAACCAACTCTCAAAAGATGAAATTAACATCCCAAACGGTTTTGCAACAACAAGTGATGCCTACTGGTTGCTTTTGCAACAAGATAATCTAAAAAAGAAAATACACGACACGCTAAAAGATCTGGATGCTACAAATACTTCAGAGCTGCAAAAAAAAGCAAAAAAAGTAAGAGAACTTATACTAAACACACAACTGCCAAAAGAGTTGCAAAACGAGATTTCAGATGCATATAAAAAACTCTCAAAAGAATATGACTCGAATTCAATTGACGTAGCCGTTCGCTCATCAGGAACTGCTGAAGACTTACCCGATGCTTCTTTTGCAGGACAGCAGGAGACTTTTTTAAACATAAACAGCCCTGCTAAACTTCTTGAATCTGTGCATCTATGCTTTGCATCCCTGTTTAACGATCGCGCAATTAGCTACAGAGATTCCCGCGGATATGATCATTTTAAAGTAGCACTCTCCGTAGGTGTGCAAAAAATGGTCAGAAGTGATTCATCATCAAGCGGAGTTATGTTTTCCATTGATACGCAAAGCGGTTCTAAAGATTTAGTCCTTATAAATTCCATATGGGGACTTGGTGAAAACATAGTTAGCGGACGTGTAAATGCGGATGAGTTTTTAGTATATAAACCTACTCTAAAAAAAGGTATAAACACTATTTTAAAACGCTCACTAGGTAGTAAAAAAGAAAAGCTTATTTACACGGATGATGGAAAAAACACTCTAAATATCCCGACAAGCCAAGATGAGCAAAACAGCTTTTCCATAAATGATGAAGATCTGATATCTTTGGCAAAACAAGCACTTATCATAGAAAACCATTACAAAAAACCTATGGATATAGAATGGGCTAAAGATGCAAATGATTTAAAACTTTATATAGTTCAGGCTAGACCCGAGACCGTTCAAAGTAAAAAGCAAAAAGATTCAAACTTTAAAAAGTATGAACTAAAAAGTAAAGATGCCAAAGTACTGACAAAAGGGATAGCGGCAGGTGAGCGTATAGGAAGCGGGAGAGTTCATATAATAAATGATATATCCGAGTTTTCAGAGTTTCAAGCAGGCGAAGTCTTAGTTGCATCTACTACAAATCCCGACTGGGAACCGTTAATGAAAAAAGCTTCGGCAGTCGTGACGGACAAAGGAAGTCGTACTTGCCATGCAGCTATAGTTGCACGTGAGATTGGGGTAAGTGCCGTTGTCGGATGCACCGATGCTACAGATGTTTTAAAGAACAATCAAGAAGTTACGGTTAGTTGTGCAGATGGTGAAGATGGGTTAATATATGAAGGGATTTTGGACTACTCGGTAAAAGATATAAACCTAGATGAGTTAAAGACAACAAAAACAAAGCTTTATATGAATGTAGCAGACCCATCTCAAGCTTTTAAACTCTCACAAATTCCAAATGACGGAGTGGGACTTGCCAGAATGGAATTTATAATGAACAACTCCATCAACACGCATCCGATGGCTTTGGTTGATATGTATAAAGGTAAAAAAGTAAAAGACGAGGATTCAATCCGACTTTTTATGACTCCATATACGGATGCAAAGGAGTTCTTTATAAAAAAACTCTCTGAAGGCATAGGGATGATAGCTGCCGCTTTTTACCCTAAGAGCGTTATCGTCAGAACAAGTGATTTTAAAAGTAACGAGTATAAAAATATGCCCGGCGGATTTGAGTATGAAGCATATGAGGAAAACCCGATGATAGGTTTCCGCGGAGCAAGCAGATACTATGATGAGAGTTATAAAGAAGCCTTTGAGTGGGAGTGTCAAGCACTAAAATATGTACGTGATGATATGGGGCTTGTAAACGTAAAAATAATGCTTCCATTTGTAAGAACAGTGCAAGAGGGCAAAAACGTCATTAAAATTATGAATGAACAAGGTCTGATGCAAGGTAAAAACTCACTTGAAATATATGCTATGTGTGAGATTCCCGCAAACGTGATTCTTGCAGAACAGTTTTTAGAAGTGTTTGATGGTTTTTCCATAGGTTCAAACGACTTAACCCAACTCACTTTGGGAGTAGATAGGGACAGTGCAAAAATAGCCCATATTTTTGATGAGAGAAACGATGCCATAAAAGAGATGCTAAAAATGGTTATAAAAGTTTGCAAGGACAAAAACAAATATATAGGCATCTGCGGTCAAGCTCCTTCTGATTATCCTGAAATAACCAGATTTTTAGTTGAGAATAAAATAGACTCTATTTCACTTAATCCGGACTCACTTTATGAGATGAATAAGGTTGTAAGTGAGTTTGAAGTGATATAATGTTTTATATAAAATATTTTTTAGGGGAAAAATATGCAAGAAAAGGATCTTATATACAACTTTGTCTATGATTTGGGGAATCCTGTTCTTTTAGTAGAAGATAAAGAGGAGTCTTACGATATAAGCTTTGCAAATGAGAAAATGAAAGAGCTTTTAAAAAATACTGATTCTGAAGATTTAGTATTAACAAACGAGCTTATCCACTTACTAAACTCTTATAAAGAAAAAGCACATCCACACGGTTTGTCCACGCAAAATATAGAAATTTTTCAAAAATTTTATAATATAAATTATCTTCAAAATGCAAATAGTATTCTTATGAGTTTTATAGAGACCGATGTAGAATCTCTTTTTGAAACTCTAAGTTTTCATGAAATGGGCATATCCAGCTGTGCAATAATAGTTGTTTTAAGCGATCAGGGAAAAGTTATAGATACAAACGAACATTTTTTAAAAATGGTCGGAATGACTAAAGAAGAAGTTCATAACATAGACTTTTTTGAAAACTTTATACCTGCGGAAATAGAGACTTTGAACAAATACTTATCGGAATTGCTTTCAAGCGATTCTAAAAATCAGCAGTTTGTAACTTCATTAAAAGATGTTGAGGATAATATTTACAAAATCAAATGGCAAGTCTCAAAAATTAAAAAACTAAATCAAAATTTTTTAGTGGCAATAGGAAGTGATATAAGCCAATTGTTTCAACAAAACAATAAGCAGATAACAAAAGAGGTAAAAAGTTTAAAAGTCGGTTTTGATTACTTCCCTTTTGCCGTTGCATATATGAATGCAAAAGGTATTTTTACTACAATGAATAAAAACTTCCTTAAGATGTTTCATATTAAAAATGAAACGACTAAGATTATGTTTGACCAAATTCCGTTTTTTAAAAAACATATAGGTTTTAGTAAGATTAAAGAGTATATACCATCACAAAAAGAATTAACTTACAATATAGAACACGGTATAAACGGTAAGAATGTTATCTTAAAAGTTTACATCAGGATGTTAAAAGGCAAAAAAGAATCTTCTGCACTTTATATAATTATTGTTCAAAAAATACTATAAAAGAAAATCTATTTTAAGTATTTTTTGCGTAATATTTTTTCAAACTCCATAACTGCGATTAAAGCAAGTGCAATTACTAAAAGTATTAGCCAAATCTCTGCATCTATAGGTTTAATATCTAAAATATTTTGCATAAAAGGTGTGTACATAGAGATTAGATGCAGACCCTGTGCAACGATAACCGACATCCATAAAAACTTATTTTTCCTATGATTAATCTTAAATATTGAGTGTTTTTCGGTTCTTGAATTAAATACGTGCACATTCTCAAACAATACCATTAAAAACAAAGTTATATTTCTTGCCATATCTTCCGTATAACCATAACTCAAAAGAGTATAAAACACTGCAAATGCAGATATACCCATATATAATCCACCGACTACGACCCTGCTTATCATTACAGCGTTAAATATAGGTTCTTTTGGATCTCTTGCTTTTCGTTCTAATACACCCGGTTCTGCTCTTTCAAACCCAAGTGCTACATCTTGGATTCCGTTTGTAACTAAGTTTAACCACAATAGCTGCACAGGTAAAAGCGGTATAGGTGTAAAAAACAGCATAGAAAGCATTATAAGCACTATCTCTGCAAATCCGGTTGATATTAAAAGGTGTATAACTTTACGTATGTTGTCATATGCTACACGTCCCTCTTCTATACCGTTTACTATGGAGCTGAATGCATCGTCTGTCAGTATCATATCGCTAGATTCCCTAGCTACGTCGGTTCCGCTTTTACCCATAGATATACCGATATTTGCAGATTTTAAAGCAGGGGCATCGTTTACACCGTCACCCGTTACCGCTACAAAATGTCCTAAAGCTTGAAACTTTTCTACTATAAGCTGTTTTTGCTGTGGCGATACACGGGCAAAAACTCTTTTATTAGCTATCTCTTCTTTATCCGCACCCCTTTCTTGCCAATGGCTTACCGACAAACCATCCATAACCTCATCTTTACTAATGACGATACCCAAACCTTTTGAGATATAAAAGGCCGTATTTGGATGATCTCCCGTAACCATAACAACCTCTATACCTGCAGTATTTGCTTTTGAGACTGCTTCTTTTACACCTTCTCTAAGCGGATCCATAATAGCTGCAAATCCAAGATAGTTATAACCATCCTTTGCAATACCCTCTTTTTCATTTGTCTTATATGCAAAAGCTATTTCTAAAACCCTCCAGTGCCCAAGTATCGACTTGATTTAAAAGTGTCTCAAAACTATCTTTATCAAGCTGACATTTTTGTAAGATTAGTTTTCGGGTGAGCCTTTTATAAAGTCCACTTTTTTAGAGTCTATCTCATAAGATATTGCCGAGTATCCGTTTTGCGGTTCATATGCTATAGATGCAAGTGGATTAAGACTATTTTTTAACTTAAATAGGTCAGCATCTATATCAAGTGCATATTTAGCCAAGGCTACATCAACCTGATCGCCTATAAAATAAAAATCATTTTCATCTTTGTTAAACACTGCTTCATTACACAAAACTGCACCAAGAAGTATGTTCTTATCTATGTTTTCTTTCGCACTGTAGATTTTATCAGGTGTAATAAAGTGTTCGACACTCAGTTTGTTTTGTGTCATAGTTCCTGTTTTATCACTTGCTATAAGTGTACAAGAACCAAGCCCCTCAATAGCCGAGAGTTTTCTAACAATTACATTTCTTTTACTCATAGCTGCACTCGCAACACTAAGTGCTACGGTTATGGCTACAGGTAACCCTTCAGGGATAGTGGATACTGCCATTGCAACGGTAAAGAAAAATATATCTTTTAAAGGCGATTGTTGATAAACACCGACTGCTATAATCAAAAGGACAAACATAGCTATTATCTTGGCAATATTAAAAGAGAACTTTTCCATTCTCATGACCAAAGGGGCTTTTGATACTTTTGATTTTGATAGAAGAAGTGCTATCTTACCTATTTCACTTTGGTACGATACGGCAGTTACAACTCCGATTCCCCTTCCCTTTGTAACCATTGAACCTGCATAAAGCATATTTTTTCTGTCACCTATTGGCTCATCTATATCTTCAGATATATATTTGGAGTCTTTATATACATCTATAGATTCACCCGTTAAAAGAGACTCGTTTACTTCAAGTTCATTTGTCTCTATCAGTCTAACATCGGCAGGTACTTTTATACCAGATTCGAAAAAAATGATATCGCCGACGGTAATCTCTTCATTAAGAAGTTGAATTTTTTTATTGTCTCTTAAAGCAGTTACGTATGTTTTTAAAACTTTTTTTAATGCATCCGCTCTTAAATTTGCATTATATTCTTGATATGTACCTATAAAAGCGTTTATGAATAATACTGCCAAAATAAAGCCTGCATCTCCAAACTCTTTTATGATAAAAGAGATGATTGCCGCAAAAAGAAGTACATATATTATGGGGCTTTTAAACTGTTCTAAAAAAATACCAAAAAGACTACTCTTCTTTCCTTCTGGTATGGAGTTTTCTCCATAATGTATAATTCTCTCTTTTGCTTCTTTTGAACTTAGTCCTTCTTTTGTACATTCAAGACTCAATAAAGTATCTTCAACACTTTTAGTATAAAACATTTTACACCTCGTTAGGAGATTTTATCATATACAAGACAATAAAACAGCTTAAAGAAAATATGTACATATTTGGCTATAATACAAAAAATAATTTTAAAAATGTTAGGAAAATTTGTGATTACTCTAAAAGAAGCTCTAAAATTAAATAAAGAAGAATTAGTAAAATTTAAAGACGATTTAAAAGCAAAAATAGAAGCAAATCCAGAATTAAATGCGTATATCAGTGTTGATAACGTAGGTGACGGCGTGCCTGTTGCCATAAAAGACAACATTCAAGTTAAAAACTGGTCTGTAACTTCCGGTTCAAACATTCTTCAAGGATACATCGCACCTTATAACGCTACAGTAATAGAGAAGATGCTAAAAGCCGGACTTAGCCCGTTTGGTCGCACAAACATGGATGAGTTTGCTATGGGTTCAACTACCGAATCAAGTTTCTACGGAAAAACACAAAATCCTCATAATCCAGAATATGTTCCGGGAGGAAGTAGCGGTGGAAGTGCAGCTGCGGTAGCTGCAGGTTTAGCCGTAGCAGCACTTGGAAGCGACACCGGTGGTTCTATCCGCCAACCTGCTTCATTTTGTGGAATCGTAGGAATGAAACCTACATACGGACGTGTTAGCCGTTACGGTTTAGGTGCATATGCGTCTAGCCTTGACCAAATCGGTCCGATGACACAAAACGTAGAAGATGCGGCTATACTTTATGACATAATCAGCGGACATGACGTAAAAGACTCAACTTCAGCACCAAAAGATGATAAAGTCTCAGACAAACTAGATGCAGATAGAAAACTAAGAATCGCAGTACTTCCTAAGCATGTTGAAAATGCAAGTACCGATGTTAAAAATGCATATGAGAAAGCTATAGCTTCACTTGAAAATGCAGGTCATGAGATAGTAAACTATGAGCTTATGGATGCCAAGTTTGACATCTCTGCTTACTATATCACTGCAACTGCAGAAGCTGCAACCAACTTAGCACGTTATGACGGAATCCGTTACGGTAACCGTGTAGAGGGTAAGAACCTAGAAGAGACTTTTGTAAATACAAGAAGCCAAGGTTTCGGTGATGAAGTTAAACGCCGTATCATGCTTGGAAACTTTGTTTTAAGTAGCGGTTACTATGAAGCATATTATGTAAAAGCTCAAAAAACAAGACATATGATTAAAGAGCAATATGAAAATATCTTTAAAGACGTTGATTTGATTTTATCGCCTATTGCACCTGGGATTGCACCAAAGTTCGGCGAGTTATCAAATCCTATGGATATGTATCTAAGCGATTTATACTCAATCAGCGTAAACCTTGCAGGTCTTCCTGCTCTTTCACTTCCGATCAGCAAAAGCGACAACGGTATGCCTGTTGGACTACAACTAATTGCTAATGCTTATGAAGAACAAACTCTTTTTGACGGTGCACTTAGTTTAGAGAGAGAAGTAAACTTCTCTAAGTAGTCTTAATTACTTTTTTGGCACTTAACAAAAATACAATGCCCAGTGACACTATAAAAGCAGTCACATATAAAGAGGCATTGTAGTTTCCATATCTCTCAAACAAAGCTACACTGTATAAAGGCGCACCAACCTGTCCCACACCGTAAGCCGCAGTCATAGCACCCATAAAAATTACCGGATTCGCACCTGCTAGTTTTCCGCCGTAATGCATAAAAAGAGCGACATGGGCTATAAACGTACTTCCGTACAATGCACCGCTTAATAGGTTTAAGTATATATTATTCGTAAACGTCGGTATAAGTATCCCTATAATTTGAAGCACAAATGTAATTATGATAATATCTACACTTCCATATTTATGCGCCATTCTCATCCAAAATATAGCTGATGGAATTCCTGCAACACCTACTATAAGCCAACCAAGACTTCCTGAGCCTTCAAGTCCTTCGAGTGAGTTTATAATATCAGGGAAAAAAGTAGCCTGAACAACAAACCCCACACCTGCTGTAAAATAAGCAAGGATAAGAAGTATCACATAAGGAGTGAACATAGATTTGGACACCTTGTGTTTAGGCGCTTCTTTTTTTAACTCTTTATCAAACGATAGTATATATATAACATAAAAAGAGATTACAAACGCAAGTATTGTAAGTACCATCCATGCATCGCTCCAAGTCGAGCTTTTAAGAACATACTGACTTGTCAGTTCAGTAACGGTTATGGCTACACCTATCCCCGTAAAGTGCATCCCCATAGCTTTTGTTTTGTCTTCATAGTTTATCTTTAACATTACTATCGCACCGCCGACTATCAAAACCATGGCCGAGCCAAAACCTGCAATTACACGCGATACAAACCAAAGAGTCTCGTTTGTAGTAGTTGCAAGTACAAGTGTGGTAAGTATGCTAAGTATCATCCCTATTCTAAAAAATCTCACTTTTACATTTATGTCTTTCATAAATATACTAAACACTGCACCGCTAAGGTATCCTGCATAATTAAAAGATGCGAACAGTCCTGCATTTGTGACACTTAAAAAATCTTCCAACATTGCAGGAAGTAATGTAGTAAAAGCAAATCTTGCTACGCCCACTCCTACTACTATACTTAATATGCCTGCAAGCAGAATATTAAAGTTTTTATTTCTATCAAACAAATTTATCAATTTATTTCCTATTTAATATTTGTATATGCTTTGTTTAGAAGCTCAATAAATTTTATTTTTTCATCCTCTGTAAAGCTCTCTGATAATTTTTCATTTTGAATTTGTGATAAAGGGGCTATCTTCTCCACCAACTGTTTAGAACTTTGTGTGGCAAAAAGTTTTACCGAACGTCTGTCATTATCGTCACTATCTCTTAAAAGATATCCTTTTTCGACAAGTTTATCAATCATTCTTGTTAAATTACCCTGATCTTTAAAAGTTGAGTCTGAGAGTTCTTTTTGGGCTATACCGTCTTTTTCAACTACCCTATATAGTATAATCCACTGTTCAGGAGATACACCGTAGCGTTTTATCTGTTTATTAAAGCTGTTCTTACTTGTTATTGCCAACCTGTTAATCAAATAGCCAAAAGATTCATCCATGTCAAACTTCATAACACTGCCTTTTAAAAAATTAACGGCATTATACTTGTTAAAACAACTATTGTCAACACAACTACTTAGCTTTTATCTTTTAGAACTTTTTAACAACAAAACGGGTATAATTACATTTACATAAACATCAGCAAAAAAGGATTCCCACATGAATATTCGCAAAAAAGCATTAACATTTGAAGACGTACTTTTAGTTCCTAAGTATTCAGAGGTTTTACCAAAAGAGGTAAATCTTGAAACAAAACTTACTAAAAATATAACTCTAAAAATTCCAATGGTATCTGCCGCTATGGATACTGTTACGGAATACCGTGCCGCTATTGCTATGGCAAGACTTGGCGGAATCGGGATTATCCATAAAAATATGGATATCGAATCTCAATGTAAACAAGTTAAAAAAGTTAAAAAATCTGAGAGTGGAATCATTATAGACCCTATTTATGTAAATCCTGATGCTACACTTGCCGATGCAGATGCATTAATGGCTGAATATAAAATCTCAGGAGTACCTGTTGTTGACGGTCACAACAAACTTCTTGGAATCCTTACAAACCGTGATATGAGATTTGAGAAAGATATGCGTAAAATGGTATCGGAAGTTATGACACCTATGCCTCTTGTTACTGCTAATTCAGGCATAAGTTTAGATGATGCAGCTGATGTAATGCACCAACACAAAATCGAAAAACTACCTATTATAGACGAAAGCGGTTTTTTAAAAGGTCTTATTACTATCAAAGATATTAAAAAACGTATAGCATATCCAAATTCTAACAAAGATGATTTTGGTCGTCTAGTCGTAGGTGCGGCTATAGGTGTCGGTCAAATGGATAGAGCAAAAGCACTTGTAGATGCGGGTGTAGATGTTTTAGTTTTAGATTCGGCTCACGGGCACTCTAAAGGTATTATTGATACTGTACAACAAATCAAAAAAGAGTTAGCTGTTGATATCATTGCAGGTAATGTTGCTACAGGTGAAGCTGTTGAAGCTTTAGCAAAAGCGGGAGCAGATGCTGTTAAAGTTGGAATTGGACCTGGTTCAATCTGTACTACACGTATCGTGGCAGGTGTCGGTGTTCCACAAATCTCTGCAATCGATGAGTGTGCACAGGCAGGTAGAAAAGCGGGTGTGCCTATTATTGCTGATGGTGGTATCAAATACTCAGGTGATTTAGCAAAAGCATTAGCAGTCGGTGCTAGCTGTATTATGGCGGGAAGTTTATTAGCAGGGACTGAAGAATCTCCGGGAGAGACTATTCAATATCAAGGACGTCAATACAAATCATATCGTGGTATGGGAAGTATCGGAGCTATGCAAAAAGGTTCTAACGATAGATACTTCCAAGAAGGTACAGCTGCTGATAAACTTGTTCCTGAGGGAATTGAGGGTCGTGTACCATTTAGAGGAAGCATTGCGGGAATAGTTCATCAAATGATGGGAGGGCTGCGTGCATCTATGGGTTACTGTGGAAGTAAAGATATAGAGACTTTTTGGGATAAAGCCGAATTTGTTGAGATTACGAGTGCAGGTCTTAAAGAGAGCCACGTTCACGATGTTCAAATAACGGCTGAAGCACCGAATTATCATGTTTAGAAAATGTCTGAAGTAAAGTATGCCGGATTTTGGATACGATTTTTAGCATCCTTTCTTGACACCCTGTTTTTAGCTATTCCCGTTGCTGTTATAATCTACTTTTTAAGCGGCGGTGAATGGTTTGATTTTGCACAATATCAGCTTAATATGCAGGCAGCAATGGCAGGAAATGCACACTATGCACTTACAAATCAACCTCAAATGTCTATGAAATGGGAACTGCTTTTTGAATTTTCTATACTTATCGTATCTATAATTTTTTGGCGAAGATGGCGTGGTGCGACTCCGGGTAAAAAATATCTTAAAATTAAAATAGTAGATGCAAATACTTTAGAAGATATAAATAATAAACAAGCTATTACGCGTTCACTTGGCTATATAATCTCTACTTTAGCACTTCTTATCGGATTTTTGATGGTTGGATTTAGAAAAGATAAACGTGCACTACACGACCTACTCTCAGGAACGATAGTCATCTACGAATAAACTACTTAAACTAACTACTATTTATATAGTTTATAGATGCTAAATTAGATTTAATTTTGTTATAATATAAAAAATTAAATGGAAACAATCATGAAAATCATATTAATTGTATCTTTCTTACTTTACTCATTAGTGTACTCTAATGAAAATTACCCATCTATTTACGCTCAACTTGGAACGCCAATTTATAAATCAAGCAAAGATATTTCTAAACTACGTGATATTGATGTATTAAGATATGAAGTAATAAACTATTTAGAGAATAAAAAACAAACACTAGACCTAGGAATAAAAGCTGATAAATCAACCAATAAAAACTTCAAAAAAGACTATTTAAAACAATTAAGAAAATTAGAAAAACAACATAATAAGATTATCGCATATACAAGAAAGAGACTATTGGATGCGGTAGAAAAAAAAGATACAAATATTTTTAATAAAATCACAAATATAGATTTACCTCAACTTTATAAAAGTAAAGATTTTAATGATAAGGTATTAAATTATTATAAGCAAAATAATAAACAAAATAATAAATTTTTAAACAAACAAATTAAAGAATTAGCATACACTCAAAGTAATAATAAAAGCACTATAGAAATACCAAAAAACATTAAAAATTTAAAAGATAAAAATCTATTTAACAAAATAAGTATTTTATTGAATTCTTATTATGGAGAAGTTGGTGCTTTTAACAATATAACAGACCTTTCCAATGAGCTTTACAGAAGAGATCCAGATAGTAAGTATTCTCTTGTTATTAAAGCAAGGATAGAACTTCATATGGGTTATATAAGAGGAGATAACTATTCTAAAGAGCATATTAAAAAAGCAAGATCTTTAGTTTTAGAAGCGATAAAAAAAGACCCAAACTTTTTTGATGCTCAAAACTTTTTGGCTACAACATACATAGTTGAACATACTTCTCAAGGCCTTCAAAAAGCAAAAAATATTGCTGAAAAATCTAAAAACATGTCTTCTAGTCCCTTTAGAAAAGAATTTCTTAATGCTAAAATTGCAAAAGAAGAAAAAAACTATAAAAGAGCAGCAGATATTGCTAAAAATATTTTAAAAAATACTGATGAAATATGGGTTAAGACTGCTTGTTACAGTCATTTGACTACATATTATAGAAGTATAAAAGAATACAAAAAAGTTCATGAACTATATCAAGAAGATATTAAATTAAATCCTGATTCACCTTGGGCATTAGTTAATTATGCTAGCTTTTTAAATCGTATAAAAGACTATAAACAAGCTATTATATATGCTAATAGATCATTACAGCTAAGAGACTTTGGTATGGCTCATTACCACTTAGCAAAAGGCTATTACGGTATTGCCTCAAAACTACTATATGATGAAAAAAAATATAATGATTCCATAGAATATTTCACAAAATCAATTCAGCACAATCCAACACATGAGAATTCATACTATGGTTTTGCACATGCACATTATCAAGTAGGTTATAAAACTAAAAATATACCTTATTTAAAAAAGGCTAAAATAGCTTATGAGCAAACACTTCAAATAGATCCTAAACATAAACAAGCGAATAAAGAACTAAAGCGTTTAAATAAATTGCTAAACTATTTAGGCATTTAATTAAGCATATTGTGATAAAATTATCAAATTAATTTTTATTATACTTAAGGGATAATTTTATGGAACTACAAACTTCAGCACTTCATGCAGGTTATGAGAAAGATACTCAGGGGACTATGGCAGTTCCTATCTACCAAACAACTGCATATGAATTTCGTGATGTAGAACACGCAGCAAACCTTTTTGCACTAAAAGAGTTAGGCAATATCTACACACGTCTAAACAATCCTACAACCGATGTGTTTGAGAAACGTTTTGCAGCACTAGAGGGTGGAGAAGCTGCACTTGCTACATCAAGCGGTATGAGTGCTATATTTTTTGCTATTGCAAATGCTGCTGAAGCGGGTGACAATATAGTTTGTGCAAAACAACTTTACGGCGGAAGTTTAACTCAAACTGCTCATACACTGAAGCGTTTCGGTATAGAAGCTAGATTTTTTGACGTACATAATCCTGCTGCCATAGAAGAGCTTGTAGATGACAAAACTAAAGTTATCTTTTTTGAGTCTTTAACAAACCCAAGTATAGATGTAGCAGATATAGATGCGATTGTAGCAATAGCGGATAAATACAACATATTAACTGTAGTTGATAATACTGTTGCGACTCCTGTACTTTGTCGTCCACTAGAACGCGGTGCTGATATAACTGTTCACAGTGCTTCTAAATACACAACCGGTCAAGGACTTGCGATCGGCGGAATACTTGTTGAGAGAAAAGGTCTTATAGATAAACTAAAAGGAAATGCACGTTATGCACACTTTAACGAACCGGATGCATCGTACCACGGTTTAGTTTATACAGATGTACCCTTACCGCCTTTTACACTTCGTGCACGTTTAAGCCTGCTTCGTGATTTAGGAGCTGTAAGCTCACCGTTTAACTCATGGCTGTTTATCCAAGGTATGGAGCATCTTAGTCTGCGTATGCGTGAACACTCTAAAAATGCACTTGAATTAGCTACATTCTTAGAGTCACATCCTAAGGTTAAAAAAGTGAACTACCCAGGACTTAAAAGTAACTCTAACTATGAAATGGCACAAAAGTACTTTGAAAACGGCTTATGTTCAGGTCTGCTTAGTTTTGAAGTTGAAGATATGGCTGCGGCTGAAAAAATAGTAAATGCAACCGAGCTTTACTCACTTGTTGTAAATATAGGTGATAGCAAATCAATCATCACTCACCCTGCTTCTACGACTCACCAACAGTTATCTGCCGAAGAGTTGGATGCTTGTGGTGTTCCTGCAGGACTTATCCGTATTTCATGCGGGCTTGAGAGCTCAAAAGATTTGATAGCCGATATGAAACAAGCTTTAGAAGCCTGATATATATTAATATTAAGCCATTTTTGCTAGAATAATAAAAATTATTTTTAAGAAGCATAAAACTTGAGTTTAAATCTACAAACACATACAGAACATTTTACTAATCCACTCTACCTTGAGAGTGGACGTATATTAGAACCTTACGATATAACTTATGAGACATACGGTGAGTTAAACGAGGACAAAAGTAATGTTGTTGTAGTTTGTCATGCACTCACGGGAAGCCACCATGCGGCGGGTACTTATGAAGATGAGAGAAAAGCAGGTTGGTGGGACGGACTCATAGGCAGCGGCAAAGCTGTAGATACCGATAAATACTTTGTAATATGTACTAATGTAATAGGCTCATGTTTTGGCTCAACCGGACCGATGAGTCCAAAACATCCGCATCATGAACCGTATCGTTATAAATTTCCGGTAGTTACTATAAAAGATATGGTAAAAGCTCAACGCATCCTTTTTGACAGGCTTGATATCCACAGAGTTGAAGCGATTATAGGTGGAAGTATGGGCGGTATGCAAGCCCTTCAGTTTGCTATACACTACCCTAACTTTGCAAAAAAGATAATCGCTTTGGCTACAACTTATGCTACACAGCCATGGGCTATTGCATTTAATAAAGTTGCATCTGAGTCTATACTTAAAGACCCTGAATTCAAACAAGGTTATTATGACCCGGAAGTTATAAAAGAGAATGGTCTAAGCGGTATGGCGGTTGGTCGCATGGCAGGACACATAAGCTTTTTATCACATGAATCAATGGATGAAAAGTTTGGTCGTGAGTATAAAAGAACCGATGGTTTATATGAGCTTTTTGGTAAATTTCAAGTTGAATCATATTTAGAGTACAACGGTTATAACTTTACAAAATGGTTTGACCCATTGGCTTATCTTTATATTACAAAAGCCATAAATATTTACGACCTCTCACGTGGATTTGATTCTTTAGCAGAAGCGCTTCAGAAAATAACCGCAAAACTGCATCTAATAAGCTTTAGCAACGATATGTTATTTAAAAGCGATGAGATGAAACATATAGATGATGTTTTAAACGAAAACGCTCAGACAAATCACAAATATATCGATATACAAAGTGATTACGGGCACGATGCATTTTTAGTAGAGTTGGAAAAATTTGATTTTTATATAAAAGAGGCATTAGATGAGTAAAGAAAATACAAACTTCGAGACAAAACTTGAAAATGCAAAAAAGACATTAGAGACTCTGATGAATCCCGAAATCACTTTGCAAGACAGCGTAAAAGCATATGAAAAAGGTATCAAAGAACTTCAAGAGGCTCAAAAAATACTAGAAGATGCACAGATAAAAATTACAGAGATTAAGAACTCATAATGAGAGCAGCCGTACTGCAACTAAGTTCCCAAGGGATGAGTAGTACAAAACTCTATAACTACATACGCATCGCCAACAAAAAAGGAGTAAAGCTACTCCTTTTGGGTGAATATATTCTCAACCCTTTTTTTAAAGAGTTAGAGTCAATGAGCCTGAGCATGATAAAAGAACAGGCAGATTTTCAAATAAAGATGCTTAAAGAGTTATCAAATACATACCATATAACTATAGTAGCACCGATGGTTATTGTTAAAAAAGATAAAATTTATAAATATGTCGTAAAATTTGCACCGAGTTCTACATCATACTATCAACAACAACTTCTTATAAACTATCCGCATTGGAATGAAAAAAAATATTTCTCAAATGAGCAAGAAGAGTTAAAAACTCCCCTGATTTTCAAAATAGAGGGTTTTAAGTTTGCAATTATGAACGGTTATGAGATACATTTTGATGAGATGTTTGAAAAATTAAAAGATAAAAATATAGACTGTCTTTTACTCCCCGGTGTATCAACTTTTGATTCATACGAGAGATGGAAAGCACTTATACTCTCACGTGCTTTTACGCATAACATATATATTTTAAGAGCCAATCGTATAGGCGACTACGACGATAAAGATTTTTTATGGAATTTTTACGGGGACTCACTGCTAGCTTCTCCAAACGGCGAACTACTTGAGCATCTAGGGAACAAAGAAGAGTTGATGATAGTCCAAATGAATCATTTAGAAGTTGTAAAATCCAGAAGAGTGTGGGCTTTTAGAGAAAATTTGTCAAAAATCTAGCAACTTTTATAATATTAAAAAAAATTATGATATAATCACTTTTTTATCACAAAATAAGCTACTACGAGGGTTTAATATGATGCAATATTTTCATCGCCAAGTTCAACTTTGGGGAGAAGAAACACAAATAAAACTTCAAAATAAAAAAATTGCCATAATAGGTTCGGGCGGCTTAGGTAGTTCTTTAGCTTATGCTTTAGGTGCTAGCGGAATCGGTGAGATTCATATGATAGATTTTGATGAAGTAAGCCTACATAATGTCCACCGTCAAATTGCTTTTAAAGTTGAAGATGAAGGTAAAAATAAAGCTGAGATAAACGCTAAAATCATAGAAGATAGATGTCCGTATGTAAAAGCATATTCCCATAACTGCGACTTTAATACATGGGCGGCTAAAAATATTGAGATTGACCTTATTATCGATGCTACGGACAACTTACCTACAAGAGGCGATATAAATACATATGCAAAAAAGAAAAATCTTCCTTGGGTATATGGAAGCGTTGAAGCTTTTCACGGACAAGTTTGTTTTATACAAAACGCATCTTTTAGCGATGCATTTAAAATAATAAATAAAACACCTGCAGGTATTGCCGCTCCTATAGTTATGCATATAGCTAGTTTACAAGCAAATTTGGCACTTAGATATTTAGCGGGACTAAGTGTAAAAAAAGATATGCTATATTACCTGTTTTTTAATGACGAAGGGGAGTTAATAACTCAAAAATTCGGCTTACCTGTGACTTAGCATTAACATAACTTTGTTTTTATCAAATTCTAAATTAAAAACCGATTTTAGAAGTATATAAAAAAACCATAAAAATAGGAGTGGAAATATAACCGTAGTGACCACAAATATTGTTATCAGTTTTATTACTTTTTTTGAAAAAATTTCCATTTTCTGTTCAAACTCTTCCCAATAAGATTTCAAATCTCTTTTTTCTTTTTGAATCTCCTCCAAATCACTTTTATATTCACTTATAAAAATAGTTGAACTTTTATAGTTTTGAGAATAGATATTGTTATAAAAAGCTTCATTCGTATATATAAATATAACTGCTCCAAAACGTAAAACTAGAAGCAATACGACTATTTTTAACAATAATAAAAATGCAGTTGAATTATGAAGTTTTTTTACCCACATGACTATTAAAGTAGCTACTACCGCAACTAAAAGAGTAACTTTTATAAAGAGTGTTTTAGCCATTATCAACAAAAGATGCTGAATACCTATAGATACAGAAGATGCAAGCATAATCCATGAAAAACGCTCTACCAAATCATTTAGTGGGTCGAGTATCTCACCCAGACCTACGGTAGCTCCTACAAAAAAGCTGACGTTTATCTCCGAACTTTGAATTACGGATATTACTGCATTGAGTCCTTTTGCTAAAGCAAACGAGTACACGGCTCGATCAAAACTTTGGTAGTAAAGTTCCAATGCATTTTTATCAATATCAAATGCAAGTGACAATAATGCAAGTAAAACAAGTACGACACTCAAGAAAATTTTCATTAACCTCACCCTTAGTAATTTTGGATATAATTGCATTAATTTACTAAAAGCAAAAAATATGAACTTTGAACCATACCCATTTGAAAAACTAAATAACTTACTACAAAACATTATACCAAATAAAAATTATGAGCCTAGTGTTTTAACTATAGGTGAACCTCAATTTGAAACACCTAAATTTATTCAAGACTCTTTATCAAAAAACTCTTCTTTATTAAAAAAATATCCTAAAACAAGCGGTGAAACCGTTTTAAGAGATGCACAGAGAACTTTTTTTAAAACTAGGTTCGGAGTGGAGTTAAACGATAAGCAGATTATTCCTACTTTTGGAACTCGTGAAGTATTATTTAATTTTCCGCAGTTTTTACTTTTTGATAAAAAAGAGCCTACGATGGCTTTTACGAACCCTTTTTATCAGATTTATGAAGGTGCTGCTATTGCATCTCGTGCAAATGTAATTCATATAAATCTAAATGAATCAAATAACTTTAAAGCCCAAATAGATGAGGATATGCTTGCAAAATGTGATTTGGTAATTTTAAACTTTCCGAATAATCCTACAAGTTCCGTTTTAACTTTGGATGAACTTTCGCAATGGGTAAAGATGGCACTAAAATATGACTTCGTACTTTTAAATGACGAGTGTTATAGCGAAATATATACAGGTGAAAAAACACCTTCTTTACTTGAAGCAGCTATCAATGCAGGAAATACAACTTTTAAAAATACTCTAGTTATTAATTCTATCTCAAAACGCTCATCTGCTCCGGGGCTTAGAAGCGGTTTTATCGCGGGTGATGCAAAAATTTTAGAAGAGTATATGAATTATCGTACATATATAGGTTGTGCATCCCCTCTTCCGCTTCAAAGTGCAGCTGCAGAGGCATGGATGGATGAAGAACATGTAGCAACTTCAAGAGAGATATACAAAAACAACTTCAAACTTGCACATGAGATATTGGGTATAGAGATTCCAAAAGCTACATTTTATATTTGGCTCAAAGTTGGCGATGCTATAGAGTTTACGACAAAACTCTATAAGGAGTATAATGTTAAAGTACTGCCGGGTGAATATCTAGCACGTGAAAATTCAAAAGGTGAAAATCCGGGCATTGGTTATGTCCGTATAGCATTAGTTGAAAATGAAGATAAAACAAAAGATGCATTAAATAGAATTAAGGAATGTTTAAATGGATAGTGAAGCAGAAAAGTTAAAAGAAAAAATTTTAGAAGCTCAAAAAGAAGCTGATATTGCAGCCCTTTATGTTCTTGAACAAGATGCAAATGAATTTTTTGATGAAAATACACTGCACGGATACTACCAAAATATTTTAGATCTTGCTTTAGAGAGATTAACAGATACTCTTGAAGCTCACGTAAGAATGGATATGCAAGAGGTTCAAGATTTTGCAACCGTTCGTGCACTTTATGAATATGCAATAGAACATTACAGTTCAGGTTCAAGTGAAGATGCAGCCGCACTATTTGAAGTACTTTCAGGACTGACAAACGATTCTAAATTTTCAGATGCTCTTAAAATACATTGGCAAGCTGCAAAAGAAGGGATTTCACTTAATGATTTCATAGCTTTGATAGCTGATGTAAATGCCACGGGAGATGCCGGAACTTTTTACATAAGTGCATTTACAAAAGAGGCACAAAAGTTGCTAAATAACTCCAAAACAACAGAGGACAACGGATGAAAATACACTTTATCGGAATAGGCGGTATTGGAATTTCCGGGCTTGCGCAATATATGCGTTTCAAAGGACATGAAGTAAGCGGTTCAGATATTAGTGATACAAAGATAACTAAAAAACTACGTTCACTTGGAATTGATGTAACGGTTCCACATTCTAAAGATGCCATAAAAGACCAAGATTTGGTTATCCACTCTGCAATAATTCGCCCCGATAATCCTGAAATACTAGCTGCTAAAGAAAAAGGCATCGAAGTATTAGCCCGCCGTGAAGCTCTAAAACAAATTTTATCTGATAAAAAAGTTTACTCCGTTGCAGGTGCACACGGTAAAAGTACGACTACAGCTATTTTAACCTCAATTATGTGCGGTTCGGCAATCATAGGAGCTGAAGCAAAATCATTCGGTTCTAACGTTCGTTACAACAAAGACAGCGATGTGATGCTGTTTGAAGCCGATGAAAGTGACGGAAGTTTTTTAAATTCAAATCCTCACTGTGCCATAGTAATAAATGCAGAACCTGAACATATGGAGTATTACGACTACAACTATGACAGGTTTTACGATTCATACAAAACATTTATAAAATCAGCACCTTGCCGTGTTTTAAATGCAGAAGACCCTTTTCTTTCTTCACTAACTCAGGAGATAGATGCAGCTTGGTTGTATCCGAGCAAAGATATAACAAATATCGAATATATATTAAAAGATGATGAACCACACACACGTTTCACTTTAAAATCCCTTGGCTCTTTTGAAGTATGGGGCTTTGGTAAACACATAGCCTTAGATGCATCTCTTGCAATATTAGCTGCACATGAATCTATGGATATAGAAGAGATAAGAGAAAATCTTTTAAGATTTAAAGGTATCAAAAAACGTTTTGACATTGTAGGAAGTGAATTAAACAGCGTAATTATAGACGACTACGGGCATCATCCAACAGAGATAAAAGCTACTTTTAACTCCGTAAAAGAGTATGCAGAACTTAAAGGTTTTGACAAAATAACAGCTATTTGGCAACCGCATAAATACTCACGCACTATAGATAATCTTGAAGAGTTTACTAAGTGTTTCGAAGGTGCGGATGAGCTTATCATTTTACCTGTATGGTCAGCAGGCGAAGCTACCCGCGATATAGACTTTGCAAAAGAATTTTCAAAATACAACCTGACAATGGCGGACAATATCAAACGTGCAAATAATAATATTACGGTTATAAAAGACAAAGCAGATTTAAAAACTATCGATACCGGACTTATAATCGGTTTTGGTGCAGGTGATATAACATACCAGATTAGAGGCAGCATTTAATATCTAACTAAAGGGTTAGCTATGAAAAATAAAAAAATCGTTATATTCTCAGGTGCGGGTATAAGTGCCGAGAGTGGAATAAAAACATTCAGAGATGCAGACGGTCTTTGGGAAAACCACAAAATAGAAGATATTTGTAACCAATACACTTGGGAAAAAAACTACGAGCAGGTGCACAAGTTTTATAACCAAAGACGTACGCAGTTAAGCATGGTCGAGCCAAATCTGGCACACGAAATAGTAGCCGAAATAAAAAATAAATATAAAGACGATTGTATAGTTGTTACGCAAAATGTAGATGATATGTTTGAACGTGCCGGATGCAAAAATGTTATCCATGTACACGGTGAACTTACCAAAATGGAGTGTATGGCTTGCGGTGAAGTTTACGATATAGGATATAAAGAGTTTTATATGGATGATAAGTGTCCTAAATGTGAAAACACCCATATTAAGCCGTATATAGTATTTTTTGGAGGTCAGGCTCCTAAGTACATGGATATGTATAATGCATTTGAATATCTTCAAAATGAAGACTCCATAGCGGTAGTTATAGGTACGCTTGGAAACGTTATACAGATAAATGCAAATTTGGAACTTATGGATTGTAAAAAAATACTTAACAACTTAGAAGAATCACCCTATATAGACGATACTCAGTTTGATAAAGTTTATTATGAAAATGCGACATCGGCAATACAAAAAATACAAACCGATATAGAAGAGTTTTGGAACAAGGGATAATATGCAAGTAATTTTAGTTTTTTTAGCAGCTACACTGGGGCTGACATACGGTTATAATACCGACGGTCTTCAGTTTAGCTCAAAAATATGTTTATTTGCCGGTATAACCATGATTATGCCTACGCTTTTTAATTTTAAAATAAAAGATATTTTCTTGGTTTTAGAACATAAAAAAATGATTTTAAAAGGTTTGCTTATAAACTTTTTTGCACTGCCTTTATTGGCATTGGCTATAGGTTTAGCAACAAAAAACTTCGGTATAGCTGCGGGTGTGTTTTTACTCTCGGTTTTAAGCGGCGGCGGAATGGTAATGCACTGGATTAAAAAAACCGGTGGAGATACCTCAATCGGTTTTATTTTACTTTTTATAAATATAGTTTTTATATCTTTATCTCTATTGATGCTTCATCTTTTTGGAGTATATACAGAAGAGTATTTTAAAGTCTATTATTCAGATGAAATAACACTAAGCAGTTTTGCCCGCGGTGTTATAATCCTTTTAATCGTTGTCCCTTTTATAGCAAGCAGGATACTTTTATGGTTTGCAAAACCGGTAGTTGAGCTGATAAACAAATACCGCCCTATTATAAGTAATATAAGTATATTTTTAATCATTACATATCTGTTTGCACTACAAAATTCGCAACTTTTATTTGAAGTTTACGAGTTTGAACCTGAACTTGTATATATATCGTTTTTAGCAGTTTTGGCTTTTTATATAGGAAACTTTGTCATTGCAAAATTTAGTTTTGACAATACTCAAGCTCATGAAAATTCTGCATTTTGGTTTACCATAACAC
The DNA here is from genome assembly GCF_009258225.1 of Sulfurimonas lithotrophica. Lineage (NCBI taxonomy): Bacteria > Pseudomonadati > Campylobacterota > Epsilonproteobacteria > Campylobacterales > Sulfurimonadaceae > Sulfurimonas > Sulfurimonas lithotrophica. The sequence continues at coordinate 1,575,137 of NZ_CP043617.1, forward strand.
GCTACATCACATTAGCACTTATAATATCGACTTTTTCAATTTCTTCGTTTGGTGCTACAATGCTTATTCCTATTATGATGGCATATATCATTCAGATACCTTTTGCGATATATTATTCAAAAAAAGTAAAATAGTTTTTTTGATATAATTATAAAAATATAGAGATAGGATTTTTTTTGGCATATATATTAGGATTAATAGTAGTTGGACTTTTCTTTTTAAGTCTGCATTACTTTACCGAACTTAACCATAAACAAAAAGTTTTAACCAGTAGTATTGTACTTGCAATAATATTAGGTGCAATAGCATTTAACACATATTCGGATGCACAAAGAGATAATATGATGGCTGTCGTAACAAAGTTTAATCAAGGTAAAACTATAAACTGTAACGGAATAGACGTAAACTCATCTTTATATGATTTAAGCACAGGTACATTTACATTTATCGGCAGAGAAAACACTCCTAACTATGGACAAATGATTAGTGCTTCTTCATGCAAATAATCTCACAACTAGACCTAAGTGAGCATATAGCTTGGTTTAAAAGCTTTTTCTCACGCAACTCCGAACTTTATATCGAAGGAGACCAAGAGCTCCATTACCGTTATATAAAAGCACTTGACAAGTTAGAATTTAATGCGCCTCCAAAGGTAGCGGATTTTTCAACTATTAAACAGCATCTAAAAAAACACGGTGTACTAAACTTTGAACAGATTTTTGAGATTGTAAAGGTAGTAAGGTATTTCCGTTATTTTAAAAATCGTGAACTAGAAGGAATAATCGGCGAATGGATGCAGATGTTTGATTTTCCACAGAGTTTTTTAGATATAGAGAAGTATTTTACAAGTGAAGGAAAGTTTGAAGAAAACCTTGATTCGGAACTTTTTGGACTCTCACAAAGAATAAAAGAGCAAAAAAACAATATATCGGTATCTCTAAAAAGATTAATCTCATCAGCTAAAATTACACCTTATCTTTTAGATACACAACTGCACTTTGTGAATAATGAAGACTGTCTGCTTGTTCGCGGAGGGTTTAACCATGTTCTAAAAGGAGCCGTAGTCGGTAGAAGTAGCAGCGGCGGATTTTACGTATCGCCTGATAGCATCTTAAAAGCAAAAGAACAAATTCGCTATATCAACCAAGAACGTGAAGCTATATTCTACAAATACTCCCAAGAGTTCTCCACAGTTTTAAAAGAGTTACAGCCATTTATAAACTTTATAGATAAAGAGTTCTCAAAGTTTGACAACTACCAGGCAAGAGTTCTGTTTGCAAAGAGTCAAAACCTTCAAATAGTAAAGTCAAACAAAGACTCAAAAATAGTTTTAAAAGATTTTATACACCCTGCCCTACATAATGCCAAACCGGTAAATGTAGATTTTTCCAAAAACGTTCTTATGATAACGGGTGTAAATGCCGGCGGTAAAACTATGCTTTTAAAGTCTCTGTTATCAGCCGCATTTATGGCAAAGTATATGATACCTATGAAGCTAAACGAACATAAAAGCTCAATTGGAAATTTTAAAAAGATTTTATCTATTATAGACGATCCTCAAAATGTTAAAAACGACATATCTACCTTTGCAGGGCGTATGCAGGAGTTTTCACAAATATTTACTCAAAGAGATGCACTCGTAGGTGTGGATGAGATAGAACTCGGAACCGACTCTGACGAAGCTGCAGCACTTTTTAAAGTGATTTTGGACGAGCTTATAAAAAAGAACCAAAAAATAATAGTAACTACTCACCACAAACGTCTTGCCGCACTTATGGCAGATCGTGATGATGTTGAACTTATGGCTGCGATTTACGATGAAGATGCACGCAAACCGACCTATGAATTTATGCACGGCATCATAGGTAAGAGTTACGCATTTGAGACTGCAAGCCGTTACGGAATAGCACCGCACATAGTTAAAGAAGCTAAAAGCGTATATGGTGATAATAGCGAAAAACTAAATCTTCTTATAGAACGTGGAAGTCAGCTTGAGCGTGAGTTAAAACAAAAACATCTCAAAGTTGATGAGAAACTTGAATCGTTAAATAAAAAAGAATTAGAATTAAAAGCTTTAAAAGAGGATATGTTAAAAGAGTTTGATGAGCAAAAATCCGCACTTAAACGTAGTTATGAAACAGCCATAAACGAAGCGAAATCCGCAGCTCGTGCAGGTGATACAAAAGCAATCCACCGTGCAATGAACAAGGCAAATAAAAATCTACCTCGCGATAAAAAAGAGGAGATACAAAGAGATGTTGTGTTTAATGTTGGAGACCAAGTCAAATACCACTCTCAAAGCGGTACTATTAAAGCCCTAAAAGGCAACAAAGAAGCTATAGTCGAAGTAAACGGAATGACGGTAAGAGTTAAGACAAAACATCTTAAACCTACTAAAATAATCAAACCAAAACCTCAAACAAACGTTAAAGTACAAGTTGAGAAAAAAGCGGGATTAAAATGTGATTTACACGGAATGCGTGCAGATGAGGCCTGTGAAACACTTGATAAGTTTTTATCCGATGCTCTTCTTAACGGTTGGGATGAAGTCATAGTTTACCACGGTATAGGTACGGGAAAACTCTCATATGCCGTTAAAAACTTTCTAAAAGCACATCCAAGAGTTAAAAGCTTTACCGATGCACCTCCTCATTTAGGCGGTTTTGGTGCGAAGATAATATCTTTATGAAAAAAGTAGCAATAATCGGAGCAGGCGCAAGCGGATTGATATGTGCAATAGAGTGTGCAAGAAACTCTTGCAATGTTGACTTGTATGAACAAAACCAAAAAGTAGGTAAAAAGATATTAGTATCTGGAAACGGTAGATGCAATATAACAAATACCGATTTTTCAAAAGATGATTATTTCTCACAAAACAGCTCTTTTGTAGCAGATGCACTAAATGAATTTAACTATCAAAAATTTGAGAAATTTTGTGCATCTATAGGGCTTATTTTAGATGCTAAGGATGATGGAAAAGTTTATCCTTTATCGAACGAAGCAAAATCAGTCGTAGCTATATTTAAAGAGAGTGCTTTAAATATGGGGGTAAATATCATAACTGATACTAAGATATCTGATATAAAAAGCATAACCGAGAGTTACGATGCAGTAGTAGTAGCTACCGGAAGTGAAGCGGCATCGCATCTTGGAGGATGTTCAGACGGACTAGAGTTTGCAAAAGTATATGGACATAGCATAATCCCTACATATCCCTCACTCGTTCAGCTTGAACTATCAAACTCTCCGCATAATAAAATGAGCGGTGCAAAGGTTGAGGGCGAAGTAACTTTGATGATTAATAATCAAAAAAGCTCATCTGCATCCGGAGATATTTTATTTACGGCTTACGGTGTTTCCGGTTTTGCCATACTCGATATCTCGCGTGAAGCTAGTGAAGCTATACTTAACTACTCTGCAGTGGATATTATCTTAAATCTTTTGCCAAAATATTCACAGCAAAAACTCTCAAACCACTTAAATAACCTTAGTAAATCAATCCCTCAAAGTTCGGTTTTAAACGCTATTCATGCACTGCTTCCTGTAAAAATAGCAAAAACAATCCTTGATGTTTTAAACATAGATGCACAAACAAAACTTCAAAATTTAAATATGAAAGACTATAAACGTATAGCCAATCAATGTTTAAACTGGAAGTTTGAAGTTGCATCTACACATGGTTTTCGTCATGCAGAAGTTGCAGGCGGTGGAGTAAATACGGATGAGATAAACCCAAAAACAATGGAGTCAAAAAAACAAAAGAATCTTTACTTTAGCGGTGAAGTCTTAGATGTTGTAGGACGACGCGGCGGATTTAACTTTGCTTGGGGCTGGGCAAGCGGATACGCGGCTGCAAAAGATATAACTAAATAATCATGTCTTTATATTTTTTAGACGCAGGGCGTTTACTATAACCGAAACCGAGCTAAAGCTCATAGCAGTCGCCGCAATAACGGGTGAGAGCAAGATTCCAAAAAACGGATATAAGACTCCAGCCGCGATAGGAACTCCCGCACTGTTATACACAAAAGCAAAAAACAAATTTTGTCGTATATTTTTCATAGTAGCACGACTGAGCTTTAATACTTTCACAATTCCAAGCAAATCACCTTTTACAAGCGTTATTCCGGCACTCTCAATAGCTACGTCTGTACCTGTTCCCATTGCTATACCTACATCTGCCTGTGCAAGAGATGGTGCATCGTTTATCCCATCACCTGCCATAGCTACGACATCACCGCTCTTTTGCAGTTTTGTTATTACCTCTGCTTTGGCATCAGGCATAACATCCGCATATACCTCATCTATGCCTAGTTTGTCTGCAACTGCATTTGCCGTAGTTTCGTTATCTCCGCTTAACATTACTACTTTTATACCGTTTGTTTTTAAATCTTTTAGTGCTTGTTTTGTTGTCTCTTTTATCGGATCTTCCAAGCCCATGATTCCGCTTAGCTTGGAATCTATAGCAATATAGACAACACCGCCGCCTCTTTTGCGTACCTCGTCTGCTTTTTCAATTACACTCACAGTCGAGATGCCAAGACTTTGTAAAAAATTCTCACTTCCTATTGAGATTTTTTTAGCTTCTATCTCACCTACGATGCCCTCCCCTGTAACTGCTCTAAAGTTTTTTACATCTAACATATTTAAGTCTTGTTCTTTTGCATAACTTACAACTGCTTCAGACAAAGGGTGCTCACTTGAGAGTTCTAAACTCGCAGCATATTTTAAAACCTCTGTTTTATCAAAGCCCTCTTCTGTAAAAAAACTCGTTACTCTTGGTCTTCCTTCTGTTAATGTCCCTGTCTTATCTACTACAAGTACATTTACCTTCTCCATTATCTCTATATTTTTTGCATCTTTTATTAAGATTCCTGAGAGTGCAGCTCTTCCCGTAGCTACCATGATTGAGATAGGTGTAGCCAAACCAAGGGCACACGGACACGCAATTATAAGAACTGCAACGGCAGAGACTATGGCATATGCCAAACGCGGCTGGGGACCAAAAATATACCACACTATAAAAGACAACACTGCCGATATAACAACAGCAGGCACAAAATAAGATGATACTTTATCTGCCAAGTTTTGTATAGGTGCACGGGAGAGTTGTGCTTGAGATACCATATGAACAATCTGGGCAAGCATAGTATCACTTCCTATTTTCTCTGCTCTCATTTTAAGTGTTCCGTTTTTATTTATCGTTGCACCGATTAATGTGTCACCTTTTAATTTTGGGATTACTATAGGTTCTCCAGTAATCATAGACTCATCAACATTACTTTCTCCATCACTAACAACTCCATCGACTGGAATTTTCTCACCAGGTTTGATGCTTAATATATCGCCCACTTTAATATGTTTTATATCGACTTCCTCTTCAACTCCGTCTTTAACCCTATGGGCTTTTTTAGGAGCAAGATTTAACAAAATTTTTATAGCCGTATTTGTTTTACTTCTTGCTCTTAGTTCAAGAACTTGTCCCAAAAGCACCAAGGTGGTTATAACGGCAGCTGCTTCAAAATAGACATGGACGTATCCATCTTCGCTCTGCATAAGAGGAGGAAAAAATTCTGGAAAAAACAGTGCGACTAAACTGTAGATATAAGCTGATCCAACCCCGATAGCTATAAGGGTAAACATATTTAAATTCCACGTTTTTACAGACTCGTAGCCACGTACAAAAAAAGGCCATCCTCCCCATAATACAACGGGACTTGAAAATAAAAACAAAAACCACTGAATCTGTAGTGTGGATAAACCGCTAGGTATATATTCAGGTGTTAAGTCGTTTAACATAGCTACTATAAAAACGGGAAAAGAAAAAAATAAACTTATCCAAAACCGTCTGCTCATATAGTCCAGTTCATAGTTTTTCTCAACTACTTCTTCTGTCTTTGATATCATAAACTCCAATGCCATTCCGCATTTTGGACAGCTGCCGGGTTTGTTTTGAATCACTTCCGGATGCATCGGACAGGTATAAGAACTTTCAGTATTCATAAAAATTCCTTATATTTGCTTATGCAGATTATATAACAACTTTGTGTAGTAAACGTGTTCTTTTTTAAAACTTTTCTTGACATTATTACTAATTAGTAATATACTTTTTTTGAGGGGAGGAGTAGAATTATGAAGGTATATTTAGGAAAAAGTTACGGTTTGATTGCCGATAAATCTATGGCAACATGGATACAGCTTTTAAAAACTTTTAAAAAGATAAGGGCTAAAGAAGCTGTATATATTAAATCATTTGATTTAACCATGAATCAATTTGAAGTTTTAGAGGTGCTTTATCACAGAGGTGATTTAAGTATCGGTGAGATAACTAAACTTACTCTTGGTACACCGGGCAATATAACCGTGGTTATAAAAAATTTAATAAAAAACGGTTATATAAATTCTATTCCCAACCCAAAGGACAAAAGATTTTTTATAATATCTATTACCCAAAAAGGTATAGATGTTATGGACAGGTTGTTTCCGAGTCATGCAAAAAACTTTGAGAACTATTTTGAAGTTTTAAATGATGAGGAGACAGAAACTTTATTCAAATTATTAAGAAAATTACATAAATCTCAGTAATTTTTTTAACAAATAACTAATTAATCTTCTAAAGGATAAAAAATGAGTTTATTAAAATTAGGGATAATTTCTATTTTACTTACAAGCGGCTTGTTTGCAGGGACTTATAATGTTGATATTCATCACTCGAGTGTTGGATTTAAAGTTAAACATATGATGATATCAAACGTAAAAGGCAAGTTTGATAAATTTAACGGAAGTTTTGTTTTCGATGAGAAAACTAAAACCTTAAAATCACTTCAAGGCGAAGTAGAAGCTGCATCCATTAATACAGAAAATCTCAAAAGAGACGATCATTTACGTTCGGATGATTTTTTAGATGTTAAAAAGTATCCAAAGCTTACTCTAAAACTTACAGAAATTAAAGACGATGAAGCAAGTGGAGAATTAACTATTCACGGTATTACAAAAACTGTAAAGTTTGACCTTGAAACAAACGATGTAATTAAAGATCCTTGGGGTAATACAAGAACAGGGCTAACTTTAGAAGCAAAAATTGTTAGACAAGATTTTGGTTTGAAATGGAACAAACTCTTAGAAACCGGCGGTCTTGTAGTAGGAGATGATGTTAAAATCTCGATTGAATTAGAAGGTATTCTTTCTAAATAAATTAAATAGAGTAATGTGTTTTTTTAACTTCATTACTCTTTATCTTCTTTTCCTTTATGACAAATATACAATTAATTTTTTTTAGATAAACTATACTAAATAAAAAGTCACTTGCATAAAGGAATATTTATGTCCACTCCGCTTATAATACTCATAGTTGTTATTCTAGTTCTTGTTTTAATGTATAACTCGCTTGTAAACAAAAAAAATCAAGTAGAAAATATATTTGCTTCAGTCGATATCCAACTTAAAAAGCGTTACGATTTAATTCCAAACTTAGTAGCCTCCGTTAGTAAATATATGGAACATGAAAAGTCCCTTTTAGAGGAAGTTACAAAACTTCGTGCAGATGCAAACAAAGCAAATATTTCTGATGAGAAAAAGATAGAACTAGATGCAAAAATAAGTTCAGCTCTTGGTTCTTTAATGATAGCGGTTGAGAATTATCCGGATTTAAAAGCAAACGAAAACGTAATGCATCTGCAACGCACGCTTAATGAAGTAGAGGAGCAGATATCTGCATCCAGACGTGCATATAACCAAGCCGTAACCGACTACAACAACGCCATAGAGATGATACCTACAAACTTTATGGCAAGTGCAATGAACTACAAAAGAAAACAGGTCTTTGAAATAGTTGAGGCTGAACGTAAAAACGTGGATGTCAAAAAACTTTTTAACAGCTAATATTCAGGTATGAAATCAAAAAGCTTTTTAACCGATTTTTACTACAAGTCTTTATATCCTATCTTAGAGGATTTAGAAAAAGACAGAAAACAACTAAGATACAGAATAATCGTAATAGGCATTATATATACGCTTATTTTTGCTTTAATTCTAATCCCTTTATACAGCTCGATACAAGATGAAGACGTACTGATATTTGGAGCATTCGGATATATTGCACTCGGAGGTATTATCTATAAATTTTTGATAAAAGATTATACAAGCGAGTTTAAAGAAAAAATAATTTCACCACTTATAGATGCACTTGATGAAAATCTGAGTTATCATAAAGACTTGCATATATCAGAACATCTTTTTAGCCGCTCAAAATTATTTTCAAATCCCGACAGACACAGCGGCAATGACTTGGTAAAGGGCGAAATAAAAAACACCAAAATCAGGTTTTCAGACTTTCATGCCGAAAAAAGACATAGAAATTCAAAAGGAAGAGACAGTTGGAGTACGATTTTTAAAGGACTTTTCGTAGTTGCGGAATTTAACAAAAACTTTATAGGTCAAACCGTAGTCCTTCCCGACACCGCACAAAACACATTTGGAGATTTGATAGGTCACTGGCTGCAATCTAAAAATATCGGCAGAGATGAACTTGTTAAAATGGATGATACGGAGTTTGAAAAAAAATTTGTGGTGTATTCGGACGATCAGATAGAAGCAAGGTATATACTCTCACACTCTATTATGAAAAAACTGAGTACATTTGAGAAAAAATTCGGGCATCCACTCTATATTTCTTTTGTCAGAAACCATATACATCTGGCGATTTACTACGATAAAGATATGTTTGAGCCCTCAATATTCCGCTCTCTTTTTGAGTATAAAACAGCCATGGAGTATGTAGATACACTGCATCTGGTGACCGGTATAATAGAAGAATTAAAACTAAACCAACGAATATGGAGCAAAAGTGAATGAACAAAACCTGATTATTAAAAGTGTAAAAGATTTTTTAACGCCTAAGATGCTAAAGTATTCACTTCTGCCGATAATAGTTACCATTGTTTTAATGTATATCTTATTCTTTGTTTTGGCAGGTTTGGGTGCGGAGAGTATGAGTCAGATGCATATAGAAGCTCAGCAGACCACTATGCAAAACGGCATCGAGCATACAGATAATTTTGAAGCATATCTTGAAGGTACTGCAATTATGCAGTTTTTTATGAGTTATGCGGCAACTGCGTGGATAGCGACATTTCTCATCTATGCAATAGGCGGATTTTTAACACTGTATGCATCTATATTTATAGCCATAATAGTTATCGGTTTTTTAACGCCGTATGTATTAAAAGAACTTCAAACAAGACACTACCAAGATGTAGAGATGATAGGCTATTCAAATATTGCAACCGCCCTACTTTCTACTCTTAAGTGGGCTGGAGTTATGCTTTTGCTTTTTATACTGCTTATTCCGTTTTATTTTATACCCGTTATAAACTTGATAGCTTTTAATCTTCCGCTTTATTACTTTTTTCACAAGATGTTAAACTATGACATAAGCACAAGCATAAATACAAAAAAAGAAGCCTTGGAGATAGCCTTTAAAAATAAGAATCTGCTTCGCATAAAAACTCTTCTACTATACCTTTTAAGCTTGATACCCTTTGTAATATTTTTCACAACCGTATTTTTTGTAATATACTTAGGTCATACTTACTTTTTAAAAACCAGAGAACTAAGGGGTACAGATGCGTTACCTGATTCTAATTAGTTTGTTTATCAGCTCTATTTTTGCAAACGAAGCAGATGAGATAATAAAAAAACTAGACAATAACTTCCGTGGAGAGAGCATCTATATGCAAATCTCTATGAATATAAAATCTCTAAGACATGAACGCACTATAAAGATGCAAACTTGGGCAAAAGGCAAAGACAAAAGTTTCGTAAAAATCATATATCCTCCGCGTGATAAAGGGATTACCTTTTTAAGTTTGGATAATGAGATGTGGAACTATATCCCTAAAATCGAGCGTACTATAAAAATTCCTCCAAGCATGATGCTACAAAACTGGATGGGAAGCGATATAAGTAACGATGATATGGTAAAACAAAGTTCCATTATAGACGACTATAATGCAAAAATCATAAAAAAACAAGGCGATATAGTTACAATAGAACTAAAAGCAAAAGAAAACGCACCTGTTGTATGGGGTAAGATAATCTCTAAAGTAGATACAAGATACTACGTAAGCACAGAAGATACTTTTTATGATGAGTACGGTGAAAAAATCAGGGTTTTTTCTTATGAGGATGTGAAACAGTACGGAAAATATTATCTGCCTACTATATGGAAGATAAAACCCGTTAATAAAAAAGACAATCTTACGACGATGATAATTGAAGAGGTAAAATATGATAGTAAAATCTCAGATATGTATTTTAGAAAAAGTGCTCTAAAACGCTTTAGCAGATAAGGTTTTTTATGTTTTTTTTAGCTGTAAAAAATATACTTTTTTATAAAGGTCGCTCGATTACCACTTTTATACTTACATATTTTTCAGCTACGCTTTTTATAGTATATGTGGCATTTATGGACGGCTCACATATCTCGATGCTACATAACTCACTTAAAGTATATACGGGCTCAATCCAAATCTATCAAAAAGATTACCGTGACGAGGGCGGATATGATTATTTAATATACGATAATAAAAAGATATTTGACATACTTGACAAAATAGATGATATAAAACACTATAGTTCAAGAATAGAGACCTTTGGGATAGCATCCAGCAAAAACGATTCATCTGCCATGATGTTAACGGGGGTTGATTTTAAAAAAGAGAGTGTTATAAGCGAGCTTAAAAATGCACTTAAAAGCGGTGTTTATGATTCAAAAGTAAACTGTCTTTATATGGGTAGCGATTTGGCTAAACGCTTAGAGGTAAATGTAGGTGATGATGTAAGCTTTGTAGGAAGTGCAATAGACTACTCATTTGCGGCAGATATTTTTAGAGTATGCGGTACTTTTAAAACCGGTATGTATGAGTTTGACAGTTCATCAGCCTTTTTAAACAGGGAGTATTTTGACTCTGTATTTTTTTCTGAAAATACCTCATCATATATAGTTATGAATGTAAAAAACTTACAAAATAACGATGAGATAGCACAAAAGATAAGACCACATTTAGATGCAAATTACAAAGTATATACTTGGCAGGAACTAATGAAGGCTATGGTTGAAGCGATGAAGGTTGATAGCATCTTCGGTTATATATCGATGGGGCTTTTCTTTTTGGTCATATTTTTCGTGATTTTGATATACGGATTTATAAATGCAAGTTCACGCATCAAAGAGTTCGGCGTATTAAAAAGTATAGGTTTAAAAAACTCGGACATTGACAAGCTTTTACTCTATGAGATGCTTATTCTTAGCATCTCTGCTTTAGTAGTTGCCACGTTAAGCGGCGGATATTTGGCTTATTATTTTGAGATAAATCCGATAATAATAGAAGGAATGAGTGAATTATATAAAGATTACGGGATAATCTCTGATGAAATTCCTACAAATTTTAGTATATTTACAATTACATGGAATGTTTTGCTTATACTTTTTTTGAATATACTAAGCGTGATATACCCGATATATTATATAAGGGGTTTTAACCCTATAGAGGCTATGCGTCATGTATAAAATTGTATTTTTATTGGCACTGAAAAATGCTTTTTTAAGAAAAATACGTGCAACTCTTTTAATAATAATGATAGCTTTTAGCATGAGTGTGATGCTTAGCATCGAAGGCTTGTATGACGGAATGACTTCGAGTATGATAGACAAGTCTCTAAGAAGCGACAGCGGTGAGGTCACAATATTTGCCAAAAATTACAGACTCAAACAAGATATAAAATACTCAATCAAAAATGCGACAAGTATAAAACAAGATATAGAAAAGATTCAAGGTGTAAAAAATGTAGCCATAAGACTAAAGGTAAGCGGTCTTGCAGGCAGTGCAAAAGCTTCGTATCCGTCTGATTTGATAGCTGTAGATTTTGATGAAGAAGAGAGGTTTGGCGAGTTTGGCAAGTTTATTAAAGAGGGAGACTTAAAGCTTGGCAAAAACGGTTGTGTTATAGGAAAAGAGCTGGCAAAGAACCTAAAACTACGTCTAAATTCAAAAGTTGTTTTTACCTCCAGAGATTCAAAAAACAACATAGTCTCAAAACTCTTTCGCATAAAAGCGATAATTCAAACTACAAATATAAATATAGACAACAAAGCTATTTTAGCACCATTTTCTTCTGTATATAATCATATAGGCGTAGATAAATCTAGTGCTACGCAGATTGCAATCAGAAGCGATAATACCGAGCTTGTAAATATATTAAACAAAAGGTATCCGGATTTGGACGTGCTTAGTTTTTGGCAGTACAATCCGCTTTTAAAACAGATGCAAGATAGTATGTTAATATTTAACTCTATCACTTTCGGGATTGTAATGGGTGTTGTTTTTATAGGTATTTTGGGAGTTATGTATGTATCTATATTGGACAGAATCAGAGAGTTTGGGATAATGCTCGCCGTTGGATACGGTTACAAATATATAAGAAACCAAGTTATCCTTGAAGCATTGGTGCTTGGACTAATCGGCTTTATATTCGGAACTATCTTAAGCATTGTTTTTCTATCCTATTTAGGTACATATGGGCTTGATATGAGTGAGTTCTCAGACGGTTTTGCATCGTTTGGAATGAGCAGTATATTGTATGCAGAGATAAAATTTTCCTACTTTAGTTCAACATTTATTGCAATCGTAGTAGCCTCTGTTTTAAGTGTATTTTTACCGCTGAGAAAAATAAAAAATCTAACTCCTACGGATGTTATAAGGAATAGTCTATGATAAAATTAAAAAATGTAGAAAAATACTTTTACAAGGGTGAAGAACGCGAGGTTCATGCCCTGAAAAATATAAACTTAGAGATTCAAAAAGGAGAATTTTCGGTTCTTACCGGTTCAAGCGGATGTGGCAAGACCACCCTTTTAAATGCCATAGGACTGCTTGATAATATAAGCGAAGGGGAGATTTATCTAAATGATAAAGAGATAGCCCACCTCTCAGATGCACAAAAAACACAGATACGTCTAAACGAGATGGGATTTGTATTTCAGGCATACAACCTTATTCCCGTACTCAGCGTAAAAGAAAACATAGCTTTTATAATGCGCCTTCAAGGTTTTTCTAATTTAGATATCGATAACAGAGTTAATGAATTAGCAGAGATGCTAGAGATAAAAAACAAACTAGACACCCTTCCCTCTCTTCTTAGCGGTGGTCAGCAACAACGTGTAGCGGTAGCACGTGCAGTAGCTACAAAACCTAAAATTATCTTGGCAGATGAGCCCACGGCAAACCTTGATCATAAAAACTCAGAATCACTTATGAATATGATGCGTCAGTTAAACGAAAAAGAGGGAGTGACGATTTTATTTGCATCACATGATGATTATGTAGTAGAATTAGCAAAAAGAGTTATCCATTTAAAAGACGGGAAGATATTATAAACTATGCTCAAACTCACACCTCTTAAAACAAACGAAAAAGTCCAAAGGGAGCAAGTAAGACTTCTTTATTCCCAAGGTTATATTATTCAGATTTTAGGGCTTATATCTTCATTAGTAGTTTTGTTTATCTACTGGGATGTAGTTGAACATACTAAGCTAATAGCATGGTTTATTACTATTGTAATAGTTTATATAATAAGGCTTCGGGATGTAAAAAAATTTCGTAAGCTTTCAGTAAACGAGTTTGATATAAAAAAATGGAAGAACACTTATATTATCTCAACATTTATATCCGGAGTTATTTGGAGTCTGCTTGCTTTATTTTTTGAGAGTTCCTGGCAGGCTACCCACCAAGTTGCTTTATTTATTATATACGTCGGTATCATTGCCGGAGCTTTTAATTCCAATGCAACCGTATTTGTATCATACCTTGCTTTTTACATTCCCCTTACTGCGATGCTTATGTATATGATACTAAATCAAGAAAACGAACTCTCATATCAACTGGCTTTTTTAATAAGCTTATACGCCATACTGATGTATGTAACTGCTATAAAGTACCATAATTTTTTAGTAAATTCGCTTGAACTTCGATTTACGAATGAAAATCTGGTGAAAGATTTAAAATCTGCAAATACAAAACTTACATATTTAGCCGATACGGATGAACTCTCACAAATAGACAACAGACGTTCTATGAACAAGTACCTCTTAAAAGAATGGCAATGGCATTTTGAAAATAAAAAACCGATATCATTGCTGGTTATAGATATAGACTTCTTTAAACTATACAACGATACCTACGGACACAGTATGGGCGATAAGTGTATTTTAGAAGTTGCAAACATTCTTCAAAAGAATATCCGCTCAGATATAGATATGGCTTCAAGGTACGGTGGAGAAGAGTTTGTAGTCATACTACACAATACAGATGAGTTAAAAGCCTTAAATATAGCACAAAGGATACTCCTAGACGTACTCTCAAAACAGATACCGCATTCAAGTTCTGGGATATCTGAGTATCTAACGGTAAGTATAGGTTTAGGAAGCATGATTCCAAGTATGCCTAACAGCCAAATAAAACTTTTTGATTTAGCCGATACAAGACTCTACAAAGCTAAGCAAAACGGACGAAACCAAATAATGTATAACTGATATGAAACTTTTATTTACAATATTTTTTTTAATAAACTCTATCTTATATGCAGAGATAAACTACAAAGTTGAAAACTCAAATATTCAAATAGATGATAAGTATAGCTACAACTACAATCGTCTAAGACTAAATTTTGATTATATTCAAGACAGATATTTTGCAAAAGTTATAGCTGATGGGGTAAACTACTATTCGGATAGTTATACAAACTCTTATGAATTCTACCTTTTATCAAATCAAAAAGCAGACACCCCTCTTTCTGTACAAACAAGTTACAAAGATTACGCTCAAGGAGAGATGTATGCAAAACTATACAGAGCTTATGCGGGATATGAAGACAATAAAAATCTGCTAAGCATCGGTTTGCAAAATATCACTATGGGAGTCGGAAGATTTTGGACGCCCACGAACCTTTTTAATCCTAAAAATATATATGCCATAGAGGTGGATGAGACTTTTGGCGTTATGGCTCTCTCTTATGTGCGACATATTGATGACACGTCCGATATTAACGTTGTAGCATCTATAAAAGAAGACGAAACTTTAAAATATGCCGCAAGATATAAGAGTTTTTTAGATTACGGTGACGCGGCTTTGAGTTTTATATATAGTGACAAAACCAAAATGTTAGGTTATGAACTTGAAGGTAATCTTGGAGATACAGGTGTGGAAATCAGAAGTGAAGGTGCATATATAGAATCAAAACTCTTAGATAAAAAAGTACAGTTCTCTCAAGCTATACTAGGGGCTGATTACGGTTTTGTAAATGGAATAAACATTACCTTTGAGACACTTTATAGCTCTAAAGAGTTTAACAATTTAGAGATGCTTTCAAACCTAAACTCCGAAATACTTCCAAATATGACACTTTCTAAATTTTATGCAGGTGGCAGTATTTCATACACGTTTAACATATTTTTAGACGGCTCGCTAATGTATATAGATAGTTTTGAGGGTGATGAAGAGGCATTTAGCTCGGCTATTTTTAACTATACTTTAAATGATTATAATCTTTTTACCTTTGGATTTATGCACCAAGAGGATAAAACTTTTTATCTAAAATATCAGTTCTCTTTTTAGTAAGGAAAATATTGTGACGCCATCTATCAAACTACTTAAAAAAACTAAAACAAACTACAAAATTCATCAATTTGAACATGATAGTTCATATAATTCATACGGAGTTGAAGCATCCCAAAAACTAGGTGTTGATGAGCAAAGAGTATTTAAAACACTTGTTGTTCAAAGTGATAAAGGGGAATTTATAGTCGGCATCATTCCCGTGTCTTCAAAACTCAGTATGAAATCCCTTGCTAAAGCCGCAGGTATGAAAAAAGTTGCCATGGCTGATACTAAGGACGTAGAAAAAATAACAGGCTATATCATAGGAGGGGTAAGCCCTCTTGGGCAAAAGAAAAGGTTAAAGACTTTTATAGATAAAAGTGCTCAAATATTTGAGACAATCTTTGTAAGTGCAGGAAAAAGAGGTCTTGAAGTTGAACTGGATGCGAAAGATTTACAAGCTCTGTTAAATGCTAAGTTTGAAAATATTATATCATAAGTTACTTCTTGACAAAAACGTACGTAATATAGTACAATATATAAAATTAACCTAAAGGGATTGTGTATGACTAGAGTTATGTCGGTAAGCCAAGTAAGATCAGACATATATAATGTTATGGATGAAACAGCACAAACACATGAGCCTGTACTTATAACAGGAAAAAGAAATAATGTCGTAATGATATCCCAAGAGGACTGGAATGCTATAGAGGAAACATTACACTTAAGTTCAATTCCTAACTTTGTATCTTCTGTTCAAGAATCTATGCAAGAAGATGATAGTGAATTTAGTGAAAGCATTGAATGGTAGAGTATAAAATACTTTACAGTAAATATGTTCAAAAAGATGCAAAAAAGCTCTCCGCTGCCAAGCTAGATAAAAAAGCTAAAGAGTTAATAGAAATCTTAGAAAAAGACCCTCTTCAAAACCCTCCACCATATGAAAAACTGGTAGGTAATTTAAATGGAACATACTCAAGAAGGATAAATATACAACATAGACTTGTTTATGAGATAAAAGAAGATGCCAAGATTGTTAGAATATTAAGAATGTGGTCACACTATGGGGAATAACTAAAATGAAAAGTACTATATAAATGGCAACTTTCTTTTTAAATAGATTTAAGTTATGCTTAGATAGTATTCTATTTATTAAATATTATAATATTGATTATAACTAAAGGTAAAGTAATGGATTATGATTTTAGAGGTCTTTTTCAAGAAGATGAAACCCTATTTGACCAGTTTATTGAAAAATATACATCATATATATTGTCAAATATTACTGAAGAAAAAGAACCTATGCAAATGGATTGCTATAAACAGATCATAAATATTATCCAAAAAGATTTTAATCAAAAAGATATGATTGAACTTTTTGAAAAACTTACAAGGTATCAAATTCATCAAGAAGTACCGTACATTATCATTATTAATGAAATTAATTCTTTACAGTCTTTACTTATTAAACATATTAATGAATCAGTTCTAAGTAGTAAAATTATTGATTTTTTTAACCTTTTTAACACTATAGATGATAAAGTAGCAACAATATATTTGAATGAATATGTTCATAAATTAAAATCTGTTAACAATATACGTATTGCTTCTTTGTCTGACCTGATGGATAGAAACATGCTTAACCACTATGAATCCCACTTATTGTGGTTGTCATCATTAGCAGATTCTATTTACAAAGAAGATGAAGATAACTTTCCTGAAGTAGATCCCAAAAAGTGCGATTTTGGAAAATGGCTTCAAAATGATGCAAAAGCTATAATTCAAAACAATTCTAAACAAACTGTAATTCATAATTTACATGATAATTTACATCTCTTTGCAAAAAAAATTAAAAATAATATTCCCTTGAATGAGCACCATAGTATTATTACCTATCTTGAAAAGTGTGAAATGCTTTCTCTTAGTATTGGGACTGAACTTGCACTTATAGATAACATATTAATGAACCATAAAGTTTTGAAAGACCACCTAACAGGTGCACTTAACCGTCAAAGTCTTAAAAATATTTTTAAAAACCAATATGAACTTGCAGTTGCTACAAGTAATCCTTTTGTTATAGCTATGTGTGATTTAGACCACTTCAAAAAACTTAACGATAATCATGGACATTTATGTGGAGACAAAATTCTTACACACTTTGTAAATGTAGTAAATAAAAAGACTCGTAATTCAGATATTATTATACGATTTGGAGGAGAAGAATTTGTAATGATTCTTCCTGCAGTAGATAAAAATATAGCCAACAAAGTATTTAAAGATATTTGCGAAGAGTATTACAAAACTCCTTTTGAGTATGAGGGTAAAAAAGTACAAAATAGTGTAAGTATAGGGTTTGTGGAAATAACTCCTCGAATACACTATAAACCAAGCTTTTTAGACGACTATCTGGCTATGGCAGATCAACAACTATACAGAGCCAAAGACAACGGAAGAAATAGAGTTTGTTATCTTGAATAATAAATGATATAGTAAATTCTATTCATTTACTACTAAGCACCATCTTCATCCAGCTTATCAAGCTCCTTTTGTACCAAGGCTCTATAGTTCTCATCTTTAGCTACTAAACCTGCTTCATATAAGAACTGACTCGCTACAAAGTTAGTCTTTTTTATTTTGTCATACTTTGCATATGAGAGATAAAGTATGTCTTTTGCACGTGTGACCGCTACGTAAAAAAGTCTGCGTTCTTCATCCAGACTTCCGCCACGTTGCATAAGTTTACGATTTGGAAAACGTCCGTCCATCAAATCAATCACATAAACTTCTTTATATTCCAGCCCTTTAGATGCATGCACACTTAAAAGGTTTACACCTTCGCCTTGAGTTAAGTCCGATGAGCCTAAAATCATAGCATTTAAAAATCTTTCATGATTATCATATGGGTGAGATAACTCTTCTAGTAAAAGCATCTTACGTTTTATTTTTGTAAGTGATTCACTCTTTTGTTTTTCATCTACGGTTGAGTCTTTTAAAGTAGCTCTTTTTGTACTTAATACATCGGATATATACCTAAAAAGTTCACTCTCATATATTTTTTTTACAATCGTTTTAGGTTGTTTGATTCCTTTAAGAGCACGAAACAAAACATAAAAGTTATGTAAAAAAGTAGCGGAATCCTTTGTAAGTTTTGGATGCTTAAGCACTGGATTTTTCATAAATTTTGCTTCAAATCCAAGCTTTGCAAATTTCCCTACCGCACCAAGTTCCAAAAAGTCATCAAAAAGTCCCAGTTGATGGTTAAGTTTTCTTTTCTCAAACGGATTGCTCATAGATTCATCAGGTGCATAAAGACCGTGAAAAATACTCCCTGCCCCGACATTTTTTAAAGCTAGATACATCTCTTTTGCCATAGCGCTTCCGATGCCCCGAGCAAATTCAAAAACATGGATAAATGCCATCATATCCGACTCGTTTATCAAAAGAGTATATAAATCGAGTACGGCTTTAACTTCTCGTGCATCAAAAAAGCTTGTACCGCCTTTTCTTTTACACGCTATTCCAAGTTCACGAAGCCCTACTTCTATACCGTCTGCCGTTGAATTATTTCTAAATATTACCGCTATATCTTCATGGGGAGTCATACTATCACGTATCTTTGTAGCTATTGCATGGTACTGGTCAAAAAGTTCATCATATGCCAAAAGTTTTGGATTTTCAAACTCTCCCTTACGAGTAACTTCAAGCTGTTTTGGATAGATGCGTTCATTATGCTCAATTACCTTGGATGCAAGGGATAAAATAAGCGGAGAAGAACGATAGTTTTTAGTAAGTGTATGCACCTTTGCATCTGGAAACTTTTTATTAAACGAGCCGATTATCGTAATGTCCGCACCGTTAAAAGCGTAGATACTCTGGTCATAATCACCGACACAAAAAAGTGAAGGCGGATTCATAGCATCGATAATAGTACCTTGAAGTGCATTAGTATCCTGATACTCATCTACAAGCACCTCTTTATATCCCAGTTCTTTAGTTTTACACATATCTCTAAAATTTAAAAGTAAGTCATTAAAGTTTACAAAACCGTACTCCTGCTTTAGTTTTTCAAACTCATCGACCACGTCTGCATAAATCAAAGCAAAAAGTTCATGTTCTGGATAATTATCGATTATCCAATTCTCAAAATCCTGAGTCAGTTCCGTATTTTGGTAAAAAGAGTAAAGATCATACAAGTAGTTTCCGCCATATGGCTGAACCTCTGCATCTATATTCATAAATGTACGTTTTTCAAAAACACTCCTAAATAGGGTTTTTAATTCACGTTGCTGTTTTAGAACTACTTTTTTATCAAACTTTTTAAGCCATCTGTAGCTAACTGCATGGAATGTTCCCGCATCAATTTTGCCTGCGACATCTTTACCAAAATATTCGGCTACACGTGAGACCATTTCTGCAGCAGCTTTGTTTGTAAACGTCAAAAGCAATATCTCGTTTGGTTTTACACCCGAGTTTAAAAGGTGTGCGATTCTTCCGACAATAGTAGATGTTTTTCCTGTCCCTGCAGATGCTATGATTAAGTTTTGATGATCTTCAGAGCTTGCTGCATTATATTGTTCTTTATTTAGACGTGATAACGGCAAACAATTCCTTTGTTTATTTTTAAGAACGTGATTATACTAGAATAAGCTTCACATCATTTTATTTTTTAATTTACTCAACTAAACTATAACAAAAACTAATACTATATTTATATTTAAGTTTAATCTTTTCAGACTATAATGATAACAGTTTATATATTTGTATTTAAATTCATACTGTATATAGGAGTTTAAAGTGGATAAGCCCAGTAACCCAAATCGGAGGACTTTTTTACAAAATATTCTTCAAGGTATAGGTTATAGTGCATTTGGCGTTATAGCATGGAGTGCTTATCTCTCACAATCACAAGCAAACAATCTTATTTTAAGACCTCCCGGTGCAATTAACGAAAAAGATTTTGTACTTAAATGTATAAGATGCGGTATGTGTGTAGCATCTTGCCCTTTTGATGTACTAAAACTCTCTACTATTTCAGATGAAATATCGATAGGTACTCCTTATTTTGAACCAAGAAAAGAAGCCTGCTATCTTTGTCCGGATGCACCTTGTACGTCAACCTGTCCTACAGATGCACTCGATTTAAATCTTTTAACAAAAGATAATAAGTTAGACATTAACAGTGCGAGAATGGGACTCGCAACTATCAACACAAAGACTTGTCTGGCATATTTGGGATTACAATGCACTATGTGCATCCGTGCCTGTCCACTTGCCGATACGGCAATAGTTTTAAAAAATGAACGCAACCCAAGAACCGATATGCATGCTTTTTTAAAGCCTGTCGTTGAACCCGACCATTGTACCGGATGCGGAATGTGTGAACGTGCATGTCCTACAGAAGTTGCTTCTATAAAGGTGCTTCCTCTTGCTATATCACAAAGTGAGAGAGGCTCGTATTATGTTGTCGGCTGGGAAAAAAAAGATGAACGAAGATTAGAACACGCCCCTTCGGAACTTAAAGTAAAGAGAACAAAAAGAAATGAAAAAAGTGCACTAGATAATGTAAATGACGTAGAAGGGATACTCAAAGGAATTTATGATGAATAATTTTCTATACAGAAATAGATTTCTTATATCAAGAAGATTTACACAAATACTTGTGATGGTTTTATACTTTGGTGCAAATGCATATGGGTGGAGTATAGTAAAGGGTGATTTGAGCTCATCCGTAATATTTGGATTTATTCCTTTGTCCGACCCGTATGTAGTCTTACAGATGTTTTTTGGAGGCGCACTTATATCGGCTGATATACTTCTTGGTGTACTTGTTATTTTATTTGCATACGGAGTTATCGGCGGACGCTTTTTTTGCTCCTGGGTATGCCCTGTAAATATAATAACGGAAACTGCAACATATTTTAGAAAGAAATTTGGACTGCAAGAAAAAGAAAAGGCACTTACATTTAGCCGAAATATTAGATACTGGGTTATCGGGATATCACTTATTTTATCTTTTATTTTTTCAATAGCTGCATTTGATATGATAAGCCCCATAGGGATTGCACACAGAGGAATTATATACGGTTTTGGATTTGGCTGGACTTTTCTTATTGCAATCTTTTTATTTGACCTTTTGTCGCAAAAATACGGCTGGTGCGGACACATCTGCCCACTTGGAGGCTTTAACTCCATAATAGGAAAATATTCTCTTGTAAAAGTTATACATGATAGCGACAAATGTTTTTACTCTATGGCGTGTTTTGATGCTTGCCCCGAAGTTGAAATACTTGATATGGTAGGAATGCGCTCAACTGCAATAACGGGTGCTACTTGTATTAAATGCGGTCAATGTATAGAGTCATGTGTAAATGATGCATTCCATGTCTCCGTGGTCTCTTTGGCAAAACAACTTAAAGGATAGATTATGAAAGTATTATTATTTATAGTTTTATTATTTACTCTAAATATTTTGGCAAAAAATATCACTCCCTACAAGTATGTTAAAGCAAGCGAAGCGGTATCTAACTTTGTAAAAGTCGGCGATATCTTGGTTATAGGTACAGAAGAAGGTATAGTTGACATTTATGATTTGAAAAAGGATAAGCTGATTGATCAGATTATGCTAAGCAAACATAAAAATATACTCGGTGATAATATCCGTTCTCTTGTTGTAAGCGTGGATTATTTAAACGGAAAAATAATATTTGTTATACGTCTGCTCAGTACTTGGCGTGAATTTTACGTATATGAAAATAAAAAACTAACAAGACTAATAGACGAGTCCCAACATATAGCTTTGCAAAAAGTAAAATTTATAGATGAAAACACTGTTTTAATCTCTACAATGGACAATGCTTTTATGCTGTATGATTTAAAAACTAAAAAGTTTTTATATAAAAAACAACTAAATCTTGCCAGTTTTTCCGACTATGCTCTAAGCGAGGATAAAAAGTATTTTTTTACAGCCGATGAAACACCGCAAATAAGCAAAATAGAAGTTAAAACGGGAAAAACTTTAGCTGTGTACAACGAAGCAAATAAAAGAGATATCTTCTCGGTTGATTATAAAAACAAAACACTTATAAGCGGTGGAAAAGATAAGCGTGTTATATTATACAAGTCTCCTTCATCACATAAAATGACAAAAGGAAAATTTTTTGTATATGCGGTTGCTTTAAGTCCGGATGCTTCCAAAGCTGCTTTTGTTAAAAATGAAAATAGTGAAATTTCAGTAATTGACACTACTACACTTCAAGAACTATATCTGTTAAAAGGGCATAAACAAACCATTATAGACATTAACTTTTATAAAAACGATGAACTGATTAGTTCAGATGAAGATAACAGATTGTTTTTTTGGAAATTAGAGTAGATAGTTTTATTAATTTACTTTTATCAGATAGAATTAATAAAAATGATATCAATAGAAAGTGTTACTACAAAATGGATAAAAAAAGCAAACTTTTAAAAATCATTTCGAATGAAACCATAAAAGCTGCACACTCTATGTCCGTAATAACTCCATCGATATATGCTACCCTTTTTGAAGAAAATGCAAAATCACATAACTTCAACTTAGATGACGAAATACAATTATCTCAAGAGCTTATAAGCAATGAATGTAAAAATCTAATCAAAATTAGAGAACAAAACAGTAAAAATGCTATACAACTCAGCAGTTCTACATCCAAGGCTATAGATGCAATAAAACAAAAAGATGAAAATACTCTAAGTGAAGTTTTAAAAGAAACGGAAAAACTTCGCCGTGAGGTGGAACTTTTAAAAGAGAGTATGTATAAAGATGAACTAACCAATGTTTATAATCGCAAATGGATAAACGACAACTTTTTAGAAGATGGTTACAGACTTGCTTCAAAGGGTGTTTTGGCAATAATAGATTTAAACTTTTTTAAAGAGATTAATGATACTTACGGTCATCCAGTGGGTGACAAGGTACTTATATTTATTGCCAATAATCTTAAAAAAACAAAAGGTCATATCGTAAGGTACGGCGGAGATGAGTTTTTAATACTCTTTGATGACAACAGAGGTATAAAAGAAATTTCCGATACAATACATTCTATACATAACTCTATAACTTCCAAAAAGCTAAAAGCCAAAAACGGTGAGTTTAGAATAAGTTTTTCGATAGGTCTCTCCATATTTAAAAAAGGTGATAACCTATCAAATATTATAGAGATTGCCGATAAAGATATGTATGAAAATAAAAAAGATACAAAAAAGAAAATAACAGGCATTCAATAAGCCCATCTAAGCTAATCCTCACATACTTTTAGATATAATCGCGAAATTTTAATACAACAATATTAAGGCTCAAATAATATGTCAAACGGCTACAATCCACAAGAGATAGAAAACAAATACTACCAAATCTGGGAAGACAGAAAATACTTCGAAATTGATGGAAATAAAGATATCCAAAAAGAGGATAAAAATTTTGCAATCATGATGCCCCCGCCTAATGTAACAGGACGTCTGCACATAGGTCATGCACTAACTTTTACTCTTCAAGATATCATTACACGTTACAAACGTATGGATGGATACAAAACTCTATGGCAACCCGGAACTGACCACGCAGGTATTGCTACTCAAAATGTTGTTGAGAAACAACTTTTAGCAGAAGGCACTACAAAAGAAGAGATAGGTCGTGAGGCATTTTTAGAGCGTGCATGGGCGTGGAAAGAAGAATCTGCGGGAATTATGACGGATCAGCTTCGTAAAATGGGTGTATCTCCTGCTTGGGAGCGTGAGCGTTTTACAATGGATACTGGCTTACAAAAATCAGTTAAAGAAGCTTTTGTTCATCTATATAACCAAGGTCTGATTGTTCGCGGAAACTACATGGTTAACTGGTGTACACATGATGGTGCATTGTCTGATATCGAAGTTGAGCACGAAGATACTGACGGAAAATTTTACCACGTAATTTACCCTTTTGCCGATGGAAGCGGACATGTAGAGGTAGCTACAACAAGACCTGAGACATACTTTGGCGATACTGCGGTAATGGTGCATCCGGAAGATGAGCGTTATAAAAATTTAATAGGTAAAAAAATAAAACTGCCACTATTAGAGCGTGAAGTAAGCATAATCGCTGATGAGCATGTAGATATGGAATTTGGAACTGGTGTGGTTAAAGTTACACCTGCACATGACCAAAACGATTACGAAGTTGGAAAACGTCACGACTTAGAATTCATCACTGTATTTGATGAAAAGGGTATTTTAAACGACTATGCAGGTGAGTTTAAAGGTCTGGAGCGTTTAGAGGCTCGTGAGCTAATTGTAAAACGTCTTGAAGAAGAAGGTTTTATGGTTAAGATAGAAGAGCATAAACATCAGGTTGGTCACTGTTACAGATGTAAAAACGTAGTTGAACCGTATATATCTAAACAATGGTTTGTTAGAAACGAAGTAGCTAAGAGTTCTATTGAGAAAACAAACAACGGAGAAGCTAAATTTTTCCCACCGCATTGGATTAACTCTTATAACTCTTGGATGGGAGATTTAAGAGATTGGTGTATATCTCGCCAACTTTGGTGGGGGCATCAGATTCCTGTATTTTATTGTGATGATTGTGACCATGAATGGGCAAGCTTAGAAGATTCAGAAGATACATGTCCAAAATGTGCATCTAAAAAAGTAAGCCAAGACCCTGATGTTTTAGATACTTGGTTTAGTTCTGCTTTATGGCCTTTCTCAACTCTTGGTTGGGGCAATGGCGATACAGAGATGGACAAGCTTTTCAAATCGGATGACTTAAAAGAATTTTATCCAAACGCTCTTTTAATCACAGGATTTGATATTCTTTTCTTCTGGGTAGCTAGAATGATGATGATGGGTGAGTCTTTTATGTGTGAACTTCCGTTTAACCACATCTATCTTCATGCACTTGTTCGTGATGAGAACGGTCAGAAAATGTCCAAATCTAAGGGTAACGTAATCGACCCACTTGATATGGTTAACGAATACTCTGCAGATATTTTACGTTTTACTCTTGCCATAAGTGCCGCTCAAGGGCGTGATATTCGTATGAGTACAAAGAAGCTTGAGCTCAACAAAAACTTTACGAATAAACTTTACAATGCTAGCAAATACTTACAGATGAATGTAGATACTTTCCCTGATTTAGCAGGTTTTTGTTTAAAAACAGACCTTGGTAAATATATGGCATCTCGATTGAACCAAGCTACAAAAGAGGTTCGCGAAGCATTGGAAGAGTACAAGTTCAACGATGCGGCTACTGTTATCTACAGATTTATCTGGAACGAATTTTGTGATTGGGGAATCGAGCTTTCTAAAGCCGACAAAGGTGCAATTACCGAGCTTGGTGCTATCTTTAAAGAGTCCATGAAACTTTTACACCCTTTTATGCCGTTTGTTACAGAGTATCTATACCATGAACTAAGCGGGACAAGTTTAGATGAGGGCGAATCTATTATGATCAAAACGTATCCTCATAAAACTAAAAGACGTAAAGAGGAAGATAAGTTCAACATCATCATGGATGCTATCGTATCGATCCGCCGTGCTAAAGTTTTAGTAGATATGGCTAACCAAAAAATAGATAAAGCTTATGTAAAAGTTGACGGCATCAGTGAAGATGATAAAGAGATGATGAAACCATTTATTATGAAACTTGCAAAAGTTGAGAAAGAGTTAATCTTTACAGATACAAAGATAGAAGATGCAGTAAGTGATATTGCAGATAAATGTGAGACTTTTATTCCAACAGACAGCATCGACCTGACTCCAATCATAAACAAACTTACTAAACAAAATGAAAAGTTAGAAAAAGAGATAGGAAAATTAAACGGAATGCTAAGCAATGAAAAATTTGTTGCAAATGCACCTGAAGACGTTTTAGCTAAAAACCGTGAACTTTTGGCAGATGCAGAATCTAAAAAAGAAAAAGTACAAGAACAACTTAACTCGCTAAAGGCTTAATTTTTGTTTGATATAAAAAAATATGACACGTCAAATGTAAAAAATGACATCCTATCAGGTCTTGTGGTTGCAGTCGCTCTTGTACCTGAAGCAATTGCATTTAGTTTTATAGCAGAAGTAAGCCCGATAGTCGGATTATATACCGCTTTTATATTAGGTCTTATTACAGCACTAATCGGCGGAAAACCGGGAATGATTAGCGGGGCTACAGGAGCTGTAGCTGTTGTACTTGTCGGTCTTAGCCTTGAAGCAAATACAATGTTAAAAGCCTCAGGATTAGTCGGTGAAGAATTAGCTATGGGAGTCCTGCATTACATACTTCTAGCTACTATATTAGCAGGTATTATCCAAATATCAATAGGTCTATTGAAACTAGGTAAATTTATACGTTTAGTTCCTCAACCTGCTATGTATGGATTTGTTAACGGTTTAGCAATTGTTATAGCATCTGCACAGTTTAAGTTTTTTGAAGGTCAGGGGTATAGTATGTATATATTGGTACTTATTACTATGATGATTATGTACTTTATACCTAAGTTTACAAAAGCCGTCCCTTCAGGTTTGGTAGCTATAGTAGCCATAACGATTACTGTTTACTACACTGGAATAAACACTCTTTTAGTAGGTGAACTTACCGATTTGACAAAGTTTGCAGGTCAACTTCCTTCTTTTATAGCTCCTATACATATATTTAACTTTGAAGCAATTTTGATGGTATTGCCATATGCCGTGATTGTAGCACTTGTCGGTTTAATAGAATCTCTGCTAACCTTATCTGTTTTAGATGAGATGAGTGATACGAGAGGAAGTGCAAATAAAGAGTGTATAGCTCAAGGAAGCGGAAACGTAACTTGTGGTCTATTTGGTGGTATGGCAGGTTGTGCCATGATCGGTCAAAGTATTATCAATTATACATCAGGCGGTTTGGGGCGTTTATCATCTTTTACGGCTGCTGTAGGATTACTTATACTTGTCGTATCTTTAACCGATATTTTAAATATTATTCCGGTGGCCGTTTTGGTTGGTATTATGTTTATGGTTAGTATCGGTACATTTGAGTGGTCAAGTTTCTCGCATCTTAAACATATGCCAAGAAGTGATGCATTTGTAATGCTGGTCGTAACTATAATCACGGTTGTAGAAGACTTAGCAGTAGCGGTTATCGCAGGTGTAATAATATCTGCTCTTGTATTTGCCTGGAAACATGCCCGAATATATGCTACTACAAATGTTGAAGCAGACGGAACAAAAGTTTATAAACTCGAAGGTCCTCTATTTTTTGGAAGTGCAACGACATTTGCAGATAACTTTGATATTCCCAATGATCCTCCAAAAGTCGTAATAGATTTTAAAAATACAAGGGTTATGGACAGTTCAGGTGTAGAGGCAATAGATGCTATAACAAAAAAATATGAAGATACGGGTAGAAACCTGCTTTTACGTCACCTTAGTAAAGATTGTAAAGCTATTTTAAAACAAGCAGGTCCTCACTGCTCTTATGAAGAAGACGATCCTACGTATAAAGTAGCTTATAATTATTAAACTCTCTATTTTGTTAGAGAGTTTAATATACCGATAATTTCATCCATTTTATCATTTATATTGTTTATCTCCTCAGAGACATCATTTATTTCTTCAGCATTGCTGACTAATGCAGTTGAACTATCAGATATAGACTGAATAAGTACATTTGTCGTAGCAGAAGTTTCTGATAAACTTTTTTGTGTACGTTCGGCAAGTTTTCTTACTTCATCTGCAACGACTGCAAAACCACGACCGTGCTCACCTGCACGAGCTGCTTCTATAGCAGCATTTAAAGCTAGTAGATTTGTCTGATCTGCAATATCGCCTATAGTAGCTAGTATCTCTTTTGTTTCATTTGCATTTCCAACCAATGTTTCAAGATTCCCGACCATTTCATTTTCATTATCAGATACACTATGTACTCTATTTACAGTTTCTCCAATCATATTTTTCAACTCTATAATGGTTGTATTTGTAATATTATCTATAGTAGTATTTAACTTATTTGACGTCTCTAAAATATGGTTTTTACTCTCTTCATTTTCCCTCTCCATATTTTGAAGCGCTTCACCTAGTAAGTTTATGTTATTTAATAAATCAGCCATTTTTGCTTCAACGTGAATTTCACTTCTAGCCGTGAAATCACCTTCTGCAAACTTTTTCAATGTAGCTATAGCAATATCTATATTTTCTTCAGATGAATTTATAAGGTTATTCATAGAATTTCTTAACACATGCACATAAGGTGTTTTTGAATCTGCATCAACTCTGCAAGAGTAATGACCTTTTGCTACTTTATCGGCAAGTAATACCATCTCCCCTGCAACTCTTGTATCTTCTAAAACAGAGTTTTGGTAACTTGTTACGATTGTGTTGAAATTTCTTTCTGCTTGATTAGTTGTATTTTCATTTAACTCAATTTTATTTCTTTTAAACTCCATCATATCTATAAGTTCTAATCTTTTTTGGTTTAAGATTTCCGCAGATTTTGTATTTGTTTGTCCAAAAACCGCTATGACAGTACCGAAAGTTATTAAAATTAAAACGGCTTGAATTATGTTTGAATCAATTATAAAAAGAGAGATTACGGATATAGCATATAAAACTGCTATTATTATTTTTTTTTGCATATCATTCATTTTTATTTTCCCTATTTTATCTTAATGTTTTATATAGTTTTTCGGCATCTTCAATCTCTTCTCTTGAAGGCTTTCTTCTGCATGACATATATCTTATCTCATTGGTATGAGGATCTTTCATCGGATAAACGGTAGCATATACCCAGTAAAAACCGCCGTCTTTTGTTTTGTTTTTAACATAACCCGTCCAAACTTCCCCTCTTTTTGCAGAATCCCATAAAGCTTTAAAAGCAGCCTTTGGCATATCAGGGTGTCTAACTATGCTGTGCGGTTTTCCTACCAACTCATCAATAGTATATCCGGCTACTTTACAAAAATCATCATTTGCAAATAATATTTTACCTTTCTCATCGGTTTGAGAAACTAAAAAATCATCATTTTTAAGTACATACTCTTGCATATATTCCCTTCTTATATTTAATATAATAGTTATCTTATCTTTATAAAACTTACAAAGTACTTTTTTTTAATTTTTATTAACCATAATAAAGCTCTGAGGTTTTATAGGTCTGTATTTAGGCATACTTTGCCCTATATTTGAATTTATATAAGTAGGATCGGCTATTACAAATCTTTTTGAACCTGCCTTTACACTATCACCGCTCATAGGTATATAAAGTGCCGTAGCCATATGATCTTTATACTTTACTCCAAGGACGCCGATTTTAAATAATTTTTTTACAAGATACGAAAAGAGTACAGCCCTGTCTTCACAATCCGATTTATCATAATATAGTGCTTCTTGCGCAAACATAACCTTTTCACGTCCAAATTGCTCTTCATCTCTCTGGTACTCAAAAGATTTTTGTACAAAGTGCAGTACAAAATTAAGTGCTTCGCTTGTTTTTTTACCGTCAACATATTTTTTAATAGCTACCGCAAGCTGTTCGTAGGTATCTTTTTGCATCGGTGCATTAAAAAACGTATCATAGTCTGCTTGCGGATAAGTCCCCATAAAATCAATAATATTTTGATTATATTTGATTGAGACTTTAAAGTCTTTAAAGCCTAGTTCTTTATCTTGCGTATTTTGAGTAAATTTTGGTAAGGTATTTAAAGATAAATCAAGCGGCTTATCACTTCCGGGATAATTTTGTTCATATGAATAGAGTCTTCCCAAGTGTCCTTTTGCATATTTTGATATTGCGTAAAACTTCTTATTTGCAAAACTATAACTTGGTGTTGAGTATATTATTTTCTCAGAATAATGGAGTAATACGACATGTTTATCTACCAAACCGATTTTTACGGCATATCCCAATTTATTAAATATAAACCATGATAAGAGCTTGGAATTATCTTCAATATTATAAACCCTTTTAGATAATTCATGTACTAAAAGATATAAGCCCCAGTCATTAAGATTTAAATCTTTTTTTACATTTTTAATATCCTCTAAAAGTTGAACATATTCACTTGCGGCAAGTGAATCGAAAAAATTGATTATACCTTCTTGGTCTCTTGGATAAAAGCTTGCACTTTTAATATCTTGCGATATATTAAATCCGAGCCGTGTACCAAAAAAATCAAATTCGATATCGCTAGGCTTAATTTTTTTAACTATTATTATTTGTTTAGCTTGAGGTTTTTTAGCATCTTTTGGCTTAGGAACTTTTATATTTACTTTTGGACCGACTTTTTCAATCTCGTGAGGTTTTGCTTTTGGAATCTTAGTAGGTTTAGGTTGCTCATATAAATCAAAACTTTTTTGTTTACTATATGATTTCCACTCTGCTTTTAAATATTTGTTAAACGCCGTATCACGCTCATCTTTGTAATTTTTAAAACTCTTGGCTTGAGAGCGTTTAAAATTTTCAAATGATCCGGAGGCATTAAGCAGTGTTGAACTTAGTATTAAAACTATACTAAAAAGGCCAAATCGCTTGTATAGCTTTTGAACCCCAGCCTTGTTCTGTTGCACGGTCTATATCTCCCTGTGTTTTATATAAAATCTTGGCATCGCTTATATGGGTTGAGCTTATTTTATTATACTGATCAATATCATATGGACGGATAACACCGCTAATTTGAATAATCTGCTTTTGATCATCAACCAATATCTCTCTTTTTCCGGAGATAAAATAGTTTCCGTTTTTCATAACTTTAACTATTCTTGCAGATATTGTCGTAGAAAAAGATGCATCTTTTGAAGCACTGCCCGAAGCCGAAAAAGCGTTCGCAGACGTTGACGTAAAGCCGACATTGGTAAGACCGTTGAGTTTACCTACATATTTATCTACATGTGAACTTCCACCGTTTGAAGCAAAAACGCCGCCACCCAAATCAGTACTGTCATCCTTGCTTAAATCTTTTGAACCGCTGCTCGAAGCCGCAGCACTTTCAGATATTTCTACCGTTACTATATCATTGACATGCATAGCTTTATGGTCTGAGAACAAAGGATTATCACCCTGACCGAATATACTACCCGTAGATGCAAAATCTTGTTCATCTTCTTTAGGTGGCATCTGTTCTACATACTTTGGTGGTTTAAAATTTATCTCAGGTTTAGTAAGTTCTGCAGTACAGCCACTTGAGAGTAGTAAAATATATATTAGTATTAAGAATGTCAAATATTGTCTAAGCATCACTTCTCTTTAATCAAATCTCTTATTTAGATATAATTCTAGCAATTTTAGTTCCAAAGGATTTTTATGAGTTTAAGAGAAAAAATTAACCAAGATTTAAAAGAAGCGATGAAAGCAAAAGATGTAAAAAAAAGAGATGCATTACGTCTTTTAACTTCGGCATTTAAACAAGTAGAGGTCGATGAGAGAAAAGAATTAAGTGACGATGATGTTATTAAAATTATTCAAAAACAAGTAAAAAGCAGAAATGATTCTATAGAACAGTATAAAAAAGCACAGCGCGACGATTTGGTTGCCAAAGAACAAGAAGAGATAAACGTATATGAAATCTATCTTCCAAAACAGTTAAGCGATGATGAACTGGAAAATTCATTAAAAGATATTATTGCAAAAGTCGGAGCTGAGACTATGAAAGATATGGGTAAAGTTATGGGAATGGCTTCTAAAGAGTTAGCAGGTAAGGCTGATGGTAAACGTATAAATGAATGCGTTAAAGAGTTGCTAGCTTAAGGCTAGCCAAACTTTAACTTTTTAAGTGCTTCTTCTTCGTTGTCTTGACGCATCAAGGACTCACCGACCAAGAACGCATCTACACCCGCTTTAGACAAGTCTTCAAGCTGACCGTGTTCATATATACCACTCTCGGCTACAATAATTTTACCGTTTGGAATAAGCGGAATAAGCTCATAACATAAGTTCATATCCATCTCAAATGTTTGAAGATTTCTATGGTTTATTCCTATAATATCGCTTCCCGCATATATAGCTTTTATCAAATCAGATTTGTCATGTACCTCAACCAAAGCTTCCATTCCCAAGTGTCTTGCATATCCCAAAAGTTCTTTTAGTTCACTTTTTGATAAAGCCGCGGCAATTAGTAAAATAAAATCAGCTCCGTGTACAAGTGCTTCAAGAATCTGATATTTTGAAACTATAAAATCTTTTCTTAAAAGAGGGATACCCACATATCTTCTTATTCCCGCAAGGTATTCCAAATTACCCTGAAAGAAGTGTGGTTCTGTAAGTACGGATATTGCACTAGCCCCTCCTCTCTCATACGCTTGAGCGATAGCTAAGGGATCAAAATCTTCTCGTATAACACCTTTTGACGGCGAAGCTTTTTTAACTTCTGAAATTATTCTATAAGGGTCTTCTTCCGTTGCTTTTAAATAAGGAATCACATCTCTTGGCTGTCTTGCATTAAATGCCAGTGAGCGTCCCAACCAATCAAGTGAAAACTCTTTTTCTCTTTTAACCAAATCTTCTTTTGTTTTTTTTATAATATCATCTAGTATCAATTTTTACCTTTCTTTGTACATTTTTTTATAATTTTATAATGGTCTTGAACCTCTTTTTCATCTCCACCATCCATCTTTATAACTTTTTTTATAAGCTTATAAGCCTTTTTACATTGTCCAAGTTTATAATAACCCCAAGCTTTAGAGTCTAAATAATATGCCGAATTTGGTTGTTCTTTTAATGCCATATCTATATAACCCATACCTGCTTTTATATCAATTGAATGGTCTATCAACAAATATCCGAGATAATTAAGATAGAGGGCTTTTGGATCAATTAAAATTACGTTTTTTAATTTATCTATAACACTCTTATGCATCTTGGCATCACTTTTATCCTCTGCCGCTTCATACTCAAATATTGCACTCTGCCCCAAGTAGGATATCTCTGCCGTTTCATCATAGAGCTTTTTAGCAAGAGGTGCGGCTTTTTTATAATTTTTTACCTGCAAATACATCTGCAGTAAAAGCTGATCGTCGGTTCCGTTCTTTTCTAAGAAAGATATTAGTTTCAAATAGTCTTTTGTATAACCGTATATCTGTACTATTTTTTTTGCAATCTGTTGTGTTTTATCTATCTCATAAAGTTTAAGGTAAACTCTCAAAAGTGCTTCTATATTATTTTCATTACTATAGATGCTAAGCAGTCTGTTACAAATAATTTTTGAGCAGCCGTGTACCTTAGCATGTGTTTCAAGATGTGCAATTGCATCTTTTTTTCTATCTAAATTCACATAAAGTATAACGGAAATTTTATCTAAAATTTTCTCGTTATAATCTTTGGTATAAGCACTTTCCAAATATTTTAATGCAGTATCATACTTTGATAATTTTACGTATATATTACTTACAAGTATATAATCGTCGGCTTCTTGAGACCTCTCTACCAACATGATAGCTATACTTTTTGCTTCTTCAAGCCTATTTGCGTTAATTAAAGCTAAAATTTTAATACGTACCAGATGCATATCATCAAACGAGCCATCTGTCTCAT
Organism: Sulfurimonas lithotrophica; assembly: GCF_009258225.1. Lineage (NCBI taxonomy): Bacteria > Pseudomonadati > Campylobacterota > Epsilonproteobacteria > Campylobacterales > Sulfurimonadaceae > Sulfurimonas > Sulfurimonas lithotrophica. The sequence continues at coordinate 1,609,304 of NZ_CP043617.1, forward strand.
CATCTATTTTTTCGATTACGTTATCATAATTTTTTGCTAATAAAGCATTTTGCAAAGAACGATATAAGTACTCTTTTTTTGAAGACTTTTCATAAAGTGTTTGAAACATACTAGAAGATGCATTATATTCTTTTACCTGTTCTGCCCTAAGAGCAATCATGATTATTGCATCTTCTTCTTCAAATGCTTTTTGACTAGGTTTTATATCGGTATCTGGTGTTAAACCCATACATCCGCTTAACAATATGGAAAAAACAAAAGCTGTTAAAATATTATACATTAGATTATACCCGGACATTCATCTTTTAATTCATCTATTCTTGTTTTAAAATAATCCCAAAACGGAAAAGTCCTACATTGCGTAGGTCTTGCTTCGTAAATACCACATCCGTTTATTTTTTCATCATAAAAAACACACTCGTAATTTTCGCCGATTTTTCTCTCTTTTATAGAGTATTTATAACTTTTTTTATATAAATACTTATCTATAAGTTCTTTCATATCTATATCTAAAAAATCACATATCGCTGTCGCTTCGGTTTTATTTACATATATATAACCGCTCTCACCTCTACAACATCTGGCTTCGCACTCGTTGCAAGCTTCCGGGTTAAAAGTAAAATCAAATCCATCTTGTTTTATAACTGACATTTTATACTTTGTGTACCCGCTTTTTCATATATTTTTTTAGCTTTTTGTGAAAATTCATCCCCTTCAAAGCTAATTAAAGGCTCATGAACCTTCATAAGAGCGTTTGAACCGTTTCTGGCATGAACCAACACGATAGATGCCACCCTGTCGATTTTTGGATGAACAAACTGAACATCTACCACTCTCATCTTAACTTTTGCAAGTTCTGCACATATCTCACCAAAGTGCAGTGCATCATAACAAAATATAAAATGTGATTTCGGTTTTAAGACCTGAGATACCTTTTTAAAGAACTTATCTAAAGGTAAGTTGATATTATAGCGTGCATTAAACAACATCTCGTTATCACTTTTAGTACTTTTGTGATGATAAAAAGGCGGATTAGAGACTATATAGTCGTATTTTTTATCAAATTTGAACTCTATAAAGTCACCGTGATAGAGTTTATACTCAATTTTATTCTCTTTTGCATTCTTATCTGCATACTTTAAAAACTCTTCTTGTTTTTCTATAGCTTCTAATTTAATTTTATCGTTGTCTTTTGCACACAACAAACCTACTATACCGCTACCTGCACCAACATCGAGCATATCGTCCTTTGGATTAAATGAGTCTATAAAGTCATATAAAAACACGGAATCGCTGTTAAAACAGTAACCTGATTCAGGTTGATATAGAACCATTTAATCTCCTCTTTGATATAATGCCGCAATTATACCAAAAGGACATTTATATATGATAATTATTCCTGCACGTCTTGCATCTACTAGATTTCCACAAAAAGTTTTAGCAGATATAGGAGGACTTCCTATGGTAATTCGCACAGCTAAAAGAGTTGAACATTTAGACCGCGTAGTGGTTGCGGCAGATGATGAAAAGATAATCTCTGTTTGTAAAGAATACGGCATCGAAGCAAAATTAACATCTACTACGCATAAAAGCGGAACGGACCGAATAAACGAATGTGCAAATATTGCAGGTGTCGGGGATAATGAACTTATTATAAATGTTCAAGCGGATGAGCCTTTTATAGAACCGGAAGTAGTAGAGTTGTTGTTAAAAAGATTAAAATCCCTTCAAGAACAAAAACAAGATTTTATAATGGGCAGTTGTTACAATGCTATCAACGCAGAAGCGGCAAAAGACCCGAACCTTGTAAAAGTCGTACTAGATGCAAATGATAACGCTATCTACTTTTCCCGTGCTCAAATTCCTTATAACCGCGGAGGAGAAGCTACATATTTTGGTCATATAGGTATATACGGATTTAGCAAAAAAAGCTTACATGATTTTTGTAACCTAAGCGATGCACCGATAGAAGATATAGAAAAACTGGAACAACTGCGTGCAATTTACCACGGTAAAAAAATAAGTATGGTTAAAGTAGCTTCAACCGGTTTTGGAATAGATACTAAAGAAGATTTACAAAGAGCTATAGAGATATTTTTATAAAATTATCTCTATTTAGTATATACAAGTGTGTGGTTAATTTTTTTTGAATTAAACACAGAAACTATCCTGTTCATATTTTCTGCGTGTCCTAAAAATATGCAACCGTTCTCGTTTAACATATTGTAAAAAGTCATAACTACCTCTTTTCTGGAAGCATCGTCAAAGTATATAAGCATATTCCGTGAAAAAATGATGTCAAATTTTCCCAGTTCCAGCATCTGGTTTTTATCAAACACGTTTACAACTTTAAATTGAACCTTATTACTTAGCCGATCACTTATTTTATAACCAATATCTATTTTTTCAAACCAGGCATTTAAAACTTCTTTTGGTATAGATTGAACAGATCTTTCTGAAAAAAAACCTTTTTTGGCTTTATCTATTATCATTGAATCTATATCTATTCCCACTATCTCTATATCTCTTGTATAGTGCAATGGATATTTTTGAATAATATGAAGCAGTATAGAGTACGGTTCTTCACCGCTCGAACACGGAGAAGACAATATTCTTATAGGCTTAGATTTATCCAACTTATTCTCAAATTCGGGTAAAACATGGTTAACAAGTGTTTCAAACTGATTATTTTCTCTGTAAAAATATGTTTCGTTAACAGTTATATAATTTATAAGAGACTGAAACTCTTGGGTATTAAAATCATCAAAACGAAGTTTATAAAAATACTTTTTAAAACTATCTATATCTAATAACAAAGCTCTTTTTTCAATATATTTTGCCAACTTTTCATAATGTTTATCTTTATCAAGATATATACCGCTTTTACGATATATAAACTCTTGCAGGTTTTCAAAATTATCTTTTGATAAAATGTAAGACATGCCTAATTCCCTTTTTTACTTTAGCTCTAAAATCTTCTTTATTATATCTTCAAAATTTAGCTGTTCACTAACACCGTCTTTTTCAAATGCAGCTTTTGGCATCCCGTAAACAATAGCACTGTTTTGACTCTCTCCTATAGTATATCCGCCGTTTTTTTTAATTTCAACCATGCCCTTAGCACCATCATCACCGATTCCACTCAGCAATATAGCTATTATACTCTTTGGATCAAATATATTTAATGCACTTAACATCATCTCATCTATACTTGGTTGAAATTGACTTAAACCCATGTTTTTCTCTTCACTGACAACTATATTTCCATCTGAATCTTTTGAAAAGTGCATATGGACGCCGCCTCTTACCAAATAGATACTTGAAGATAAAATTTTCATATTATGTTTAGTCTCATAAACATTCAACGAACTCATTCTATCAAGTCTTTGTGCAAATGTAGTTAAAAACGATTCTGACATATGTTGCACTATGCACAGGGTGTGTTTGTAGTCTGAAGGAAGCGATGAACAAATTTTTTCAATTAATCTAGGACCGCCTGTAGAAGCACCGATTAAAATGATTTTTTTATCTAAGTTTTTCATTTATCATAAGGATACAGCTAGATAACTAAAAGTTTATTAAATTGTAATATTTTTCTTAGATTATTTTAGAAGAGTTAGAAGCCTTTGAAAAAGGCTTCCGAAAGATTGATTATATATTATCTCTAATATTTAAGCTCTCTATTAGGTTAAGATAAGCTTCTTTGTTTGTTTTTTTGAAATATTTCATCAAACGACGACGCTGACCGACTAATTTTAGCAGACCTAGTCTTGATGAGTGATCTTTTTTGAATGTTTTTAAGTGCTCAGTTAACTCAGAAATTCTTTGTGTTAAAAGTGCAATTTGTACTTCACTTGAACCTGTGTCGCCTTCTTTGCGACCATATTTCGCGATAATCTCTTGTTTTTTCGCCGAATCTAAAGCCATAATAGCCTCCTGAATGGTAATATAAATTTCAACATTTTGCATATACACAAAAAGTCGGAACGAAATTATATCTAAATATTTATTATTATTGATAATAAATTCAATTTCTTTGGATATAATTTACAAAAAATATAATAAAAGATTTGAAATGTTAATTACAAAAGCAAGTGAATATGCAATTTTATCGCTTATCGTACTCTCAAACAAACAAGAACCTCAAGACAGCGAAACCCTGTCTCGTGAACTAACGATTCCAAAAAGCTTTTTGGCAAAAATACTTCAATCTTTGGCTAAAGAGGGAATTCTTGTTTCTTTTCGCGGTGCCAACGGCGGATTTGCACTAGCTAAAAAAACGGATGAAATAGATATGCTAAGCGTTATGAGTGCAGTAGAAGGAAAAACCCCTGCCGTATTTGATTGTGCAACCTCTATAGCTGATTGTCCTTCAAACATGGCGACCGTTTGTTCAATTTGGCCTTTTTTGAACAAACTTCAAGGTAAAATCGATAGATTCTTATCAGAATTGACTTTAGCAGACATTTTAGAGTAAAGATTTGGCAAAAAAACTAACTACAAGACAGCAAGTTGGAACTACATTAAACTTTTTACTCGGTCAAAAAGATTTAAGTGTCGTAGTTTTTGTTATAGCTATCATGGCTATAATAATTGTACCGCTGCCATCAGGTGCACTAGACTTCTTTTTAACCGTTTCGATGTCTATAGCAGTATTGATTATACTAATCTCACTGTATGTTCCAAAACCTACCGACTTAACAACTTTCCCTACTTTGATTCTTATCGTAACTCTATTTAGGCTTGCTTTAAATATTGCTACAACAAGAATGATACTTAGTCATGGGCATGAAGGTCCTGAAGCCGTAAGTAGTATTATTTCGAGCTTTGGTGATTTTGTCGTAGGCGGAAACTTTGTTATCGGTATTATAGTTTTTTCAATTCTTGTACTGATTAACTTTATGGTTATTACTAAGGGTTCTACAAGGGTTGCAGAAGTCGGTGCAAGATTTGTGCTTGATTCTATGCCCGGTAAACAGATGGCAGTAGATGCAGACTTAAATGCAGGTCTTATAGATGATGCCGAAGCAAAAAGACGTCGTGCAGAGATACTTCAAGATGCAAACTTTTACGGTGCTATGGACGGGTCTAGTAAATTCGTAAAAGGTGATGCGGTTGCGGGTATTATCATTACGCTTATCAATATTATAGGCGGATTTTTAATAGGTGTATTTCAACATAATATGAGTGTAAGCGACTCTGCGGCGACTTTTACTCTTTTAACAATCGGTGACGGACTTGTAGGTCAAATTCCGGCACTTATAGTTTCAACTGCAACAGGTATTATGATTACCAGAAGTTCAAGTGACGGCGATAACTTTGCAGAAGGTACTATTAACCAAATGATAGGTAATGCAAAAATTCTTATCATAGTCGGTTTGATTATGATTTTATTTGCCTTAGTACCTGGACTTCCAACTGCATCTATGGGACTTGTCGGAATACTTTTTTCACTTTTAGGCTGGGCTATCTATAAGTATGAAAGAGGTGAACTTAGCATACTTGATGTTGAAAATGCACTTAAAACAGGTTCTAAAGAGATGCAGGAAAAAGAACAAGAAGCTCTTAAACCGAAAAAAACTCAAGAAGAGATAGCAAAAGAGGAAGAGAGTGCATTAGAAGATATCTTAAAAGTCGAGATGCTAGAACTTACACTTGGTTACCAACTTATCAGTCTTGCCGATTCTAATCAAGGCGGAGACTTGCTAGAGCGTATCCGTTCCATGAGAAGAAAAATAGCATCTGACTTTGGCTTTTTAATGCCTCAGGTTCGTATACGCGACAACTTGCATCTGGAGCCTCAACAGTATCAAATCCTTCTAAAAGGTGTATCAATCGGCGACGGTGTAATTAAACCGGACAAATTTTTAGCAATGGACAGCGGTATGGCTACGGGTGAGATTCAAGGTGAAGCGACAAAAGAGCCTGCCTTTGGACTCGATGCTTTATGGATAGAGCCAGCCGATAAAGAAGATGCTATCATTAACGGTTACACGGTAGTCGATCCATCAACCGTAATCTCAACTCACATGAGTGAGCTTGTTAAGAAAAATGCAGAAGACTTGCTTACCCGTCAAGAAGTTCAGGCACTTATCGACAAGATTAAAAACGACTTCCCTGTTATTGTGGATGATGTACTAAAAGTTGCTCCTATCGGATTGATTCAACGCATCTTAAAATCACTTCTGCATGAAAAAATACCGCTTAAAGATATGCTTGGGATATTAGAAACCATAGCGGATGTTTCAGAATATACTAAAAACGTAGAGTTTATTACCGAGCAGGTTCGTGCAAGACTATCCCGTACGATTACACAGATGTACTCAAGCGATGACGGTGTTATAAGACTCTTAACATTCGATACTTCAAGTGAGCAGATGATGCTTGAAAAATCTCAAGAACAAGACGGGGTTAGAAACCTTATGCTAAACGTAGGCGAGATAAATGCACTTATACAAGCAACAAGTGCAAAAGCGACCGAACTTTTACAAAACGGAATATCACCTGTAATCGTAATAGTCGATCCTGCCCTTAGAAAAGGTATATCCGAGATATTTGAGAGATTTTCTTTAGACGTGATTACACTATCGCACGCTGAAATAGACTCAAATGCAACCTTTGAAGTCCTTGGATCGATCTCTATCACAAATACACCGCAAGAATAAGGAAACAATTTGACAAATAAAACTTTTTACCATCTCTCACATATAGATTTAGACGGATACTCTGCACAGCTTGTTATGAAATATACGCCATATACTATTAAAAACTACAATGCCAACTACGGTGCAGAAGTTAAACAAAAACTTGAACAGATTTTAGAAGCCATAAAACAAGACAACCAAAGTTCTTATATACTGATAACGGATTTAAATCTTACTACAGATGAATCAAAATGGCTTGATAACGAAGTAGAAAAACTAAATGAAAAAAAAGTAGATGTAAAACTTCAACTTTTAGACCATCACGGTACGGGTGAAGCAAGTTCAAAAAAATACGATTGGTATTATTTGGACACTTCAAGATGTGCTACAAAAATAACTTATGATTTTGTAAAAGAGAACTTTGATTTTGATGAGCCAAAATGGATGCAAAAATATGTAGATGTAGTTAATGCGGTTGACTTATGGATAATGGATGAAGAAGAAAACTTTGAGATGGGTAAAGTATGTATGCGTCTTGTAACTGAAACAAGAGAGTTAAACCGTGTAATGTTTGCAGATAACGATAACAACTACAAAATTTCCTTGCTACATGAAGCGGCAAAATTTATAGACCGTGAAAATGCCCCGATAGTTTTAGATGAAGAGATTCATAAACTCAAAAAGAACTTCTTTAAAGACAAAGATGACGGTACACTTGATAACTTAGCTACAAAATATATAGTGAAACTACTTGGTACATTGATGCCGACTCATACAATATACTATAAAGGCTACAAAGGCTTTTTAAGTTACGGTCTTGGCAATACCTCTATAATCGGTAACGGTTTTTTAACCCGGTATCCTGAGTATGATTTTATAGTAGATGTAAGTTACCGCGGGACTATGAGTCTTCGTGCAAATAACAAAGTAGATGTATCTCAAATAGCTAAAGAATGGGCTGAGGGTGGTGGACACCCTAATGCATCTGGTGGAAGAATAATAGGTTTTAAAGAACAATACCGCTACGATAAAGTAAAACCTCAAATTCAAAAAATAATAGACGAGAAAGAAGCGGTTGCGGGAAAACTGGAGTATAAGAAAGAGGATTAAATATAAAATATTCTCTTTTTCCTTGCTACAAAACTCCTATGGCTTTGTGAGAATTTCAGCTTTAATATTCTTGAATACTTTGTGGAACACGAAAAGTTTATATCTGCTATTTTTGTTACAAAAATAAGAGAAAATACATTTTTTAAAAGTTTTAAAGATACTTCTTTAAAAAATTAATTTTATTTAAGTTTATATTAGTTATACGATTTTATAAATATTTAAAAATCAGTATACTATAATTTCAGTATACGGAGTGTAAATACTACTATATGTTTATATCATAAAGTTCATTGGATGGAGTGAATTTTGTGACGGAAACGTCTTAAGGAGTTGTGGAGTGGGGTAACGACCTGTACTTACATTAGTAAGCTGACCCTAGATGGTCTTTAGCAGCTAGCGTCTCACTCCCATATCTAACCTTTTTTATAAGCAGTTACTACAAAAAAATTCTTTCTTACCTCATTTAAAACTAGTCTGTGTTCTTTTTGATTTTTAAGACTCATATATACTGTTAGATCCTGATTACTTACACCAACTTCATTTAGTTTCATGCCTCTTTTGCATATATCCATCATATTAAGAATATCCATAGCTTCTAAATCATTTGGATAAAAATGTTTTTCAAGTATATGCCTGAATCCTTTTTTATCATCACCAGCCATGAGAACTACAGTCTTATCAGCACAATTAAAAGTTGCACGATCTGTTTTACCCTGAATGAATAAATAAATACTTTTTTGAGATGAACTAAGTTTTTTTGTTTTTTTACTCATAATAACTGCAAGTTCTTTCTTTAGTTTAGCAAGTTGTTCAGAATACAAACTCATTCTTTATAGTCTCCAGATTTTATATTGAAGATTGATTCAAGGTTGTATATTTTATTTCCATATAGCTCATCTTCAAGATACGATTATTAAAAAAATTATTAATATTATACAAAAAAAATTTTAGTACTAATTTTAATACAGTGAAAGTACCTTATAGACTAGAATGTTACTAAAACTGTTCTTTTTGAAGCACAAAGTTTTATGATATACCGAGTATAAGTTGCACCATCTGCTCAATCTCATATAACTCATTTTTATTTACTACAGCAAGTTTATCTTGTATAACTCTTTTTGTGTCAATAGCTCTAACCTGGTCACATAACACATCAGAATCCTGTTTCAGCAAGTCACGTTTTAAAATTCTCATACGTAATGGGAAAGCATCATCAATGAGATTTGTAGTCAATGGTAAAATTATAACTGTTTCATGACCCACTTCATTTAATGCATCATCTTGCAGAACTAAAACCGGTCTGGTTTTACCTGGTTCTGCTCCTTTTGAGTGGTATAATTTTGCTAAATATATGCCTCCTCTTTCAAGCATTATTTAGCCCATCTTCAACAGTCTCGTCAAAATCTTTAGTAATCTCTCTATTAGCTTCTCTCACTTTTAAAGATGCACTCATCATTTTTTCTTTAAGTTTATTTTTTCTTATGTTAGCTTCAAATTCGGCAATAGATTGTCTGATAAGCTCACTCTTAGTTAAATGTAACTCTTTAGCTAAAGAAGTTACTTTTTCAAAAAAAGAATCTTCCGTTTTTAGTGTTATTGTTTTCATAGACACAACCTTACTTATTTTGGTAATACCATTTTAAGTAATTAATTGTTAAATGTCAATAATTAGAGCTAGTTATTAGCGAAATATCTCTCTATTCCGTCGGCTAAACCCTCTGCCATCTTTTTTCTATAGTTATCATCTACTAAACGTCTTGCTTCTGTCGGATGGCTAATAAAGCCTACTTCTACAAGTACTGCAGGCATCTGAGCACCTACTAAAACCCAAAAAGGTCCTTCACGTACTCCGCCGTCTTTAACACCTTTATAATGTTTGTTTAGTGAGCCTAGCATCCCACGTTGTAAATCTATAGCCAACTTATGACTGGCAATTGTTTTAGCATGGTTTAAAAATTTTAGAAAACTTTGTTTTGCATACTTATTCATATCCGACATATCTGCACTGTTTTCTTTTGCTGCAACACTTTCAGCTCTTTTTGAACGCGAAGGTGAGAGAAAATAACACTCTACGCCTTTTGCGTATCTAGCACTTTTTTTATCTACCGCATTTGCATGGATACTTATGAATATGTCGGCTTTCTTCTTATTTGCATATTCTGTACGTTTACTTAGCTTTATAAAAGTGTCTTTGTTTCTGGTCATATACACTTTATAACCTCGTTTTTTCAAAATATTTTTAAGATGTCTCGATATTTTATACACTACAATTTTTTCTCTATATCTTCTGTATCCTACGGCTCCGGGGTCTTTTCCACCGTGACCCGGGTCTATCACTATAACTTTTTCCCTGTCTGTTCTTTTTGGAGTGTATGGTTTGCTTGAGATGCTTGGAATATATTTTTTTGCATTTTTTGATGTAGATGATAGTCTTATAATTAACTGTTTTGCTTTTCTTAAAAAATTTACTTTGACTTTTTCATCATTTTCAATAACCAAACGCAAAGTGCTAGGATTGTATTGTGCTATTTTTATTCTGTTTATACCGTCTTTTCTAAGTGTCTGACTTTTTGTAAGCATAGATGCATGAACATCAAATACATAACGATATCTACGTTGTTTTGAATCATATAGAGTAAAATAATTAACTTGATTACTACGTAGTCTTTTATCAAAACTAAGTACAAGCTGATCTGCACTTTTCCATGATATGTTTTTAAGTTTATGGGATGATTTTATTTTTATTTCTTTATTTGTTTTATGTGAAGTTGTCGTTTTTTTCGCCTCAACTCTTTGAGAGTTCATAGAATCAAGTTCATCTTCATAGTTTTGTATATCTATATGAAGCTTAGTACCGCTATTTACTATACCTTCTAGTGCACTTTTTCTCAACTTATCGTTAGAGTTCATTAAAGAACGAAGGTAAAGATTTTTATAATCGTTATATGCACGGAACTGATCACTCTTAGAACCGGTTTTCATAAAAGCATCAGCTCTTTTTAAAACTTCATAATCACTTTTGGCATATAATGAGAGTGTAAAAAAAACTATAAGTACTAAATAGCGAAACATTTTTTATTTATTCGCCTTTAGTCAACTTATCCATCAACTCTTTTACAGAAATAATCTCGTTTAGTTTATATCCGTTTGCACCCGAGAAAAACAATCCTGTCTCGGTATTACCCAAAAATGCATCACTAAGTCTGTCTGCTATACAAAAACCGACTTCTTTTGCTTCTTCACCGCGGTTACAAGGAGCTACACAGTTAGATATACATTTAATAGCAGGACCTTCCCTTTTCTCAATCAACTCCGTTAAGTTCGTTCTAATACCCTGAGCAGGATAACCTACGGGTGATTTCATAAGTTCTATATCACTCTCTTTGGCATTTAAAAGTACTTGTTTTAAATTATCGTGTGCATCACACTCATGTGTACCTATAAAACGCGTACCCATTTGTACAGCCTTTGCACCGAGTGATAGCATCAAGTCGATATCGTTTTTATCCCAAACACCACCTGCTGCAATTACAGGAATATCTCCCCACGTTGCCGCTTCTTCAACAACCGGTCCAACTATGTTTTCTAGCTGGTTTTCAGGCAGTTTACACTGCTCATACGTAAAACCTTGATGGCCACCGCTTTTTGGTCCTTCTACTATCACGGCATCAGGAAGACGGTTATATCTTTTTTCCCATCTTCTGCATATGATTTTTAAAGCTTTTGGAGATGACACGATAGGTACTAATGCCACATCTGGAAAACCTTCCGTGAATTCGGGCATATTTGTAGGAAGGCCTGCACCTGTAATTATAATATCTGCACCTGCTTCACAAGCATCTTTTACAACACGCCCGTAATCATTCATTGCATATAATATATTACAAGCAAGCGGTTTATCCCCGCAAATTTTTCTTGCATTTTTAAATATCTTGTGTAAAGCTTCAGGTGAATAAAAATTCGCTTCGCTTAAAGGTCTGTCCGAGACCAATTTTTTTGAAAACTCTTTATTTTGATAATACCCTGTACCTACGGCAGATATTACACCAAGTCCTCCCTCTTTTGATACGTTTCCTGCTAACTGATCCCAGCTTATACCTACACCCATTCCACCTTGAACTATAGGCTTTTGTATCTCATATTTTCCAATTTTCAGTGATTTAAAACTCATTAATTTACCCTTAGTTTAGCGAATTTTCTTTTTCCGACTTGGAGGATATATTCCCCTGCATCTAATTGTAGCTGCATATCTTGAACTTTTTCTTGATTTATTTTAACAGCACCTTGCTTAATATCTCTTCTAGCTTGAGAAGTTGATGGTTCAATGTTACAATCTACCAATGCTTTTGCGACCCAAACCTCGCCTTCACACGAGAATTCGGGAATATCTGTTGGAATTTGACTCTGTGCGTGAACTTTTTCAAACTCCGCTTTTGCATTTTGTGCATCTTGTTCTGAATGGTATCTGGCAGTTATCTCTAACGCTAAATCCTCTTTAACTTTTTTTGGATGCAGTGAACCGTCTTCTACACCTTTTTTAAGTGCCTCTATCTCATCTATAGTTTTTGTACTTAAAAGTTCAAAATATCTCCACATCAACTCATCGGATATACTTAAAACTTTACCGAACATATCGTTAGCTTCGTCCGTAACACCGATATAGTTGTTTAGAGATTTACTCATTTTTTGAACACCGTCTAAACCTTCAAGGATTGGCATCATAAGTACGGCTTGTTGTTTTTTCACATCATAAACTTTTTGTAACTGACGTCCCATTAAAAGGTTGAACTTCTGATCAGTCCCGCCAATCTCTACGTCACTCTTTAGATGAACTGAATCATAACCTTGAAGAAGCGGATATAAAAATTCACTAACGGCAATAGGAGTATTTGCAGAATATCTTTTTGAGAAATCATCACGCTCCAACATTCTAGCTACCGTTAAAGTTGAAGAAAGTTCTATTAAGCCAACCGTTCCCAGTGAATCAAGCCAATCTTTGTTATATACTATATCGGTTTTTTCTTCATCCAAGATTTTAAATGCCTGTGTAGTATAACTTTTAATATTAGATTTAATTTCATCTTTGCTTAAAATTTTTCTTGTAACACTTTTTCCTGTCGGATCACCGATTGCTGCAGTAAAATTACCTATTAAAAACTGTACCCTAGCACCGTATTTTTGAAAAGTCGCAAGTTTTTGAAGTAAAACCGTATGACCTAGATGCAAATCCGGTGCAGTCGGGTCAAAACCGGCTTTTACGGTATAAGTCTTCCCTTCTTCAAAATATGCTTTTAATAGTTTTTCAATTCTTTCATTATCTATTATCTCGGCAGAGCCTCTGTTTATCTCTTTTAACGCTTCTTCTAACATTTTTATCCTATATTAAATTTATTTCTAATTTTTATCTGTATGCATCATCGGTTCTTACTAAATGTACAACTTTAACTTTTTGCTCAATTTTAGCACGAAGTTTGTTAATATCGCCCTCTTTTGATTCAAAACCGATCTCACAATAACGGGTCGATTCGCTATTATTTTTACCTAACTCGATTGAGTTTATATCTATACTAAGTTTTGCAAGATAATTTAAAAATTCGGCTAATGTACCTTTACCGCTGTGAAGAGATATAATCATATTATAATTAAATACATTCTCTTTTTCCCACTTAACAAAAAGCATCTTCTCACCGTTTAGCAACCTTGCATTTGCACTCTCACACATTTTATGATGCACGTGAGCCTTACCTTTTTCCAAGAAACCCATAATCTCATCACCCGTTTTTGGATGACAACAATAATCAAATACGACATCGCTAATACTGTAGTTTGAATATACACTTACTCCACGGTATGAGTAATTTTTTAGCTTAAATCTATGTCTTGATAAAAATCTTTTAAAACGGTTATTTGAACTTATATGGACTATATATTTTTGGATAACCTCTTTTAAACTGTCTAAATCGAGTGCAATTGAGTGTTTTTTCTCACACTTCATAGTATCAAACCACTCCTCTACACGCGAGTGGTTTAAGTTCATAATAGTAGTTATTATATTTACCGAAGATTTTGCATCTATATCTTTAAGCCTTGCATTACAGTTATGCTTTATGTTTGTTCTTGCTTTAGATGTTTTTACCGCATCATGCCAAGAACATCTGGTAATAAGTTCATCCGCTACTTCAATTTTTACTATATCACCGTTTTTCAGTTCGGTTAAAAGTGAAGTTTTTTCTTTATTTACGAGTGCACTATCGGCTTTATTTCCGACTTCTGAGTGCACGGCATATGCATAGTCAAGCACTACCGCACCGCGAGGAAGCGTAAAAGCCTGACCCGTAGGCGAAAAAACGGATATATCCTCTGAATAGAGGTCATTTTTTATAAGTTCGTAAAAATCTTCTACAGATTCGTTTTGATAACCCAAGTTGTTTAGCCAATCAAGTTTTATACTATCGGCTCCGCTTTTATATTTCCAGTGCGCTGCAACTCCAAGTTCTGCAGTTTGATGCATCTCGTATGTACGAATCTGAATTTCAAAAATTGCTGTTTTATAAAAAACAGAAGTATGAATAGTCTGATATCCATTGTCTTTTGGAACTGCTATATAATCTTTAAACCTTGAAGACAAGGGCTGAAAATGCAAATGGATAAGACCTAAGATAGTGTAACACTTTACCTTATCTTTTGTAAGGATTCTAAGTGCTAACAAATCTAGCACCTCATCAATACCTATACCTTTTCTTTGCATCTTCAGATAGATAGAATAACGGTGTTTTACACGTGATAAAATTTCAAAATCTTCTTCACAAAAGCCGTTTTTTATTAAAAGTTTCGATACGCTTTTTTTAAACTCGTCAAGCTTCATCTCTATCTCGTGATAGTTTGTATCAAGATAGTTGTCTATATGATGTTTTGCATCTTTAAAAATGTAAGAAAAACTTGTATCTTCAAGTATGTTCTTTAAAAAACTGATTCCCAAACGATGTGCTATCGGTGAGTACACGACAAGCGTCTCTTCAGCAATACGATGCTGTTTATGCGGTGGCAATGCATCAAGTGTCAGTATATTATGTAATCTGTCGCAAAGTTTAACGACCAATACCCTTACATCCGTAATAGATGCAAGCAACATTTTTCTAAAAGACAAAGCAGATACTATAAGTTTTTCATCCGAATAAGAAGGGATAAGTTCATCATCGCGAATAGCATCTATTTTTGTCAGACCACCCACAAGATGAGCCACATCATCACCAAAGTTTTCAGCTATATCTTCTACATTTATATCGGTATCTTCTACAACATCGTGTAAAAGCCCTGCAATTGCCATGGAGACATCATTTGTTATAGATGCGACAATTGCAGCTACTAAAATGGGATGTATGATATATGGCTCGCCACTTTTTCTAAACTGACCCTCGTGCGCCCTGATTGCAAAACGGAGTGCAACTTCTAGTTTAGATGTTTCGTCAAAATGGGAGTATAAGTATTGTGCTGCTGAATCAATAGTATGAAGATGCTTAACCTTCTCTATATCTACTTGATTCAATGCCAAGTTTTATGCCTCTTTGTTAGTAAAGCCTTTTACACTTACAAGGCCTTCGGCAATTTCCATAAGTGCCAAGTCTGCAGCTTTTACACTTTTTGGATTAATATTTAGTTTACTTGTAGCTCCGTTTAAAAGCTCATCACTTCTTTTTGAAACAGCTAAAGCTAGCTGGTAACGATCCATACTTGGGTTGTTTTCTAACACTTTTGCAGTTAATTCTTCTATTTTCATCTATTTAATCCTTCTTAGTTTATTTCACTACTGAGCAGTTTTTACCGCCGTTACTTAAAATCTCTAAAAGATTTCCTTTTTTAAACATATCGCACACAATAATAGGAAGTTTATTGTCTTTTGCAAGTGCGATAGACGTGTCATCCATAACTTTTATATGATCACTCAAAGCTTGATCGTAAGTAAGCTCCTCTAGTTTTTGAGCATCGCTAAATTTTTCAGGGTCTTTATCATATACACCGTCAACTTTTGTAGCTTTTACTATAACTTCCGCACCAATCTCAACAGCACGAAGAGTTGCCGCAGTATCTGTCGTAAAGAAAGGATTACCCGTACCGGCTGCAAAAATAACAACACGGCCTTTTTCTAAATGACGCGTAGCTTTACGGTTAATATACGGTTCAGCAATCTGCTCCATTTTTATAGCTGTTTGCATCCTAACTTCTAAACCTGCATGCTCACAAGCTTCCTGCATAGCTACACCGTTGATAACCGTAGCAAGCATACCCATGTAATCACCGCTTGTCCTTTTGATGATTCCGTCTTGTGCAGCGGTAACACCACGAATAATGTTTCCACCGCCAATTACGATACCGACTTCTATACCTGCATCTACAAGAGATTTGATCTCACCCGATATATAGTTTAATATCTGTGTATCTATACCATGACCTGCCTCACCGGCAAGAGCTTCACCCGAAAACTTAACTAAAACACGTTTATGAGCCATGAAAAACCTTTATTAATTTCGCGAATTATATATAAAAATGACTTTAATATTGCTTTGGCTGTTTTTAAGTTCAAAAAATATAGAATATATAACGGCTTATATAAATACCATTGTGGGATTAGTGTTTTGAAACAAAAAGTTATTAGACAATCAAATATTAACCATATTATCGATGAAACTCAAAAAAAAGAAGAAGAAAAACAACAAGCATATATATTGGTAGATAAAGATATGCTAAATCTCATTCCCGTTGATAAGAGGATTCTAAACCTCGCTACAAAGGTTGACTTTAAAGTTTTTGCAGAAGATGAAAAAACACATATGTCACTCTTTTTACAAGCTGATTCGGTAATAGATAAAGAAAAAAAATCAAAATTGAAATATGCCGAAAAAATATATGCATTAGAATCTGAAAAAGATAAATATGATAACTTTTTGGAAAATCATCTACAAAGTATCTTAAGGGATAATTCTTTATCTTTAGATGAAAAAACAGATATTATATATGCAGCGAGTTCCGATTTGACACACAAGTTATATGCAAATCCCGATGCATTGGAAAATGCCACACTATCTGAAAACATTGTAAAACCAATGCTCGATACGATTATACACAACGAGAATACTATCTCATCATACTTAAAAATTATTGAGTATGATTACTATACGCATACCCATTCGCTAAATGTAAGTGTATATGCTCTGTGTTTGGGAAATGAACTTAACTTGGATGAAGAAAAATTAACCTCTTTAGGGCGCGCTGCTCTTTTACACGACATAGGTAAAAGTAAAATTGACCCAAAAATCGTAAACAAACAAGGAAAGTTAACCCAAGAAGAGTTTGAAATGATGAAAAATCATCCTACTTACGGCTATGAAATAGCTAATAGCTACAAAATAGAAGATAAAAATATTTTAGAAGGAATATATCAACACCATGAAAAATTAGACGGAAACGGGTATCCAAATAAACTCTCGGACAAAGAGATAGGACTTTTTCCAAAAATCATATCTGTTTGTGATATATTTGATGCCCTTACGACAAGACGTTCGTACAAATCTGCAATGAAATCTTTTGAAGCACTGACACTTATGAAAACAACGATGAACTCTCACTTAGATGCCTCGATTTTAAATACGTTTATAAAGATGCTACACAAATAGCACCTTATATTTACAGCTCTATAAAACTGCTTAGTTCAGAAAAAACAACAGCTCTTTTTTTCTCATTTTCATCTAAAATAGCCTCTAATAATAAAGCTATATTCTCATCTATCTTTGGTACGAGTTTTCTAATATCTTGAAGTTTTTCACTTTTTAGTGTGTTTGTAAACTTATCGTATGCCGTATAAGGTTCGACTTTAGATAAGGCATAATAAAGTCTGCGACCAAGTTCAAACACTTCAAACTCTTCGTTTTTACCAGTTTTTGCACTATGGATAAACTCAAAATCAGTATCAATTTTTTTCTCTCTTAAATAAGCGTTCAGTTTCATAGCAAAACCTATATTTGATAAAGTAAATTTTGACAGTAGTCTATCGTTGAACTGCTCAAAGTTTTCATTTTCAAGTCTGTGCTTTTTATACTCTAGCATCAATGATTCTACATAGTATTTTGCATACATCAAAGGAGCTGATTTTATAACGGTTCTTCCCTCAACTCCTTCGCTTACAAGTTTTCCGCCTAGATATATATGTACACCGTCCACTGCTTCACCCTCAACTTTTGCTTTACAACCTTCAAACCCTATATCAGCCAAGGCATGATTGCCACAACCCTTTACACAAGCAGACCAGTACATTCTAACTCTTCCACTATCAATATGTACTTTTTCATCCAAGTATTTTGCCATCTCAATAGCATCGTTTTTATTCTCAATTACCCCAAAAGGACAATGTGCCGTTCCCGCACAAGCGATTAAATGATTCATGTACGGTGAATCTACACTTTTATACTTTTTAAACAACTCTTCTTTTAGAAGTGCTTCTACATCTCTTACACCTAATATATAAAGCGATTGTTCCATATCAAGACGAATCTGTTCATTTCCGTATTTAGTTGCAAGCTCTGCTACCTCCATCATTGCTGAACCGCTAAATACTCCAGAAGGTACGACCATATGCACGCCGAAACTTCCATCACGAAGCTGAACGCGCCCTTGGTCTGGGTCGTTAAAATCAATCTGTGTCATCGTAGTACCCGCACTTAGAAAATCAACTCCCGCATTCTCTCTGATAGCACTTGCTATCTCTTCGATGCCTACCGCTTCTATGAGGTGGTGAAGTCTGTTTTTATTGCGGTTATCACGAAAACCGAAACGTTTAAATATATCTATAATAGAGCCAAAAGCAAGGATTACGTCAGATTCGTTGCGTAAAAATATATTTGCATTTTTGCCTACTACGCCTACTTTTCCACCAAGGTACATATTGTATCCGTACATTCCGTCTTTTTGAGCTAACACAAAAGAAGCATCGTGACAAAATATATTACATCTGTTTGAGAGTGAACCCGTAATTGCAGTGTTAAACTTTCTAGGAAGTGCAGATATCCAATCACTTGAATACAAAAACATCTCTTGAAGTTTTAGAAGAGTCTTGTGAGATGGAAGCACATTGTCAAAACCCATATCGTCCAAAGGATCACACATAATACTTCTGATGTTATCAACTCCCGTTTGGTATGCATCTATACCCACAAGTTCTAGTTTTTTTAAAATAGTAGGCAGGTCTTCTATACGAAGGTATCTAAGCTCACACTGCTGTCTTGTAGTTAAATCAATATAGTCTTGACCGTATTCTTTTGCACACTCCCCTATTACCTTAGCCTGAGTAGCATTCATAAATCCACCGGGAATACGAAGCTTTAGCATAAATCTCTCTGGAGTTGCAGGTCTGTCATAGATGCCAAAACATTTTAAAAAGTATTTTTTATCTTCATCTGGAATAGATGCATAACCGTCCCTTGCATAATCTTGAAGTTTATTATATGCTTCTTTTGGGTCTTTGAGGTTTTTCATCACCTCAACTTTATTTAACTTTTTACTTCTTGCTTCATATGCTTCTTGTAACTTTTTCATTTTAGCTCTCCTGCTTTTTCTTTAAGTGCTATACCCTCATAGCTGGTTTTTATATGCTCTATGTTTCCGCTTATCTGTGTCTCTTGAAACTCTAATCCTTCAGGCACTTCATCGGAGTGAAGCTGGATTGCGGTTTGTTTAAAATTCGGCTCACCCGACTTTGGACAAAAGCTCTCGTTTGTAAGTGTGTTTACGAGCTGAGTATTAAAATGAAACGGGACAAATATAGACCCGCTTGCTACACTTTGCGTAACTCTGACTATCACATCTTCTACTTTACCTCTGGCACTTGAAATAGTTATACGCTCACCGCTTTTAACTTTTAACACCTTGGCATCGGATGGATTTATATCTACCCATCCCTCAGGTGCAAGATTATTTAAAATATCGATTGAGCGGGTTTTTGTACGTGTGTGCCACTGCTCGACCGTACGTCCCGTATTTAAAATTGCAGGGAACTCGGAACTCACCGGTTCAGCCATAGGGAACCAATCTACACATAAAAGATTTGCTTTTTTATCTTTTGTTCTAAATGCTATATCAGATGAGTAAAGTCTTTTAGTTCCAAGCGGACGCTCTTTGTTACATGGCCACTGGATTCCACCGTGTTCTTCTAAAAGCTCATATGTAATACCTGAGTAGTCACAAAGCTGACCTTCACTCAGCTTTTTAAACTCATTGAATGCGTCTATAGGTTTTTCCCATTTTGGAAATAAAAGTTCATTAACGCCTTCAAAATATTTTGAAAATTCGACAATGATGTCAAAATCGCTTTTTGTCTCCCCTATCGGCTCAACCGCTTTATTTGCACGGTTGCATCTACGCTCTGAGTTCGTATAAGTTCCTTCTTTTTCACCCCAAGTCGCGGCTGAGAAGACAACATCCGCTATCTCTGCCGTGTCCGACATAAATGCATCTTGAACGACAAGCAAGTCCAGCTTTTCCAAAGTCTTACGAAGTTTGTTTTGATTTACGAAACTTACAAGAGGATTCGTAGCTACTATCCAAAGAGCTTTAATCTCGCCTCTATCTATTGCATCTATTATCTCTGCATATTTGTATCCTCGCTCACGAGGTACTATCTCATCAGGTACATTAACAATTTTTGCATACTCTTTTATCGCCTCTTCATCTCCAAAGTTGCGATATGCAGGAAGAGAAGATGTAAATCCGCTCTCACGAGTACCCATAGCATTACATTGACCGGTAATTGAAAAAGGTCCTGCACCCTCACGACCTATTTGACCAGTTAGTAGATGCAGATTTATAATCGCACTTACAGTATCAGTCCCCATAAATGATTGGTTTACACCCATAGTCCAAGCAGTTAAAACAGAGTCTTGTGCCCCAAACTGACGTGCCAACTCATAAAGAGTTTTAACATCAATCCCAGTAATGTTTGAAACCTCTTGAGGCGGATAATTCTGAAGATGTTTTTTCAGCTCTTTATAGCCGTTTGTATTTGCTTTTACATAGCCTTCATCTTCCCAGCCCTGCTCCATAATGATGTAAGACAGACCGTTATAAAGTGCCAAATCGGTTCTTGGCTTTATAGGTACGTATGTCGTAGCCATCTGTGAAGTTTTAGATGCTCTTGGGTCTATTACTATTATATTTGGCTTCTTTTTATTTTTTGCGATATGCAGTTTTAAGATAGGATGGTTATCCGCTATATTTGCACCGACTAAAAATATAGTGTCTGCTAGTTCAAAGTCCTCATATGAGCCGACAGGACCGTCACTCCCTAAAGACTGTTTATATCCCGTTACCGCAGATGCCATACATAAAGTTGTATTTCCGTCATAGTTGTTAGTCCCAAGTCCAAGCTGAACAAACTTTCCAAGTGTATAGAACTCCTCTGTTAAAAGCTGTCCCGTAGATATAACACCTACGGCTTTTTCTCCACTCTCTTTGGCGATGCGTTTAAACTCATTTGATACTTTTTTAAAAACCTCATCCCAGCTTGCATCTACTAAGTTGCCGTCTTTTTTAATAAGCGGAGTCGTAACTCTCTCTTTAGAGTTTATTAACTGATGTTCACTAAGACCTTTTGGACAAAGCGTACCTTTGTTTACGAAGTGTTTTGGATTTCCTTTTGTATATACGGCTCTGCCGTCTTTTACACCGATGTAAAGTCCGCATCCTACTCCACAATATCCGCAAGTAGAGAACACCCATTTATCAGGCTTTTTCTCATCACTTATTTTTCCAAATACCGGATCGTCTGAGAGTTTATACTTTTGCTCTTTTATGTCTAAACCTAAAAAATCTTTTATTTTATTTATCATCTTATTAACCTCTTTGTTTTGCCGTGAAAAAATTGCCTGCCATACCTAGCGGCACTACAGTTGAATAAAATAAAAATCTGTCGCTTAACTCACTTGCTATTATCAATAAAAGTGAAAGTATCATTGCAATAGATGCAATACCAAAAGAAGACGAGCTTAAAAATACTATTGCGAGTAGTGGAAGCAATACTCCCCCTAAAACTATAGATACAAAACGAAACACTTTTATGTTATTAAAGTTCTCATCATAAAGCCTTGCACTTCTTGATAACTGATAAGTGTTTTCAGTGCTGCTTTTTAGAGTACGCATATCTTCATATGTAAAAAACACCTGAGCCAGTGCACCTAGCATTGCCAGTGAAATTAAAGGGAGTGTAATCTCTAGTATTCCAAAAACCAAGGCTATAAAACCAAGCAAACTTACACCGATATACGCAACTCCGAAAAACTTCATATTTGTAGTTATTCTATCCCATGAAGGACGAGCTTTGATGCGATAAATCATACTTTGAGCGTAGATTCCGTACACTCCAACTACAAAAGTCAGTAACTCTATAATAAGCCTTGTACCTTGCGATACCTCTAAAAAATATAAGGCCGTAACTACACTCATCAATGCCGTAAAAATACCTAGAGCCAAAGCCTCACGTGATAACCATGAGGTTTTTATGTTTTTCATTGCAGTCAGTGCCAAAATAGGACGTCCAAGGTGTAAAGCTGAGAGTGGAAGCCCTACTGCAGCAGGTAACAATACTAATAAAGCCATAATCCAATTTGGCGATTCAAAACCGAATATACTCATAACATCACCCAAAAACAGTGCTAAAAAACCACCTAGTGATATTTGCGTTAAAACCGTCATAAATACAAGAGGCAGTTCCGAATGAGCAGGTTTTAGTATATGCTCATCCATCTCTTTTATATCTTGTGGTAGCTTATCAGGCAGTGTATATCTTGTAGTAGAGTTTGTTATAGATGCATCTGGTAAAAACGGCATATCTGCTTGTTTTTTCATATCTTCATCTAACCACTTCTTTACATTTACTACTTCTATCTCTATTGCACCCGATGGACAAGCCTGCACACAAGCAGGAGTCTGACCAACATCTAACCTTTCATGGCACATGTGACACTTGGTTACTATATTTCTCTCTTCATGAAAAGTAGGAACACCGTATGGACAGTTCCAAGTACAATACTGACACCCTATACAAGTCTCATCTTCATGAACTACTATTCCCGTTTTGTCTATCTTTATATATGAGTTTGTAGGACAGCCTTTTAAACACTCGGGATCGATGCAGTGGTTACAACTCATAGAGTTAAATATTTGGGTAAATACAGGGAATTCTCCGCCTTCCATCTCACCTACTCTTCTCCATTTTATATCTGAGGGATTATTGTTTTGTTCATTACAAGCCACCTCACAACAACGACAACCGACACATGCAGTTGCATCAAAGTGAAAACGGTATTGCTCACCATCTTGAAGTTTTGGAATATCAATAGAGTAGTTACCGCACTGCATGCCAGTACCTGCCTTGTACTCTATAAAACTCTCTAATGGTGTTTGATTATTCTCTTTCATAAATATTCCGTTTTATTAATGTATGGAAAAATCTTAGCACTAAATTAATGTAGAATTAATATTTTATTGTATAAATTTTATACAATATTATGTTTAATTAGTACTTATATGGTTGTATAATTTTCCAATCTAAACATACTTAATGTAAAGTTAAGTTAAAAGGAAAATTATGGCAGGATTAAAAGACTTAAAAGGACAAGGACATGCACCGACACTGTTCATGGCCTTTTTATATTTTGATATGAGTTTTATGGTTTGGACGATGCTTGGTCCATTAAGTACGGAGATAGCTGAAGCCCTTGCACTTAGCGGACATATAATGAGTGCAGGTGAAAAAGCGACACTTCTTTCGCTTCCTATTCTTTCAGGTGCACTCTTACGTATATTATTGGGATTTGGTGTAGATAAGCTTGGAGCAAAACTTACGGCTATGATGGCTCAATCTGTTGTAATCGCAGCACTGCTTACTGCATATTTACAAGGTAACACTATTACATATAATACGCTTTTACTTGTAGCGCTCGGTTTAGGTTTTGCGGGAGCTTCATTCGCGGTAGCACTTCCACAAGCAGGTCAATGGTATCCGCCTAAACTTCAAGGCGTTGTTTTAGGAATTGCAGGTGCGGGAAATATAGGTGTTGTAATTGACTTTTTATTTGCGCCAAAAATTGCTGAGCTTTGGGGATGGGAATCTGTATTTGGCGTAGGTGCCGCTATGTCAATCGCTGTATTTATAGCTTATGGATTTTTAGCTAAAAACGCTCCTGAATCAGTGTATAAAGCTAATCCTAAAAAAGTCAAAGACTATATAAAACTTTTAAAAGATAAAGACACATGGTGGTTTAATCTTTTTTATGCAGTTAGTTTTGGTGGATTTGTAGGTTTTGCAGGATATATGAAAGTGTATCTTATGAATACATATCAAGCAGATATGAGTGCATTTGGTTTAGATGTTTTAAATGAAAGCAATGTAAAAGTAATAGCTGGTTATTTTGGAGCACTGTGTATATTTGCAGGTGCGGTTCTTCGTCCGGTTGGTGGAGCTGTTGCAGATAAACTAGGCGGAGTAAAATCTTTATATATGTTCTTTGGAACGGTAACACTTTTAGCTATCTTAAATGCTACTATGACTCTTCCTTTTGGTGTTGCTATATTTGTACTGTTTTTAATTATGGCAAATTTAGGTATGGCAAACGGTGCAGTTTTTCAACTTGTACCTCAAAGATTCGGTAAAGACATAGGGATAATGACAGGTATTATTGGTGCAGCAGGCGGTCTTGGCGGTACAGCCCTTATTAAAACTTTAGGCTGGAGTAAGGGTGCGTTTGACGGTTACTCTGCAGGATTTATGATATTTGCTACGGTTGTTTTAATCGCACTTATGGGAATCTCATTAGTTAAAACTAGATGGCGTACTACTTGGGGTGTAGCAGCAGGAGGTAGAATATAACTAAACAAATTCCTTTGTATTTAAGATTAGTAATATATAATTCAAACATTTAAAAATACGGAGTGTTAATGAATCCAAAAATTATTTTATATTTACTAATTTTATTTATAACATCATCAATATATGCACAAAGTGCAGTTGTATTGATGTATCATCGTTTTGGGGAAGATAGATACCCCTCTACAAATATAGGTATGGAACAATTTAAGTTTCAACTAGACTATCTTGAAAAAAACTCTTACAATGTTTGGCATCTCTCAAAAATAGTAAGATATATACAAGACAAAAAGACACTTCCCCCAAAGACTGTGGCTCTTACTATAGATGATGCCTATCTTAGTGTTTTTACAAAAGCATATCCACTTTTAAAATCAAAGAACTTTCCATTTACGGTTATGGTAAACACGGACCAAGTAGATAAAAATTTCAGTAGCTATATGTCATGGAATCAACTACGTAAACTTAAGCAAAACGGTGTAGAATTTGCAAACCATTCGTGTAGTCATGATTCTTTTATACCTATAAAAAATGAAACAAAAAAAGATTGGAAAAAAAGAATAACAAACGAGATACAAAAAGCTCAGAGAAGAATAAATAAAGAATTAGGATATGATGTAAATACAAACCCAAAACTACTATCCTATCCGTATGGTGAGTATAATTTAGAAACTGCAAAGCTCGCCAAAAAACTCGGTTACGTTAGTATCACACAAACATCAGGTCCAATAAGTATAGATTCTGATTTAAATCTTATAAACAGATTTCCAATGTCGGAACAACTTCCAAATAACGACAGCTTTATCGTAAAACTAAACTCTCTAGCATTACCTATTGAATCTGCTACTCCGCAGGAGCCCATTTTACAAGAAAAAAATCCACCTATACTTCGTATAAAACTAAAACAGCCACTAAAAAATATAGCTTGTTATCTATCTAACGGAGATAAAATAGACTTTAAATATATATCTGAAACAGAACTTGAAGTACAATCAAACAATCCTATAAAATCACCTAGGGGAAAATACACTTGTACTGCACCTGCAAAAGACGGCAGATGGTATTGGTATAGTCATTTATGGATTGTAAATGACTAAACTATTTTAGAGATTTTTACAGCTGAATGATTATAATCCGGCTGTAAAGATTCTCTATCTAATATATCGTTAGTAAGATAGTTTATTTCACGATTACTTATCGGTATAAAGATAGTTTTTTCTCTTATAGCGTCTGTTACGTAAGCTTTTGTTAAAATCTCACCTCTGCTGGATGCAACTTTTATTTTCTCACCATGTTTGATTTGTAATTCATCGGCATCTTTTGTGTTTATTTCACAAAAGTTCAACTCTTTATATTGAAGCAGTGTCCTTGGCAAGTTTGTTTTTGTTCCACTGTGCCACTGATCTCTCGTGCGTCCTGTTATTAGGGTAAACGGATATTTTATAGAAGTTTTTTCACTTAAAAGTTTATTCTCTACAAAAAACAGATTACCTTTTTTATCTTCAGTTAGAAACTCTTTTATATTTTCACCCCAAATAAAAGGCTTGTGTGAGAGTTCATCATATGAAGCTTCACTTATATCCATATAATCATTTAATTTCGTCATCTCTTGATACTCTTCAAATATCTCTTTAGTATTTTTAAAATTAAACTCTTCCTTATATCCAAGCTTTTGTGCAAGCAGTTGAAATATCTCCCAATCCGGCTTACACTCGATTGACGTACGTGTAAGCTTTTCCTGCTTTGTAATTGTTCTGTCAAGATTCGTCTGAGTACCCTCTTTTTCTCCCCAAGGAGCAGCAGGAAGCCTAATGTGTGCGAACTTAGCCGTTTCAGAGTTATCATACGCATTTATCTCAACTACCATTGGTATTTTTTTTATAAGCTCTTCAACCCTGTTTCTGTTTGGAAGATGATATACGGGATCCGTATGGCAAATTATTAAAACATCCAGTTTTGCATCTAGCATCTGAGTAGCTGTAAGCCCCGGTTTATTATCTATATTATCCGTATTCCAAAACTTCGATACTTTTTCTATGCTCTCTTTATCAAAGCCAAGATGCACGGCAAGAGAAGTTGAGAGACCTCCTACTTCCCTGCCACCCATGGCATTTGGCTGACCAGTTAAACTCAAAGGACCGTTACCGGCTTTAAATATCTTTCCTGTTAACAGATGCGTATTTATAAGTGCCGTGTTCTTATCCACACCCTGAGAAGACTGGTTTAAACCCATTGTCCATGCGGAGATTATATTTTCACTATTTATATAAAGTTCAAAAAACTCGTCAAACTCCTCTTTTGTAAGACCTGTTCTTTTTAGCATCTTTGTAACAGGGGCTCTTTTAAACTTATTTTTAAGAAGTTCAAAATTATTTACATGTTTATCTACAAACTCTTTATTATATAGATCTTCATCGATTAATCTTTTAGATATCAAGTTAAAGAAATCAATATCACTTCCAACTTTAATAGAGAGATGTATATCTGCTATTTTTGCAGTATCCGTCTCTCTAGGATCAATTACAACTACTTTAAGTCCGTATTTTTTGGCTTTTTTTATTTGGTTGTGAAATACTACATGTGCCTCAGCGGTATTTGCGCCTGCTAAGATTAAAAGATTTGATTTAAATATATCATCCATTCTTAGAGGAACGAAATCGGCACCCAAGGATTTTTTATACCCGACAATTGCACTCGACATACATGTACGTGAATTTGTATCTACGTTGTTTGTACCTATGAAACCTTTTCCAAGTTTATTTGCTACGTAATAATCTTCTGTTAAAAGCTGTCCTGAGAGATAAAAACCTATTTTATCTTTTTTAGTATTTTTTATCTTGTTAGCTATTAATGATATAGATTCTTCCCAAGTGGAAACTTTATACTCTTCATCTATACTATCTCTAATGTGCGGTCTTAATAATCTTGTCGAGGTATCTATACTTATAAGTTCAGATATACCTTTTGAACAAAGCCTTCCTTCGTTAATAGGATAAGCAACATCGCCGATAAGATTATCTTTATCAAATTC
Source organism: Sulfurimonas lithotrophica (assembly GCF_009258225.1). Taxonomy (NCBI): domain Bacteria; kingdom Pseudomonadati; phylum Campylobacterota; class Epsilonproteobacteria; order Campylobacterales; family Sulfurimonadaceae; genus Sulfurimonas; species Sulfurimonas lithotrophica. The sequence goes on from NZ_CP043617.1 coordinate 1,636,998, forward strand.
TAAACCGCATCCAACACCGCAGTATCCGCAAACTGATCTAATCATTAATTTAACTCCTAACTAATATAAGCAGTATAATACAATATTTTTTAATGTAAAGTTAAGTTTATATTGTATAAATATTATACAATCTTTAGTATATTTTAGTATCATCATTCTGTTATACTTCTCTACATAAAACATACTCATGTAAATTTAAGGAGAGAATATGTTAAAGAAAATAGTTGGAATAGGTTTAGGTTTATCGTTAGTTGCCACTTCTTTGTTGGCCGAAGTAGAAAAGAAAAAACTCACTATCGGTTTTATCGCACTGACAGATTGTGCACCGATTGTTATTGCCGAGGAAAAAGGTTTCTTTGACAAATACGGTTTAGATGTACATGTTGTAAAAGAAGGTGGCGGATGGCCCGGTATTCAGCAAAAAGTAATAAGTGGGGAATATGATTTTTCACACGCACTTGCCGGTATGCCGATAGCTGCTACTTTGGGAATTAACGGTGATGCAAACCTTCAAGCTGTATTATCACTTGATTTTAACGGTAACGGTATCACTTTTGGAAACAAAATCATCAAGCAGATGGAAAAATACGGAATGGACAAAAAAGCTCGTCCACTAAATTCAGATGCACTAAAAAAATATATAGATGCAAAACATAAAAAAGAAGGCTCAAAGTACCAACCGCTTTCATTCGGTATGGTTCACCCTGTTTCAACTCACAACTACGAGTTAAGATATTGGATGGCATCTTCTGGAATCGTTCCGGATCGTGATACTACGATTAAACCTTTCCCGCCACCGACAATGCCTTCAAACCTGATAGCTGGTAATATCGAAGGATACTGTGTCGGTGAGCCTTGGAATGAGAGAATAGTTTTAAAGAAAAAAGGTTCAACTCTTGTAACAAACTATGATATTTGGAACAACAACCCTGAAAAAGTACTTCAGACTCGTGCTGATTTTATCAAAAAGTACCCTGAAACTACAAAAGCGGTAATGAAAGCGATTTTAGAAGCTCAAATGTGGCTGGATGCATCATGGGAAAACCGTAAAGAAGCTGCAAAAATTTTAAGTAAACCAAACTATGTAAAAGCTCCCGTAAAAGTGTTGGAAAAATCTATGACGGGTACTTTTCAATACTTAAAAGGTCAAAACTCGGAAGCTAATCCTATGTTTAACGTATTTGCTAACTACTATGCTGCATATCCATTCTACTCTCACGGTATGTGGTTTATAACTCAGATGTACAGATGGGGTCAGTTAGATAAAGCTGTAGATATGAAAAAAGTAATCGAGTCTGTTTACAGACCTGACTTGTTTGCCGAAGTAGCTAAAGAGATAGGTTATTCACTTCCTCCAAGTCCATGGAAAAAAGACGGTGTAGATAAATACAATATGTTTATGGATGGAAAAGTTTGGGATCCTAACAAAGCGGTTGATTATATCTTTTCAACTGGTATTGATGAATCAAAAGTATCTAAAGAAGAACTTTTAAAAGTAAACAAATGGAGTGTTAAGACTGAACAGCCGGACTATGTATGTCCATACGGTCCTGCCGGATGTGCAGATCCGAAATACGTTACGAAATAAACTTTAAACTGATAGGCATCTATTCAAACTAGATGCCTAATGAGTTTAAACATTAAGGAATAAAAATGAAAAATGAATTAATTAAAAAGATACTATTACCACTGTTGGTCTTTGTATTGATAATCCAAGTCTGGTCGGGGATATCAACAATAGTAGATGATTTTCCGACACCAAGTGATACTTATGTAGCGGCATTTGGAGGTGTTACAAGTGATGGTGATGAGTTCGTCGGTGTTTTAAGCGACCCGTTTTATGTTGAAAATCAAGATGTTAAAGGTATCTTTTGGCAAATACTAGAGTCTTTAAAAAGAGTATTTTCAGGTTTTATTTTAGCAATACTTGTAGGTGTACCACTTGGTTTACTTATAGGTATGAGTAAAAATGCACAGTATGCTTTTGATCCCTTTATTCAAATATTTAAACCGGTATCACCGCTTGCTTGGTTGCCACTGCTGCTATTTATATTTCAAGATATAAATATGACGGCAATATCGACTATTTTTATAACATCTATCTGGCCAATCATTATAAATACGGCTTTAGGTGTTAAGAGTGTAAGTGAGGACTATATGAACGTAGCTAAGGTACTTAGGTTTTCTCCGCTGGAAAAGATAATACAGATTATTTTACCTGTATCGGTTCCGTATATTTTTACAGGGATGAGATTATCTCTTGGGATTGCATGGTTAGTAATCGTAGCAGCTGAGATGTTAACAGGTGGTATCGGTATAGGTTTTTGGATTTGGGATGAATACAACAACCTCAACTACCACAACATTATCATAGGTATCATCGTTGTAGGTCTGATTGGTTACTTACTAGACCTTATGATGGGGAAAATTGCAAATTATTTTGATTATACAAAGAAAGGTAGAGCGTAATGAATGATAAATTTTTAAGTCTGCAAAATATTGAAAAAAAATTCCCTATACCGGGGAAAGAGGATTATGTCGCGGTAACAGACGTTAATTTGGAGATTAAAAAAGATGAGATTATCTCTATTATCGGTCACAGTGGATGCGGGAAAAGTACACTTTTAAATATGATTTCAGGACTGGATGCACAAACAGACGGGACTATACTTCTTGAGAATAAACATGTCTCAGGTCCGGGACCCGAGCGTGCAGTAGTATTTCAAAATCATTCTCTTTTACCATGGTTAACGGTATATCAAAATATTGAAATGGCTGTAAAAAAGGTAATGCCTGAACTTAGTTCAGCAGAGCTTAGAGAGAGGGTTGAGAAGTTTGTATCTATGGTAAATCTAGACCATGCGAAAGATAAACTTCCTGATGAGATAAGTGGCGGTATGAAACAACGTGTAGGTATTGCAAGGGCTTTGTCTATTAAACCTAAAGTACTTTTAATGGATGAACCATTTGGTGCGCTTGACTCTTTAACACGTGCAAATTTACAAGAGCATCTGATGAGGATACAACAAAATGTTAAAAATACGGTTATAATTATTACACACGATATTGATGAAGCCGTACTTCTTAGTGACAGAGTTATTATGATGACAAACGGACCTGAAGCTACCATAGGTGAGATACTGGAAGTAAACTTAGAGCGTCCAAGAGACAGAGTATCACTTCAAAGTGATCCTGAATACATTAGATGCCGAGAAGCAATTTTAAGCTTCCTATACGAAAAGTTTGCTAAAGATGATGAATAGATAAAAGGAAATACTGTGCAAGAATTTATGAGCACATACAAAGAAAACGTAAAAGATATTGAAAACTTTCTAATCGAGACTGTTTTTAATCTTGGAAATTTAGAAGAGAGGGAGAGTGAAGACTTTAAAAAAGTCTTTAAAGTCTTTCCATCATTAGAGCTTATATATGCCTGTGATGAAAGTACAATGCTTCAGACTTCTGAAAATATATACAGAAATAAAAAAAGTAAATCACCAATTGGAAGAAACAGAGATTACCTTCTTAGCAAAGCAGAATTTAACGATAGCAACCTTGCTATAACAAAACCTTACATCAGCAGTGCTACAGGTGATACTTGTATAACCGTAGCAAAAAAAGAAAACGATAAAATCTATTTTCTTGATTTTAATATCTCTATCTTACTTCAAAGACTTGGACTTATAGAGATACACAGCGGTTTTAACTTTGTAAGTAAAAGTTTTTACTTCCTTACGGCAAATATTATGATGATACTGGCACTTTTTACTATAGGTTATTCTGTATATGAATTTGGTCATTCTTTATTATTTAAAGGTGAGTTATCAATAGAAGCTATATTCAAGCCTGTTATTGCACTGACACTCGGACTAGCTATATTTGACCTTGCAAAAACAGTATTTGCACAAGAAGTTGTGTTTAAAAGTTATTCAAAAAATTCAACAGAAGAGTATAAAGTATTAACAAAATTCTCCATTACAATTATTATCGCTTTACTAATTGAGTCACTTATGGTCGTATTTAAAATCGCTATAGATGACTACTCACATATGATACATGCTTTTTATCTTATTGGCGGAGTTTCTGTTTTAATCTTAACACTTGGAATGTTCATATATTTTACAAAGAAGAAAGGCTAATATGCAAAATAGCCACATAAAAACATCAGGGTTTTCACTTGCAAAAGGCAAGGAATTAACCGGAGATGACTTTTATGATGTAAAAACTATAGGCAACCTCACTATAGGTATAGTGTGTGACGGTGTGGGAAGTGCCGAAGAAGGTGCTCATGCCGCACAAAGAGTTACTACATACTTAATGAACAACTTTAAAATTCGTCCAAAAAGCTGGAGTATTGAAAAATCTATAAAAAATTTTATAAAGTCAATAAACTCTATTCTTTATGAAGAATCAATCATAAACTATGAAAGAGCTGAACTTGTTACTACTTTAACAATAGTAGTCATTGAAGGTAATAAACTATACGGCGCCAATGTCGGAGATTCAAGGGTATATCTACTAAGAGATAAAAAACTAAACAAACTCTCGTTTGATCATTCCATGAATGAAGTTGGGTATGAAAATGTCTTGACACAAGCTATAGGAATAGAAAAAGAAGTTGAACCGTATTATTTTGAAAATATAGTTCAAAAAGATGATGAAATTTTACTTTGCAGTGACGGTCTCTATACAATAATGAGTGAAAACCGTCTTGAAAAAGGGATCTCTTTAGGGGCTTCTACACTAGTTAAAAAAGCTTCCAAACTTACAGAAGACAATCTTCCCGATGATACTACCGCTGTCGTATTACAGATAAAAGAAACCAACCAAATAGAGAAGCTAAAACAGCAAAAACTTGGTATTCCAGAGTCATTAAAAGTCGGTGAACTTATCGATGGATATAAACTGAAAAAACCTCTTATTCAAAACGAGCGGACATGGCTGTGTACTAAAAAAAACAAACAGTATGTAGTTAAGTTTGCACCTACTGAGGCAATAGATGATGAAACAATCTTAGACCTGTTCGTAAAAGAGGCTTGGAATGCAAAAAGGTTAAAAACAGACTTTTTTCCAAAAGCCGTTATCCCAAAAAACAGGACTTCAAGATATTATGTCATGCAACTATTTGATGGTGAGGATCTAGATTCATATCTATCAAATAAACAACTAACCATAGATGACGGCGTAGAACTGGCATCTACACTTCTAAAGATGTCACATTATTTACTAAAGAATGATTTAGTTCATGGAGATATAAAACCTCAAAACGTGATGATATCAAAAGATGAGAATGAAAATTTAGAGTTTAAAATCATAGATTTTGGAAGCATAACGGAGATTTTTTCTAAAAATACGCGTGCGGGAACTCCAAGCTTTTTATCTCCTGAGAGATTTAGGGATGAATCTATTAGTGAGACAAGCGAGATATTTGCAATTGGTGTTACATTATATCTATCACTTACAGGTAAATATCCTTACGGAGAAATTGAGCCCTTTCAAAACCCGAACTTTAAAGATGCAAAAAAACCAAGCATTTACAATAAAAATATACCACACTGGTTAGACAGCGTAATACTACGCTCAATCGCAATAGATAAAGAGATAAGGTATGAGCACTATTCAGAGATGATATATGAGCTCTCAAATCCTCAAAAAGTTAAACCCTATTTTTCAAAGAATACTCCACTGATTGAGCGTGAACCTGTTTTATTTTACAGAGTCGGATTTACTATAATGACAATCATCAACTTTATACTTATTGTTTTATTAGTTAAATAATTTTTATATAATGTCCTTTTAATTTAAAGGATATTATACTCATGTCAAAATTCGTAAAATTTCAATGCAACTTAGATACTTTCATAGATGATTTAAACAATATATTAGATGCAAATAACAAACAGATTGATGCGCTTTTAAAACAAAACGACAAAACATACGCTTCATTTGTAAAACCGATTCAGATAATGGATGAAAAACTTGAACTGTTTTTTACACCATTATCACACCTGAATTCTGTAAACAACTCTGATGATACACAAAAAACTTACAGTGATGCCCTGCCTATTATTACTGAGTATTCAACAAATATATCTCAAAACATAGATATATACAATGCGTATAAAGAGATTTTTGAAAATGAAAAAGAGACTTTAAACCATGAACAAAACAGAGTACTTGAACTTAACATTCAAGGCTTTGAACTTAGCGGTGCACATCTGGATGCTGAGACAAAAAAAAGATTAGCAGAGATAAATATCAAAAAAAGCGAACTGCAAAATAATTTCTCCCAAAATCTGCTTAACGCAACTAATGCCTATGAGAAAATAATTACGAATGAAAAAGATGTAGAAGGCATTCCTGCAAGTGATTTAGAAGGAGCAAAGTTTGAAGAAGACGGAGTTACCAAATACCGTTTTACACTTCAGATGCCTTCATATATCGCATATATGACATACGGACCAAACCGAGATATAAGAGAGGAGATATATAAAGCTTATGTATCACGTGCACCCCAAAATGCACAAATAATAGATGAGCTATTAGCACTTCGCCATGAAATGAGTAATCTGCTGGGATTTAAAAACTATTCAGAGTATTCTCTTGCATCTAAGATGGCAGATTCAACAGATAGTGTATTAAGCTTTTTGGATAAACTTCTTAAAAATTCAAAAGCCCAGGCCAAAGAGGAGTTAAAAGAGCTTCAAAATATGAGTGAGACAAAACTGGAGAGTTTTGACAGTGCATTTTACAGCGAGATACTTAAGAAGAAAAAATACTCTATCGACGAAGAGGAATTTCGTCCCTATTTTGAGCAAAAAAGCGTTGTGAATGGTATGTTTGAGTTTTTAAATAAACTATTTTCAATTGAATTCAAAAAAGTAGATGAAGAGTTATGGGACGAAAAAGCCACTTCATATGATCTGTATGTAGATAATAAACTTCGCTCACGCCTTTATTTTGATTTAGAGGCTAGAAAGTCTAAACGCGGCGGTGCTTGGATGCACAACTTCCAAACTCACTCTACAGATGAAAGTGGTGATATAAAACTTGCATCTGCATTTTTAGTTTGTAACTTCCCTTCTTCTACAAAAGACTCTCCATCACTTTTAAGACACGATGACGTAGTGACTTTATTTCATGAGATGGGTCATGCAATACACCATGTATTATCAAATGTAAAAGAGAGTGAAGTCAGTGGAGTTAACGGTGTTGAGTGGGATGCGGTCGAGTTCCCGTCTCAATTTTTGGAAAATTTTGCTTATGAGCCAAAAGTATTAAAGATGTTTGCAAAACATCATAAAACAGGAGAGGTAATACCTGATGAAATGATACAAAAGCTTGTAGATTCCAAAAACTTTATGTCGGCTTCAGGGATGCTAAGACAATTAGAATTTTCTATATTTGATTTTAAACTTCATACAAAAGCTTATAAAGGTAACGAGGTTCAAAATCTACTAAATGAGATTAGAGAAGAAACTGCCCTTATCCAAACTCCATCATATAATAAGTTCCAAAACGGTTTTGCGCATATCTTTGCAGGCGGTTATGCTGCTGGTTATTACTCTTATAAATGGGCTGAAGTTCTTAGTGCCGATGCATTTTTTAGAGTTGTTGACGAAGGGATTTTTGATTCAAGTACTGCTAAAAACTATTTAGATATCGTACTAGATGGCGGAGGAGCTAAAAGTATGGGCGAATATTTTAATCTTCTTATGGGTAGGGACGCGGATACAGATAGTCTTTTAAGACTAAACGGAATTAAATAGTGAAGATATTATCTTTATTATTTTTTCTCATTAGCATATTATATGGAGGGACCCAATTGAAAATAGCTACTTATAATGTTGAAGCTTTATTTGATTTGGAAAAAAAAGGTTATAAATACAAAGAGTACAAACCAAATTCTAAATCACTATGGAATAAAAAAAACTATAATATAAAGCTAAATAATATAAGTAAAGTTATAAAAGATATAGATGCGGATATTATAGCCCTGCAAGAGGTACACTCACTTCAGGCACTAAAAGACTTAAGATTAAAACTAAAACAAAATGGCTTATATTATAAGTATTTTACAATAGCGGATAAAAAAGATTCTGCTATAAAAGTTGCACTGCTAAGTAAAATTCCATTTGTTTATGCAAAAGAAATAAATGTAACATCAACATATAAATACAGAAATATTTTGGAAGTAAAATTTAAAGTGGAAAATCAAGAGTTTTACCTGTTTAATAATCACTGGAAATCTAAAAGCGGACCTGAAAGTATGCGAATGGTATCTGCTAAAGCATTGAGAGATAGAATTGAGAAGATAGGATATGATAAAAATATAATTTTGTTAGGTGATTTTAATTCACACTATGAAGAAAATAAACTATTTATAAAAAATAGAAAACATAATGATACAAACGGCAAGACAGGCATAAACGACATACTAAGAACAAAATATCAAATAAAAAATGCTAAAAATACAAAATATAAAAAAAATAGTTTTTACAACCTTTGGTATGACACAAATTTAGAAGAAAGATATAGTTATATATTTAAAGGTGAAAAAGAGGCTTTGGACAATATATTGGTATCTCAGTCACTTCTAAATAATAAAGGGATGAGCTACAAAGACAACTCTATAAAAAACTTCTCAAAAGATTATTTGATGTATAAAGGAAAATATCCTTACAGATGGCAGGTATCAAAAGCCAGAGTACCTAAACATAAGGGCAAAGGTTATTCTGACCATTTAGCTGTAATAGCTACATTCATATTTAATTAAGACACCATTCAATCGGTGATTTATTATGCGCTAATAAATAATTATTAGACTGAGAAAATGGCTTTGAACCAAAAAATCCCCTATACGATGAGAGAGGAGATGGATGTGGAGCTTTAAGTATTAAGTGCTTTGAGTTGTCTATCATTTTCTCTTTCATCTGTGCAGGTCTTCCCCATAATATAAACACTACATTTTCTAATTTATCACTAATAGCCTTTATCGTAGCATCTGTAAAAAATTCCCAACCTTTTCCTTGATGTGAATTAGCTTGACTGGCACGAACCGATAATACCGCATTTAGTAAAACTACACCTTGATTTGCCCATGATTGAAGATTTCCGCTTGTAGGATAAGAACAGCCCATATCATCAACTAATTCCGTAAATATATTTTTTAATGATGGTGGATATGCAATTCCGTCTTGAACAGAAAAAGATAAACCATGAGCCTGATTTGGACCATGATACGGATCTTGACCCAAAATAACAACTTTAACATCTGAAAACTCCGTAGAGTTATAAGCATTAAAAATATTAGAGTTTTTTGGGTAAATTGTATATTTTGATTGTTCGTCTTTTAAAAAAAGTTTTAAATTATAAAAATAGTCTTTATTAAATTCATTCTGTAAAACATTGATCCAGCTCTGAGGTATTTTAGGGTTGACTTTTGACATAGATTTCCTTATTTAAAAAGGATATTTTATCTAATTTTTTTAGTTTAGTAAGTGATTGTTGAAAATAATATAAAAAAAAGTAAGAAATTGATCAACTAGGCGGCGACCTACATTTCCAATCCTGAAAGGACAAGTATTATCAGCGATGAGAGGCTTAGCTTCTGGGTTCGGAATGGGGCCAGGCGTTTCCCTCTCTCTATTGCCACCTAGACAATCAAGTGTAAATACATTGTATTAATGTACTTACACTTGACTGTGTTAGTTTTGTTGAGGGTTATATAATTGTTAAAGTCAACTTCTAAATAATCACAAAGACTATTTGTTTAGTTATACACTAAACAAGGTAGTGAAGCTTAAAAAAAAGACGATCGTACTATTAGTACTGGTCAGCTAAACACGTTACCGTGCGTACACACCCAGCCTATCAAGCTTGTAGTCTTCAAGCGTACTTCAGGGAACGTTCATCTTGGAGTTGGCTTCCCGCTTAGATGCTTTCAGCGGTTATCACATCCGTACGTAGCTACCCAGCTATGCCCTTGGCAGGACAACTGGTGCACCAGTGGTACGTTCAACCCGGTCCTCTCGTACTAGGGTCAAATCTCCTCAACGTTCCTACGCCCACGGAAGATAGGGACCGAACTGTCTCACGACGTTCTGAACCCAGCTCGCGTACCGCTTTAAATGGCGAACAGCCATACCCTTGGGACCTGCTCCAGCCCCAGGATGCGATGAGCCGACATCGAGGTGCCAAACCTCCCCGTCGATGTGAGCTCTTGGGGGAGATCAGCCTGTTATCCCCGGCGTACCTTTTATCCTTTGAGCGATGGCCCTTCCACACAGAACCACCGGATCACTATGACCGACTTTCGTCTCTGCTCGAGTTGTCTCTCTCACAGTCAGGCTAGTTTATGCCATTATACTCTACGAAGGATTTCCAACCCTTCTGAACTAACCTTTGTAAGCCTCCGTTACTTTTTAGGAGGCGACCGCCCCAGTCAAACTACCCACCAGACATTGTCCTCCTGCAGGATAGACTGCAGCGAGTTAGCTATCAGAATATTCAGGGGTGGTATCTCAAGGATGCCTCATATACAACTGGCGTCATATAATCAAAGGCTCCCACCTATCCTGCACATGAATATCCCAATAGCAGTGTCAAGCTATAGTAAAGGTGCACGGGGTCTTTCCGTCTTTCCGCGGGTAGGAGGAATTTTCACCTCCACTACAATTTCACTGGATTTATTGTTGAGACAGCTCCCATCTCGTTACGCCATTCATGCAGGTCGGTATTTAACCGACAAGGAATTTCGCTACCTTAGGACCGTTATAGTTACGGCCGCCGTTTACTTGTGCTTCAATTCATGCCTTCGCAAAGCTAAGCAATCCTTTTAACATTCAAGCACCGGGCAGGCGTCACACCCTATACATCCTCTTACGAGTTAGCAGAGTGCTGTGTTTTTGGTAAACAGTCGGGAGGGACTCTTTGCTGCCACCCGTAGTTGCTTTGAAGAGCAAGTCTTCTAACAATTAGGGTACACCTTATACCGAAGATACGGTGCTATTTTGCAGAGTTCCTTAACAATAATTCATCCACGCGCCTTAGAATACTCATCTCACCCACCTGTGTCGGTTTACGGTACGGGCAACATTACATCTCGTTTAGAGGCTTTTCTCGGCACGACAGTATCAACGATTCAAAACGCTCTCCGAAGAGATTGTTCTGCCTGTCAGGTCTCGGATACACGTTAAGCGGATTTGCCTACTTAACATCCTACACCCTTCGAGCCACATTTCCATCAGTGACCTCGTTTAACTCTATGCGTCCCCCCATCACTCAAATGATGTAATGTCGGTATCGGAATATTAACCGATTTGCCATCGTCTACCCCTTTCGGACTCGACTTAGGTCCCGACTAACCCTACGATGACGAGCATCGCGTAGGAAACCTTGGGTTTTCGGCGAAGAAGATTCTCACTTCTTTTCTCGCTACTCATGCCTGCATGCTCACTTCCATCCGCTCCAGTACTCCTTACCGGTATACCTTCGATGCTGAATGGAACGCTCTCCTACCACTTACACTAATGTGTAAATCTAAAGCTTCGGTGTTTATCTTAGCCCCGTTATATTTTCGGCGCAGAATCGCTAGACCAGTGAGCTGTTACGCTTTCTTTAAAGGATGGCTGCTTCTAAGCCAACCTCCTGGTTGTCACAGCAACTCCACATCCTTTTCCACTTAGATAAAACTTTGGGACCTTAGCTGTTAGTCTGGGTTGTTCCCCTCTCGACATAGGATTTTATCACCCTACGCCTGACTGCCATGGATTCCCCTGTAGTATTCGGAGTTTGATAAGGTTTGGTACCGCGGTAAGCAGCCCTAGCCTGTTCAGTGCTCTACCCCTACAGGGTTCTAACATGACGCTATACCTAAATATATTTCGGAGAGAACCAGCTATCACTGAGTTTGATTGGCCTTTCACCCCCATCCACAAGTCATCCCAAGACTTTTCAACGCCTACGGGTTCGGTCCTCCACTGGCTCTTACACCAGCTTCAACCTGCTCATGGATAGATCACTCAGTTTCGGGTCTGCAGCATCTGACTAATTCGCCCTATTAAGACTCGCTTTCGCTACGGCTTCGCGTTCGCTTAACCTTGCCAGATACCACAACTCGCAGGCTCATTATGCAAAAGGCAGTCTGTCACACTTATATATAATAGTGCTCCAAATGATTGTAAGCCATAGGTTTCAGGTTCTATTTCACTCTGCTCACCGCAGTCCTTTTCACCTTTCCCTCACGGTACTTGTTCGCTATCGGTCTAGTAGTAGTATTTAGGGTTGGAGGGTGGTCCCCCCATATTCAGACAAAATATCACGTGTTCCGTCCTACTCATTCCATACCTTAGTTCCACACAAAAGTTTTCGCTTACGGGAATATCACCCTCTATGTTCACACTTTCCAGAGTGTTCAGCTAACTAATGTGCTAAATGTATGCGCCCTACTCCAGTTTCGCTCGCCGCTACTCCCAGAATCTCAATTGATTTCTCTTCCTTCAGGTACTGAGATGTTTCACTTCCCTGAGTTCGCCCCCCGAAGGGTGACACGATTCACACCGTGCCGGGTTGTCCCATTCAGAAATCCCCGGATCAAAGCTTCTTGGCAGCTCCCCGAGGCTTTTCGCAGCCTAGTACGTCTTTCATCGCCTCTACTAGCCAAGGCATCCACCTATGGCCCTTAATATCTTTATTCTAATTCGCTTCACTACCTTGTTTAATGTACTTTAATACCTCAAACAAGTCAGTAATCTTATTATTGTAGTTATTTAGTTGTTATAATTAAATTGACCTATTGTTATATCTAATAAATTATCTATAACTAGTTTCTTTAACTATAGTTGTTGACTTTAACAATTGTATTTTAAATGAACATAAAAAGTTAATTTTAATGGTGGAGAATAGCGGGATCGAACCGCTGACCTCCTGCGTGCAAGGCAGGCGCTCTCCCAGCTGAGCTAATTCCCCATAACTGATTAAACTTTTTTTGTGATTGTATCTTCAATGATCACAGATCACTGAAAACTAAGTAAGCAACATTCTAACAACTAATTAGTTCGTGAGAACTTTTCTGAGCCAACTAAACGAATAGTTGCTCTTACTCTAGAAAGGAGGTGATCCAACCGCAGGTTCTCCTACGGTTACCTTGTTACGACTTCACCCCAGTCGCTAATTCCACCGTAAGCGGTAGCCAGTTTGGCATTCCGATTTCGGGTGAAATCAACTCCCATGGTGTGACGGGCGGTGAGTACAAGACCCGGGAACGTATTCACCGTAGCATTGCTGATCTACGATTACTAGTGATTCCAGCTTCATGCTCTCGAGTTGCAGAGAACAATCCGAACTGAGAGACGCTTTAAGAGATTAGCTCCACCTCGCGGTATCGCAACTCTCTGTACGCCCCATTGTAGCACGTGTGTAGCCCTGGCCGTAAGGGCCATGATGACTTGACGTCGTCCTCACCTTCCTCCTCCTTACGAAGGCAGTCTCCTTAGAGTGCCCAGCCGAACTGCTGGCAACTAAGGACGAGGGTTGCGCTCGTTGCGGGACTTAACCCAACATCTCACGACACGAGCTGACGACAGCCGTGCAGCACCTGTTTTCTAGTTCCCCGAAGGGCACTACCGTATCTCTACAGTATTCTATCAATGTCAAGGCCAGGTAAGGTTCTTCGCGTATCGTCGAATTAAACCACATGCTCCACCACTTGTGCGGGTCCCCGTCTATTCCTTTGAGTTTTAATCTTGCGACCGTACTCCCCAGGCGGAACACTTAATCTGTTAAGTGCATCACCGAGATGACAAGCATCCCGACGACTAGTGTTCATCGTTTAGGGCGTGGACTACCGGGGTATCTAATCCCGTTTGCTCCCCACGCTTTCACGCCTTAGCGTCAGTTATGTTCCAGCAGATCGCCTTCGCTTTAGGTATTCCTAGTGATATCTACGGATTTTACCCCTACACCACTAATTCCATCTGCCCCTCCCATACTCTAGGTTGCCAGTTTCCAATGCAGTTCTATGGTTAAGCCATAGGATTTCACATCAGACTTGACAACCCGCCTACGCGTCCTTTACGCCCAGTGATTCCGAGTAACGCTTGCACCCTCCGTATTACCGCGGCTGCTGGCACGGAGTTAGCCGGTGCTTATTCATATGCTACCGTCATTTTCTTGACATATAAAAGGAGTTTACACACCGAAATGCGTCATCCTCCACGCGGCGTTGCTGCATCAGAGTTTCCTCCATTGTGCAATATTCCTCACTGCTGCCTCCCGTAGGAGTCTGGTCCGTGTCTCAGTACCAGTGTGGCGGATCATCCTCTCAAACCCGCTACCCGTCATTGCCTTGGTGAGCTCTTACCTCACCAACTAGCTGATAGGATATAGTCTGATCCCAAAGCGAAAAAACATTTTCCTCGCAATCTTTTGATTTAGAGGCTTATCCAGTATTAATCACCGTTTCCAGTGGCTATCCTAGTCTTTGGGGCACATTAACTATATATTACTCACCCGTGCGCCACTCGTCAGCAAGGAGCAAGCTCCTCCTGTTACCGTTCGACTTGCATGTGTTAAGCACGCCGCCAGCGTTCACTCTGAGCCAGGATCAAACTCTCCATAATTGAATGCTTGATTCCATAGCCCAAGATCAAAATCTTTGGCTTTGTTTTATGTATATACTATATATAATATATACACGTAAAGTATCTATTGCTATAAATACCAAGTATTTATAGAATAGACGGTTGTTGTTATTGTGTTTTATAAAGTAAACTTTTTAAAACCGTTAACTAATTTCTTTATTAGTTGTTAGTTAGTTCACTTACTTAGTTTTCAATGATCTCAAACGTCTTCAGCTTTTACCTAAACTCTAGGTTGCTTCCGTTTGTGGATGGGAATTATAGGAGGAATTTACTTAAAGACCGCTTAGAATTTTAACAAATGCAAAAAGATTTTTTTATTGATGTTAAATATAATATTATTAGCAGTTATTAAAATAGAACTTAAACTATTATTTTCTAGTTTTTGATATCCAGCCACCGCCTATCAACTTATTGCCATCATAAAATACTGCGGCTTGTCCTGTCGCAACACCAAATACATCTTCTTTAAGTACTACTTTTGCCTTGTTATCTTCTATGATGACATGACATGGAACGGCTTTGGTTCTATATCTAAGTTTAACAAAGGTATCAAACTCTTTCTCATCATTATACATATTAAGGTTTGCTAATTCTACATATTTACAGGAAAGTTCTTCTCTTTTACCGACAATAATTTGATTATTTTTTGCATCTATACTTAGTACATAATGTGGTTCATGTGCGCCCCGCACGGTAAAACCTTTTCTTTTTCCTATTGTATAATGCATATAACCTTTATGTTCTCCGATAACTTTTCCGTTTGTATCTAAGACATCACCTTTTTTATCTACTTCTACATAATCTTTTAACAAATCAGTATATGTAGTATCTACAAAACATATTTCAGATGATTCTCCTTGAGAAGCAAATGATTCTAATCCTTTAATAGATGCAGCGAACTTTTTTATATCTGATTTTTTTCTCTCACCGAGTGGAAAAATCAATCTAGGCAAAATATCTTTATTGACATAGAATAGAAAGTAACTTTGGTCTTTTGTATCATCTTCTGCTTCATAAAAGTACTTTCCGTCAGTTTTAATATAGTGTCCTGTCGCTAAATAGTCAGCACCTATTTTATCTGCGAATTTAATCATTTCACCAAATTTTAAACTTCTATTACATAAGGCACACGGATTAGGGGTCTTTCCATCTTCGTAAGTATCTATAAAGGGTTGAAATACCTTTTCATTAAATATATCTTGTAAATCTAATACATGAAGTTTTATCCCGACAAAATCAGCAGCTTTTTGTGCACGCGCCAAGTGTATTTCATGATAACCCGGCTTAGAGTGAAGTTTCATATACAATCCTTCAACTTCATAACCATCTTCTTTTAACAATAATGCACTTACCGTAGAGTCTATGCCTCCACTCATTCCAACTAAAACTTTTTTCATAACATTACTCAAAAAACTTCTTTAATGATTTAAAATAAGTTGTATCTTCAAGACCTTCATCTTCTAAAATATCTATTTGTCTGTTTAAAGATTTTTCTATCTCATTCGCTACATATTCTAAACTATCTGTTAAACATATTAAATCAAGGTCTTCCTTATCTATCATACCTGATTTCAGAAGTTTTGACTCTATAAAATCAATTAGGGGTTTAAAAAATTCTTCACCGACTACAAATACTTTAACACCTGTAATTTTTCTAGTTTGAATTAAAGTAAGAGCTTCAAACAATTCATCTAATGTTCCATAGCCGCCGGGAAAAATAACGTATGCCATGGAATATTTTACTAACATTACCTTTCTTGAAAAAAAATAGTCAAAATTTAAATCTTTTGTCGTATATGGGTTTGGGGTTTGTTCAAACGGTAAATCTATATTAAGTCCTATAGATTCAACTCCACCTTCTTCATGTGCACCACGGTTTGCTGCTTCCATAATTCCCGGTCCGCCACCGCTCATTATATTAAAACCTCTCTGTGCCAACATTTTTGTCAACTCTTTAGCCTGATGATAAAAAAAATCATTTTCAGAAGTCTTTGAACTTCCAAAAACCGTTACCGTAGGTCCAATTTCACCTAAATCATCAAAACCTTTTACAAAATCTGCAATTATTTTAAATACACTCCAAGTATCGGCAGATTTTATATCCCTTACATACTTTTTACTAATATTTCCATTTTTTTTCATTTTTTATGCTTTATGACTTTAACTGTGCTAATCTTTCTTTTTTAGTTCCTATCGTAGTTATTTGAATTCCAAAATTTCCATCAACTATTACAACTTCACCCTGAGCTATTATATGATTATCTACTAAAATATCCAATGGATCATTTGCTAGTTGATTGAGTTCAACTACCGAACCTATATCCATATTTAGAACATCTTTTAATAGCATCTTTTTCTTACCTATTCTTACACGAACAGGTAATTTAACATCCATAATGAGAGAGATATTATTGATTTCACTAGGACTTAAATTAGCTTCATTAATACCTACATCCTGTAATGAAGTATTAGATGTGCTTGTATCCAAAGTCGATTCAGGTGAACCAAAAAGTGCTTTTTCCAATTCTTCATCAATAATAAACATCAATAATGCACTTATAGATTCTATTTCAAAATCGTATTTATGCATATTTGCGTATTCTTCAAGACTTACTTCATTATCATCATTTATATATTCAATATCTTCTACTTTAAAATTTAAAACAGGTATATCGCTTTGTGAAGACAATACTGTATTTATAGTTCCAAATATTGTACTAAATGTTTCTTTCGCACCGTCTAAATCATCTTCATTTATATTATCACGATTAGCTAACTCTTCCCCCATCATCAAATCAGATAAGGCAGCGGCCATATTCGGTGTGACGGCAACCATGGCTTTGGCATTGTTAACTGCACCGCTTACACTTAGCTTAATAAGAACAATCGGTGGTATGATGTTAGCCATCATATTTAACTCTTGTTTCTCTTTTAAAGTTAATGTCGGAAGAACTCCCACCATTGTCTCAACATTTTTAACAACTTCATCTTCTAGTAACTTAATAAATTCACTCATTTTATTCACCCACTTCTTCTTCGTCATTAATTATCTCAGAAACACCGGATATCTTATCATGACGTTTTTTCTCAAAATTTTCTAATGCACGTTTAACTGCATCTTTTTCCGTATCTATTACCTCTGTTATCTGTATAGATTTTCTAAACCTTCTAAGTCCTATCTCCCCACGGAATCTGTCTTTACCGTCTATACAAACCGTTACTATATCATTGGCTGCTTCTGATAGTCTAATAACGTCTCCCGTCTGCAATTCCAAAATATCTCGTAAAGTAAGCTCTGCATTACCAAGATTTGCTTCTACGGTTACTTTTGCACCACCAAGTAATACTTGAAGCTCAGTATTTCTACTTTTTTTCGAACTTGTCTCGTTTAACATCAAGTCACGCGAAGCTAACCTTGGAAGAACAGGTTCTAGGGAGATAACCGGATAACATATATTCATCATACCGGAACTATGCCCGATAATAATCTCCATTACTACCATGACTACGATTTCATTTTGAGCAACGATTTGGACAACGTTAGGACTGGATTCTTTTGATTCTATATTTGGATAAATTTCCATTACAGGACCCCAAGCTTCTTTGAGAGTCCCCATCATTACACGCAAAATTGATTCAAAAAGTGAAAGTTCTATATCAGAAAACTCGCGAGATGCGTCAAAAGGTTCACCTTTTCCACCAAGAAGACGATCTAGCATAGGAAAGGCGATAGTCGGATTTATCTCGATAACTCCGCTTCCTTCTAACGGTTTTACGGAAAAAACATTAAAGCTGGTCGGATTTGGTAAAGACATTAAAAATTCACCGTATGTCATCTGATCAACAGAATGAAGTTGAATCTCAACGATTGAACGCATAATAGATGAAATCTGACTTGCCAGTGAACGTGCCATCTTATCATGAATACCGCGAAATGCACGAAGCTGTTCTTTTGATACCCTGTTAGGTCTTTTAAAATCATAAAGAGTAGCTTGTTTTTGTGGATGAGATATATCCTCAGAGGTATCTGGTAAATCCCCGCCTTCATCTTCTAAAACGTCTAAAAGTGAATCAATTTCATCTTGACTTAATATATCAGCCATTATTCATTTCCTACGCTTTGTTTAATTTTTTGTAGTACGGACTTGTGAATTTGTGAAATTCTTGATTCGGTTATATCCAGTATTTCACTTATTTCTTTTAATGTCAACTCTTCAAAGTAGTATAACTGAATAATCATTTGCTCACGCTCACTATATGTCATAAGTACACTTTTGATAACTCCCACAAGTTCATCTCTCTCAACTTTTGCAAGGGCTGCACCTTCATCACCAACTTGAAGTTGGTCATGTAAAGGCATAACCGTATATATACTAGATGCAATACGTGCTTCATGAATTTTTTCGATACTTTCATCTAGCATCTCCGAAAGCTGTTCATCTGAAGGTTCTTCATCATGTTCAACTCTATACTCTTCAATAGCATAATCAATCTGTTTAATAAGTTTTCTGCTGGCACGGCTTAATATATCAAGGCTTCTTAGATAATCAAGCATAGCTCCATACACACGTTTTTTTGCATAACCCCAAAAAGAATCGTTTAAGCTCTCATCATATCTGCGTGCCAGTTTTATTAATTCTTCTGTTCCGATAGCGGATAAATCCATATAATCCACAGAACTTGGAAGTCTCTCTTTTAGCCTAAATGACATAGCTTTAACTGCAGGAAGATATTGTATAGCTAACTCATCCTCTTTATGTTTTATGTCACTATGGTATCCGTTATGCATTATGATGACCTGACTCTTTGTTAACTTTAATAGCTTCATCGGTTATTTTCATGGCGGAGTCGATAAGCTTTTCACGTCTGTCAATCTCTTCTACAAAAATATCCAGATGTTTTTCATGTATATCTTTTGGAAACATATATGTTTTTAGTGCTATGGTTTTAAAGTAAAATGCAACTATAACATGGGAAAATAGGTAAAAAAAAGCAGTTATAAAAAATGTGTAAAGTAGTAGTCCTTCGGCATCAAAAGATTTTAAAACACCAAAAATTATACCTACAAAAAAACCTTGAACTGTAAAAAAATACACAAAATTTTCACCTAACATAAGCACCCCAAAATTTACTTCTAAAAATGTTGCATCAAGCGTTTAAACAGTCCGCTTAAACCACTATCATCAGCAGAAACTAGCACGTTTCGTTCCAATCTTGTAATAATTTTATTTGCTATTTGCTCCAAATCTTTATATACGGAAGAGTTTGCAGAACTTACACAAAACAACTCTCTTTTTTTAATAGAAGAAGATACTTTTACATCTTCATTCAGTTTTCCGTAAAATTCTAAATTTAATTCCGGCGTAATATTTGAATGAGCTACTTGTTTAATTTTTTGAAAAATTGCAAGTGCTTCTTTTTCATTTTTTACCTGATTTAATATCATACCGATATCGTTTCTCAAGTTTGATATCGTCTTAACTGTAGCATATGCATCCGTAATTGCGGCAGGATCTGGTACTGTTACTACTATCACATCATCCGAAGCATTTAAAAACATCTGTATATGTTCACCGATCCCTGCTCCCGTGTCTATTATCATTACATCAAGTTTGTCTAATATTTCCGCTTCTTGCATAAACTTTTCAAAAAGTGCTTTATCGGCATATTTTAAAATTTCGTCTCCACTCTCTCCCGGAATAAGAATCAAATTTCTAGTTACCGGAATAAGTATATCTTGAACCGATGCTTCACCTTTTAAAACATGTAAAATATTTTTTTTAATCTTTACGTTAAACATAACATCAAGGTTTGCTAAACCGATATCTGCATCAAATATTCCAACATTTAATCCGCTTTTTGAGAGCATATAAGCCAAATTTGAACTAATCGTGCTTTTACCTACTCCGCCTTTGCCGCTTGTTATAGCAATGAAGCGAGTATTGCGAGAACGTTTTTTAGACGATGATGCTACAAGTTTTTCAAGTTTTTCTGCCTGATGCCCCATCATGCCTTACTCCTGTTAAAACCATTAAGCATACACTCAACCAAAAATTCACTTGTAGCACATACTAAATCCTCAGGGACTTCTTGACCAACCGAAAAATAACTAATAGGCTTTTTGGTCTCATAAGTAAGAGAGAAAATATTTCCGTATCCTTTTGTCTCGTCAAGTTTTGTAAACATCAAAGTATCAATACCTAAAGATGAAAAGTTTTCATACGTTAAAAGCATATCTTCATACTTTATCGAACTTGGCATAGTTAATACTACATCTACACTATACTCTGTATCATTAGCTGCCAAACACTCATAAATTTTCTCTATTTTATTTTTATCGTACGGACTTGAGCCCATAGTATCTATTAAAATGTAATCACAATATTTTAAAGATTCAAGCGCAGCTGAAAACTCAGGAGGATCTACGACAGTCTCAATCCCCAGTTTCATCATCCTTGCATACTGCATCAACTGCTCAACCGCACCGATACGGTATGTATCTAAAACAACTAACCCTACTTTATATTTTTTCTGCATTAAAAAAGAATATCTGGCTGCAAGCTTTGCTATAGACGTCGTTTTTCCCACACCTGTAGGTCCTACGAGCATTATTACTTTTTTATTTCCTATACTTGGTGTACTCTCTAATCTAATAGGTATAACTTTTCTAAGCAGAGTTTGAAAATAACGCTTTACGGTTGTAGAATTTTCCCGCATCTTTAAAGGCATATGTTCTAGTGTCATTCTCATAATAACATCTAGATGTTCTCTGCTCATACCGCTTTGAGCCGACAGTCTATATATTTCAGCAAATTCCGGCGGTATTTGACTCTGTAATTCAGGTGATTTCTCATCCCAAAACATATCTTGAATTAATTTTACTTTATCACCTAGTTTATTAATCTGAGCCTTAATCTCTTTTAGCTCTTTAGGTTCTGCATAAGTTAAATTTTGCATTGTTTTGTTCTTATGCTCCCCATAATCAAACTGAGGTCTTGTAACATCGGAAATCTGTGAAATCTGTTCGGCAGATTTTGAGATATTAAAAAGTACGTCTTCACTCTCTTTTTTTAAAGGTGTTTGGTTTTGAAGCGGCTTCTTTGGTTTTTGATAACCGGACGATATATCACTTTCTTCAATTCCGATTACTATTTCATATAAAGGTTCTTTACCTAATGCTTTTTTTTGAATTTCGCGAGTTTCAATAAGCATCCCTTCATCACCAACCTCCATTTTAGCTTTTTTTAGTGCTTCTGAAGGGGTTTTGCCGCTAAAAGTTAAAATCTTCATCTATATAAATCCATTAAAGGTATCAATACGCTTTCTCTCTCTCTCCAATGTGGATGCGGAACTTTTAATCTTTTATTATTGATATTTGCATTATCAAAGAATATTATATCCAAATCCAAACTCCTAGGTGCATTTGCAAAACTTCTTTTTCTTCCAAATTTTTTTTCAACCATTTGAAGATATTTTAGCATCTGCATAGGAGTCATACCTGTTTTTAAAACAACTAAAGCATTAAAAAAATCATCTTGTTCCCTAAACCCAAACGGTGGATTTTTTAAAATAGATGACGTTTGTAAAACTTCAACTTTTTTACTTTTTTTTAAAAAAT
This sequence comes from Sulfurimonas lithotrophica, assembly GCF_009258225.1. Lineage (NCBI taxonomy): Bacteria > Pseudomonadati > Campylobacterota > Epsilonproteobacteria > Campylobacterales > Sulfurimonadaceae > Sulfurimonas > Sulfurimonas lithotrophica. The sequence goes on from NZ_CP043617.1 coordinate 1,659,258, forward strand.
AAAAAAGATGTTCAAATCTTCGTTTAACATCTCCGATATTTCCACCTATTCCAACAGTAACTTTATGAGTAAATTTTGTTTTTTGAGTGGTTTTATATCCAAAACGTAAACCTTTATACAAAACAAGTTTATCGTTTAGTTTACGCTGTAGATACATATATTATTTAGATTGAGCCTGTTGTTGTGCTGCTTGCGCAGCTGCAATCTCTTGCATAATTTGCGTCATACCGACCATAGCTAAGTGGTAACCAAAAGGACCAAAACCTACGATAGAAGATGCACATACAGGTGCAACCATATTTTCTTTTCTAAACTCTTCACGACGATGAATATTTGAGATATGAACTTCAATTGTCGGAATACCGACTGCACTAATCGCATCACGAATAGCGATTGACGTGTGCGTATATGCTGCAGGGTTAATAATAATTCCATGAGCTTCACCGTAACATTCTTGAATTTTATCTACGATTTCACCCTCTAAATTTGACTGAAAAAATTCAATCTCGATTTTATTTTGTTCAGCAAACTCTTTCATTTGAGCATGTATTTGTTCTAATTTCATCGGTCCGTAAATTTGTTGTTCTCTGACACCTAACATATTTAGGTTTGGACCTTGGATAACTACTACTTTCATTTTTTACCTTGTGTTTTAACTTTAAAGGGATATTTTATCTTATAGAATATTAAAGTTGATTGATTTTTAACAAATGATGTATAATTCCACATATAAACTACATTAAAGAAATAATATGCAAATAATTACGCCACACTATATATTTTTAGATGACAGAATATCTACAAATTTATCTGTCGCTTATGATAATACAATTAAAAAAATAGCACCCTATGAACAACTTTTAGAAGAGTTTCCCGATGCTAAGGTTACTTCGCTTAGGGAAAATTCTCTGCTGATGCCAGGACTTATAAACTCGCATGTACATATAGAATTCAGTGCAAATAAAACAAAACTCTCATATGGTGATTTTATCTCTTGGCTCTATAGCGTAATCGAAAACCGTGAAGACTTAATTAACGATTGTTCATATGAGTGTATGCAAAAAGCAACAGATGAGATGCTAAAATCGGGAATAACGACTTTTGGTGCAATATCTTCTCATGCAATGGATTTGGAAGTTTGTGCAAACGCAAAACAAAATGTTGTGTTCTTTAATGAGCTCATTGGAAGCCAAGCTGCAGCTGCCGATGCATTGTATGGTGACTTCTTATCACGTTTAGATGCCTCAAAAGCAATAGAACGTGAAGGTTTTTACCCTGCAATTGCTATACATTCGCCTTATTCGGTGCATCCTATACTTGTAAAAAAAGCGATAGAACTTGTTAAAAATGAAAACTTAAAACTAACGGCACATTTTATGGAATCTCAGGCTGAACGTGACTGGCTTGATAAAAGTGACGGTGATTTTAAAGAGTTTTTTCAAACACTTTTGAAACAAAACTCTGCCGTATGCGACAGTGAAGAATTTCTAAGTTATTTTGAGGGTGTCAATGTACTTTTTACACATGCTACTACAACTAATAAAAAAGAGTTAGACAGCATCTCTAAAAATAAGCAGACTATCATACACTGCCCTATTTCAAATCGACTCTTAGGTAATAAAACATTAAATATCAAAGAGTTAAACGATAAAAATATTCGTTGGGTAGTAGCTACCGACGGACTTAGTTCAAACTACAAATTAGACTTGTTTGAAGAGATGAAAATATCTCTTTTTATGCATCCCTCAGAACCGCTGCTAGACTTTGCAAAACAACTTTTAAAAAGTGTTACAAAAGATGCCGCAGATGCACTTGGATTAAACACAGGTGAGATTAAAGAGGGGAAAAATGCAGATATGATTGTGCTTGATCTAGATGCAGAACCTAATGAAGAACTTCCGATTCATATTATTTTACACAGATACAATGTATCTAAAGTTATTATTAACGGTAAAGATGCTCTTTAGGAACATTCTTTATCATAGATAACAAATCTGTTACGTCCATCTTTTTTAGCTTTATAAAGCATTTCATCTGCTATGGATATTAACTGTTCTTCTTTAAATGTCTGGGTAACTTTGCAAGATATTACGCCAACCGACATTGTCAAATAATCGTTAATTTGACTACCTTTATGTTCTATTTTTAAGTTTATTATATTATCACAGATTTTTTGTGCCATTTCAGAACTGTTTTGAGTATCTGTATCACTCATTAAAACCCCAAACTCTTCGCCTCCTAGTCTAAAAACATAATCACTTGGTCTTTGAAAAATGCTATCTAATTTTTGAGCAACTTTTTTCAAAGCGTTATCACCTTCAATATGACCGTATGTATCGTTATACTGTTTAAAATAATCGATATCAAGCATCATAAACGTCAAATATTTTTTAGAGCGTTTGGCTCTTAAAACTTCTTTTTCAAAAATAAGATTAAAATAGCGTCTGTTATGCAGATTTGTTAACGAATCCGTATATGAAGCATCTTCGAGTTTTTTATTTGCGCGTTTTAATTTTTTGTGTGCTATTTCAAGTTCTGTTTGATCACCCTGGATGCTCTTAAATACATAGTATGATATTATAAGTATTCCAAAAATTACAATCAGTAAGACTAAACCTACCTCTCTAATGATTGAATCATATGTATTTAAAAAATTCTTTCTTTCATATTGTGCTATTTCTATTTCATAATTAATTAATTTTTTTATTGTTTGATGTATATGCCGAATCTTTTTTTCTAAAAGCGTAATTGATATTTTTTTAAATTTTTTTTCATCTTTTGCATATTTTAGAAGTTTTTGAAAATATAAATTTGTATTATTTATTTCTAAAGATACATATTCTACATATTGCAGTTCTTCATCTCTTTTAAAATGACTCTCGTAACTCTTCCAAATATTTTCAATCTTAGATATAGAATTTTTTATTTTAGAGTATGCTTCATCTGAATTTATTTCGGATGATTTTGCCTTAAATACGACTGCAGGCAGCTCTCCGTCATATATTTGTATAATTTCGTTTAATTCCGTAACAGGTACTAATGAACCAAAATACAATGAATCGATATTTTTTTTCATCTCATTTATATTTATAGTACCTATAATAGCTATAACAATAAGACCAAGTGTTACCAATATGAACAAAAACAGTAACTTGCTTCTTAGTTTTAATGCTTCAATAAACTTCATAATTTGACTTTAAGCAACTGCTATACCATAAAGTGATAAAATATCGCCATGTTACAAACGGAAATTGAAAAGAAACTTCAGTATATTAAAAATTTATCGTTTTTCAAAACTCTGGATGATGGACAGATAGGAAATATTTTAGAGATATCTATTATAAAAGAATACCCGAAGAATTCTATTCTATATTATGAAAATGATACTAAGAATAAAGTTTATTTTTTACTTAGCGGGCTTTTAAAAGTTTATAAAATAGATAAATACGAAAATGAAATTTTTCTTTATCATATATATGAAAACCATATGATATCTGAACTTACAACTATTGAAAATGATACCATATACTGCTTTTCAAATGCAGAGTTTGTAGAAGACAGCGTAATTCTAGAGATAGATTACGACAAGTTTAGAAATGATTTTTTATCTAAAGGGCTGTTAAATCATGAGTTTATAAAAGAGATTCTTCAAAAAAATTCTCAACTGCACTGTATAGTAAATAGAGAATTAGTATTTGATGCAACGGCAAAAGTTGCTTTTATGTTACATGATGATTTAAAAATTTTTAATTCAAAAAAGCGCCATGAAGTTTCTTTTATGCTTCATATTCAACCTGAAACACTTTCGCGTGTATTGAAAAAACTTTCAAGAAATTCTATTATTGAGATAGAAAATTCAAAAGTTATTATAAAAGATGAAAAAGCCCTAAAGAGAATATATATGGGGGATATAATAGATGGCTAAAAAGACAAAAATCAGTACCAAAATAAAAGTTCTCGGTGCATTACTGATGTTTCTGGTCGCGGCTATTGTTTCTACTACTATTTTTTTGAACAATCAAACATCCAAAGATGCATTAGTAGTAAACATCGTCGGTAAACAAAGAATGCTAACTCAAAAAATGGCAAAAAATATTTTTTATATACACTATACGGGAAGTAAAGATTTTTACGAACTTAATTCGGCCGTAGATGAGTTTATAGAAGGCTTAAGTACTTTGCAACACGGTGACAAGTCACGTGGAATTTCAGGAGTACCTACGCTAAAAATATCAAATCAACTTTTTGAAGTTAAAAAACTGTGGGAAAAATATTATGAAGATATTCAAAACTTCAAGATATTAAGCACAAATCCAAAAAGTGCAGTTTCAGATACCGAATTAAATGCCATTGTCTTACATATATATAAAACAAATCCTATTTTACTTGAAAATGTTGATAAACTTGTTACTTTTTATACCAATAACTCCGAAGATAAAATTAATAATATAAAGATAACCCAATACGTATTTTTATTTATTTTTGTATTGATTTTAATATATTCACTACTACAACTTCGCCTAATAGAATCTCACGTTGACAGCTTTATGAATTATTATAAAAAACTAATCAGCGGTGGGGATATTTCAAATCTCGAACCTATGCATTTTGAAGATGAAAATGAAGAGGAAATTGTAGAAGTTAGTCAAACTATAAACTGTTTCATAGAGAAAATAAACTCCGCTATGGCGTATTCTGACGAGGCTAGTAAAAAGCTGGAAAACTTAACCGAAGAATTTGATTCTATTATAGATGCTATGGGTGAATCATCTCTTAATTCAAATGAATTTTATGATTCTGAAGATATGATGATCGAATCATCCGAAGAGCTTATAAACGCTACAAGGAAACTTCAGAAATTAAAAAGTGAGCTAGAAAAACTCACTTTGGCTTGCAGACCAAATATTAATTAAATATTAAATTTTAAATATAGTTTCTTGACGCAGGTCATAGAATTATTTTTTTCGCACAGATAACATATGATTTGTTAAAGGACACATTAACAAAAAATTATCTTATAGGAGAAAATATGTCACTATCAAGAAGAGAGTTTCTTAAAAGTTCAGCAGCAGCATCTGCAGCGGCAGCAGTTGGTATGAGTGTACCGGCAGAGCTAGAAGCAGCAGCAAATAATGCTCAGAGCGATTGGAGATGGGACAAAGCAGCTTGTCGTTTCTGTGGTACAGGTTGTGGTATCATGATGGCTACAAAAAACGGTAAAATAGTTGCCGTTAAGGGAGATCCTGCAGCTCCGGTAAATCGTGGTCTTAACTGTATTAAAGGTTATTTTAATGCTAAGATTATGTATGGTGCGGACAGACTTACTAAACCTTTATTAAGAGTTGACGCAAACGGAAACTTTGATAAAAAAGGTAACTTTGCACCTGTTAGCTGGGAAAGAGCTTTTGATGAAATGGAGAAAAACATCAAAAAAGCACTTAAAGCAAGTGGACCGGAAGGTGTTGGTATTTTTGCATCTGGGCAATATACGATTATGGAAGGTTATGCAGCTCAAAAAGTTATGAAGGCCGGTCTTCGTTCAAACGCAATCGATCCAAATGCTCGTCACTGTATGGCATCTGCGGTTGTTGGTTTTTATCAAACATTTGGTGTTGATGAGCCTTCTGGTTGTTATGATGATATCGAGCTTACAGATACTGTTGTAGCATGGGGTTCAAATATGGCAGAAATGCACCCTATTTTATGGTCTCGTGTTACTGATAGAAAACTATCAGATCCTGAGCGCGTAAAAGTTGTATCTATCCAAACTTATACTCACCGTACATCAGATTTAGCTGATATCGAAATTATATTTTCACCAAATACAGACTTAGCTCTTTGGAACTATATCGCTCGTGAAATCGTTATGAGAGATGAAGCTGAAGGTATTATCGACTGGGATTTTGTTAAAAGACACATGATTTTCGCAGCTGGTCCTGTAAACATCGGTTACGGTATGAGAAGAGCGGGTGAAAAATCACTTAAAGAAGGTAAATACGATGCTAAAGAGATGGAAATCATCAATAAAGAGATGACTACTATCGTTTCTGAAAAAGAAGGACCTGCATTAGAGCCGTTTGGTTATAAAGCCGGTGATACTATGAAGCATACTGCAGGTACACTTGGTCACTGGGAAATCTCATTCCAAGAGTATAAAAAATCACTAGAACCTTATACACTAGACTATACAGCTAGAGTTGCTAAAGGTGACCCTGATGAGTCATTAGAAAGTTTTAAAGCTAAACTTCAAGCATTAGCTGACTTATATATTGAAAAAAATCGTAAAGTTGTATCTTTCTGGACTATGGGTATGAACCAACATACACGTGGTACTTGGGTAAATACATTATCTTATAATGTTCACTTTATGTTAAATAAACAAGCTAAACCGGGTTCTGGAGCATTTTCTTTAACTGGTCAACCTTCAGCTTGTGGTACTGCTCGTGAAGTTGGTACGTTTACACACCGTCTTCCAGCTGATATGATGGTAGCAAACCCTAAACACCGTGCAATTGCAGAGAAAAAATGGATGATTCCAGAAGGTACTCTAAACGGTGTAGGTAAACAACATATTATGGCTATCCACCGTGGTATTGAAGATGGTTTAATTAAATTTGCATGGGTTAACGTTTGTAATCCATACCAAGATTCTGCATCTGCTAAACACTGGATTAAAGCTGCACGTGAGATGGATAACTTTATCGTAACTTCCGATGGATACCCGGGTATCTCTGCGAAAGTATCTGATTTAATCCTTCCAACAGCTATGATTTATGAAAAATGGGGTGCTTACGGAAATGCCGAGCGTCGTACTCAACATTGGAGACAACAAGTACTACCTGTAGGTGACTCAATGAGTGATACTTGGCAATGGGTTGAGTTATCAAAACGTTTCAAAATTTCTGAAGTTTGGGGTGAATACGCACCAAGCGGTCCTCGTAAAAAAGCTCTTCCAAGCGTACTTGAAAAAGCTTATGCAATGGGTTATAACAAAGATACTACTTTATATGAAGTATTATTTGAAAACAAAGTTTCTAAAACTTATAAACTTGACCAAAACGATCCTATTCAGGCTGGTTATGACAATACAGAAGGTTATGGTGATAGCCGTGGTGTTATCGGTTCAGACGGTAAAGAATTTAAAGGTTACGGATTCTTCATCCAAAAATATCTTTGGGAAGAATATGCTGCGTTTACTCGTGGACACGGTCACGACCTTGCACCGTTTGATGTTTACCATAAAGTTCGTGGTCTTAAATGGCCGGTTGTTGACGGTAAAGAAACTCAGTGGAGATTTAATGCTAAATACGATCCTTATGCAGCAAAAGCTACTAGAGAAACAGGTAACTCACATGCATTCTACGGTACGTTAGCTAAAGCACTTCAATCTGGTACGCTTACAGGTAAAGATAAAGACTCTAAAAAAGTTAGCTTGAAAAACAAAGCCAAAATATTTGCACGTCCTTATATGGATCCACCGGAAATGCCGGATGCAGAATATCCAACTTGGTTATGTACAGGTCGTGTGCTAGAACACTGGCACTCAGGAACTATGACTATGCGTGTACCTGAACTGTATCGTGCGGTTCCAGAAGCACTTTGTTATATGCACCCTGAAGATGCTAAAAAATATAATGTTAAACAAGGTGGACTATGTTGGGTTGAATCTCGTCGCGGTAAAGTTAAAGCTCGTGTTGAAACTCGTGGTAGAAATAGACCTGCTCGTGGACTTGTTTTTGTTCCATGGTTTGATGAGAAAGTATTTATAAATAAAGTATGTTTAGATGCGACATGTCCAATGTCAAAACAAACAGACTTTAAAAAATGTGCGGTAAAAATTTACAAAGCATAATAGGGGGTGAACTGTATTGAGCAGTTTTAATCCTCAAAATGAGAAAAGAAAAATGAAAAACGAAGAATTTAGTGATAGAAGAAAATTTATTCTTAATATGGCAAGAGGTGTAGGTATTGCTTCTCTTGGCGGTTTTATATGGAGTGCATATGTTGATGAAGTTACGGCTTCTGAACTAACGCTTCGCCCGCCGGGTGCTTTAAAAGAAGAAGATTTTCTTAAAACCTGTATTAAATGCGGTTTATGTGTAGAGGCTTGTCCTTACGACACACTATTACTATCTAAACCGGGTGACAATAAACCTCTAGGGACACCGTATTTTATTCCTAGAGATATACCTTGTTACATGTGTCCAGATATCCCTTGTGTTCCGGTATGTCCTACCGGAGCATTAGATGAGCAAAGCGTAACGACTGATGGAAAGTTAGATATAAACGTAGCAGATATGGGTGTTGCAGTTGTAGATGATGAAAGTTGTATCGCGTTCTGGGGTATTCAATGTGATGCTTGTTATAGAGCATGCCCACTACTAGGTGAGGCAATTACAATTGAGTATGTAAGAAATGAACGTACGGGGAAACATAGTTTTATGCGTCCGGTAGTTCAAAATGATGTCTGTACAGGATGTGGTCTTTGTGAAAAAGCTTGTGTAACTGAAAAAGCTGCGATATATGTTCTTCCTCGTGAAGTTGCATTGGGTAAAGCCGGTGATTATTACATAAAAGGTTGGGATAAAAATGATGAAAAGCGTTTAGAAAATGCTTCTGAAATTAAAACAACAACCGAACTAAGTAAAAAATCAGCAGTAGATTCTTTAAATAGCGGTCTGGAGGATTTATACTAATGAGTACTCTTTGGAATAATTACAGATACCTATTTTTAAGAAGGTTTACACAAATTGGATTGATGTTACTATATTTTGGTGCCAATGCTTGGGGATGGACTATACTGCAAGGTAATTTAAGTTCATCATTAGTATTTGGAATTGTTCCGCTTAGCGATCCTTATGCTATGCTACAAATGTTAGCAGCAGGTGCTGTTCTTGCAACAGATTTACTAATAGGTGTTGCGATTATAACTGTAGTGTATATGTTAATCGGCGGACGTGCTTTTTGTTCTTGGGTATGCCCTATAAATATGATTACGGATGCAGCTGCCTATATAAGGGAAAAAGCAGGATTTAACAAAATCCAAAAAAGACAACCATCATCTAGAAATATGAGATACTGGACTTTTGGTATGGGTATTTTGATATCTGCACTAATGGGTATAACAGCCTTTGAGTTTATATCACCGATTTCTATGGTTCACAGAGGTATTGTTTTTGGTTTAGGCTTTGGTTGGGCAGCGATGCTTATAATTTTTCTTTTTGATTTATTTGTGTTAAAGAATGGTTGGTGTGGACATATTTGTCCTTTAGGTGGATTTTATTCACTTATAGGGAGATTTAGTCTCATTAGAGTACACCATAATGTAGATAATTGTACTGCATGTATGAAATGTAAAACTGTTTGCCCTGAAAAACAGGTCTTGCATATGATAGATAAAGAAAGCCTACCCGTAACTATGGGTGAATGTACAAACTGTGCTAGATGTATCGAAGTATGTGATGACGATGCTTTAGGTTTTTCAATTAGAGGTATGGCCTCAAAAAATTTAGAAAAAAATAATAAAACGGGAGAATAAAATGAAAATAATGAGTAAAATAACGATTGGTTTATTCACTGCAACACTTTTATTTGTTGGTTGTAACGACAGTGCAACTCCGGCAAGTGGAAATAAAGTTGCACCTACGGTGACTGAAAAGTCATTAGGTTTAAGAAAGACTGATTTATATTCGGAAAAAGCTGAAACGCAAGGTGATAAAACAAACTATAGCGAAGCTGCTTGTGGTAGCGGTTATAAAATCAACAGAGCATTCCAAGATGCTCCACCTATGATTCCACACGGTACAGAAGGTATGTTGCCGATTAAAATCGGAAACAATCAATGTACTGGATGTCATGAACCTGCAGTTGCAGTTTCAATGGGTGCTACACCTATTCCTAGATCACATTATACTAACTTTAGACCGACACACCATATTAGTGCTGACGGTGAAGACTTTAGTAAAAGTGTTGACAATATGAAAAACGAGGTATCTATCAAAACAGAAGATAGACTTCAAGGTGCTAGATTTAATTGTTCACAATGTCATGCTCCTCAGTCACAAGGTAAATTAGCTGTTGCAAATAATTTTGAACCTGATTACACTCAAAATGACGGTGCAAACAAATCTTCTTGGAATTCACAAGCAGATTTCATGTACGGTATCGACACTATTAAAGGTGACGGCGGTAAAGTAACTGCAGATGATATTGCAAATAAAGATTCTGCCGCAGGTAGCTTAGATAGTCACTAAGGAAAATTTTGGAAAGAAGAGAACTATTTTCCTCTATTGGAGCTTCACTAAAAGGTGAAGCCCCAGAGAAAAAAACTTCATTTTTAAGACCACCATACTTTAAAGATGAAGCTCTCTTTCGCAATGAGTGTCATAAGTGTACATCTAAATGCGACACTGTTTGTGAAGAAGAGATTATAAAAATATCAGAAGACGGAAGTCCATATATAGTATTTAACCAAAACGGTTGTACTTTTTGTGATGAATGTGTTAAAGCTTGTGAATTTGGTGTTTTAAATATTGAAGACAAGCAAAATATAAATGCTATAATAACAATAAACCAAGACAAATGTTTAAGTTGGAACCATACTATGTGTTTTTCGTGTAAAGATCCTTGTTTGGATAGGGCAATAGACTTTAAAGCTATGTTTATGGCTGAAATAAACGACAGATGCACATCTTGCGGTTTTTGTATAAACAGATGTCCCGTAGATGCAATAGAAGTAAAGGTTAAAAATGCGTAAAGTAATTTTATTTTTTCTAATACTAAGCAGTGTATATTCTGCACAAATAAAACCATCGGCCAAATTTGTGTCAAGCGGCGGAGTTGTTGATTTAATAACCAATAAAGACAAAATTTATAGTGCTACTTCTGCCGGAATTGTAGATATATTTGATATAAACACACAAAAAAAAGTAAAGAGTATAACGCTTCCTAAAATAAAAGATTTTATGGGTGATATGGTAGATGCAAAAATATACTCCGTAGATAAGATAGATGATAAGTTACTTATATTGTCACAAGGTTCAGGCGGTTACAGCAGAGCTTTTATATATGAAAATGAAAAACTGACTTCTATAATAGATGAGTCAAGTTATATGGCGATAATAAAAGCTAAATTTATAAATAAAAACACTATAGTATTTGGGCTTTTAAGCAATGAGATTATCTCTTTTGATATAAAAACAAAAAAGAGAAACTGGACAAATCAAGCAAGCGGCGCTAAATTTTCAAACCTAGTTATAAATGAAGATAAAAGTGAAATTGTTATCGCCGATGAGAGCGGTATTTTAAAAATCATGTCTGCTAAAGACGGAAAAATATTAAAAAAATTAAAAGGACAAAATTTAGATAATGTTTTTCAAGTAGATTATAAAAACGGAATTATTGCAACAGCCGGGCAAGATAGACGTGTAGTTATATATGCTACTAAATTTGATTCTGCATATTACAAAGAAGCAAACTTTTTAATATACAGTGTCGGTTTGTCTCCAAGCGGAAAACTTGCAGGATATTCAAGTGATGAAAATAATAACATTTCAGTCTTTAACACGATTACCAAAAGAAAAATCGGTACATATACAGACAACAAAATGACACTTACCAATATAGTATTTATAGATGAAAATCGTATGCTTGGAGCAAGTGACGATAAAACTATTAATCTTTATAAGATAAAATAAAACTAATTAAAGGATATAAAATGAATATTTCAAGTATAGTAGTTCAAACACTACCTAAATATTTAGACGAAGTTGTAGAGACTTTAAAAAACACTCCGGAGTGTGATTACCATCTGCATGATGAAAAAGGTCGTGTTATTGTTACAATAGAAGGAGAAGGCGTTGAGCAAGAGCTTAAAAAACTTCGTGTAATAGAAGCTATACCTCATGTTATTTCGGCAGATATGCAAATGGCTTATTCTGAAGATGAACTAGATGCACATATGCAGCAAATCGAAAACGGCGATGCCGTTCCTAAGATGTTAAACGATCATGACTTAAAACCTGAAGATATTATATACAACGGTGATTTAAAGAAAAAAGACCTAGAAGGTTTTGCAAGACAATTTGATAAAACAAAAAGATAATAAAGGAAATTTTTAGTGGCTGTAATTTTTGAAAGTAAAGTAATTCTAAATAAAGCAAGAGACGGTTGGGCAATAGAGCTTAAGGACACTGTTGACGAGAGAGTGGTTATTTGTAACGATATGAAAGAATATCAAGAACAGATAAAAGAACTCGGAGATGATTATGGTGGTAATATAGACAAAGTAAACTGGTCAAAAGATGATGACGTCCCACCTCACTTCATGGATGAAATACGTCAGGAAATGGCAAATATTCAAGCTGAAATAGAAGAGCAAATGGGTGAAAAACTTATCAAAGACGAGGATAAGAAATAATGCCCGTAGCTCACGCTATAAATACAGACACTTACCTAGACCCTATAGAGATAGAGGCACATTTAAAAAATGTAGAGTATGCAATACTTGCTACCCCCGCACCTAGTCACTTTAAAGATACACCTATTCAATTCACTATATTTTTAAATACTCAAGATAAATTTACGCAAGACATAAAAGATGCAATTTTAGATAAGTTTTGTGATGAGAATAATATTACCAATCCATCTGAAGTTATGAGTCAACTTATGCCTGTAGGTTTTGGAAAAAGTGAAGCTCAGGACACTCCGATGCCACTTCTTCTGATTAAGCCTGAGGATCAAATGTCAATACCCCATACAGTTATGCACGTAATAGATTTTTTAGGTGATTCCGATAATTTTTATGAGGCCAAAATAGAAGGTCTTACCGGCTGGTCTTACTCGTATGATGAGTAGTAAATAAAAGGAAAACTCCTTTTATTTGATACTTGTAACTTTATCAATATTGTTAAATATTGCTTCTACTCTTCCCTGCCATAATTTTTTAAACTCTTTTGCTTCTTCTTCACTTGCAAAATTCATAAGTAACTTTTGCATAAGCTCGCCTTGTTCGGGTTTAGGAGGCACAACACCTGGGTTATAAACAACCTCAACACTCTGCATTGTATCGTTTCTTATAAACTTAACGCTTGAATCTATCTCTGCATTAAAACTAACTAGTGAATGTCTTACATACTCGCCTGCTATACCTTTAAATCCAAGAGTTTTTGTAGCACCCGTAATTTGGCTCATTACATTTGCTATTACTCCGGCAACTCCTTCATTTTCATCTTCGGCAAACTCTATTAAAATCTCACCGCGAACAGGAAGTTCATCTTTATACAACTCTTTAAGTCCTACTAAACACATGATATATGCACCGGCTACCGTTGGACAAGAGTGACCTGCACTTTTTACAACATCTAAATAACTAAACTCGACTATACCGTCTTCAACACTTCCCAAAAAGTCTGCCAAATCATCTCTAAGCGTTATTGTTTGAACTTTATCAAAAAACTCAGGGTATTTCATATTATTTTCCTTTTAAACTTTCTATATCTTCAATAGTTTTTGCTATACCAAATGATAAGTTCTCATATCCGTTTTCAGTGATTAATATATCGTCTTCTATACGAATACCTATTCCACGATATTTTTTTGGTACATTTTTATCATCTGCATCTAGGTATATTCCCGGTTCTATTGTCAAAACCATACCTTTTGCCAAAACTATCTCTTTACCTTTTTCATCTTTGTACGGACAGCTGTCATGAACGTCTAATCCCATCCAATGTCCTATACCGTGTGGATAATAAGGTTTATATTTTTCATTTTTTATAAGCTTTTTAACATCACCTTTTAACACACCGAGTTCTATTAGTGCTTTTGTTATAGACTTAACCGCAACTTCTTGCAATTTTGTTCTTGTAACCCCGGGTGATATAGCTTCAAAAACTTCTTTTTGAGCTTTTAAAACTAAGTTATAAACCTTTTTTTGCTCATCCGTATATTTTCCGTTAACCGGTATAGTTCTTGTGATATCACTTGCGTAATATTCATATTCACAACCTGCGTCTAATAATATCAAATCACCGTCTTTTAAATATTGATTATTATCAATATAATGCAAAGTATTTGCATTATTTCCACCTGCTACTATAGATGTATATGCATCACTGTATGCACCGCGACTTTTAAATATATACTCTATATCAGCTTGCAGATGATACTCTTTTTTTTCACTTTTATTAAGTTTCATTACCTTTGTATGGGCTTCTTTTGTAATTTCAATAGCTTTTTTTATAAGTTTTATTTCTGCATCCGATTTAATCAGGCGCATCTTCTCAATTACTTTTGCTATATTTTTATGAACAGATAAACTTTTGGCATATCTTTTTAAAATTTTTACTTTTGAATAGTCAAGTTTAAAATCAAAATATAAACTGTTTTTACCTTCTAAAAAAATTTTGAACTTCTTTTCAAACTCATCTTTTGTATATACCTCATCAACTAAAAATTTTTTTTTAGCTTCCTCTTTACCCAGACGTTTACCGTTCCAAAGTTCTTGTGTTTTATCTTTTTTATTTACAAATAAAACTGATTTGTATTTTTTATTTTTTTTTATAAGAACTAAAATAGAGTTATCTTCTTTAAATCCACTCATATAATAAAAATTACTATCTTGTCTAAATGGATACTCCGTATCGTTTGAACGAGTTTTATAACTTGAACTAAATAATACCCCGACACTGTTTTTAGACATCTTAGATGCTAAATAATCTCTTCTTCTTTTGTATTCTTCTTCTTTTATCACTTACATCCCTCTATTAACCAAGCCGAGCTATCTTCAAGTACCTTTTTAAGCGCTAAATTCAATGCTTTTACTCCACCTTTTGCATCTAAACTTTTTGTTTTTATTTTTGATTTAAATGTTTTTGACAAAAGAACTTCATTTGTTTTAGAGTCTATTACTGTTAAGTTTATTTGAACTACTGCAAATGAGCTTTTTAAATCATTTGAATAATACTGCATAAAATCTTCTAAAGTACTCTCTATAATCAAATCACTTTTACTTCTAGATTTTACCTCTTGAACACTTTTATAAATATCTATATCCCTTAACATCTTTACAAGCTCTCTTGAAACTGAAAGGTTTGGATTATTTAACCAAGCAGATTCTGAGTATTCAAAAACTTTAGAATCTCCTTGCACGTAACTCATATCTTTTGACATCAAACTTGAACTTGTTAAAACAGAAGATACTTTTACACTTTTTGACTTACATTTTGTAGCTTCAAACTTATTTATATCTACGTTTGAAGCTACTTTATACTTTACGATTGTAGGTACGGAAGTGGAACAACTACTAAAAACAAGCACTAAAGTTAATAATATATATATCTTACTCATCTATTTTTCTCCCGGTCCTTTATTTATCTCTTGTGTCTTAAAAAGTATATCTCCCGGACTTTTTTCATACTGCTCCATAAGAGAGTCTAAGCTTATAATCAATTCTTGTAGCTCTAAAAGCGTAGAATTTAAACTTGGAATTACATCACTTGTTATCTCTTTTATATTAAAGTCACCGTTTGCAACGGATGCTTTAAATACATCCATGGACTCTCTTATCCCCATATAACTTTGCATGATAACTTTAAAGTTATTTGCTAGTTTATTTTCCCATGCGACACTATTATCTATAAAGTTTTCGATTTTTGGCATCATTGTGTTTATTTTTTGACTTGCATCGTCTATATTTTTCATACTGCTTTGAAAATGTTCAAGAGTTTTATCGTTTAACATCTTCTCTAACTTATCCATAAATTTTGCGGAACGGTTAAGTATAATCCCTATCTGTTTTTGATTTTCATCATTTAAAAGTTCCTGCGTACCGCTTAGTGTTTTTGAAAGATTTGTAGAGACACTGCCAAATGACTGCTCTATAGTTTCAAAAAAACTAGGGGTAGTTTTGATAACAGGATATTTTTCTTCACCGTTATTTTTTAATAATTCAGTACCGTTTTTACCCATTAACAAGTTAATATAACTAAGACCCGTAATACCTTGCGAAGTGAGTTTTGCTCTTGTAGTAGTTTTTATAGGTGTAGATTTTATTATAGTTACTACAACTTGAACTTGTTCGGAATTTTTGGGATTTATTTCTATACTTGTTACTTTACCAACATTGATGCCACGATATTTTACAGGAGCTTCCAAATTTAGTCCAAGTACAGATTCGTTAAAATATATATAATATTTTTTAATAGATTTTTCTTCCGAGGGTTGAAGCAACCAGTAAGAAAATATAACAATAAGTGCAAATCCGATTATTACCAATATACCGATAAGCGTATAATTAACTTTATTATTCACAGATTTGCCTTAAAAAATGTACGTATAAATTCACTTTTTTGATTTTTAATATTATCAAGTGAACCCTCATAAATAATTTTTTTATTATCTATTACGGCTATTTTATCTAATGTATCGTAAATAGACTTTAAATCATGAGATACCATCACTATAGTCAAACCCAAAAGTTCATGGAGTTTCAAAATAAGCGAATCAAAATCTCTGGCAGATATAGGATCTAATCCACTTGTCGGCTCATCTAAAAACAAAAGTTTAGGATCAAGTGCCAAGGCACGTGCAAGTGCAGCTTTTTTTTTCATTCCTCCTGATATTTGGGAAGGGAAAAGTTCACCGTCGGATTGTTTTAGTCCCACAAGGTTAATCTTAAATGCAACGATTTCATCTATCATTTTTTTATCTAAATCGGTATATTCTTCTAAACCAAGAGCTATATTTTCAGCAACACTCAAAGATGAAAAAAGTGCCCCTGCTTGAAATAAAACGCCCCATTGCCGTCTAAGAGATTGAGCCTGATCGTGAGTTATATTATTTAAATCATATCCAAGGACATTTATTGAACCGCGCGAGTATTTTTGAAGCATTACCATTTCACGTAAAAGTGTTGTTTTTCCGCATCCGCTTGGACCTAAAAGACCATATATATCACCTTTTTTTATATCTAGATTTAAATCTTCATGTATTAATCTCTCTCCAAATTTTGTCTCAACATTTTTTACACTGATAATACTCATTTTATATACCTAGATTTGTAAAAATTATGGAAAATACCGCATCACACATAATAACTGCAAATATTGATTCAACTACACTTTTTGTAGTATTGAACCCGATGCTTTGAGTATCGTCTTTTACAGCCATCCCTCTGTAAATCCCTATAGTTGCTATTAAAAATGCAAAAAACGGACCTTTAAAAATCCCTACGTAAAAATGTTTTATATCAATTGCTATCAAAAATCTATCTAAAAACATATTTACGGTAATATCCAAATCAACATTTGCTACAATCATTCCACCAACCATAGCCATAATATCCGAGAAAAATATTAGTATAGGCATCATAATCATAAGTGCAATAATTCTAGGCAATACCAAAAAAAGATATGGATCAAAACCCATTGTACGCATTGCATCTAATTCTTCAGTGATTTTCATAGCACCGATTTGAGCGGTATATGCACTACCGCTTCGTCCGGCTATTACTATTGCCGTAATAATCGGAGATAGTTCACGCAAAATCGATATTCCGAGCATATCTACTATAAATATACTAGCTCCGTAGGTTTTTAACTGGTATGCCCCTTGATAAGCTACTACAAGCCCTATTAAAAAACTTGTTAATGCTATAATACCAAAAGCTTTAATTGCACTTTCATTTATTTCAAAAGCAATCTCTTTATATCTTATCGATTTAAAATTATGTATTAAATTAAGTTTTGTAGAGAAGAGTTTTCCTAAAAAAGCAAAAAAATCTAATAAACCCATAAAATTTTCAAAAGACTCTTTACCTATATTTTCCAAAAAGTTTTTTTTTCTTTGTTTAACGGGTGTAGTTTTATCAGCATACTTATTCGCCAAATTAAGTGTATCTAAGAATTCTGATGAACTACAAATAAGATTATAAGAGATGTTATTTTTATTTAATTTTTGCATAAATATATTTAAAAATATAGATGCCGACGTATCTAAATAAGTAAGTGTATTTATATCTATATTTATATGTGTATATGAAGAAAGGTCGAGTGTATTAATCTTTTTTTCATAACCCGATATATTATACAAACTAAACTCACCTCTAAAAATAAAGGTGAGCTCATTACCGCTATGTGTTATATCTAGTTTTGCATCCATTATGCTAAAGAGTTAAAAATCTCTTTGTAAAAGTTTATCGGGTTTTAATATAGTTATGATTCTGTCTTTCTCTTTACCAACACCGTCTATTAAAGAATCTTCTGCATTAATAGTATCTGGTGCAGGTCCTATATTATCCTTTTTGATACGAAGTGCCATAGTCAGTCTATCTATAACAAATCCTGCCACTTCATCACCGTGTTTCATAACGATAAAGCGTGTCTCATCATTATGTTTTTGTTCACTCAAACCAAATTTTAAGCGCAAATCTATCAGTGGAATAACAGCTCCACGCATATTAAAAACACCTTTTACGTAAGGTGGAACTTGCGGTACACGTGTCCATGAAAAAGGTTTAATAATCTCTTGAATAGATAAAATAGGCACTGCGTATTCTTCATCACCTATAATAAATCCGACAAGTTGAACTATATCATCCAGTTGAGTTAAACTATCGTCCTGATTTTGCTGCGCATTTTGCTTGTTTATTACATCTTTTAATTTGTCACTCATGATAGGAACTCCGATTTAAAGTTTACGTTTCTTTGAACTACGCTTGATAAATAATCTGATGAATACGGTTTAGTAATATACTCAACCATTCCACTCTCTACACCACGCATACGGTCAGATTTACCAGTACGTGAAGTTACCGCAATAAGTGGTAGATTTTTATATCTGTTATATTTTTTAATCTCCGTAGCTAAAGTATATCCATCCATTCTCGGCATCTCGATATCAATTAGCATAGCATCAAAATTATGATCACCCTGCTTTAAGATATTTAACGCTTCTTGACCGTCACCCGCTTCTACGAGTGTTATTCCTAACGGTTCTATCGCTTTTCTCATAATTGTTCTATCTGTTTTTGAATCATCTACAATCATAACAGCATAGTCGCTTGCTTGTGTTTTTTCCTTAGAAGCCGCAGCTTCATTTTGAAGTGAAGCTTGGTTTACACTTGATTTTACATTTTTTGCCATCTCCATAAGTGCTACGACATCAACAATAAGCGTAACACCACCGTCACCACGAATGGTCGCACCCGCAATTCCGTCAATTCCTTTTAAGTATTCACCAAGAGATTTAATAACTATCTCTTCTTGACCGACAAGGGTATCAACAATTAGTCCGAGTTTTTGAGCACCAAGACCAAGGACCACTACGTATGCGTGTTCTCCACCGTCTATAATACGCTCAACTTCAAAAATATCTCCTATATGAACAAGCGATAAAACTTCATCACGAAGTCTCATAACACTTCTACCTTCAACCGTATATATCTCATCCGTTGAAATTCTAACAGTCTCCATAACCGAAGCAAGCGGAATTGCATAAGCTTCTTCTTGAACACCGACTAAAAGAGCTTGAATAATTGCAAGAGTTAGAGGTATTTTTAATTTTATAGATGTACCTGAACCTAGTTCAGAGTCTATATCTATTATACCGTTTAACTTTTCGATATTTGTTTTAACAACATCCATACCAACACCGCGACCACTTACGTTAGTCACTTGTGCAGCGGTTGAGAAACCTGGTTTAAAGATGAGAGCAAATGCTTCTTTATCAGACATCATGTCTGCTTCTTTTTCGGTAATAATCCCTTTTTCTATAGATTTGTCTTTTAACATATCTGCATCAAGACCTTTTCCGTCGTCATCTATCTGGATAACAATCTGATTACCTTCATTATAAGCTTTTAGCTTGATTGTACCCTGTTCATCTTTACCGGCAGCCAAACGAACATCAGGGTTTTCTATACCGTGGTCACATGAATTGCGAATAATATGTACTAACGGATCACCTATCTCCTCAACAATAGATTTATCAAGTTCAGTATCCTCACCTGATATTTCAAGTTCTATTTTTTTGTTTAATTCACGAGTTAAATCACGAATCATTCTTGGGAACTTATTAAATACTTTACCCACAGGTAGCATTCTTGTTTTCATAACCGCTATCTGCAAGTCAGTCGTAACAAGAGAAACTATAGATACTACCTGATTAAGTTCTTCTAAAAATTCTTCACCCTCATAACGTTCTTCGACATCATCATTAATTTTGATTAATCTATTTTTAGCAAGTACAAGTTCACCAATAAGATTCATTAAGTGGTCAAGTCTTTTAACATCCACACGGATAGTCTGTTCAACAGTTTGGGTTTTTTTAGCAGGAGCAGCTTTTGAAGAATCCTCTTTAAAATCTTCTTTTTTGGCAGAAGTATTTTTAGCTGCTACAGGTGCTGCAACCGGTTCAGGTATATCATTTTCCTCTTCAACTTCTTCAGGTGAAGGAGGAGCTTCAGGGACACTCTCACCTGAAGCGATTTTAGCCTCTCTTTTTGCTTTGTCTTCAGCTTGACGCTCGGCTAAAAGTCTTTCTATCTCAGCTTCAACATCCTCATCGCTCATATTTTCATAATCAGGTTCATCATCATTAGAAGACGAAGTTTCTTCAACAACTTCTTCTTGTTCTATCGGAGCGGCAGATGATTCAGGAGTTTCAACATTACCGTCCCCTCCGTCTATCTTATCTAATCTTGCCACACATTCGCTAACATCTACACCGGCATCGGTACTAGTATCGCGAATAGTTTCTAACAACTGTTTCATCAAATCAACTGATTCTAAAATAACGTCCATAACATCAGGCGTAATTACAAGTTCACCGTGTCTAGCTTTATTTAAGATATTTTCCATATGGTGTGTTAAATGGGTTAAAACATCCATATTTAAAAATGAAGAAGCACCCTTAACGGTATGTGCTACACGAAATATTCCGTTTAACAGTTCTAAATCTTCCGGATTTGACTCCAGTTCTACAAGGTCTTCATCCAGTTTTTCAACCAATTCAAAAGACTCAACTAAAAAGTCCTGCAGTATCTCTTGAAATTCATCCATATTTACACTCCTATTTCATATGTGCACGAACTATACGTGACACTTCATCATAAAATGCTCCGCCTTGGAACTTAACCAAATAAGCCTCACCACCGGCTTCTAAACCTCTGCCTTCACTAAAATGATCACTGATAGACGAGTTAAATACTATCGGTATATTTTTAAATCTTCCGTCTGATTTTGTATTTGCAGCAAAGTGAAAACCGTCCATACGAGGCATCTCAACATCGGAAATGATAATTTTTAGATTTCTATCTAAATTTTCTCCGTATGTATTATAAAGTTCGTCTAGTTTTCCAAGACCGTCCTCTCCGTCTATGGCTTCAATAACACTAAAGCCCATTTTTTCTAAGGCATCTTTAACTATTTTTCTAGCCGTAGCACTATCATCCAAAATAAGGGCTATACCGCTAAATTTTTCTTCATCGTCTGTTCTGTGCATAATATCATCAACATCAGGTTCATACAGACCAAGTTCTTGAACTACGCTTTCCAAGTCAAGTATAAGAAGTACACTGTCGTCTTCTATTTTAGTAACACCCGTAATCTTACTACCGTCAAGCTCACCGCTACCGCTTGCAAATGAAGCAGGCTCGATATCATTCCAATTTATACGTCTAATACGCTTTGCATCATGGACTATGAATCCAATAAGCACATTATTAAACTCCGTAATAATAACGCGGGCATTCTTTTCAGCCTCTTCAGGTTCGCTAACTCCCATCCACTTAGCTAAATTTACTACAGGTATTACTACATCGCGCAGATCAAATATACCTTCTATAAATTCAGGAGTACCGGGTAATTCCGTTAATTTCGGCATTTTGATAATTTCACGGACTTTTGAAACGTTTATTCCATATATCCCTTCATATATATCATCATCCTGCTGTTTGAATATACGAAAATCAACGAGCTCCATCTCATTTGAGCCAACTTTTAGTGAATCATCATTCATCATATTTTTTAGTCCCCCAAGTATTTATTGCTATGCAATAACTCTTTGTTAGCAAATCTTACAATAAAATATCTTTGATTGCAAGCAAAAGCTGCTAAGTTTATATAGTGAAATTTTTCAAACTCTATCTTCTTATTTTGATGGAAATGTCCTTCAATAAAATACTCACATTCAAACTTTTCATCGAGTCTGTTTTTAATTATCTTTTCAAAATTTTCTATTGTATTACAATCATCTTTTTTATCTAAATAAAAATCCAATTTTTTTAATATGATGTTATTAAAAATTATATTTATAATATTTAAAACAAAAAGTACAAATCTGTTTCTAATAACAGCCGTATATACTTTATATCCCGTATTTGACGCAAAATCTCCGTGTGCCAAATATGTTTTTTTCCCATTTGTTACACATTCAACAGGCTGCTGGGATATTTTAAATACTTTTGCATTTTTAAATACTTTTTTTAGGTTAAAATCATGATTTCCTTCTAAATAAATAAGTTCTATATCTTTGGAAATCTCATTTAAAATATCTACCAATTCCTGATTTCTTTTTACAGTCCTGTTAATACCGCCAAATAATAAATCAAACATATCACCCATCAAAATAAGTTGAGTAGGTTTTAATTTTTTATTTTGAATATCTTTGAAAAAATTTAGAAGCTCAAGGCGTTTGCGTGAGTAATGTGCATCCGAGACTATAAATGCACCCTCTTTTATCTCAATCACTTATTAACCTTTAAGGTACATAAGCGATGATAGGTAATGCTAAATCCTCATCCAATCCGCACATAAGATTTGCATTTGCAACTGCTTGAGATGATGAGCCGCGAAGGATATTATCTACGGCACTGTTTACATAAAGCTTATTACCTTTTTTTTGTGCATATATATCGCAAAAATTTGTCCCACTACATGATTTTATATCTACGGGTTTATCAAATATTCTTACAAAAGGTTCATCTTTATAAAACTCTTTTAGCACGGCTATCGGATCTATATCTTCATTTAAAAGCATATATGCATCTATAAGCTCACCACGGGTTGCAGGGATTAAGTGCGGTACAAAATTGATATCAAAGTCTTTAGAACTTTGTTGAAAAAGCTTCTCTTTTATCTCCGGTTCATGTCTGTGGTTTAATACCTTATATGCAAATATATTTTCGTTGATGCTTATATAGTGTGTTGATTCATTACATTTTTTACCAGCACCGCTAACACCGCTTTTTGCATCTATGAAAATTGGAAAGTTTTCATCTATATATTTGGTAAAAGGAATCAATCCAAGAATAGATGCAGTAGGATAACAACCGGGATTTGCTACAAGTGAGCTTTTTTTAATATCTTCACGGTAAAGTTCAGGCAAACCGTAAACTGCCTGACTTAGATGCTCTTTATCTTCATGTGGACAATAGTGTTTCTCGTAAGTTTCCAGTTCAAGTCTATAATCGGCTGATAAATCAACGATTTTCACACCGTTATTTATCAAATCTTTTGCAAAACCCATAGATGCCTGATGCGGAAGTGCTAAAAAAACAAGTTCACATCTTTTTTCAATCTCTTTCGTATCAGCTTTTTCAACACTGCAGGAAAACACGTCTTTCAAAGACGGATGCAATATATCCAGCTCAGTATCGCCCGTACTTGTTGCAACATAGTTTATATTAAAAATAGGATGGTTTATAAGTATTTTTATTAATTCTATACCTGTATAACCACTGGCTCCAACCACTCCGACATTAATGTGTTTCAAAAACTATCTCCTGATATCTAACCTCTAATATCTCCAACTCTTTTTCACCGCCTGGAAGACGAACTTTAAAGTCATCTCCTTCTTCTTTTCCCAAAAGTTGTTTAGCTAGAGGCGATGAAAATGAAATAAGCCCCATCTCCGGATTAGATTCACTACCGCCGACGATAGTGTAAGTCATCTCTTCTCCACTGTCTAAATCCTCTAAAACTACTGTTGAACCAAAAGATACACGAGAATGTTCCAGCTCACTCGGATCTACTATCTGTGCATTACCGATTATTTCAGCTAGTTCAGCTAAACGGTTGTCTATATTTTTTTGGTCCTCTTTTGCGGCATGATATTCGGCATTTTCTTTTAAATCCCCTTGTTCCACCGCTTCTTCAATAGCCTTAACAACTGCAGGGCGTTTAACTTCTTTTAATTCTTTTACTTCTGCTTGTAGTTTGTTATATCCAAACAGTGTCATAGGTTCAACTTTTTGCATCTTAATACTTTCTCAATTATTTTTTTAGTTTATGATTATATCAAATTTTATGAAGAAGAGATAAATCAAATCTTATAGTTTCATCTTTACACTCTATGGTAATAATACAGGCTTTTTTTGAGATACTTTTTGCATCTATAACTTTGTCTAAAAGTTTTGTACTTTCTTTTGTTATAGGATCATATGCATAAAGTGTTTGTGCATCTATATAAAATACACGTCCGCCGCCGCATCCGTCACCGACTATACCCTCACATGCAAGTTTATCCTCAAAACCAGCTATCATCTAAACAATCTTCTTTCGCTTCTTTTGTAAATTCTTTATATTCTGTTGAATTTTTATCTAAAAGTTTATACTCATCGTATGTATATTCTTTAAATATAGCCTCATCGACGCACTTACATGTTTTTGTATCATTTGCATCTACGCAGGTAGAGATAAGCTCTGATTTTTGAGACTCCTCCCAGCCAAAGTAGCTTTTATAGTACGGATACAGTACCCAGATGGCAAAACCTATAGTTAGTACAATATTTGTAATATACTCTTTTTTCTTAGTCTCTTTGTATTTTTTTATATCGTAAGAGATTAAAAGTAAAAAAACTATCTCCAAACCTATATTAAACCAGTCGCTATCTAAAAAATCAAACAATCGTTTCCTTTATAATTTATCTATTTTATTAATCTTTTTAGAGCTTCACTGCACATAAAAAGTCCAAAAGTAGCGGTAACTCCCATAAAAGACCCCTTTTCTTTAACACGTGCCTCTTCTGAAGAAAATATAACTTTATACTTTTTCTTAAAACCGCGTTTTTTAAGCTCATATCTTATCTTTGAGCCAAACTTATCTCCATATGTTTTCCAAATATCATCTACTTTTACAGCTGATGCATCTATACGTTTTGCACTTCCAAAACTTGATATTAGTTTTTTGTAACACTTTTGTGCAAGTGCGATTTTTGCCTTAGTATCGTCTATTGCATCCAGTACCAAATCATAAGAATCAAAGTCAAAGTTCCATACCCAATCTTCATCTATTTTTTGATTTATAATCTTTAAATTTGGATAATGCTCTTTTAGGGCTTCAACTTTTATCTCGCCTTCATGCAACTCAGACCACATTTGACGATTTTGATTAGACTCGTCATACATATCAAAATCAACTATGGTTATATCTTTGACTCCGCTTCTTATCAAACAATCAAGACAAAAACTTCCGACTCCGCCGACACCGAGTAAAATAATTTTTGCATCTTCGAGCTTTACAAAATCTTCTTTGAGCAGGGTTTTTATTCGTGCGTATTTAGCCAATACTCCAAACCTTTCATACTCTTATATGCACTCAAATCCAGCATAATAGGGCTTATCGAAATATATCCGGCTTTTATCGCTTCATAATCGCTCATTCTGGTTTGCCCTTCTCGCGGTGAAAAATCAAGCGGATGCAAACCTAACCAGTAAAACTCTTCTCCACGCGGATTTCTATGTGCATGTGCATCGTTTGCATAGTGTCTGTAACCTGCATACGTTACTTTAACATCAGCCTCTTTTTTATCAAAAGGTATATTTATATTTAAAAATTCACGTTTTGGCAAAGGAAACGTACCGTTTTTAATCTTAGTTACTAAATCTTGTATAAAATTACTTGCCAACTCAAAATCACCGCTTGGGTCTGTAAAATCCATAACCTGACTTATGGCAATAGAAGGAATATCGTGCAGTACACCTTCCATAGCACCTGCTGCAGTTCCGCTGTAAGTAATATCTTCACCCATATTTGAGCCGCGGTTTATTCCGCTTATTAGTAAATCTGGTTTTTTATCTGCAAATATAGATGCTAAAGACAGATATACACAGTCACTCGGAGTACCGTCATCTAGTTTAAAAAAATCATCGTCTATACCTATAAAACGCAATGGTCTTACAAGTGTGATTGAGTGTCCGCAAGCCGATTTTTCATTAGCCGGAGCGACAACCGTTACACGCACGCCTTCTATCTCTCTCAAAGTTTTTACAAGTTCCAATAAACCCTTTGCTTCATAGCCGTCATCGTTTGTTACCAATATATTATAAACATCCATAGACATATTTTACTTCTTTGTTTACTTTTTTCGCCGATATTATATCTAATAAAATTAAGGCAAAAATTATGACTTCATATGCACTTGACTCTTACAGAGCACACGATTTAAATATAGCTATGCGTACAAGCAGTGGTGATGAGATAAATATGGATTTTTCAAATCAAAGTTCAGCATCTATCAGATACCAAAAAGATGGAGGAAACTCATCTTCTTATATGGAATTTTCTTCGATGCAGTCTTTTAGTTTTTCCATAAAAAGCAACGGTATTGATGAACAAGACCAAAAAGAGATAGACGAGTTTATGAAAATAGCACAACCTTTTATAGACGACTTTTTAAAAGAATTAAGCCAAGATGCACCTAAAACTCCTGTTACCGAGCTTGCTCATAAAGTTGCAGGTATTTTTAACCCTAACAAAGAAAGGGATGAAAACAATACTAACAACGTTAAAAACAACATAGTTAAAATGTTTGACAACTCTATAAATCAGCTAGAGATCCCACAAAAAGAATCTCGCGAGAGTATGATTGAAAAAATATTTGAAGATGCAAAAAAACTATTAGAAAAAACACTTAAAGAGTTTGATGAATTTAACAAATCTATTTACGCATAAGTGGTATATTTTTTGCTTTAACAAAGCATGAAAACACTACTTATATTACTTATTTTAAGCATATCTATATATGCAGATACTGCACATGAAATTGAAAATAGTTACGCACAGCTTAATTCAAAAATTGACAAAATTTCAAATAAACTTACAACTGAAGAGAAAGTTCAACTATATTATCTAATAATATCTACACACGAAAAAATAGCAACTTCTCTCTCACTCGATAAATCTCAAACTAAATCTCTGCAAAAACTTGAGAAAAAAACTTTAAACATCTTAGATGAACTAAATAAAAAAACAAATTCTAAAGAGCTTAAAGCAATCAAACAACTTTATAAAAAAATGAACGAAGACGGAAGAAAACTAATAGAGCAAACAGAAGCTAAAAAATTTGAAATAAAAGATAAAGATAATGTTATCTATAAAGATAAAATCATATACAAAGACAAGATAATCTATGAGGATAAAATACTCTATAAAGACAAAGTTATAAAAGAATCATCGCTTTTATCTATAGTTTTATCATCTGTAATATCTTTTATTGTCACTGTATTGATTATGTACTTTATTTTTGCTTCTAAAGTATCCCGTATTGAGAATGAAAAGATTAAAAACGATAAAACTATATATTTAATCAAACAAGAAAATAAAGATTTTGAAGTTAAATTAAATGAAAAAAATATAGAACAAAATAAAATAGTTAATGAAAATAAACAATTAAGCGATAAATTAAAAAAAGAAAACAGCTTACTTATAGACAAAAACAATGAACTCTCTGAAGAATTAAACGAACATAAACAGACCCATAAATCACAAAAATCAAAATTAGAAGATGCGAGTAAAAAAATAATCACTTTAGAAGAAAATATAATAACTCTTCAAAACGAATTAGAAGAAGTTTTAAATAAAACCACTTTAAATACTCCGTCAGTAGCGGAAGAAACTGAAATAGACAATGAACTTGAAACTCAACGTCAAGAGCTTATGGCTATGCTCGATACTATTTCACAAATAGCAAATCAGACAAATTTGCTGGCATTAAATGCTGCAATCGAAGCTGCTCGAGCAGGTGAGCACGGTCGTGGATTTGCAGTTGTAGCAGACGAGGTTAGAAAACTTGCCGAAAAAACACAAGAAACATTAAACAACGGAAAATTAAAACTCTCTAATTAGTACTTAAAACATCTTTAGGTAGAATTGCAAAAAATAATTCTAAAAAGATATTTAATGACGGCTTTTCAATCTCTTGTAAATATTATTAACGATAATCATGATTTAATAGACTTTGAATACAAAGATATTAAAGATTTAACCGTTATTAATGGAAAATTATTTTCAGACATCATCAAACAAGTAAAACTATTACAAGACAGAAGTATAAATAAAAAAGAGTTTATAAAGAAGGCCGTTCGCACTGCATTTGAACTCGAAGATCAAGACTTGGTTCTTATAAAAAAAGAACAAATAGTTATTAAAATAATTCAAAATATAAAAAGAGATACGACTGAGAGAAGATTTAACGGTTACTCTGAAGATGAACTCTTAAAACTATACAATGAGTACTTTGATAAAACAACATTGGAAACTTTTATAAAAAATATATCTTACGAAGTTTTTAAATATCTTTTTATAAGAAAACAAGTGACAAACGATTTTTATGAAAAAAACATATACTCAATAGTCCAAAACTATATTGCAAAAGCACTTATAGATTTTGAAGATAAAAATGCAGAATTTAGAAAAGGTTTTGCAGGTTATATATTTCGCATAAATTTTGTAGAAGTATTTTCACATATAAGCGATCAAATTCTAGAATCGATATCTTATAGGGATGAATACTTAATGAACTGGATTAAATACTATAACGGTCAGGTAATTATTAAACATAATAAACGTTACGAAGCACCATCCATAGTTAATGAATCAGGACAAAAATATAATCCATCCGCACTCTTTGGAACAATAGCCATGTGGTTTAAAACAAGAGACAAGATAATCTTACTAAAGAAAAGATTTAAAGAGGTAAATAAAAATTTAGAAAAATTAAAAATAGACAACCTCTCTCCAATAGAGTATAAAGATGAACTCATTCAAGAAAGACAAGAGATAGAAAAGTACATATATGAAACCAATGAAAAAATAAAAGATTTGTTGGAAAAAAGAAGAATAAATAAAGACGAAGAAACTTTATACGATATAAATGATGAGATTCAAGAGCTTCGTTTAGACATAAAAGAGGATAAAAGAGAGATAGACGATCTTAATGCACATATAGCTAATATTGATACAATCAGTACAAAAAGACTTGAAGAAGATAAGGCAAGAATAAAAAAAGATATAGCCAGAGAAGAGAAGGCACTAAAACAAAATAAAAAAGTTTACCAATCTATACAATCTGCCTTAGTTAAGGCACTTACATCAAAAAGAAAACCCATATAACTTGACTTTAGCAATCTATTTATAGTAAAATTTCAGCACATATAGAGATTTAATCTCTAAAAACCAGTATTACCCCTACAAAAAAAATCCAAGAAAAAAAATTAAGGTAGATATTTTATTATGAGTGAAAACACTTCACAACAACCCCGTAAAAACACTAACAATCGCAGCAATAGCCGTAAAAACAACAATTCGACCCGTTCTCATAAACCTGCAAACGGAGCAAGTGTTGATGAATTGCGTACTAAAAGTTTAGACGAGCTGATTGCACTGGCGGAAGAGCTAAACGTAGAGCATCCACAAGAGCTAAAAAGGCAGGATTTAATCTTTGAGATATTAAAGGCTCAAACTGCTCAAGGCGGTTATATCCTTTTTAGCGGTATCTTAGAAATTATGCCGGACGGTTACGGTTTTATACGTTCAATCGACAAGAGTTTCAACGACTCAGAAAACGATTCATACGTTTCAAATACCCAAATAAAGCGTTTTGCACTTAGAAACGGTGACGTTGTAACAGGTCAGGTCAGACCTCCAAAAGATCAGGAACGCTACAATGCTTTAATCAAAATAGAAGCAGTCAATAATCTACCTCCGGAAGAGAGCAAAAAACGCCCACTCTTTGACAACTTAACTCCACTATATGCACTTGATCAAATTAAACTAGAATATAAAGAAAAAGGTTTGACCGGTCGTATGATGGATTTGTTTGCCCCTATCGGTAAAGGTCAGCGTGGACTTATCGTTGCACCTCCAAGAAGCGGTAAAACAGAGCTTTTAAAAGAGATAGCACATGGGATTAGTGCTAATCATGCCGAGATTGATTTAATGGTATTACTTGTAGATGAACGTCCAGAAGAGGTTACGGATATGGAGCGTTCCGTAAAAGGTGAAGTTTACAGTTCAACTTTTGATATGCCTGCCAAAAACCATATTAAAGTTGCAGAGATGGTAATTGAGCGTGCAAAACGTAGGGTTGAGCAAGGTCGTGACGTAGTTATTTTACTTGATTCTATTACTCGTTTAGCTCGTGCATATAATACTGCTACACCATCAAGCGGTAAAGTACTCTCAGGTGGTGTAGATGCAAATGCACTACACAAGCCAAAACGCTTCTTCGGTGCTGCACGTAACATTGAAAACGGCGGAAGTCTGACTATCATCGCTACTGCTCTTGTAGATACGGGAAGTAGAATGGATGAAGTTATTTTTGAAGAGTTTAAAGGTACCGGAAATAGCGAAGTTGTTCTTGATAGAAAAATTGCAGATAGACGTATATATCCTGCGATTGATGTTCTTAAATCCGGTACTCGTAAAGATGAACTCCTAATCGGACCTGATAAACTACAAAAAGTATTTATACTTCGTTCTATGATGCAAAAACAAGACAACGAGATTGAAGCACTTAAATTCATCTATACAACTATGGGTAAAAAGACTACCAACGACGAATTCTTAGAGAGTATGAATACTCAGTAAATTTCTCGCCTTTAGGCGTAGCTTTAGTGAATAGGAATTTGGCAAAAGATTTACTCTTTTGCTAAAGGAGGAAATAGTGAAAATTGGAGTATTTGATTCTGGTATTGGTGGATTAACTGTTGTAAAATCCATGCTTGAGCATAAACTCTTCGAAGAGATTATATACTACGGAGATACTGCCCGCGTACCTTACGGTACAAAAGATAAGAACACCATAATCCGTTACGGAATAGAGGCTATAGAATTTTTTAAAAACTTTGAATTAGACCTTATTATAGTAGCTTGTAATACGGTAAGTGCCTATGCACTCGAAGAGATGCGTGAATCTGCCCAATGTCCCGTTATCGGTGTAGTTGAAGCCGGTATTTTGGCTTGTAAAAACTCACTTGAAGATAAAGACTCAAATATATTAATCTTAGGTACAAAAGCTACTATAAAATCAAAAGCATACGAGATTGGTCTTTGTGATCTTGGTTATACCAATCTGGATGCAAAAGCGACCGGGCTTTTTGTACCGCTTGTTGAAGAAGATATTTTCTCAGGGGAGCTTATAGATGCCTCGTTTAGGCACTACTTCTCAGATATAAAAAATTCTCCAAATGCACTTATACTTGGATGCACTCATTTTCCGCTTATTGAAGATGAACTTCAAAAGTACTTTGGTCAAGATACAAAACTTATTCACTCCGGTGAAGCTATAGTAGAACATCTACAAAAGCAATTTAATTTTACAAAAAAACATCCAAAAACTATACTAAAATTCTTTGCATCTGAAAACCCTGAAGCTTTAAAATCAGTTGCACATAACTGGCTAAATCTTAAGTAACCATTTCGAAATTTTTTATAATTAAAATTCTGCACTTATAAAAGGATGCAGAATGAGAAAAAAACGAAATATTATAAATCTTTATAAAGATAAAAATATTAATAGCGTCAAATATGTTATTTCGATAGAGAACGAAGAAGATTTAGACCAGTTCTGGGATTTTTTAAATTCAAATATTGATTCTAACCGCTATATACACATATTTATTGAACTTCTTTATAACTTTACGCATACATATATACTTAAAGACGAAGCAAAATTTTTTGAAATTATCATTGAGGAAAATGATTCAAATATCTACTTTACCATATGGAATAAGAAAGTGATAAAATCACTTGATTCTTATTTTTCCAAATCATCTCTAAAGTACAAATATGATAATAAAAAATTGACAATAAAACTAAAAAAAGAAGTCTCTAAAAAACTTATACAAAAGATTGAACAAGATCATATAGAGATAGAGAAAAAACTAAATTCACCTACATTCAAACCATCAAAACCTAATACAAATTCAAACTTTATTAAACCCTACAACTTTATAGATGATGAAGATTTAAATGACATTATAAGGATAAACGATGACTTGCATGACATACTCTACAGAGGTAAAAAACTAGGTATAACCGAAGATATACTGATAGAGCTTCGCTCATCTTTGTCAATGTTTTTATTAAATATAAAGTACTATAAACAGGTATCGGAGTTTAGTAAAACTATTGATTCGTTTTTAGTTTTACTAATACAAAATACGGACAAATTTTTAACAAACAATAAAAAGAAAATAACCTTAATAGAAAAGCTTATAAATAATATAGACACTTGGATAAACAGACTCTTTGTAAACGGCGGTAAAGAGTTATATTTTTTAGATAAAGTTATGCATGAAGATTATTTGATGCTACAAGAGATGGTATATTCCAAAAAGAAATCTTAATATCTCTTATAAGAATTTAACACTATAAATGATAAAATCAATCTTATTAAAAAGATGGAGTCATGTGTGGGAAATTCTGAAGTTCTAGCTAGAAAATACAGACCAAAAAATTTTGATGAACTTATAGGTCAAGAGAGTATTGCCCAGACCCTATCTCTTGCACTTGATTCAAACAGGTTAAGCCATGCTTACCTTTTTTCGGGTCTTCGCGGTAGTGGAAAAACTTCAACTGCACGTATTTTTGCCAAAGCCCTTATTTGCCAAAACGGTGTAACCCATCAACCCTGCGGCATATGTTCAAACTGTGTAAACGCGTTAGAGAATCGTCATGTAGATATAGTAGAGATGGATGCGGCAAGCTCAAGAAAAATTGACGATATACGCGATTTAATCGAACAAACAAAATATAAACCCTCAGTTGCAAGATTTAAAATTTTTATTATAGATGAAGTCCACATGCTTACAAAAGAAGCATTTAATGCCCTTTTAAAAACGCTAGAAGAACCGCCTGAATATGTTAAGTTCATACTGGCTACGACAGATCCCTTAAAACTGCCGGCTACGATTTTAAGTAGGACTCAACACTTTAGATTTAAAAGTATCGCTCAAAGCAAAGTCATTGATCATCTTATACACATATTGAATCTGGAAAATATATCTTACGAAACGGATGCATTAGAGATTTTGGCAAGAAGCGGTAGTGGAAGTTTACGTGATACTTTAACGCTGCTTGATCAGGCTATTATATACTCAAAAGGTCATGTCGATGTAAATACGGTTACCGATATGTTAGGACTTGTTGATCCAAAATTCATAGCTGAAATTTTTAATGCTATTTTTTCAAAAGATTATGCAAAAATAGTTGAACTAACTAAAATACTCGAAGATTATGAAAGCGAGATGGTTGTCGATGAACTTATTGCATATGTAAAAGAACGTATGTATGACAACGATGCACTTTTTTCAACCTTGGTTATAGACAGGTTCTTTAGAATCCTTAGTGATTCAAAATCTCTTTTTGCAATAAATGCCGACGGTTCTTTTGTTCTAAGTCTAATATTTTTTAAAATGGTTGAAGCTCTTCGTGTGAAAGAGATAGATCAGATGATAGAGTCTCTTCAATCTCAAACACCACGTGCGGATATAGAGCCTATTAGTATGGATAAATCTCAAAAAGAAAATACCCAACAGGAACAAACTAATGATATACAACCTCAAGAACAGATTGTAGAACCTATAATAAAAAAAACAGATCCAAATACCGAACTTTTTAATAAACTTGTAGAAAATGTAAGAGACAGAAATGCCCAGCTTGGCGAATGTTTTGAAAAAAGCGTAGAATTTAAATCGTTTGAAAACGGTGTTTTAACATGGGAGAGTTGTGCAAATGAGGAGTGTAAAAAAACACTTCGACATGGTTTTCCTGCCATAAAACAAGAGGTAAGAGAACTATTTGGATTTGAAACACAGATAAAACATACGCTTTGTTCTAAAACTCCCGAGGATTTAGAGGAAAAACAAGAAGTCAAAGAAGTTGTTGAGCAACAAGAACCTGTGTTACAAGAACCTGTGACACCGCAACCAATTCCGCAAAACAACATTAACGGACCACAAAGTACTTCTATGGTTGAAGATGCAGAGATGGGCGGAAGTGCATCTTGTGTAACAGATTGTCAAAGTAGTGACGATACCAAAGAGTTAAATCCGCCTGATATTAAAGACGACCCTATGGTTGCTAAAGCTATAGAGCTTTTTGAAGCAAATAAAATAACTATACAATCAAAGATTTAACACTAAAACTAAATACAGAACCCTTACCCGGTTCTGATTTTACGTTTAAAGCCGTATCGTGTAATTTAAGTACATAAGAAACCATTGCTAAACCTATACCCATAGAGTTATCCCAAGTATTTTTATCTACCCTGTAAAATTTTCCAGTAATTTTATCTATATGTTCACTGTGAATACCTATACCGCTATCCTCAACATATACGACGCCGTTTTCTACCTTCAACTCTACTTGTGCTTCCGAATATTTTAAAGCATTATCTACCAAATTGGTAAGTACTAACTCCATCATAGTTTTGTCTGCTTTTATTTTAATATCTTCGGCTGAAAAGCTTATCTCTCTATCTCTGTATTTTAATGAGATGTTTGTAACCACTTCTTCACAAAGTTCTTTTAGATTAAAGCTTGTTAGTTTCGTCGGTATATCACCGTTTTCAAGTTTAACCGAAAGCGCAAGACGATCTAGCATCTTAGATATTTTCTCTCCGTTGGAGTTAATCTTAGATAAAAACTTTTGACGCACTTTTAGAGGGATATCCGGATCGTCTTGAAGTGTTTGTGCATAACCGACAATAGATGCTACAGGATTTTTAAACTCATGGGATATAGATGACAAGATATCGTTTCTTTGTTTATTCATGAGTCTAAGTTTAGCCATGTGCTTACGTTTTTGACGATCCCGTTTATCAAGCTTTTTAACAAGATTTTTAAGTAGTAACGATATCTCTAAAAACTCATGAAAATATTTTACTTTTAAGTTAGCTTTATAGTTTTTATTTGATATTTCATCAAGATAAACTTTTATTCTTCCAATATCTTCTATAATTTTTTGACTCATTCTATTTGAGGTATAAAAAGATATGACTAAAATAAAAATATATATTAAACCTATTTTTATACTCAACTCGTAAAAATGACTTAAAACTTTAGCAAGTCCCATAGATAGACGTAATGTGTATGATTTATCTTTATAAATAATCTTTTTTGCAACATATAAAAAATCTACGCCTATAGTTTTTGAGTAACGAACAGACTCGCCAAACTCTAATTTATTTGCCATCATCACTTCGTAACGGTGTGAATGATTATCCATAGTTGTTTTATCTTCATTTGTTTCTACTATAACTTTACCGTCTGCATCTATTATAGTTACACGGTATTTTGTTTTATCATGTATTTTTTGAGAAAACTTTTCTAAAGATTCTACTTTTGTCAAAAAGTCTGCAGATATTTTTATAACGTTTTTTAAGTTTTCCGTATTGTAAGAAACGATAATAGACTTTAAACCTACATATGATACTATTGACGTAAGTAACATTATGCCCACAAAAAGAGCAACAAATTTAATGTTAAAAAGTTGATAAATTTTTAACAAAGTTTGTACCCTACACCGCGAACCGTTTGAATATACTCTTTTGTTTTATCCGGGTCTATCTTTTCTTTTAATCTGTTAATTGCCACGTTTACCGTGCGGTATTGATAATCTCCACCGTCACTCCATACATTTTCTAAAAGGTAGTCTCTGTCTAGTACCGAATTTTTATTTTTAATAAACTCGCTAAGCAAATCAAATTCTAGTTTTGTTATTTCAATATTTTTACCATCTACTTTTAAAGTTCTTGATGATGAATCTAAAAATAGGTCTCTATATGAAAGATTACCACCGTCATTTAACTTCTTACCTGTTCTTTTTAACATTGCTTTTACTCTAAGAATAAGCTCTTTCATGTTAAAAGGCTTTGTTAAATAATCATCGCCGCCTCTCTCAAAACCCTCTTCAATATCTTTATCGGTATTTTTTGCACTTAAATAAATTACAGGTATTTGGATTCCGTCTTCACGCAAAAGAGTTACAAACTCACTACCTTCTATCCCCGGGAGGTTTCTATCCATTATAAGTAAGTCTATATCTTCTTCATCAATAATTTGAGATACTGTTTTTGTATTTAAAAAACCAATTGTCTCAAACCCTTCTTTTTCAAGATTGTATTCTATAAGTTCAAGTAAATCTTCTTCATCTTCAACTATTACAATTGTTGCACTCATTATTCCCTCGATATAAATATGGTAAATATTGTATCAAAATATGATTACAAAAAGGTTTCAAAGGAAAGAATAAGTTAAGAAGTTTGCTTAGGACTTTATTACATTTATTATATGTTTCCCCATCGGGTTTATTTAACCCGTACAAAAATGTAATCCAAAGTCCTAATGCCATATAGTTTAAGAGTTTTTTTCTTACCTTACTCAAGTTCTTAAAAATGTTTATATTATACGAACTAAGGCAATTTCTAAAACCACAATACTATTTTAGTAAAAATATTTTTTGAAATATAGTAGCAAAATGATTACAATTTAATATATTAGATTAAGTACAAATTAAATGATAAAAAAATATAATGGTTAACAAAAGTGTAAATAAGGTGTTGATTTGTTTATTTCGTCGTATAATACTTACTTAAGTACAAATACAAATAACAAAACTCTAAAAAATGAGAGGGATTTTTCCGATTCCAAATTATTTGAAAAGACTCTTGCAAAGAGCACCGATGCAAACACTTCAAAACTTACGCAGACAAATAATGTAAATTATATTTTAAAAAACAAAATACTTAGTACAAAAGAGAGAATAAACTCTCAACTTAAACAAGAATCTTCTTTATCAAATATGAGTAAATTCTCTACCGTAAACTCTCAGATAAAAGCACCGATAGCTTATGCTGCAAACTCTAGTATGTTTTCTTTGATGATAAAGTATCCTAAAACCGCTAAACAGATAGAAGACAACTCTGCAAAAGTTCTTAAAGAACCAATGCTTAGAGCTAAGATGATAAATACTTATACCGATAACGACAAATACTATCGCTTAACTGCCTAATCCTCTAACCAAGCATCTGTTTTTATAATCTTACCGTTATCAAATACTTTTAGTTTATATGCGCTTGAGCATTTTCCATCTTCCATATCCATAACGGCCATTTGAAGAATCTTTTTACATTTTTTAGGGATATCGAAGTGACCTTTCATACCTGTTAGAAACTGCTTTAGAGGTGTCTTTGCATCCATACCTATTACATTATCCCTGCATCCGGTAAGACCGATATCACTCAAATACGCTGTCCCATTAGCTATTTGGAAATCATCACTGCTTACATGTGTATGTGTACCTATAATTCCAGACACTTTTCCTTGTAGTAGCATCATCATAGCACGTTTTTCACTGCTAGCTTCGGCATGAAAATCTACAAATATATTTTTTACACCCTCTTCGTGCAAAGATGCAACCGTACTTTGTGCCACACGAAAACCATTCTCACACATCGGCATAGCGTAGTGCCCCATTAAGTTTAAAACTGCCAGTTTTTCACTCCCGATATCGTAAACCTTACATC
Organism: Sulfurimonas lithotrophica; assembly: GCF_009258225.1. NCBI lineage: Bacteria > Pseudomonadati > Campylobacterota > Epsilonproteobacteria > Campylobacterales > Sulfurimonadaceae > Sulfurimonas > Sulfurimonas lithotrophica. The sequence goes on from NZ_CP043617.1 coordinate 1,697,065, forward strand.
CGGTTCCTTCTACCTCATCGGGGTAGTTGTGTGGACGAAGAATCTCATGTGTGTCAAAAAGAGCTACTACCTCTTTTTTATCCCAAGAGTGGTTACCGCCGGTCATAACATCTATTCCGTAAGCAAAAAGTTCATTTGCATTTTTGCTCGTTAAACCAAAACCGTGAGATGCATTTTCATAATTTGCTATAACAAAATCTATAGAATGCTCCTTTTTGAGTATAAAAAGGTAGTCTCTTAACATCTCACGTCCGGGTTTTCCTACTATATCGCCTATAAATGCTATTCTCATCTATTATCTTTTCATTTTATTTATGCGAATTCTACCATAATTTACAAAGTCGCTTAATCCACACTATATTTTATAAAAAGTAATAGTTATATTTATATACTAATATTTTTTTTCTGTTGAGACAATTGAAATGCTTTAGCATTATCAACTTGTTTATTTTGAAGATTTTCGATTCGTTTTTCTAACTCTGCTTTCTTTTTAACAATTTTTACTCTTTTTTTACCTGGGTTAGTTTCTTTTATTTTTTTTTCAAGGCTTGTTATTTCAGTCTTAGTCGAAGAGATCTCTTTTTCTAAACTTGTATTTCTTTTAATAACTTCTTTTGCAGAGATATCTGAGTCTTTTTTCTTAATAACTTCTTGTGCTTTTTTATCCGTAGATTTTGTATCCTTTATACTACAACCTGTATTTAATAATGTCCCTACAACTAATGTCGTTGTTATTAACTTGTATCTAGTTTTCATATTATTCCTATATTTTAAAGTATTGGTTAAAAAAAACCATGTAGCACTTAAAAGTACTGACCGTAAAAATATATGGAAAAAAAATGTAATAAAAATGTAATAGAATATTATTTAATAAATTTAATTATAGAAGTGCTAAATCAACTTTTTGATATAAAAATGTAATCATATTTATTTATAATCCCCGCATGAAAATAAAACTCATACTAGAATTTAGTGCAATATTTATATTGCTTCCTTTGCTTTTTTTATTGCATCTACTTCCAAAGTATATGATAATTCCATCTTTGTGGCTAGTATCTCTCTATGCCTATATTATACTAAGGGTAAAGGGACAAGTTATATTTGCTAACAGCTTTGAACTGGAAGATATTAACTATATACTAAAAAGATTTATCGTTATAAGTTCTATAATCTTTATCTTTACTTTTTTTCTATATCCCAATAAGCTTTTTGGATTAATAGTTACTCAGCCCTATATTTACTTAGCTGTCATTATATTTTATCCTCTATTTTCGGTTATCCCGCAGGAGCTGCTTTTTAGGCAGTTTTTCTTTTACAGATACTCTTTAAACTTCTCTAAATTTACTATCATATGGGCAAATGCACTTGCTTTTGGTTTTGTACATGTAGCATTTGGAAATATTTTAGCCGTGATTTTTACAATTCTCGGCGGTTTACTCTTTGCAAGTACCTACAAAAAAACAGAGTGTTTGATACTTGTAATAATCGAGCACTCACTTTATGGGGTGCTAATATTTACTGTAGGTTTAGGGGAATTTTTTTATCATAATAATGGGTATTAAGTGTGCCAAAGACTAAATAGTCTTCGGCTTTGCATTTCTTAGATAATAAAGCACAGCTTTTATAATATCGTCATCATCTTTAGAGTTTGATTTGATACTCTCTTTGCTATCATTTTTATATACAAGAGTAATATTTTGTCCATAGTTAGAGATATTTTTTATCTTTTTATCAAGTGCAAGAAGTTTTATCTCCATAAGCTCAAAGAACTGACGAGTCGGTGCATCAAGCTCACCAAAGCGGTCTATCACTTCCTCTTGTATCTCATAAACTTCAACACTCTCTTCACAGGCGGATAAACGTCTGTATATATCAAGTCTTAATCTGTCTTCGCTGATTATATCATCACTCAAGTACGCTGAGATTGTAAGTTTTATATCTACTTTATCACGAGAAGATTCTTGGGTATTGCTAAGTTCACGAATGGCATCTTCAAGCATCTTTAGATACAGTGAATAACCTATGTTTTTAATGTGCCCGCTTTGTGCATCTCCAACCAAGTTTCCACCCCCACGAATCTCCAAGTCGTGATGCGCAAGTACTGAACCAGATCCTAAGAATGAGTTTGATTCAAGTGCAAGAAGACGTTTTTTAGCTTCATCTGTAAGATTTTCTTTATTATCGACTATAAAGTATGCAAAGCCCTCATAAGACCCACGACCAACACGACCGCGAAGCTGATGCAGGTCTGCGATACCGAATCTGTCAGCACCGTCAACTATGATGGTATTTACCCTAGGCATATGGATTCCACTCTCTATGATGCTTGTCGCTATCATCATGTCATACTCGCCAGCTTCAAATTTTAGAAGCTCTTTTTCAGTCTCTACGGCTGAGATTTTAGAGTGAAGCATCACTACGCGAAGCTCGGGAAGAATTGCTTTAATTTCACCTAGTTTAATAGGCATATGCTCAATCGAGTTATGCACGTAAAAAACCTGTCCGCCACGTCGAAGCTCACGAAGTATAACCTCTTTTATAAGTTTCTCACTATACTCTTTAACGAAAGTCCTGACACCCAGTCTTGCACTTGGAGGTGTTAGAAGCTGGCTCATTGTTTTTATGGAACTAAGTGCCTGATTTAGTGAACGTGGAATCGGAGTAGCAGACATACTAAGCATATGCACATTATGGTAAAGCTCTTTTATCTTCTCTTTTTGCTTAACTCCAAATTTATGTTCCTCATCTACTATTACAACGCCTAGTTTTTTAAATCCAAGTCCAAAAAGTGCATGAGTTCCAACCACACAATCAAGCTCACCGGATGCAAGTGCGGCAGTTATATTTTTTTTATCTTTTGCAGATACAAAACGGTCTAGTTTTGCATACCTGATGCCAAGCTCATTAAAGCGCTCATCCAGACTTCTGAAATGTTGAGCTGAGAGAAGTGTCGTCGGAACTATTAAAGCCGACTGATAACCCGATTTATACGCGGCATATATAGTGTTCATGGCAACTTCAGTTTTACCAAAACCCACATCACCGCTAAGCAGTCTGTCCATAATATGACCGCTTCTCATCTGATTGATTATTTCATTTATCGACTGAGTCTGGTCATCGGTATAATCAAATCCGGCTTTTTTCTGAAATTCTTCTAACTCTTTTTTATTTATATCAATTTTTGGAGCTTTTATAAGTGCACGTGCAGCTGCGGTATTTACTATAACCCCTGCAATCTCTAAAAGACGTTTTTTAACCTTATCTTTTAGTTTTCCAAAGCTTCCTTTTCCAAGACGGTCAAGTACCGGAACCGAACCGCCTGAAGCTATGTAGCGGTCTATATAGTCTAAGTTCTCAACTGGAAGTAAAACTTTGTCATCGCCGATATACTTGATAACTATAAAGTCTTTAACCCCTCCAAGAATCTCAGTTTGCTCGATAGATTCAAATATACCTACGCCGTAGTCCTCATGTACTACGTAATCACCTTTTTTCAAATCATCCAGTAAAATCGAGCTTTTTCTACGACGACGTTTTTTATCAGGTTTATTCAGGGAGATAACCATCTCATCAGGCGTTAAAATGTTTAAAATGTACGGAGCATAAACTTCTGTTACGTTTTTAAGCTCAAACAATCCGACCTGTTTCATTACGGCTTCATTTGCCGCTATTATGGTTATTTTTTTATCTTTATGAACCTTTAGCAGTGAATGAACATCCGCTACTACCAACTCTTTGTAATCATCAGAGTCTTTTAATATTTCTAAATTAAACTCATCACGATAGAGTTGAGGATTATTAAGTGCATATGCATCTATAAGTACATCATCTAAGTTACGAACTAACTTTACTTTTTTACCTTCTAAAAAATTATAAGATTTATCATCTAGATGCCAAAGACCTAGAGATGCTATATCTTTTACAAGTGCTTCGTATTCACTAGATTCTGCTTTTTGGGAGAGTTCATCATATGAGCTTTCATCTAAAGAGAAAAACGCACTTGTAACCTCAAACTTGTCAAGTTCCTCTTTTTGCGTACGTTGGGATTCAAGTTCAAAATATTTAATCTGCTCTATTTCATCATCAAAAAGAGATATACGAATAGGCAGCTCAGATGCAGGTACATAGATATCTATAATATCTCCGCGAAATGATATTTCACCCTCGACCTGAACCATATCTACAAAGTTATAACCCCAATGAAGCATTTTTGATTTAAAAGCTTTTAAATCAATATTTCCGCCAAATTCCAAGACTAAAGAATCCAGTAATTCAGGTTTTGGCATATAAAACAGTAGTGTTTTTAAGGGAGAAATAATTATCGGTTTTTTATCAGTATTGTTATAGCGTCTTAAACATGAAAAAAGTGTATGAAGTTCTTCTTTATATACACGTAAGTCATCGCCGAAAGCCGGACGAAAATCCGGAAAAAGTAAAACATCTTGCTTGAAAAATTTGGCGACGCTCTCTAAAGAGCGTGCCTCCTCAGAATCTTCACAAATTAATATATCTAAATCTGTTTTTTTATTTTGACTTAGATACTCAAAAAAAATACTCTGAGACATCTACGCCTTTTTTATTTCTTTGTCGATATCTTCTTTTGAAAGGTTGTTACTCGGTAAATTTGCAGCTGCAGGTGTTTCTTTTACACCTTTAACGATTGAGTTACCTTCAAAAATACCTTTTGCTTCTATAACTAACTCGGAAGCTTCAACAGTACCTCTAACATGACCGTTTGCTTTAATTTCCACACGATCGGCATGAAGCGTACCTTCAACAAAACCTTGAACTACTAGTCTTTTTGTAGTAACATCACCGTTTATGTGACCGTGTTTGCCGATATTTACCTCTTTTGTAGAGTTTATTTTACCTTCAAGTTCACCATCTACGTACAGGTTACATTTTAGATTCATTTCGCCTTTGATCGAAGTGCCAGCCGTGATAATGGTTGTGTTTGTGTCGGTTGTGGTACTTTGATGTGTGCTGTCGCCGTTATTAAAGATTGCCATGGTATATTTTTCTCCTGTTCAAATATAGCTTTATAGTTTTGTACATTCCATTTTACAAAGTAAAACGGGTTAACCGTGCGGTGTAAAAATCTTAGCTCGTAATGTAAATGAGGTCCACTACTCATTCCTGAATTTCCGGAATATGCTATCAGGGTACCTTTTTTTACAAATGTTCCGTATTTTACTACTACTTTGTTTAAATGTCCGTAATACGACTTAAATCCGTAGTTATGTTCGAGTATTACTAACTTTCCAAACCCGCTTTTTTTATGATATCCTGCATATTCCACTACACCGTCTGCCGTCGCATATACAGGTGTTTTCATCTTTGCACGCATATCTAAACCACGATGAAACTCTTTTCTGTTTAGTGTTGGATGTATCCTGTAGCCATACTTACTTGTAATACCTTCATATGTTACCGGTGAACCGTTTGGTATAAACTGTAGTAATGAAGCCATATGTTCTGAATTTAGTTTTGTTTTAGTAACTCTTTCTTGAAGAGAACTATCTTCTACAGGAGACATTCCTATAAGTGTTTCAATCTCCGATAATGAATCAGAAACTTCGTTTAGCTCTTTTTTCTTTAGAAAAAGTGCAACCTGAGTTTCTTTCATACTTTCATCTAAGTCTTTATTTTTGGCTTTTAGTTCAGCATATGCATTTTCCATATTTTGACGTTTTACTTCAATTTGTTCTACGGAATAATTTAAATATAGTATGGTACTAACGGCAAACATTCCTATAAATGCAAGAAAACCTAAAATATACCAAATAACTTTTTTTACTATTTGATGCAGGTTAAACTGCTTAACACCGTTATCATCGTTAATAGTAATCGTAAAGTGATTATTCATCTAATTAATATACTCTTTTAAAAATCTTTCAACTACACTAAATGAGCCAAATACCAAATATTTGTTGTTCGGCTCGGTTTTATAGTAGTGTGAGTATTCTATCTTTAAATGTTTTAAAATATTATGAAGCGATACTTTATTTTCTATACGCTCCCCTTCAATATCTATTATTTGAACCTCTTTAATTATCGGTTTTAGTATTTTTAAAATCATTTCATAGTCTTTATCTTTATAAGAATTATATATTAAAATATACTTCTGCGGTGCAAGTTCTTTAACTACTGAAGACGCTGCCAATGGATTATGCCCCACATCTACAATAATATTTTCATCTATTTTACTCAACCTTCCAAACAATTTGGCATCTTTAAAATCTGACTTTTTATAATCAATACCAAGAAACTTTAAAGCTCCAATTGCTAAAGATAAATTTTCTTTTAAATATGAAGCTAAAGATAAAAAATCGGCTATTTTGTCAATCTTTTTATAATCTTGTTTATTTAACAGTTCTTCTATTTTTATTATATTTTTATTCATTTGCGAAGCTATATCATAAACTTTAGAATATTTTTGCTTTGATATTATTGCATTGTTTTGAATAGAATTAAGTTTAGTTTTTGAAATTGCTTCTATAGTAGAACCTAAAAAAGCCTGATGGTCTAAGTCAATCGGCGTAACTAAACTAAGTTCTTTTTCAAATACCGCAGTAGCATCGAATTCACCACCGAGTCCTGCTTCAAGCACGACAAAATCACAACCCTCAAAAACAAGCATCGCAAGTAAAGTAGTATATTCAAAATAACTAAGTGCATCCGAGTCCTCTTTATCTAAGAGTGTGTAGAGTTTTTTATGTGCATCTTCTAAAACCTCATCACTTACGTCACTGCCGTTAATCCAAATACGCTCATTAAACTTTAAAATATGAGGTGATGTATAGTGTCCTACACTATAATTATTGTTAAATAAAGCAGTTGCTAAAAACCTGCCCGTTGTACCTTTTCCGTTTGTACCTATTAGATGCACAATCTTTGGAATATTGATGTATTTTTTTATTTTTTTGTATGTTTTTGGAAATCGATTATAATCTATCTCATCGTAAAACAGAGGTTTTGAGTCTAAAAATTTAGTTAAAGTATGCATCTTTTATTTTATTGGCCGTTTCTTCAAATATCCCTTTGCTCAAACCCATTCTTGCAACTTTTTTTGAAGCTTTTAATATTGAGTCTTCACTCAAAACCTCTTTAACATTTATAGCCGTTCTGATTATATCTATTAGATTTCTGTATTTTTTTAAATCAAAGTTTATCTCTTTTAGTTTCTCTTCATCATAATCCAAAGCAAGCAAAGTATTTACATAGTGCTCTTCTAAATTCCAGTGTTTAAAAAGTTCTGCGGAGATTCTGTATGTACTAATTCCCAAAAGTTCTTTTTCAAACTTATCAATATCTTCACATTCGTTAAAAGCTTTTCTAAATTCACCTATATAGTCGCTTTTTTTTACTTCATTTGCCAATAATAACTTACCGGATTCCATTATTAAAGCAAGTTGCGATAAAAGTTTTACTTCCGAATCGTTAACACGTGAATACCATTGAAACATTAAAGCACTTTGTAGATGACATAGTTCGTTAAACTGTTTTGTATCAAAACCATATACACTGGTATCTGCTTTTAAAGTCTCATCGATTGAGTACTTAACTACAAACATATATATCCTGTGTGTTCCGAGTAAAGTAACGGCTTGTCTTGCACTTAAAACTTTTTGTCTTAGTCCGTAAAATGGAGCATTTATTACTTTTAGTAAATTAGCCATTAACATTGCATCGGATTCTAAAACCCTAACTAAGCTAGGCACGCTCATTATCTCAAGTCCACTTGCATACATACTTCTAACGGCATTTGCCGCATTTGAAAGTGGAGGAAGAGTATCTATATTTTCAATTATTTTTTCAAAAGTCATCTTATTTATATATTACTTGATTTCGTCCGTTCTTTTTTGCTTTATATAAGTTCTCATCGGCACATTTAATAGTGCTTTCTAAAGATGGATGCTGTTTTCTTTCACCTATACCTGCACTTACGGTTACCTCTATACGATTTCCTCTATACATAAATTTTGCTTTTTGAACGTGTTTTCTAACTTTCTCGGCAAATATAAGTGCACCTTTTGCATCCGTCTCACTAAGTAATGCCATAAACTCTTCACCGCCGAAACGTCCTATAATATCGACAGTTCTTGCTTCTTGTTTTGCTATCTTCGCAAAAGCATAAAGCACTGCATCTCCTGCATCGTGTCCATAATTATCGTTTACCGACTTAAAGTGGTCAATATCTAGCATTACAATTGAATAATTACGGTTATATCTCTCATACTCTGCTTCTTTTACGGCTATAAATTCATCTAAAGCCCTTTTATTATATAGCTTGGTTAAAAAATCTTCTTTTGATTCGGCTCTGGCTTCATTAAGTTGATTTTCTAATTTTTCTATTTTTTTTGAAAGTCTTTTTACCTCATTGTTATGAGAATTTAAATCAGTACTTAAATTTTTCGTACTCTCTTCAAGAGCTAAAGCTAAAGTGTAAAGTTTTTTATGTGCTAATTTAAAATTAACTTTTGAGTTTTCACTTTCTTCATTATATTTTTCTAACTCTTTTTTTATACCTTCAATCTCTGTTGTAGATTTATCGCTTCTCTCTATCATCTCGATAAGTCTTATAGAGAGTTTATCAAGTACACCGTCAAGAGACTCGACCATCTCTTTTACACTCTCTTTATCAAGTGCAATTCTGAGTTTTATCGCTTCTTTTATCTCATTTTCAACAGCTGCCGAAGACAATAACTCCGGTTTTCTTCTTATTTTATGAGATAAGTTTGCTATTTTTTCATTTACGCTGGATGCAATTGATGGAACTAAGGATGAGACCAACAAAGAAGCTACATTATGCATCGATTCAGATTCTATTAAATTTGGATCTGACTCTAAACATGTCATCTCAATTGATTCTATAGATTTTTTCAAATCTTTTTTATCTTTAATCCCTATTTTTTGCAAAAAAGAGTTATCGTACGAAGTTATAAAATTTGTCCATAATTGTCTAAATTGCTCAATTTGTGCAATATTCGGATTTGAATCAAGCAAAACTAAACTTTTGGCAGCCAAATCACTGGCTTCTTTATTATGTAATTCGCTTACAACCTGAAGAACTCTTTTTGTAAACAACATTTGAGCTTCTAAAGTTTCTGAACAAACAGACTGGTTTGTTCTGTTTAACCTAGCTACTAAAAAACGAGTTAATTCGCTCATAGTTTTGATTCTGTATTGTTGTAGCTCTTTTTGAAACTCTTTGTTTAGAGTGGAGGTATATTTTTCTAAATGTGAACAGTCTTCGACGTTCATATTAGCAATCGTGGCTTCTTTGCAAAATGCTTCTGCATAAAAATCAGGCGTTAGTAATTTCCCCTCAACTTCCAACCTTTTAATAGCTTTACTTATTATATTTTGAATTGTCATTGCTATTCCTTTTTATTTCTTGCACCCTCTGCCGATATCTTAGCAATAAATGAACCAATAGCCTTAGAAGCACTAAACTCAATTGCATCAAAACGTTCTTGATCGGTTATTACAGCATTTGGCGTTACACTAAAGTCATATGAGCCTTTTGAACTATAAGATTTCGATTTTCCGTCTTGAAATTTTATAATCTTTAAAGTTACCGTCATTCTGTAAGCTATAACATACCCGTTTGCATCATACTGTATCGGTGAATAACTAGGGTTGCTTATAGAGATCTGTAAATGTGCATCCGACTTGTCTTTAGTCGTTAGAGATGATTGAAGTGTTTCTACTATGGCAGAATCTACAGCATCTTTGATTAAAACCGTATTTTGAGGGTCTTGTAGAGATATACTGACTTCCGTACTTATCTTTTGACCAAGTAGTTCACGTGAGAACTTAGCACTAGGTCTGTATCCACAAGCTGTTATAAGAGATATAGTAACAAGCGTTAAAACTATTTTTACAACAGCTGAGTTCATACTTAACCTTTTACAACCAAATTAACAAGCTTTTTAGGCACTACTATCTCTTTAATAATCTCTTTGCCGTCAAGCCATTTAGCACCTGCTTCTTTTGCAGCAGCTACAATGCTCTCTTTATCCGCATCTACTGCCACTTCAATCTCTGTTCTTGCTTTACCGTTGATTGAGACTGCCATAGTTACAGAGTCTTCTACAAAAACTTCATCTAAAATATTTTGAGGTGCAAAGTTATTTAGATTAAAATATTTCTCACTTATCTCAGATGCAACGTGAGGGATAACAGGTTCCATTATTGAGCTTAATATCCAATACCCCTCTGTCCAAACATCTGCATTACTTTGTACATTTAAAGCATTCATAGCTTCCATTACACCAGCTATCATCGTATTAAAAGTATAACGCTCGTTAAATACGTCATTGGCTCTTTGAAGTGCTTCATACACTTTTTTACGGGCAAATTTTTCTTCTTTGCTTAGTGTAGAGTGTTCTATATCAGGGAGTGTATCTGTCGCAACAATATTAGAAGCTCTGTCGTAAAAACGTTTTATGAATTTGTAAGCGCCCTCAACTGCAGAGTCGTTCCACTCCAACTCTTGCGTCGGCGGAGCTGCAAAAAGGATAAAAAGTCTTGCCGTATCTGCACCGTATTTTTCTATAATTGCATCAGGATCAACCGTATTTCCCTTCGACTTTGACATTTTAGCACCGTCTTTAAGTACCATTCCTTGAGTAAGTAGTCTGTCAAAAGGCTCATCAAAGTCTAAATATCCTAAATCACGGAAAACTTTTGTAAAAAAGCGTGCATAAAGCAGGTGCAGAACCGCATGTTCAATTCCACCTACATAGTGGTCAACTCCCATCCAGTATTTTAACTGTTCTTGGCTAAATGCCTCAGTTTCCCAGTTTTTAGCATCTGCACAAAAACGTAAAAAGTACCAGCTAGATTCTACAAAGGTATCCATAGTATCAGTCTCACGTACAGCTTCACCGCCACACTCAGGACACGAACAATGTTTCCAAGTCGGATGTTTCTCTAAGGGATTTCCCTCACCCGTTATCTCTATATCTTCAGGAAGTGCAATCGGCAGATTTTCTTTTTTCTCCATAACAAGACCACATTTGTCACAGTGAACAAAAGGGATAGGAGCACCCCAATAACGCTGACGTGAAACACCCCAGTCTTTAAGTTTGTAGTTTGTAGTTTTTTTGCCTATTTTATTATCTTCAAAATATTTGATGATGTTGTACTGGCTCTTTTTAGAATCCATTCCATCAAACTCTCCAGAGTTAAATAAAATTCCGCGTTCAGTATATGCACTTGATGCAAAATCATGATTACCCTCTTTAGGATTTATAACCGCATTTATCTCTAAATCATATTTTTTTGCAAAATCAAAATCACGCTCATCATGTGCAGGAACCGCCATAACGGCACCGCTACCGTAATCCATAAGTACGAAGTTCGCTATCCATACAGGCACAGATTTATCTAAAAGCGGATGCTTCACACGGATACCTAAATCGATTCCGGCTTTTTCTTTTTGTCTATCTATATTTGAAGCATTTTTCATAGCTTCGATTTCAGATATAACTTTATCACTTAAAAGCTTGTTCTCAATCATATAAGTTACTATTTTATGTTCAGGTGCAAGTGCAGTATAAGACACTCCATAGATAGTATCGGGACGAGTAGTAAATACATCAAAAGACTCGAAAGTATTATTTAGTTTTGCCTTAGAATCGTCATCAAAATAAAGATCAAACTCTAAACCGTTTGATTTTCCTATCCAGTTCTCCTGCATCGTAAGAACTTGTTTCGGCCAACCCTCTTCAAGTTTTTTTAAATCATCTAATAATTCATCTGCATACTGAGTTATTTTAAAGTAATACTGGTTCATATCCTTTTTAACGATAGGAGTATCACATCTCCAACAACAGCCATCAACAACCTGCTCATTTGCAAGAACTGTCTGATCATGAGGACACCAATTTAAAAGACCTTTTTCTCTATAAAGAAGACCTTTATTAAACATATCGATGATAAAACCTTGCTCAAACTTCGTATATAACTCATCAGAAGTTGCAAGTTCACGCTCACGTGAGAATGAAAATCCGAGTGAATAAAACTCATTTTTCATATAGTCTATATTGTCGTAAGTCCAGCCCTTTGGATGTGAACCGTTTTTGATAGCTGCATTTTCAGCCGGCATACCGAAACTGTCAAAGCCAATCGGGTGTAGTACGTTAAAGTTTTGTTGACGGTAATAACGTGCAAATGCATCTGAGATTGAGTAGTTTCTAACATGACCCATATGTAAACGCCCGCTTGGAAACGGGAACATACTTAATATATATTTTTTTTCTTTACTAAAATCATTGTCCGGCTCGAAACTTCTATTTTCCTTCCAAAAATTTTGCCACTTTTTTTCTATCTGTTGTGAATTGTATTCCAAATTTATTCTTTCCTAATATTCGTCATTTATTTTTGAACTCTCAATATATACAAGACCTACCGAGAACATATTTGCTATTAAAGCACCGATTGTCAATGCGATTGCCCATTCTAAGTTACCGATAACTTGAAGGTATATAAAAGCCGGAATGAGGTGTAAATCAGCTACAAGAGAAGATGCTAAAAGTTCTGCTGAGAGTAAATTTCTAACACCGATTTTCAAAAATGTTGATACAAGGTTTAAACTTGCCGCTACAAAAAGTGCTACTGCACTGTGTTCATATAAAAAACCCGCGATTGATGTCAAACTCATCAGTGAGAAAAACACATATATTACTTTACCCCAATCCATCTCTTAATTCCTTAATTTTATAGTATAAAATGAAGGAAACCCTTCATCTAAATTTTACGATAATAGAAGTAATTCCATTATCTTCGCTAACGCTTAGTTTCCCTCAGCGGGAAGCTCAAGACACTAGTGTCTTTTACAATCTGTTTAAGTGAGTGATTATACTAAAAATTTGTTAAGGTGTGACTGAAAAATTAAAAGGGGATAAAGAGTGGTGTAGATTTTTCTACATCACTCCGGATTCATATTGAGCACGCATACGCTCTTTTTCTGCTTCTCTTTGAGCTTTTTTAGCTAACTTTTCATGGTAGTTCTTAACTGAAAAACCAAACCACATAAGTATAGGAGATGCAACAAAGATGGAGGAATAAGTACCCACGACTATACCTACAAGTAAAGTAAACGCGAAAGAGTGAATAATCTCGCCTCCAAACATAAACAGCGTAAATACAACAAAAAATGTAGTCAAAGATGTAAGTGTAGTACGGGCTAAAGTACGTGTAACCGATTCATTGATACTATCTGCCAAATCTGAATTTCTATTTTCTGAAACACCTTCACGAATACGGTCAAAAACGATAATGGTATCGTTTAGAGAATAACCTAAAATCGTAAGCAGTGCTGCCAATACATCCAAGTTTACATCAAGTCCCACTAGCGTTATAGCTCCAAGAGCAATCGAGACGTCATGTACAAGAGCAAATATAGATGCAACGGCAAAACGCCATTCAAATCTAAATGCTACATAGATTAAAATCCCGATAGTAGCTAAAATTAAAGACATAATACCTTTTTCTCTTAACTCGTTTCCAACTTTTGGACCCACTATATCTACACGGCGAATCTCATATTTACCCGTACCGCTTAATGCTTCGCGTGTAACATCACCGATATCAACGGTTACGCTAGCCGTTGTACTTTTCATACGGATAACTACCTCATCAGGTGAGCCGAATTCTGTTATAGATGCACCATCGAAAAGTTTATTAGACTTTAGCTTCTCTCTCATATCGTCAATAGGTGCATTCTTGTCATACTTTACCTGTATGACAGTACCGCCTGCAAAATCGACACCGTAATTCAAACCTTTTGTAGCCAATAAAACATAAGAGCCTAAAACTAAAACAATAGATAAAACCATTGCAAGTTTTGACTTGCCCATGAAATTAAAGGTTTTCGTATATTTAAAAAATTCCATTATTAACCCTTAATCCCAAACCAAAAATTATTATTTTTACTTTTTTGAATTTTCTTTTCTAACATTTCATAAATTCCGTGCGTACCGAGAATTGCAGTTAGCATCGATGCTAAAATACCGATACTGATAGTGATAGCAAAACCTTTAATAGCACCCGTCCCGTAAGCATATAATACGACTGCTGCTATTAGAGTTGTAATATTTGCATCCAAGATAGCACGCATAGCATTGCTATAACCTTCTTCTATCGCTTTATGTATAGACTTGCCTTGGTATATAAGTTCACGAATACGCTCTGAAATAATAACATTTGCATCGACTGCCATACCAACCGTTAAAACTATACCAGCCATACCGGGAAGGGTAAGCGTTGCTCCAAAAAGGCTCATAACTGCGAGTATTATAAACAAGTTTGCAATAAGTGCTACATTCGCGATCAAACCTGCAGCTTTATAATAAACAACCATAAATATAATTACAAGTACAAAACCACCGATAAGTGCTATCATAGAAGCTTCAATAGAGTCAGCACCCAAACTTGGTCCGACCGAGCGTTTTTCCATCATATAAACAGGGGCTAAAAGTGCACCCGAGCGAAGTGCAATAGCTAAATCTTTAGCTTGCATAACAGTATAGTCACCGGAAATTTGACCGCTTCCTCCACCGATACGTTCATTGATATTCGGAGCAGAATATACTTTACCGTCAAGCACGATTGCCAAACGCTTGCCTACATTTTTACCCGTAAAATCTCCAAATATAGCAGCACCTTCGGCATTTAACGTAAAGTTAATTACTGGACGGTTGTTCTGGTCAAACCCTACATGAGCATCCGTTAACATTCCACCGTCTAAAATCGGAATCTCTTTTACTAAATATTTATGTGCTTCGTTTTTTGCATCGGGCAAAATAACGTCATTATATTTTGCAGCTTCTGCCGCATCCATAACGGATACTCTTGCAGCCCTGTCTTCATCAACTGCCATAAGTTCCAACTTCGCGGCACGGCTGATTAACTCACGAGCACGTTGTTCTTCAGCCGCCGTTTTAATACCCGCTAATTGAACAAGGATTTTTTCTTCACCTTGTTTTGCGACTACAGGTTCGGTCAAACCAAACTGGTCAAGTCTGTTTCTTATAGTCTCTATAGCTTGAGATATCGCTTCTTCTTTAGTTTTTTGTATCTCTTCAGGCGTAAAAGTCATAGAGATATTTTCAGCATTATAAACTACGTTTAAACCATCTATTACCCCTAGATGCTCTTTTATGAGTTTAGTATCATCCGTATCTAAAAGTAAAAAAGAGACTGCCGTATCGTTAAATTTTAGTTCATCTATTAAAATATCATTTTTATCCGCAAAAAATTTAATACTGGCTGCAATGGATTTTAAACGTGAGGTAGTAGCTTCTTCGGTTTTTACACCAAGCAACATATGAAGACCGCCTTGAAGGTCAAGTCCGAGATTTACTTTTTTTCCGCCCTCTGTCTGAAGTAAGCTAGGCATGGAAAAAACCACACCGAAAACTATAGCAAGAGCAAAAATTACTATACGAAAATTAAGCTTCATCCTCATACTTTCTTGCAATTGCATCTTTAGCTATTTTAACAATAGTATCATCATTCATTTTAACACTTAAGAATTTTTCTTCAACTTTATGAATTACAACAATAAAACCGCCATTTGTTACAACTTTGTCACCTTTAGCAAGTGCTTCGATCATAGCTTGTTTCTCTTTAGCTTCTTTTTGTTGTGGGCGTATAATTACAAAATACATAATTGCAATTAAAAATAAAAATGGCAATAATTGGCTTAATGCTTCCATTCTAGTTAATCCTTAAATAAATTTTTCAAGGATTATACAAAAAGAATATTAATACGAGTGTAAAATCGTGTATAATTCTTCCCATGCAACAATTTTTATACGATGATAAACTTTTTTTTCACATTATCAGAGGTTTTATAAGTGCTATATTTTTTAGTGCATTTATTTACTTGGAACATTACGGTTATACATTTAAATTTTTAAACACTTTTCTTGGACTTTTAGCTATAGCGTCTATGCTTTATCTACCTAAAAAATCTATTCTCTCAGCCGGTTTTTTTATAGGTATTTTTTGGTTTTACTGGATAGGTTACAGTTTTGAGTACAACGAAGTGGGATATTTGACACCTTTTATAACTTTTAGTTTTGGCGTAATATACTTCCTGTTTTTCGGAACTTTAGCACTTTCAAACAAGCCTTATATACGAGCAATTATACTTTTTGGACTTAGTTTTTTTGAACCGTTTGATTGGAACTGGATGCAAATAGAACTGCTTTTTGTAAACAGTTATCTCGGGATATATAAATACCAGCTAATCTTAATCTTGACATCTTTGACTGTTCCTTTTTACATAAAAAACAAATTTAAATACTCTCCACTTTTACTTCTGATACTTGCAAACCCAAATATGAGCATATATTCAAAGCCTCAAATAACAAGTGATTTAAAAATAAAACTTGTAGCTACGGATATAAAACAGGAAAAGAAATGGTTAAGAGAGAGTTTAAACCCGACAATAGAGCTTAGTTATATAGAGATACGAAAAGCAATAAATGAAGACTATGACGTTATCGTATTTCCAGAGTCTTTTTTTCCGATATACATGAACAAAAATCCGGAACTTATAGATGAGTTAAAAAAAATCTCCCATGATATAACGATAGTTACGGGTTCATTATATTATGAAGAGGATAAAAACTATAATGTGACTTATCTTTTTCAAGAAGGCAATGTAAGTTTTGCCAAAAAACTCGTACTCGTACCTTTTGGAGAGTACGTACCTCTTCCAAAATTTGCAAGAGACTTTATAAACGATACTTTTTTCGCCGGTCAAGCTGATTTTGAAACAGCCGATACTCCAAGCGATTTTAATATAAAAGGTCAAAAATTTAGAAATGCCATCTGTTATGAAGCTACATGTTCGGAAATATATGAAGGCGATGTAAATTTTGTAATAGCTACAAGCAATAACGCATGGTTTGCACCATCAATCGAGCCAACTTTGCAGAAACTGTTGATGCAGTATTATGCCCGAAAAAACGGTGTTACTATTTATCACTCAGCAAACTACAAAGGTAGCGGTGTTATCAAGTAATTAGCAATCTTTAGATATAATTCGCGATAATAAAACATATGGATAAATATAAATGTTAAACTTGAAAAACCCTCAACTATATAACAACCGTGAACTATCTTGGTTACAGTTTAACACTAGAGTGTTAAAACAAGCACAGGATGAATCACTGCCTTTACTAGAAAGATTAAAGTTCTTAGCTATATACGGAACAAATCTTGATGAATTTTATATGATCCGTGTAGCAGGTCTTAAAAAACTGTTCCAAGCAGGCATAATAGTATCCGGTGCAGACAGATTGACACCCCTAGAACAACTGCGTGAAATTAGAAAGTACCTACATCAAGAACAACAAGTAATTGAGCACTGCCTAAATAATATATTGAAAGATTTGGAAGCTGAGGGTGTATTTGTAAAAAGTTATTCAGATATGAATAATACACAAAAAAATAAGCTTGATAAGTTTTTCTATGAAGAGATATACCCTGTAATAATCCCTATTGCCGTTGATTCTACACACCCTTTTCCACACTTAAACAATCTAAGTTTTGGAATTATCGTTAAGCTTAACGACAAAGAAGATGAGAGTATTGAACGTTACGGAATCGTAAGGGTTCCTCGTGTTCTGGATAGGTTCATTGAGCTTGATAGTGGTTTGTTCATCCCTATCGAGAGTGTTGTTGCACAACATATTGAAGATTTATTCCCTGGATATACTTTAGATAAATATGCTGCATTTAGAGTTACAAGAAATGCAGATATCGAGATAGAAGAGGAAGAAGCAGATGACTTTATGGAGATTCTTGAAGAGGGATTAAAACTTCGTCGTAAAGGTGCAATGGTAAGACTTGAAGTCGGTGCTAGAGCAGATAAAGAGATTATAGATTTTTTTAACCGTCATACAAATGTTTATAAAGACGATATTTACAGATTTCACACTTTCTTAAATCTTTCGTCTTTATGGCAGATTGTAGAAAGCAAAGATTTTGCACATCTTTTAGCACCGTCGTTTAAACCGAAGATGCTTCCGCCTTTTCAAAACGGGGAAAATATTTTCTCTGTTTTAGAAAAACAAGATGTACTTATGTACCATCCATATGCAAGCTTTGAGCCTGTCATAAAACTTATCCAAGATGCTTCAAAGGACAAAGACGTAGTATCTATAAAGATGACACTTTATCGCTCAGGTCAAAACTCACCTATCGTAAAAGCTTTAATGGAAGCTAGTGAAAGCGGAAAACAAGTTACCGTTATGGTTGAGTTAAAAGCTAGATTTGATGAGGAAAACAACCTTATTTGGGCAAGAGCTTTAGAGACTGCAGGTGCACATGTTATCTACGGTATAAAAGGTTTTAAAGTTCATGCAAAAGCAGCACTTGTTACACGCAGAAAAGACGGAAAACTAAAACAATATGCCCACGTAGGCACAGGTAACTACAATCCTTCAACTGCAAAAATATATACAGATATGAGTTATATGACAAGTAATGTTGACGTTACAAACGACTTGACAAAGTTTTTTCACTTCCTAACAGGGTTTAGCAAAAAAGGTAAGTTAGATGAACTTTATATGTCTCCGGCTCAAATCAAACCGAAAATATTATCGCTTATCCAAAATGAGGCCAGAAAAGGAAAAGATGGTCAGATTATTGCAAAAGTCAATTCTTTGGTTGATGATGACGTTATCCGTGCTTTATACAAAGCCAGCCAAGCAGGTGTGAAGATAGATCTTATCGTACGTGGAATATGTTGTTTAAAACCCGGAATCGAAGGGGTAAGTGAAAACATTAGGGTTATCTCAATACTTGGTAAATACCTTGAACACCCTCGTGTTTTTTACTTTAAAAACGACCAAACGAAAATCTATATCTCATCAGCTGACTGGATGCCAAGAAACTTGATGAGAAGAATAGAACTATTAACGGCTATAAAAGATGAAGATTCTAAAACAAAAATTCTTCAAATTTTAAAATTGCAAATTGCAGACAATACTTTAGCACATGAGCTTCAAAGTGATGGTTCATACAAAAAAGTAAAATGTGCCGAAGGTGACAAGATTATCAATAACCATAAGATGCTAGAAGAACACGTAAGCAAAGTTATGAAAGCACTTCAAAAAGAGTCCGTAAGTAGTGCAGAACAACTTGCAAACAGATTATTTTTAGAGAGTTAATATGATACATAAATTCAAAAACTACACACCAAAACTTGGAAAAAACACATGGGTAGCACCTTCGGCTGACGTTATAGGCGATGTTGAGTGTGGAGAGGATTGCTCTATATGGTTTGGGACTGTCGTTCGCGGTGATGTTCACTACATAAAAATAGGTGACCGTGTAAGCGTTCAAGATTTGAGCATGATTCACGTTACGCATCATAAAGGAGAGGAACGTTCAAACAACGGTGACGGAAACCCTACTATAATAGGTAATGACGTTACCATAGGGCATCGCGTTATGCTTCACGGATGCACCATAGAAAATGCCTGTCTAATAGGTATGAGTGCTACTATACTTGACGGTGCAGTTATAGGTAAAGAGAGCATCGTAGGTGCAAATTCACTTGTAACTAAAAACAAAAAGTTTCCAGCGCGTTCACTTATAATGGGAGCTCCCGCAAAATTTGTCAGAGAGTTAACAGATGAGGAAGTAAAAGAACTATACGCATCTGCTAACAGGTATGTAGAGTTTAAGAATGAATATCAATAAACAATTTCAAAATATTCTTTTTACAAATATTATTACTTAAATCTTAATCATTTATCTTTTGTCCCCAAGTAATTTTACCTCCGTAAAAACCAAGCACTACAACTGCAGGTACTGTTATAAAAATACTGAAGTGGTAAAAGATTGTCAAGGCTTCAGTTTTGTAAGCTATCTGAGGGTCAGATACGTGTAGTGATACTGCGATGAGACCTATAACCGTTGTAAAGATGGCGGTGTATAGTTTGATTACAAGTGGTTTTAACTTAGCAAAAGAGTAGTTTATCCACCAACTGTAAACTCCTGCAACAATTGCTACTAGTCCAAAGAGTGTCGCAGATAAAAAAGCATAGTACGTACCCTGTTCAAACTTTTCTACAGGCTCATAAAAAAAAGCGATGTCCATCCCCGCTGCAAAAAAATGAAGTGCTATAGGAAAGTGTGCGCTAACGGCATGTGGATGATACAGCTGGTACCATTTACGCAACTTGTTTTTCGTATCTATATTATCTTTTGACTTCGTTTTTTGTGCAATCGGAGGTTTTGCTTCATCTTTTGTAGAAAGTTTTGCCACTACTTTAAAACCATCAAAAACATCATCACTATGCGGGGCAAAACTCATGGCTTCTGTCAAGTCTTCCCCTGCGACGTGTTCATCTTGATGCTCACCGTTTTGCCACATATCACTCTCAGTAACATCATATACGATATTTTTGTATGCAACATAAGCAGGTCTTCCATCTTTACCGTCGTAACGGCTTAACTCTTCTAGTGTCATACAATATCCCTTATTTTATTAAATACAGCGTAAAGATATCTATTTTTTTCTAGGGTCAATATAGAATGCTTCACAATAGCCTTCCGGAGAAATATAACCTTTAACCATTCTACATTCATTTTTTTTAGGAATAAAATGCATACACATAGAACACTTTTTACCGTCTTTTGGTGTTTCTATATATCTATACTGCTCCTTTGTTCCTTTTGCTTCCAAATTAGTTGCACTAAATGTAGTAATACCCAATAAAGACATATACTGAAAAAAACTTCTACGTGTCATAACAGCTCCTTTATAAGTTTTTTATTAGCTTCTTACCTCATCCATTTGTTCTAACTGATCTACATAATCACAATATGGAGTGTTATCCTTACAAAAATTTGAAAAATAATCACCCCTATGTTTTTCATGGTTTGAATAATTATAGGATATAAAATTCCAGTTTAAAAGCTTCCAATAACCTTCCAGATAATCTGCACGAACATTTCTATAATCAATGTAATATGCATGTTCCCAAACATCACAAACCATTAATGGGACTAAGCCCGAACGTATTGGATTGTCCGCATTTGATGTAGCTACAATATGAAGATTATCATGCTCATCAATACATAACCATACCCAACCTGAACCAAATAGAGTAAGCCCTTTTTCAATAAAAGCTTTTTTAAACTCATCCATAGAACCAAATTGTGAAGTTATAATTGAGTCGAGTGCTACCGAGGGAGTTGTTGCTTTGGGAGACAACACTGTCCAAAAGAAGTCGTGATTATATACTTGTGCTGCATTGTTAAAGATAGCACCATCGGCATGTTTGATTATTTCAACCAAACTCTTTGATTCAAACTCCGTACCGACGATTAAATCATTTAGTTTATTAACGTAAGTAGCATGATGTTTACCGTGATGGTATCTTAATGTTTCTGCAGACATTAAAGGTTCTAATGCGTCATCTGCATAAGGCAGTTTTATTAATTTGTGTACCATAATTTTCTCCTTCATGTAATTTGAATACATTTAAAAAAACTTAAAAACACATTTTTATGGTAACATCTTTATCTATAATGAAAATTAATAAAATAACTTAGTTTATATTTATAGAATTAGTTCTTAGAAATGACAACTAATGTCATTTCTAAGAATAAATGTTACTGGAAAATTAGATATTATTTACTTGCTTCATTGTTTGCTTTATTCTCTAGATTTTTCAAAGCATTTGGGATTAGAGTTTCACTAAAACCTGCTAGAAAACCAAATGTCAATAATCCATAAAGTGGATTATCTAAAGAATTAATAAACCCAAATAATAAATTTGCCTTAATAAGTAAAAATATAAAAACTCCACCTAAAATAGAAAATACGTTTCTTTCTATCCCATAGACAAAATATGGCCATTTTCCTAGTCCTTTATCTACATTTATCTTCGTTATGCTTCTTGAAACTGAGATTAAGCCACCTAAAGTAGCCATAGAGCATACTAAAAATAAATTATAAAAATTTGGTCTTTCCTGTATAATAAATTCTGGCTGGCAAACATATAAGAATATACTTACACTACTAAAAAATACTGCAATTAAAAATGCACCAAAAATATAAATTAGTTTTCCAATTACAAGCTCTTTATATACATCTTCAATATTTGCATGTATATCTTCTAGTATTTTTTTTGCCTTATCAGGCTCTCCAAAAATAGCTACAGATAAAGCATGTGCCACTCTTGCTGAATAAGATTTATTTGTAGCTTTAAATGATACAGCTTTAAGTTTATCAAACTCACCCTTTACAGATTGAAAATTATTTGTAGGTACCAAATCACCTTCTTTTTTTTCTTCAATAATTACTGCTATGCCTTCAATCATTCCACTGTCTTGCACTGAATATATTACAAACTCTTCTGATCTTGCATATACATCATATACAATACGTCCAGAAGCATCTTTATTTCCAATTAATATATTGTTAAGTTTTTCTAACCTAAGTTCTTCTCTATTCATAATTCATAAAACCTTTTTTTAATTAATATGCTAAAACTTCATAATCATAGTATGTATATTTTTCATCAAATAAAACATAGTTATCCCCATCACACAAACTACTATCAAAAATAAAACCATCATATCCTAATGACCAAATATATTCAGATACTATTTGAGTAGGTATATAATCTAAGTGCTTATCACTATCTTTAATTGGCTTACTGATATTAAATACAAAACCTTGTATATAGTTATAACTGCAAATCAATTCTGGTGTATGTTTTTCTGAGAATGGATTTTGTCGTATTTGTTCTAAATTTTCATTCCTCAAGTCAACTAAATTCAAAGTACTTGTTTGAAATTCTCCTATTGCACATTCTTCACCCTCTTGCAGTCTTATTTCTAGCATAGCAGTTTCTTTTTCCTCTGATAAATAGACATAAGGAATTCCATTTGGACTAAACCTATTTAATCCAGCAAGATGAAAAGGTGCTTTTCCAAGTTCTTTAGCTGCATTTTTTTCTATTAATTGCAAAACTATCTCAGAAGTTATTTTTCTAGCTCTATATAATGTTTTGTTTGTTTCAATAGACAAAGTTTCAAATGTCTTATTGAGCTTAGAAAGTTCTGATATTCTACTATACCCTGAATGGTCAAAAAATCTGGCTTTATGCTTTACATTTTCACAAAATTTTTCCCATTCAAGACCTATATTGTCACTACCTTCCCATTTACAACCCATATCAAGCCAACTTTCTTCATCCGGTGACTGATCAAATTCAGATTCTCCATCTGTATCATAATCTTTTAATAATTCATAAAACCTCTCATCGCAGTCTATTTCAAATAACATATAACAAATATCTTTTAAGGTCATTAAACCTGGTAAATATAATCCAATATCATCACCTTCTTCTTTAGCAATCATGCCAGCACTTCCAACTAAACCATGTTCCCATTCATGTTCATAAAAGCTTCTTATTATCTTTTGAACATCATTTTTTAATTTGATATCATTTAATCTATATAATGTATAATTGCCACATTCACTACACTTCACAGGTGTTTTGAGTTTTTTACCTGTACTTATAATATGATTTGAAACACTATTACTTTCAAAACATTGTTCACAAATATCCATTATTTGCCTTAAAATTATCTTTTTATAATCAACACTATAATATAGTTTTCATGAAATTTAGTTAAGAGATATATATGATTAAAGATTTTAAATTTATTATTTCAATTATGGATGGTTTTGTTAAGCAAACTTCAATACAAAACAAATTAAACGTAATTGACGAATGTTACATAACAGGCTGGGAAATTTGGTTTCAAATAGAATTGGCATCTTATTTAGACAATCACTACAATGTATCTGAATGGTATAGAGAAGAACAATATTACATGGATAAACGTAAAAGCAAATATAAATCAAAAATGGCTGTTGATTTCTTAGTTCGCCAAAAAAACACTAAAAAAGACTCTTATATTGCAGTGGAATTAAAACAACACTCCAGTACAGAAACGTGCATTGCAAAAATGATAGATGATATTATAAAAGTAGATAGTGCAAAGCAGTCTTGTACTCAGTTCAGAAGTTTTTGGAATATTGGTATACATAAGAGAGAAAATAGCAAACAAGTTGTTAAAGAAAAAATACAAAAAAAAGTAAAACAAAAAAATATATTGATGCATGAATATATTGAAGTTAGATGGATTCCAAACACAAATTTTGCGTATACAATTTTCTAAAAATAAATGTGTCTATATATATTTTAAAACATTAATATCTTTATTTTTATACTAATTAATGTTATTTAATTTACATTTAAAATAATTTTCATTTATGGTATAATTTTTATTATGCCAGTCAGAAAACTAAAGAAAAGTTATATCTCATGTGTCGGTTATTTTAAAAGCTATAAAAACGATAGACAACAGGCTTTTGATTCTATTCTTGAGAGAGAATGGTTCCTGTATTTTGAATTTGATAAGAATGTTGCTTCTTATGCAGAACAACCATATCATATGTACTATCAACTAAATGGTGTAAAAACTAGATACACCCCTGATATATTGGTAACTTATAGAGACGGCTCTCAAAAATTATTCGAAGTCAAATATCAAGATGAAATAGATTCTGATGAAGACCTACAACATAAACTATTTATTCTAAAAAATGAAGTACCTAAACAAAAGCACCACCCTTTTGATGTTTTGACAGATGTAATATTAGATACCATCTATATGAAAAACTGCGCATTTTTATATAAATATGCTTTTTTACAAGAAAATCAAGAGCTATCAGATAAAGTTGAAACAGCTATAAATAACTATGACACTTCAATCTCAGTTAATTCCCTGCTAGAAGATATAACAACAAATCAACAAGAGCAA
Organism: Sulfurimonas lithotrophica; assembly: GCF_009258225.1. Classification (NCBI taxonomy): domain Bacteria; kingdom Pseudomonadati; phylum Campylobacterota; class Epsilonproteobacteria; order Campylobacterales; family Sulfurimonadaceae; genus Sulfurimonas; species Sulfurimonas lithotrophica. Next base: position 1,721,944 of record NZ_CP043617.1, read on the forward strand.
CTGATGATAATGCCATATGTTTGGAAGAAAGTATTTGACAATCCAACTCTCATAGATATGAATGAAAAAATAACTAAGCTATCTAAAATAAACTTAGGAGCTATAAATGAGTAAACTAAGTCTATCTATTGGCTCAAAAGTTTTCTACCAAAACAAAGAGTATGAAATAGTTAAAGCTATTGATTTTAAAACACTCTCCATACGTCCCCTCGATAACAAGTTTGAAATTATAGATGTAGCAATAAAAGACTTGTCTTCTAAGCCTGTAGAAGATAAGGTTCAACTAGACACTTTTACAGATGAAGAATGGAATGAGGCTAAAGAAAAGTATGAAGCTATTAAAGAGCTTGTGTTTAGAAAAAAAACTAGAAGTGAAGTTGAAAAAGTAGCTGAGCAACAAAAAGTTACGGCAAAGACAATATACTTGTGGATCAAGGACTATGAAACATCTGAAAAGGTAAGCTCTCTGATCTCAAATAAACACAAACGTGGTAAAAAAGGTAATCGTTTAGATCCACTTGTAAATAAGATCATTGAAGATGTAATTGAAGAGCTATATCTAACTAAACAAAGGATAGGCTTTTCAAAGATATATGACACGATTAAATCAGAGTGTAAAAAGTCCAATCTTACTCCACCAAACCATCAAACTGTTAGAAACAGAATAAAAGCAATTGATCCGAAGTTTGCTCTGAAAAAAAGGTTTAGTTCTAAAAAAGCAAATGAGGAGTATGGAAACTTTGAGGGTGAATACCCAGAGGGTGACTTTCCACTAGAGGTTTATCAGGTAGATCATACACCACTTGATATTATAGTTGTTGACCCTATCTTTAGAAAACCTATAGGCAGACCTTACTTAACACTTGCTATAGATATATATTCAAGGATGGTTGCCGGCTTTTATATCTCACTTCAAGCACCAGGGTACTTTAGTGTAAGTCAGTGTTTATACAATGCCTTTTTACCTAAAGATGACTTTCTAAAAAAGCAAGGCATAAAAGGTGAATGGGAGATTTATGGAATTCCTTCAAAATATGCAGTGGACAATGGTAAGGACCTGATTGGGCTTGACATGCAGCGAGTTTGTGATGAACTTGGAATGTCAATGACAAGACGTCCAGTTGGACGCCCTCAATACGGTGCACATGTCGAGCGTGTATTAGGAACTATCAATAAAAAGATACATGACTTGCCAGGTTCTACTAAATCTAATATTGTCGATAAAGGTGAGTATGACTCTGTAAAAAATGCAACTTTTACCTTGGATGAAATAACTAAGTGGGTTACAGAATTCATTGTAAATGTATATCACAATAGAATTCATCATGGCATTGGTATGACACCAAAGCAAAAATATAAAATAGGTATATTTGGAGATGATGAAAACCCAGGAACGGGAATACCACCTATCATTGAAAATCCTGAATCTATAAGAATTGCCTTGCTGCCAACTTATTATAGAACTACTCAAAAGAACGGTATTACTTTAGATGGGATTACTTACTATTCAGATGTATTAAGAACCTGGATTAATAAGACTGATGAGAAAGGTAATAAACTAAAGTTTAAAGTTAAAAGAGACCCACTTAACATACAAAAGTTATATTTCTTTGATCCTGAAATAAAAGAGTATTTTGAGCTCAACTACAGAAAACTACATGCACCTAAAATGACACTCTGGGATATGCTTGTAGCTAAAAGATACCTCAAAGAAAAAAATATCAAAGATTATAATGAAGATGATATCTTTGATGCATATGACAGGCTTACAGAGATTGAAAAAGAAGCTAAAGAGAAAACTAAAAAACATAAGCTTAGAAAAAGTAAGTCTCATAAAATGGTAGACATTGAAATGAAAAAAGAAGCTGCCAAAGAAAATGAACCTACAGAAACTATAAAAGAGACAGTAGTGAAAAAGGAAGATAATAAATCTAGCGACCTATTTGCTAACATTAAACTCTTTAATGTGAAAGAAAAATAATGAGCATCGAACTATCTGCAAAGACTCAAAAAGTGCTTACAAAATCTGATGAAGAGCGTATAGAGTATATAGAACAAGAGTACTGGATAGATTATCCTATAGCCGAACGTATACTTGAAAAGTTAGAAAAGCTATATAAATATGGGCCTGGTAAAACAAGAACAATAAGTATGTTGCTAGTTGGTGGTTCAAACAATGGTAAGACTACTCTTCTTCAAGAGTTTATAGACAAGCACCCTCCTTATGACTACAACCTAGAAGGTGAAAAACCAAACTGGGTAACTGATGAATATTTTGAGAGGTATACAGGTATAGGCATACCAGTATTGTCAATAATAGCACCTAGAAGTCCAAGTGAAACTAGACTTTACAGCATAATATTACAAAAACTAAATGTTCCTTTTAAATCAAAAGACACAGTTGACATAAAAGGCGGTTTGGTAAATTACTATCTAAAAGCTTTAAATGTACAAGTATTGGTGATAGATGAGATACATAATATTTTAAAAGGTCCTACAGTTAAACAACTGCAAATTATGAGCACTATTAGAGATTTAAGCACTGAGCTAAAAATACCTATAGTGTTAGCAGGCGTAAAGGATGCCTTACGTGCAGTAGGTACAGAAGAGCAAATAAGTAGTCGCTATAGACCTGAGTATTTAACTAAATGGAAAATGAATGAAGACTATATCAATTTATTGGCTACCATAGTAAGCAGATTACCTTTAAAAAAAGAGTCTACAATTTTAAACGAAGATGATGCAAAAAAAATTTTAGAAATGAGTAAGGGATATATAGGTGAAATTGTCAACATTGTAAAGTCTGCAGCTATATATGCTATAGAAACTGGAAGTGAAAGAGTCACTATAAAGGAGATAAAAGAGTGTGACTTTAATACACTAGAAAATGTTGATAAATCAACAGAGCTAAAAGACGTATGATAAAGAAACTGAACAACCCGGTTTTAAAACAAAAAAACTTTTTAATTATTCCTATACCATTTGAAGATGAGACATTAACTTCTTGGTTAGTACGTACTGCATATGCACATAAAACACACCCTCATACCTTTGTAAATCAGTATTTAGACTTTAGACACTATTCATTTTTTACTACAGAACCTGATATCACTCTAGATGAACATATGATCAAAACTATAGAACAAAAGACAAATAATAAAATTGATATAAAGAAGCTGATGTTGAAAACATACTCTGGATATCTACAAGAAAACATATTTGACAATCCTAATATGTTCCTATCTAAAATGAAATTTTGTCCTGTATGTTTGAGAGAAAATAAAGTCCCTTACTTTAGAAAGACTTGGCGTATAGCTTTTTATAACATCTGCCATAAGCATAAATGTCATATGTATGAAGAATGCCTTGAATGTAAATCTAAACTAGACATATCTAGTATGTATACAAATAAACTTACTTATGAGTTTTGTCATAAATGTGGTTTTGATCTTAAAAAAGCTAGAAGACTACCTTTACATCGAAAATATAAATCAACCATAGTTTATCAAAACAAGATACTTAATGTAGTCAAAAATGGGTATATACAACTTGATGATAAACCTATCTATTCGTTTTTATTTTTCAAAGTCTTTGCTAAGCTTTCAAAACTTATACTATTAGATTCAAAACATAAGTTCATAGATAAACATCCACTATACAAAATAGTAAAACACTCCACACAAAGCAATACAAACCATCCTATTAACAAAAGAGTAAACTCTAGAGGACAATCAGCTCTATATGGGCTTATAATGTATATATTTGACAACTATCCTTGTAACCTAAAAGAATATATCATCGAAAACAAGCTGACCCATTACGATATGACTGATGAAATGAAGTATGTTCCATTTTGGTACGACAACATTGTAAATAAAATAACACCTAGATATATTCCACATAGTATGACAGTAACAAAAGAAGAAGTTAAAGCTGCAAAAAAACATTTAAAATCAATAGGGAAAGAGATTAACAAAGCAAACTTAACAAAACTACTAGGATGTAATTTTTATAGTATTTATAATGGATTAAAAAGCTATTAACATATACCTAATTGTTATTATGTTTTCTTTTTATTAGAGGACTGCTTTGACTTTACAGAAGCTGATTCTGAATTTAGATACAATTTAATAGCCTCTTTGTCTAAACTTACATTTAAATCATCTATTTCTGTGAAATCACAATATACTTTTTCATCTGTTTTACTTCCATCATATACCACTAGTACACCTTTTTTAGACTCAGTATTATTATTTAAATATATATTTAATTGCTTGAAAGCATTGCAAAGAGTATCCAGTTTGTAAGTTGTATTATTTCCTTTGTTATTTATAGATTCACCAGTCCATTTAACTTCAAATAAATACAGTTCATTACTATCATAATCAACAGCACATATATCTAAACTATCATTAGTTCTGTTATTTGATACTTCACTAAATACTTTTGCATCTATTACATTTAACATTAAATAAGAAACTAAACTCTTATGGAAAAACTTTTCTGGTTTATTTAAAAGAATTCTATCATTTTTATTATGCCAATAATTGACTTTTTTTTCATCTAATACTTCAGAGGAAAAATGGTTATTAATTAAACGCTTATAATCTTTTATATTCAAAGCATATTTATCTTTTTTTCTACCCAATTTAAATATATCATTAATATTATTAAAGATTGTCATCCTTTTCGAATTATGAAATATTTCAATTTGATAATTATCAATAATAATAAATAATTTATTAGAAAATTCTTCTTTTTCAGACACCTCATATATTAAATCATCATCCAATATATTTTCTACTTTTTCTTTATCACTTAAAGTTATATTTCCATGAAAATCAATAATAAATTTATTGTGCATTTTTTTAATGTATAAATCAAAAAAATCATCAAATATATTATACGTAAAATTTTTTACTTCTGACTCATTAACTAAAATTAGAATAGCTCTCTTTTTTTCAATATCTTTATAACTTTCACTAGTAAAAAGTTCTTTAAGGTTAACTAGAAATTCTATTATTTGTACAGGTGAATAAGTTGTATTAAAATTTTTTGATATTTTATTTGAAGGACTTTCCAATATCTTTTTTAACCTATGACTATCAAGCATATTTATCGTCCTTTGTCTCTAAATACTTTGAATAATAAAACTCAAACATAGTCAATACAATCATTTCAAATAAGTACTCTTGTGTGAAATCTTTATCGGCATACTCTCTAATACATATATCTATAAGCTCTTTTGTTTGAGGAAATTTTTCAATATCAATTAATTCAATCTTATTTTCAGTATTTCTAGCAGACAAAAAAGTTGGGTCTTGATAAACTAGTTTTACAATACCATCTAGATTATCGAAATACTTTAGTTTAACTGTATACAATATTGAAACCTTACATATTATATTGAACCAGGTATATTTTTCTTTCTGATATTTATATTGAACTAAATCACTTACTAATTTTTTGCCTAAATCTGTTATTTTATAATTTATATAACTAATATTGTCTTTTATTTCATGTTTTTCAAAATCTATAATATCTATTAATCCAAACATACTTAATTGATCTAATATATTCTGAAGTTCACTTGAAAAAGGTCCTCTATGATATGTTATAAATTCACATATTGCTAAACTTATTTTTTTTATTGGTAATAATATATTTGCCAAATAAACTATTTTTTGAATACTTATCTTCGAAGCTTTAAAATCTTTTTCTTGTTCATCTAAAGCATATAGTACAAATAATACTTCATTAGCTTTTTCATAGTTAATCATTATTTGACTTTATTATGGAGTTAATTTTATTTTCTAACTCTATTTTCATAGGTTCTGTATTATCCATTAATTTTATAAAACTATATGTATTTTCTTCCGTAGCATATTTTTTTAAGAAATAAGGGTCATGTAAATTTGTTACAACTGTCAATGAAGATTGTATTTTGTTTGATAATTCATATATTGTTTTAGCTAAAGAGTCTATATTTAAATAGTCAAATGAACCTTCACTAGTCTCTAAAATAAAAAAAGATTCTATGTTATACTTTTTTTCTAAATATTCTAGAAGTGATAATCTAAAAATATATTCAGTAATCAATCTTTCAGATGTACTTAGTGACTTTGCATCATTCTTTACAATTTTTTCAAGTACTGGTAATATTTTTGATAGTTCTACGAATTTATTATGTGCTAGTGATTGCCCAAGTACATCTGTTTTAGTAATACCGTCAATAACAAATACAACATCTTTATTTTCAAAATAAACTTTTGTGTTATTATTTAATATTTCCAAGAACTCATCTAGTTCACTTTTATAATTGTCACCAATATCTTTATAATACTGTTCCAAATTTTTCTCTAATATTTTTAATTCTTTATCTAGTTTTTTTATATTTGATTCTCTTTCATTAATTTCATTTTTTAGAGTTTTCATTCTAGAAACTTCAGTCATATATTCTAGATTATTATATATATCGCTATTATTTTGCTCATATTCAAGTTTTATAAGTTTTTCACTTATTAATTCCTCTTTTATATTTTCTATAGTTTCAGAAGCACTATTAATACTTTCTTTTAAAACTTCTAGTTCTCTTTTAATTTTATCTTTAATATTTTTTTGATTAATTAAATTATCATAACTATAATCTACTTTGCTTTTTAAACTATTTAACTCATCCAATTTATCTTTAGAAAACTCTTTTCCATTTTTTAAAAGTTCTATTTCTTTGTCACACATTGGACAATGTGATGCTTTCTTAATACCATTCAATCTAATTACAGTAGATGTCCCAATACGATTTGTACAAAAAGAACATATTTTATAGTTATCTAGCTTATGATAAAAATGTAAATATTTGTTATATGTACCTTTATAGAATTTTGATTCTAATTTAAGTATTTCAGATTGTAAATTTTCATATTCTTCTTGAATTGAAAAAAATGTTTTTTGTTCTCTATTATGTTTTGAAGAAACTTTCTCATATCCCTCTTTTAGTGTCTTAATATTATCCTCTTCTTTTTTCAACTTGATTTCTAAAAATTTAAGTTTTTTTGGATCATATATATTTACGTTTTCTTTATTTGCTATCTTACTTATATTGTCATTAATTTTATCAAGTGTCTTTTTAATACTAGCATTGTGATGCTGTTCTTGCCTTTTTTCTGAATCTTTCTTTTTTATATCTAGTGTAATATTATTAAATTTTTGTTCATCACAATCGAAAAACATTAAAAACAACTTATTTTGTATGCTTTCATTCCATAATAAAAAATCATCTTGTTCTTCTAGTACTAAAAACTCTTTCATTAAAAATACAAAGTTATCAAAGGATATACAAGATAGTTTTTCAACTTCATTTTTATAAAAACTATTTAAATCATTTTCTTCTACATTATCATTATTTAATTTTAAATTAATAATTTTATTAGTTCTTATTTCTCTCTTAATTTCGATTAATGAGTTAAAAAGTTTAAAATGAATCTCAACAGTGTTATTTTCTTCTTTTTTCATTCTAGATAAGAATTTTTTATTACTAATAGAAATTTCTTTATTATTCTTATTATTAGCAAATTCAAATTTATTATTATATTCACCTACTATAGCATATAACAGTAATTCTATAGTAGTAGTCTTTCCTATACTATTTTTACCTATTAATATATTTAAAGAATTTTCTAAAGATAAATCCAACTCTGTATTTGATGCAAACAAAGAATAAAAGTATCTAGACACCTTAAAAGATATTATTTTTGGAAGATTTATTGAACTCAATTAAATTTAACCTTTTTTATTATTTAGAATTAACTTTACAAAAATAAGGCTTAATTATTTTTTAATTACTATTACACTTTCTCGAAGTTTGCCAACTTCTTTTTGTTGTGCACTTGGAGATATTTCTCTTGCAATTCTTATTTCTTCAATTTTAAATCCATGCAGTTTTGCAATCTCAGCTATTATTTTATCAACTTCTATTAAAACACCATAATAAGAAGAATTTGCAACATTAAAATATATTTTTCCATAATTAGTTAACTTCTTGCTAAGGTTATAAAATAAAATATTCATATCTTCAAAATATCCTATAATCATATTCAATAAATTTCTATTCCAAAACTTATTTTTATGTTTATTTATTTCATCAACAACATTTGTCAAAATATCAATTTTTAAAGGTGTTAAATCATCATATGCAACTTGAACATGAGATCTCAAAGTACTTTTTCTTAATTTTTTTAACGAATCATAATCCTTAATTAAATCAAGCATCCATAGTTCTATCATATATATATCTGTATAATCTCTTGTATTTAGATATGGTGGAGATGTTATAACTAAATCAACACTATTATCTTTAAGAGTAGCTATAGACTTTCGTATATCACCATAATAACAATTTTGTTTATTACTTACCAACTCATTTTTAGTTAACTCATTTAACTTTTTTATATCATTTAAAATTGTTATATTTAACTTTTCATAAAATTCAAATAATAAGTCTTCTTTTTTTAAATCTAAATCTTTCCAATCTCTTTTATAACTTAAACATTTTCCATTTCTATATACATTACTATATTTTAGTAATAGTGAAGCACATGCGATTTCAAAAATATTTTTATATTTAGAATCTTTTACAAATGAAATAGCATATTTTATTTTCATAAATGTATCAAAAATATCTTTATTAAACATCCATTTTTTTAATTGATCACCTTCTACTATAGTTTTATATTTTGGTATACTCAATTTTTCATAAACTAATGTCATTGATATAGCTGAGTCTTCAATAATATCTTTAACTAACTTACTACTTCTAATAAATGCCTTAGTTGTGTATCTTGTCTCCATTTTAGTTGTAGCAAGCTTATGCATAAATGGATTAACTTCAAAAGAAGTACAAGCTATCTTTTTTTTCTGTAACTCTAATGGTGTTGTACCACTTCCAGCAAAAGGTTCTAAACAATGTAGTGGAGTATAATTCAACTCATTTAAAATACTTTCTATAAATTCTTTTGAATAACCTTCTACAAATGAATACCACTGATGTATATATTCACTTTTATTTTTGTTAAACTGCATCAAGCCTTTATATTCACTCGAATAATCAACTATATTATAATCCATTAATTTACCTTTCAAACATAAGCATTATAAATATCATAAACTAAAATAATCCTGAAGATGCATTTATATTCTTAAATTAAGTATGTAGTAGATTACTATATTAATTTTTTCAAAACACTCTCACACCATCTTTCAATACTATCATCATCTAAATCACCATTTTTATGGTCTTTTCTTTCAAAAGACAACTTATAATTATCGGAAACATATTTAGTAAGTTCTTTATAATTAAAATCTTTTTCAATATAATGTTCAATTATGCTTTTCATATTATGAGCAGTATACGGCTCTATACTCTCATCTGTGTAAAAAATCCAAGTAGATGGACCCCAACTATCATCTTGTTCTATTTCGACTATATACACTGCTTTCTGGTCATATGAAAGTTCACCAAATAGGAACCTTCTGTTTTTACTATCATCTCCGTCTTTTTTTGACTTCGACTTATTGCCTTTTTTCTTATTGTTTTTTATCAAACTAATATCATTTGGTCCTACCAATTCTGAACCTTCAACATATGCAAATGTTAGTAAAGCTTCATAAAATTGATAAAAATTTTCCAGGTTAAATATATTTTTCTCTTTATTAGCTTCTTTATCATCATTTGTTTGTTCTGTTTCACCAAGCTTTTTATCACCATCAGCAGCTGGTTTTTCAAAACTGTTACCTATTTTTCCAGGTATATGTTTATTCAATGGTTCAGCTTCACCTTCTTTATATAATGTTTCGCCAAATACTGCTACTTTATTGTTATAATATTCCTCTGTATGTGTATAAAGTTTATGCTTAGCATAGTCACTTGATGGTGTACCAGTATATACTTTATTGTCTCTTTTTGGTTTTTTTCTTTTGAATCTTTTTTTAGATTTTTTAGGTGGTATATACTCTTCTGGATCTAAATCTTGCGGATCTACATTTTCACTATATTGTTTATAGTAAACTTTATCAAATCCAAAAGGCGCATTGTCAGAATGTATATTTAAAACAAGATACTTTGGTTTACCTCTTCTGTCATTGCCTATGTATATATATGAAGCATATATGTTAAATGCATTTCTACTTGGAAATTGAGCTTTTATTGGTTGATATTCATCATTTGACAAAGACTTCTGATTTCCAACATACTCCAGTCTGTTTCTTGCAAATGAACTACCGATAAACCTGCATAAAAATGGTAAATCTTTTTTCCCAGCTTTTCTTTTTATATGAAGTTTAACTACTGTCTGGTCATCTTCTGTTTTATTTCTAAAGCTCCCCTCATAATAAAGTTCTCCCAAAGTTGAACTCATAATTGCATGCTTCATAGATGATGAAATAAAATAAAATCTGTTCGCTATTGTATAGCACGGTATAACTAACGTACAATCATCTTGTTCCTCTACATGGGCATACTGTCTCATAAAAGACTCTTTTAAATCATTATCACTTAAAAAGTTTGATTCATTATATATAATATCTGAAAGTTCCATTAGCTGTATACTTGTATTTATATTTACAAAAAACTCACCTTTTAATAGTGTTTTATTTTGTCCAACGTGTTTACCATTAGTATATACATGCCCAACTTTATATTTATAACGCATCATTTCTGGTGTCATAGGTGTAGAGTGAAATAAATTAGTTTCTATGTTTCTAAAAATAGCTTTGTAGTAGTTTGGATGTTCTTGAATATTTATGTCTGTAACTATGACAAATTCAAAAGGTTGGTTTTTATATTTAGAAAAAAAGTCGAGGATTTTTGAATCGTTTTTTGACAATTTTCAAATCCTCCAGTAACATTTGTTTATGTACGAGTAACATTAGTTCTTAGAAATGACAACTAAGTTCTATAATCTGCATTTATCTTAACGTACTCATATCCAAGGTCGCAGCCGTATGCTTTAAAGCTCCCCTTAGCTATTCCGAGATCACAATTTATTGTAAACTTTTTATGCGTCATAACTATGGCAGCTTTTTTCTCCATCTCTGCATCAAAGTAAACTTCACCTTTGTCATACACACATACATTATCAAAAGAGATTTTCAAGCTCATCTCGTCAGATGCAACTCCGCTAGCTCCTATGGTAGATGCTATACGACCCCAGTTTGGATCTTCCCCGTAAAGTGCAGTTTTTACAAGTAGTGAGTCTGAGAGTGCTTTTGCAGCTATTTCAGCCTCTTTATCATCTTTTGCACCCGTTACGTTATAAGTTACGAGTTTTGTAGCACCCTCTCCGTCACGCACCATTTCACGAGCTAAAAAAAGCATGATTTTATAAAGAGCATCTGCAAAAGCTTCTTTATCATATGCACCGCTTTTTTTATTTGCAAGAACCATTACCGTGTCGTTTGTAGATGTATCTCCATCAACGCTTGCAGCATTAAAAGTGGTCTTTGTAGCTTCATCTAAGATTTTTTGCATCTCGTGTGCCGGTACATCTGCATCTGTAGTTATAAAACAAAGCATAGTAGCCATTGCAGGATTAATCATACCCGCACCTTTAGCCATAGCACCAATGCTAAAACTGCTTCCATCGTCAAGTTCGACTTTGTATGCACACTCTTTTGAAAAACTGTCAGTTGTCATTATAGCACGTGCCGCATTTGAAGGATTTTTTTGAGTTATATCAAAAAGTTTAGTTCCCGCTATTATTTTTTCTTTTGGAAGTCTTACCCCTATTACACCGGTTGAACTCATAACAGGGTTTAGTTTATCAGAAAAATTTTGCATAATCTCATCTATATCTTTAACACCTGCAACACCTGTCATAGCGTTTGCATTTTTAGAGTTTATAAGTACGAAATTAGTTTGAAAGTCACCCTTTGCTTTAAAATGTTTTATAGGTGCTGCCGCCATCTTATTTGTCGTAAATACAGATGCAACATCACAAGGTGCATCCGAGTATATAAACGCCATATCCAGTGCAGAGTTTGCTTTTAATCCTGCACTAACACCGTCTGCAAAAAAACCTTCACTACTACATACACCGCTGTCTAAATAAGTTAATTTATACAATTCTAAGCTCCTTAGGCTTATTTTTTCTTCTTAATAAACTTTTTGTCGTTGCAATATCTGATTGTGTTCCGATTACAAGTAGTTTACACTCACTTGTAATAAGTACGTCACCCTTTGGTACGGATATAAATTTACCGTCTTTTTTCGTAATTCCAACAACGGAAGTATTTGTTATCTGTCTTAAGTGTGTCTCTTTTAATTTTTTTAGAACTGCCCACGAGTATTTTGGCACTTCAATCTCTTGCATATCTATAGGGTTATCACTCTTATACAGGTACTCTTCTAACAAGTTCTCCATATCAGGTCTTGCTGCCATAGCACTAACCCTTTGAGCAGTAAGCCTAGTTGGAGACACAACCGTATCGGCTCCAAGTTTTTTAAGTTTTTCCACATCACTAATAAGTTCAGCCGATGAGATAATATAATACGGGCGAGGCAAATGATGTTCTTTTTCAAATAACCTCACGGATGCGATAAGAGCAATATTATCAGCCATTGAATCCGAAAGAGTTATCAAACCTTTTGCGGATGCAAGATGTGCTTTTAACATAGTCATCTCCGCATGAGGTTCTGCCTTTAAGTATGTAGGATAATTATGTTCTATTGCCCATTGATGTATCTCTTCCCTTGGGTCAACAACTACAAAAGGGATATGGTTTTTACGAAGTTCTTTTGTAACTTCCAAAGTATAATCATTATGATAACATACAACAAAATGTTTTTTAAGTCTTGCAATCTTATATAACATTCTACGCTCCTTTAATATGGCAACTATATTTCCTCTGTTTAATTCCGCTACTAAAATACCTATCGCACTTGAAAATACCGCAAAACCAGCAATAATAAGCGTAATCGTAAATATACGACCTGCATTGGAAACAGGAGCTATTTCGCCAAAACCTACGGTTGTAAAAGTGATACCCGTTTGATAGATAGCATCCATAAGTTTAAAGTCATCAATTACGACATAACCCATAGTACCGATCATCATGGTCATTACGGTAAAAATCAGCGGTAAACGAAACGCTTTTAAGTGAGGATAAACTTCCGGTAGAAGTTTTACGTGTGGTTTGGGAGTAGCCTCCCAATGTAGAAATTTACGAATCCTTTGTAAAAGATTCATATTTTTTTCCTTTGTACCTTAAGAGTTTTTCTTAAGTGTACGTAATTCTCTAGCAGAGATTTTTACTTTTTTAGTTGTTCCATCTTCCTGTGTAATTCTTACTGTTCTTAAGTTTAGTAAGAAACGACGCTTTGTTCTGTTTTTAGCGTGAGAAACATTGTTTCCACTCATTGGGCCTTTGCCACTGATAGCGCATCTTCTAGCCATCTGAAATCCTTATTTGAATTTTAAAGTTGCGAATTATATCAAATTGAAGCAAAACTTCAACTTAAAGAAAATTACACATATAATAAAATATTAATTAATCATCATTTTATCTAAATATAGTTAAAATTTACCAATTTTACAAAAAGCGTATATATGGTAACTAAAAAAGACATTGATTTATTTATAGAAAAAATCCCACCGACACCTAAAATACTACAAGCTACTATGATGTTGGTAAATAACGGGGAACTCTCTAAAGCCGCAAAAATTGCAGAACAAGATTTAGCGTTAAAATCTTATTTAAGCGATTTAGTAAATAAGCCTCTATACGGTTTTAGAAATAAAGTCAGTGATATCGGGCAGATATTTGGAATACTCGGTTTGCCAGCTTCGCAACAAACACTTTATAACTATATGTTAACATTGCTATCTCCAAAAAAATGGGAACTATTTAAACTTAATGAAAAATCATTTTCAGAATTACAGGTAAATCTATCTATAAAATGGAAAAAAATATTAGAACATTTAAATATAGTCGATAAAGATATTGAGAGTGCCATAACTCTTTTACCTGCCAGTATCATAGTTTCGGAAGCTCTTTTTGCAGGTGTTAAAAAAGATGTCGAACTCTTAAGAAGCGTCCATAATCTTGACTATAACACTATACTGCAAAGACTTTGCGGTACTTCACTTTTTGATATATGTGTTCAAATTGCCGATAAATGGGATATGCCTGAAAATATTTCAGAAATCGTATTAAGTTCATCAGGTTTGCATCCATCAAACAACCATGAGATAGATATGCTCGCAAAATGGATGCATCTACTGCTTTTTTATGAGCTATCTCAGCCTATGTTTGTAGAAGCTACTTTAAATGATTTTATAGACTTTCAAATTGATTATGTCTCAGATATATATGAAGAGTTTGCGCAAGTTATGGAGATAGAATGAGAGCATTAGTTAAAAACGGAATCGGTCTTTTTTCTCCTCAAGGTTTTTTGGACGGAGACAACACTTCAACATTTCTTAGCCTTGAAGATATAGAAGCTACGGTTGAGTTAAATGTTGACATGGTATTGGTATCTTTAAAAAAAGTTATCTTTTTTAATAAAAACGGCTTGGATGTATTTGTAAAACTTTTTTCAAAAGTAAAACAATCAAAAAGCATAACGGTAGGTTTTTGTGACTTAGACCATAAAAAATATGTAGCTATAACCAAGTTTTATGCAGAAAATACAAATTTTTCTATTTTTAACACTTTTGCGACCGCTTCGCTTTTTTCATCAAGTTTTAAAAACCAAAATAAAAATGTACTGCTTTTTAGTGAAGACAAATCCCAAAGAACTGCTATGGCAATAGAACTTCACGATGCAGGACACAATCCCGTAGTCTGTCAAACTATGGAAGAATTTCAAGAAAAAAGTTCTAACAAAAGTGCTTATGATAATATAATCAAAGACACTTATCTTGGACAAATGGGACAAAAAGTAGCTACCCGAGTAACGGGAAATGCAATAATCTATACAATTTCCGCTTTTTTAGATACGGAGATTGGAAATACGTTTAATATCGCATATCATAAAAACTCACTAAATGTAGGATTTAGACTTTTTATTTTCGATGCATATAAAGTCGTAAGTATGAATATTCATGCTTTAAACTTCTTTACAAGACTCGCAACAAGTGCAGCCGAATACAACGCTACTATATGTTTTGTGGGATTAGATTCTACAAAAGTTCAGGATTCTTTTCAGGAGAACATGGAAGATGCGGGCATTATATTTTATGCTCAAATGGAAGATATACTAGGAAATAAAAAACTTTTAGAAGAATTAGGCGCAAGCAGTGCCGCTAATATTCAAAATAAAAGAACTTTAAATAAAGCTATAGTTACCAAACTGCCTGATTTTATAGATGCAACCGTAGCAACGATTGAAATGATGACAAACTCCGAAGCTGCAAAAGAAGCCGTTGAAGTAAATAAGATTGATATTAAAGAAACAGAAGGAAAAATTGCTTCTTCTATAGGTTTTTACGGAGATATCGACGGTATGGTCGTGCTTGTTTTTCCCAAAGAGATAGCTAAAAAAGCATGTGAACTTTTAATAGGTGAAAACACCGATGATATTGAGATGATTTTAGATACCTTGGCAGAACTTGTAAATATCGTAGGCGGAAAAGTGAAATCTTTACTTGGAGATCATGGTGTAAGTGTAAATATAACACTTCCAAGAACTTATCACTCTATCGATGGACTTTTAGAAGTAGCTCAAGATAAAAAAGGTGTACAGGTAGATCTCATCTTTGATAACGAGAAATTTTTATTTTTCTTAACTAGATAAAAAGACTACTTCGATATAATTCCAAAATAATTCTTAAAAGGTTTATTATGATAAAGGTAGCTCCAAGTATTTTATCTGCAGATTTTGGGAATCTTCAACATGATGTTGAAGAGATATGTAATGCAGGTTGCGATTTTGTTCATGTAGATGTTATGGATGGGCATTTTGTACCGAACTTGACAATCGGTCCCGTTGTAGTTTCAAGCGTTGCAAAATGTGCTACAAAACCGCTCGATATTCATCTAATGGTTGAGAACAATACTTTTTTTGTAGATCTTTTTGCACCTTTAAAACCTGAATATATCTCTTTTCACGTAGAAGAGGAAAAGCATCCTCATCGTTTAATACAAAAAATACGTTCATACGGCATCAAGCCTGCTATTGTACTAAATCCTCATACACCGCCTGAATCAATAGAATACCTTATTGGGGATTTAGACATGATTTTACTTATGAGTGTAAATCCCGGCTTTGGAGGGCAAAGCTTCATAGAAAGTGTACTGGCAAAAGCAAAAAAATTAAATGAAATGAGAAATAAATTAAATCCAAATTGTTTAATAGAAGTGGACGGAGGAGTTAGCGATAAAAACATACGTTCTTTAAAAGCTGTAGGTGTAGATGTCGTTGTCGCAGGAAGTTATGTCTTTAAACACGATTCAAAAGAAGAAGCTATAAAGAGTCTGCAGATATAATGAAATGTAAAATTTGTGGAATAACATCATATGAAGATGCCATGATGGCAATAAAAGCAGGTGCAGATGCACTGGGATTTGTATTTTACGAAAAATCTCCACGCTATATATCTCCCTCGGATGCAAAAAAAATAATCTCAAAACTTCCGCCGTTTGTTGAAAAAGTAGGCTTGTTTGTGAATGTAGATGCACAGGTTATAAACTCGTATATTCAAGAATCCGGTTGCACTCTAGCCCAACTTCATTTTGAAGCGACAGACTCAGTTTATGAGCAACTTTTTGTACCGTATATAAAAGTAATACGTGCAAAAAACAAAGAGGACATTTTAAAACACTCAGACGAGTATAGACTTGTAGATGCGTATTGTGAAGCATACGGCGGTGCAGGAAAAAGAATAAATACAGAATGGTTTGAGGGAATTGATTGTTCTAAAATAATTTTAGCAGGCGGACTTAGTCCTAATAATGTATCATCTGTGAAAAAATACGGTTTTTACGGTGTAGATGTTAGTAGCGGAGTTGAGATAAGTCACGGTAAAAAAGACCCTAAAAAAGTAAAAGACTTTATCGACAATGCGAAATAAAAATTTTATTTTAGACGATAAAAGTATTCATAAACTAGCTAATAAAGGTTTAGCGAGAGAACATCTAAAAGATCAACTTGGAGATGATTTAGACTTTTTTTTAGAATTATGGAAGTCACAAGGTTTAAGTGTTGAAAAGTATAGAGGTTATTACTATTTTTCTACAAAGCTTTTAAAAATTGAAGATGCTGAGTTTTGTATAGTTGATATTGAGACAAACGGTTCAAAAATAGAAAAACATCAAATTATTGAAATAGCAGCTCTGAAAATCAAAAATAATAAAATTATAGATAGATATGAATCTTTAGTTTATACAAAAGAGATAAATATACATATTACCGAAATAACAGGAATAAAAGCTGATGATACTACAGATGCACCTGATTTGAAAAAAGTTTTATATGACTTTAAAGAGTTTTTGGGAGATGCAATATTTGTAGCACATGATGTAAAGTTTGACTATAACTTTATATCCTCTAGTATGCAAAAAATCGGTTTACCTCCCCTTCTTAACCGCTCACTTTGTTCACTTGATTTGGCACAAAGAAGTATAGTCTCATACAGATACTCCCTCTCTTATCTGAACGAGTATTTTAACCTTTACCCTGATGCAACGCATCATAGAGCTATGAGCGATGTTTTAACTACGTATGAGCTATTTAAACTTTGTTTGAAAAATATAGATTCGGAAATAAAAACAGTAGAGGATTTAATAAAGTTCTCAAAACACGCAAAAATGCTGAAAAAACCGAAACTTGATCCGCTTTATAAAGAGGAAAAGAAATAAAATGTTCCATAGGTTCAAGCTAAGGGCAAAAGAAAAATATCTAAAATAAAAGTAGTGATGTAATTGCAAGGCGCTTGCGAGGAAGTATACTAATAGTACATGACGAGCGAAGCAACGCAGCAAGTGCATTGCTAATTTTATTTTTTATTCGCTAAAAGCGCCCATACCTGTCAGACGAGCGTAGCGTGCGCTCATACGCTCTTCTTCTGTCATAGAACGAAGTTTCGCAAGCTCATCTAAAAAGTAATCACCTATAGCTTTTGCGGCGCCGTCACGATCACGATGTGCTCCGATTAAAGGCTCATTTATTACATCATCAATTAAATCTAACTTTTTTAAATCTGCAGATGTAATTTTCATAGCTTTAGTTGCATCTTCAACCTTAGCCGGGTCGTTCCATAAAATTGCGGAACATCCTTCAGGCGATATAACACTAAATACAGAATAACGCATCATAGCAAACTTATCTGCAACACCGATTGCCAGTGCTCCACCTGAACCACCTTCACCTATAACGATAGAAATAGTTTCAGTTTTTAGTTCTGACAACTCTAGTAAATTTCTGGCAATAGCCTCAGATTGGTTACGCTCTTCCGCACCGATTCCAGGGTATGCACCAGGTGTGTCCACAAGGAAAAGAACAGGAATATTAAACTTTTCGGCTAATTTTGCAGCACGCAGGGCTTTTCTGTATCCTTCCGGATGCGGCATACCAAAGTTTCTTCTGATTTTATTTTTAGTACCGCGACCTTTTTGCTCACCGATAACCATAACTTTTTCATCGCCTATATATCCAAGATAACATAAAATAGCAGGATCGTCACGAAAGTGACGGTCACCATGAATCTCATAATTGTCACGCATAAGCAAATTAATATAATCTAAGGCATACGGTCTGTCTAAGTGACGAGCCAGTTGAAGTTTTTGAAAGTCTGATAAATTAGTGTAAATTTTCTCAACTGATTTATCAAGATTAGCTTCAAGTTCAACAACTTTATTATCATCATGGCGAACACGTGCAGATATAATCTCTTCTTGAATAGATTTTATCTTTTGTTCAAAGTCTAAATAAGTAGCCAAATTAAATCCTTAAATTAGATTTTTTGAAAAATCAATACGCCGTTAGTTCCACCAAAACCAAAAGAGTTACTCATAACCGTTTTAAGTTCAGCCTTTCTAGCTTTATTTGGAACATAATCTAAATCACAGTTTTCATCAGGTGTCTCATAGTTAATAGTCGGAGGGATAATTCCATCGCGCATAGCCATTAAACACGTAACAGCTTCGATACCCCCTGCTGCACCTAAACAGTGACCAATTTGACCTTTAATAGAACTCATTGGCGGAGTAGCATCACCTAAAAGCTCTTTAACTGCTGCCGTTTCATTTTTGTCGTTAATAGGCGTTGATGTACCGTGAGCATTTACATAATCAATTTTCGGTTCACCTGCCATTTTATATGCAGCTTTCATAGCACGAGCCGGACCGTCTAGTGACGGAGTAGTGATATGATTTGCATCTCCGCTCTCACCAAAACCGATAATCTCTCCGTAAATATTTGCACCGCGCGCGACAGCACTTTCATACTCTTCGAGTACTAATGAAGCTGCACCCTCACCCATTACAAATCCATCACGATTTGCATCAAACGGACGAGAAGCCCCTTTTGGGTTATCGTTGTTAGTTGAAAGTGCTTTCATAGCGGCAAATCCACCGACACCTACACCTGTTACGGCACACTCAGCCGAAACAACAAGCATTTTATCTGCACCGTTACACATAATAGTTTTAGCAGCCTCACTTACAGCATGAGTACCTGCAGCACATGCAGTTACAGATGAAAGGTTAGGACCTTGTGTCCCATGTTCGATTGAAACAAACCCACCAAGCATATTTACAAGTGCACCTGGGATAAAGAAAGGAGAAATTCTTCTTGGACCGCGAGTTTCTAAAATAACAGAATTTTTTTCGATTGACGGAAGTCCACCGATACCACTTCCTGCACTTATACCAAAACGAGTCATATCCGTATCTTCAGGTAGATTTGCATCTTCCATTGCTTCTTTTGCAGCTTTTAGTCCTAAATGGATAAATCTGTCGGCTTTTTTAACCTCTTTTGGAGGCATAACCTCTGAAGCGTCAAAGTTTTTAACTTCACCGGCAATTTTTACACTGTAATTTTCAGGATCAAATAAAGTTATCGTATCAATTCCACATACACCGTCACAAATAGCTTTAAATGCACTCTCTTTATCATTTCCTACAGCGTTAATCATTCCAATACCGGTTACTACAACTCTTCTCATTAAGAACTCCCAAAAAATATAAAATACTTTATAAAACCAAGCTCTAAGCTTGGCTTTAAAAATACTTAAAATATGTTAGATTATTTGCTTTCGATATAATCTACTACATCTTTAACAGTTTGAATCTTTTCAGCTTCATCATCTGGAATTTCGATATCAAATTTCTCTTCAAGAGCCATTACTAGTTCAACAACATCAAGGCTATCAGCACCTAAATCTTCAACGAACTTTGCGTCCTCTTTTACTTCATCAGCGCTAACGCTTAACTGCTCAACTACTACTTCTTTAATATCATCTAAAAGTGCCATTATGACTCCTGTATTTTATTTTATATCGCAATTATAACAAACTTTCCTTAAATGAAAAGTTACGCCATATTCATTCCACCGTTAACTTTTAAAGTTTCGCCAGTGATGTAACTAGAATGATCACTTAATAAAAATGCCGTAGCTTCAGCCACCTCTCTAGCCTCTCCCATGCGGTTCATTGGAATTTTAGTATTAATACTCTCTTTTACGTCATCACTTAAAACTTCCGTCATCTCTGTAGCTATAAAACCGGGTGTTACGGTATTAAAACGGATACCGCTTGTAGCAGATTCTAATGCAAATGATTTACTCATAGCAATTACTCCGCCTTTAGATGCAGCGTAGTTAGTTTGTCCTGCATTACCGGTTTCACCGATAACAGAAGCAATATTCACAACTGAACCGAACTTTTGTTTACGCATAATCTTCATAGCTTCACGACAACCTATAAAACAAGATGTTAGGTTTGCATTTATAACACCCATAAAATCTTCAGTTTTCATACGAAGTGCTAGTTTATCATTTGTAATACCTGCATTATTTACAAGGTATGAAAGTTCACCGTCACTGTCTTTAATAGTTTTAAATGCATCTATAAAGGCAGCTTCATCACTCACGTCAAATCCTATAACCGCAGCTTTTCCGCCGGCAGCTTCTATCTCGTCTTTAACGGTATCTGCAGCCTCTGCACCGCTTCTATAGTTAATCCAAACTTTTAAACCAAAACCTGCTAAAGTCTTTGCAATCTCTGCACCAATACCACGGCTTGAACCTGTAACTAAAACATTTTTTCCTGTAAACTTCATACTTTGATTATCTCCATTTATATTAATTTTATTGTTATACTAGACTATGATCCATCTCTGAGGGAATCTCTATATCCATAAGGTTTAAAACAGTAGGTGCAATATTATTCAATCCGCCTGA
Source organism: Sulfurimonas lithotrophica (assembly GCF_009258225.1). Taxonomy (NCBI): domain Bacteria; kingdom Pseudomonadati; phylum Campylobacterota; class Epsilonproteobacteria; order Campylobacterales; family Sulfurimonadaceae; genus Sulfurimonas; species Sulfurimonas lithotrophica. The sequence goes on from NZ_CP043617.1 coordinate 1,743,338, forward strand.
TTCAACTTTACTTACACCCTCTGCCTCAACAAAACACCATACTTTTCCGACTGTGTGGTTTGTTAAAACATTTCCCTTATCATCTTTCATCTCTTCACAGTTTCCATGATCGCTTGTCAAGATAAAGGCATAAGCTTTTTCTTTTGCTTTCTCGTAAATCTTACCAAGTTGTGCATCTACAGTCTCAACCGCAATTTTTGCCGCTTCAAAATCTCCAGTATGCCCGACCATATCACCGTTTGCAAAGTTTACTACTACAAAATCATACTCATCGTCCATAGCTTTTAGAACTACTTCCCCAACCTCATTTGCACTCATATCAGGTTTCATATCGTATGTTTTTACATCAGGGCTAGGTATTAAAACTCTGGTTTCATTCTCATACGGCTCATCAATTCCACCGTTTAAGAAAAAAGTTACATGGGCATACTTTTCAGTTTCAGCCGTATGAAGTTGTCTTAAACCTTTTTGCGATATAACTTCAGCCAAAGTATTTTTCGGCGCTTCTTTTTTAAATAAAACGGGATAAGAAAAACTTTTATCATATTCTGTAATGGTAGTTAGATTTACATCTAAACGTTTTGTCTCAAAACCGCTAAAAGCACTATCGCCTATAGCAGAAACTATCTCACGCATCCTATCACTTCTAAAGTTTATCGTCAAAACACTGTCACCATCTTGCATACCCTCATAACCTTCAAATGCAGTAGGCATTACAAATTCATCCGTATCTCCTAATGCATACGAGTTTCCGATATATCCCTCGGGAGTATATTGTGTTTTAGGATTGGCATTTACTATAGCATCGTAACCAAGCTGTACTCTCTCCCATCTGTTATCTCTGTCCATAGTATAAAATCTACCGCTGATAGACGCAATTTTAACATTTGTATTTGTATGTTTTTCAACAATTTCAAGATATTTTTGGGCTGAAGTCGGGCTTACGTCTCTTCCGTCCGTAATAAGATGCAAAAACACCTCTTTATTTTGAGCAGCTGCCAAATCTGCTATACCCATAAAGTGTTCTATGTGAGAGTGTACCCCGCCGTCACTCATAAGTCCTATCAGATGCAACCTGTTTGAACTACTTAGCAAAGTTTGAAAAACATCATTATCTTTTAGAGTATTTTCCTGAAGTGAGAGTGAAATCTTTACTAAATCTTGATACAAAATCCTACCGCTTCCGATGGTCATATGTCCGACCTCAGAATTACCCATTTGACCTTCGGGCAATCCTACACTAAGTCCAAAAGTATCTATCAAGGAATGCGGTGTATTTGCAAAAAGTTTGTCATAAGTCGGTTTATTTGCATTATAAAAAGCATTGTGCTCAGTTTTGGGACTGTAGCCAATGCCGTCTGTAATAACCAATACTGCTTTTTTTGACAAATTTCATCCTTTAACAAAAATTTTTGTGAGATTATACTATAATCATGCTTTTAATTTAACTAATGGATAATTAAATTGCTATATTGGCTATACGAAACCTTTAATATCAACCTACTTGGATACATAACTATACGTGCCGGTGTATCTTTTTTTCTTGCTCTGTTTTTTGTCCTTTATTTTATGCCAAAATTCATCCGCTGGGCTCAAAAAACATCAAGTACCCAACCGATTAACGGCTGGGCACCTGAGCGTCATCAAGCTAAAGCATCTACCCCTACTATGGGTGGTATAGTTTTTATATCTGCTACCGTATTGGCATCTGTATTAACTATCGATTTTGCAAACCTCTACACTATCGGGGCATTGCTGACACTTATACTTTTTTCGCTTATAGGTTTTCAAGACGACTATGCAAAAATAAAAAAGAATGAAAACTTAGCAGGACTAAAAGCCAGAACAAAACTTCTTTTACAAATAATATCTGCTCTTGTTATCGCTTGTTTCTTATGTCTTTTCGTCAACTTTAACACGGAGTTGTATATTCCCTTTATAAAAACACCAGTAATGGATATGGGTAGTTATTCCATAGTCTTATGGATTATAGTAATCATAGCCGCTTCAAATGCGGTAAACCTTACCGATGGACTTGACGGACTTGCAACCGTACCTTCAATAACCGCTCTTTCAAGTTTTAGCATCATCATCTATATAACCGGACATGCCAAAATAAGCGAATATCTTTTACTGCCAAACTTTCAAGTTGGAGAAGTCACTATAATCTCAACTGCACTTATGGGTGCGTTGACAGGTTTTTTATGGCATAACTGCCATCCTGCGGAAGTCTTTATGGGTGATAGCGGTTCACTCACAATCGGAGCATTTTTAGGTTACTTGGCAATTATTTCTAAGAGTGAAATCTTACTACTTCTGATAGGCTCTATTTTTGTTATAGAGACTCTTTCCGTAATCCTTCAAGTGGGAAGTTATAAACTGCGTAAAAAAAGAGTCTTTTTAATGGCACCTATTCATCATCACTTTGAGATGAAAAACTGGGCTGAAAATAAGATTATCGTTAGGTTTTGGATAATATCGGTTTTATCCAATTTGATTGCACTGATTACATTAAAGATTCGTTGATGCAACAAAAAAGAGTCTCACTTTTTGGATACGGCGGTACTACCCGCTCTTTAACAAAGCTTTTTCCATCTGCCGTTTTTTATGATGACAAATGTAATAAACCATTTAAAGATGAAGATGGATTTCAAATCCGTCCTGCTTTGGAGTTTGATGAAAACTACTCGGACTTAGAGATACCAAGTCCGGGGATTCCGCCTTTTAACCAACTTATAAAAAAAGCTAAAAATATTCAAAGCGAGTATGATATTTTTTCAGATACAAAAGCTTTAAAAATCTGGATAAGCGGTACAAACGGCAAAACAACGACTACACAGATGATGCAGCATCTACTAGAGTCCAAAAATAGCGTAGCAGGCGGAAATATAGGCACACCTTTGGCAGACTTAGATACAGATGCAAAGATATGGATTTTAGAGACCAGCTCTTTTACAATGCACTATACAAATAAAGCTACTCCAAATATATACGTACTTCTGCCTATAAAACCAGACCATTTAAGCTGGCACGGCAGTCTTGAAGAATATGAAAAGTCCAAGCTAAAACCTATAAAAGAGATGAAAGAAGGCGAAGTCGCAATCATCCCTAAAAAGTATAAAGATGTAAAAACAGCTGCTCATATAATCAGCTACGAAAACGGTAATGATTTAGCAAAATATTTTGATATAGATGCAAAAAAGGTAAAATTTGAAGGTGCTTTTTTAGTAGATGCTTTGCTTGCTATGGCAGTTGATAAGATACTTTTTGACAGAGTTGATTATGAGAAGATAAACAGTTTTGAACTTGACCCTCACAGACAAGAAGAACTTAGAGATTCAAAAAACAGACTTTGGGTAAACGATACAAAAGCTACAAATATAGATGCTACAGTAGCTGCTTTAGATAGATATAAAGACTCTTTTGTGCATCTGATACTCGGCGGTGACGATAAAGGTGTTGAGTTAAATGAACTTTTTGTGGCTTTAAAAAACTACAATGTAAAAATTTACAATATCGGTTCAAACAAAGACAAACTCTCAAAACTGGCAGAAGAATACGGCATAGACTTTGTTAAATGTAAAAACTTGCTAGATGCAGTAGATAAAATAAACGCGGATTTAACACAAACCCAAATTGCCCTGCTATCACCTGCTGCCGCTTCACTTGATGAGTACAACTCATATGCCCATAGGGGAAATGAGTTTAAAGAAGCCGTCGGTAAATTATAAAATGACAAAAATCGCCATACTTGCTTCACATAACGGAAGCGGATTTGATACACTTTATAAAAATGCAAAAGAGTTAAATATATCTATAGAGTTGCTAATATCCAACAATTCAGACTCAAATGCGATTCAAAAAGCAAAAAACAGAGACATTGAGAACTATGTTGTAAATTCTAAAACCGACGATAATCCCGATGCAAAGATTTACGAGCTTATTAAAAATAAAGACTGCACGTTCGTATATCTCTCAGGTTATATGAAAAAAATATCTGAGGAGATTACAAACAGTTTTAAAGTTATAAATTCACATCCTGCCCTGCTTCCAAAATACGGAGGGAAAGGGATGTATGGACACTATGTACATGAAGCCGTTATAAAAAACAACGAAAAGGTAAGCGGATGCACACTCCACTTCGTAAACGAAGTATATGACGACGGTGAGATAATACTGCAAAAACAGATACCTGTAGATGCAGATGATACGGCAATTTCTCTTGAATCAAAAATAAAAGAGTTAGAGTCTCAAACTATCGTAGAGGGTTTTAAAAGATGTTTGAAGTAGCCGAGTATATAGGGATAGTTGCATTTGCAATGAGTGGTTTTTTTGTAGCAACTCGTGCTAAACTTGATCTGCTTGGCATTTTAATATCTACATTTTTAACGGCTCTGGGCGGTGGAATAATCCGTGATATCTCCGTAGATACTACACCTTTTACATTTTCACATAACTATCCCGGGATTATGGTTTTAAGCGTAATGATTTTAATGATTTTATTTAAATTTCACAAACGTAACTCTTTTGAGAATAAATCATACTTTATCTTAAGTGATTCTATCGGACTAATTTCTTTTAGCATCAGCGGTGCAATCATCGCTATAGAACATAACCTGAATTTTACCGGTGTTCTTGCAATCTCTTTTATAACCGCAGTTGGCGGAGGGATTGTCAGAGATGTGATTTTAAACGAAGTACCTTTTGTATTTAAAACGGGGTTTTACGGTACTGTCGCATTGCTGATGGCTATATGTGTGTATGTTTTAAATATCTTTGATTTTATAAACATTGTGACTCTGTCTTTATTGTTTATACTAGGGGTTGTTTTAAGACTTATAGCTTTTTATAAAAAATGGTCGATTCCATTAAAATAAAACTCTATAAGCTAATATTCAGCCCTTAGAGTATATAATTTCGACCTTTAAAAGATGGCCTGTTAGCTCAGTCGGTAGAGCAAATGACTGAAAATCATTGTGTCCTTGGTTCGATTCCGAGACAGGCCACCACTTTTAAACTTCTTCTTACAATGGCCTGTTAGCTCAGTCGGTAGAGCAAATGACTGAAAATCATTGTGTCCTTGGTTCGATTCCGAGACAGGCCACCACTTAAAAACTAATCAAAAATTTCAACTATATCATCCAAACTTTGTCTGCTCTTAACATTTTGTTCGTTTTTTCTATATCCAAAAGCAACCATCACGGATACTCCAAATTCATTTGTATCTAAGCCTAGCTCTTTTGTCAAAAACTCTTCAGCTTTTTGTGCTTTAAAACCTTCAATAGGACATGAATCTATACCCATATATGCCGCACCGCTCATCATATTTGCCATAGCTATATACGTCTGCTTGGATGCCCAGTCAAATATAGCCCTGTCATTCTCTAGTAAATTAAAATCTTCTTTTTGAAACTTTTCATAAAACTGTCCTCTCATTTGTACTGCATCTGCAGGTAGTTTATGTATATCTTTCATCATATGTTGAATATAGTCGCTATTATAAATCATCCCTCTTTTCTTTCTTGCTAAAATGATTACAAAATGACTGGCAGTAGGTAGAGTGCCTTGAGCACCCCAAGTAAACTCTTTTATTTTCTCACGTAATGCTTTGTTTTGTATAACCAAAAACTTCCACGGCTCAAACCCAAATGAGCTTGGACTAAGTCGCCCTATCTCTAAGATATCGTTAAAATCTTTTTCACTTATTTTTTTAGTGTAATCAAACTCTTTGCAAGCATGTCTTAACATCATCGCATCTAAAAACTTATTTTCCATAATAAACTCCATATAATAAAATTTAATTTTATCACTATTTTTCAAATAAGTTCATTTAGGTACTTTTTTTGCTAGTTTTTTATATATTACATTTATTGGAGAGATTTATGGAGTATCAAAAAGTAGATATCAATAATCCTGATGCACTGATTATTGAGGAGCTTGAAAAAGAATTTAACTTTGAACAATATGACTTGGATGAAAAAGACATACTAAGAACAATCAAAATAAACCGCCTTTTAAAAAGATACAAAGACGTGTTTGAGAGAGAATTTGCTTTAGAGACTTTTTATGTCATAGCCAGAGCTACACCGATTAATCTAACTTCGGTTTTTCAAATCATAAACCTTGATAAGAAGAACTTTCTTGATCTTATAAAAGAGTTGAGATACTTTGAACTAATAGACATAGATGCAGACAATGTAATAGAACTTACAAAAAAAGGGAAACAATACGCACAAGAATTAGGCGTAGATATCTTTTTATAATAATTTTTAAACACATATATCCACTACAATAAATTATGCACAATGTAAAATATCTGCAAATTACATATTTATGACAATATCTAAAATTTATTTTAGTATAAATACGTAAAATACGAAAAAATTTTACAAAAAGCAGAAAAAAAGTGGAACAAAACAAAATCGGCTCTAAACAAAAGATTATAATCTCCCTTATTTTAATCTTTTCATTCTTTTTTATAGCTATGATAATCAGTACGACCGTCAATTTTAGAGACTATGGTTTAAAACATGCTGAAGAAAAAGCAGAACTTACGGCAGAAGTTTTAAAGACGGGTCTTACATCTCATATGGTTAACGGTATGATGGATCACAGAGAGTTCTTTTTAAACGAGATAGGAAACCTGCATAATATAAGCGAACTTTGGGTAGCTCGCTCACCTACGGTTATTAAACAATACGGTGAAGGTTTTAACAACGAAACCCCAAGGGACAATATTGATAAAAGGGTACTTCTAAGCGGAGAAAAAAAGTCAATAACTACGGAAACTCCAAGCAAAAGTTTTTTACGCGTAACTATACCTTTTGTTGCATCCGAGTATGGAAACCCAAACTGTATGCAGTGCCATAACGCTAAAGAGGGGGAAGTCCTAGGTGTTGTAAGTATGATTATGGATACTACGGATATTCGCAGCAGCAGTTTCAAAACCATACTTTACAATGTTGCAATAACCTTTTTGGTAATTATCCTTGTTTTTATCGTAATCAACAGATTTATAAAACCGTATGTCAGTATTTTTTACTCCATTAAAAATGTTATGCATGAGACATATAGAGGAAATTACGGAGCCAGAGTTAAAGTATATGCCAATCAAGAAAGCAGTTCGGTTGCAAGACTGTTAAACGAGATGCTTCAAAAACTTCAAACTACATTTGAAGAGTTGGACAAAAAAGTATATATATTCATAAAAAACAAAAACTATGTAAAAGACAGCGACCCGCTTAAAAATATTAACGATACTATAGATAGATTATCGGATATTTACAAGTTCAAACAGACTATAGAAAACGATAAAGAGTTAAACGATATATATAGCAGAATTGCATTTATACTAAAAGAGAAATTTAAACTCGATGATTTTACTATGACCGAACTAGATGTTGTAAACAAAACAAAAAAAATTGTATATACCGAGAAAAAATACAGTTGTGATATATTAAACGGAGAGTGCCGTGCAGACAGGATACATGCCAGTGTGGATTCGAGCATATTTCCTGCATCTTGTGAGAGATATTACGGCGAAGACGGAAGCGAACATATATGTACACCGTACAGCATCTCAAATGATTTAACCTTAATCTTGACTATTGTAACGACAAACAAAAACGATACGGATAGGGTAAGAGCTATTATGAGTGATATAGAAGACTATATCACTACGGCAAGACCTGCTATAGTAAGCAAGAAACTGATGCAGATTTTAAACACTATGGCAAGAGTTGACCAACTAACGGGAATGTATAACCGTAAGTTTTTAGATGAGTTTGTAGATGTTTCTATCCCTCAGGCTCTGCGTGCAAAAACAAGCTATGCCGTTTTAATGATAGATATAGATTATTTCAAAATGATTAACGATACATACGGTCACGATATCGGGGATGAGGCTATAAGGGTAGTATCTAAAGTTATAAAAGACCAGATAAGAAAATCGGACATAGCTATCAGATACGGCGGGGAAGAGTTTTTGGCACTTTTATACAACTGCGACAAAGAGAATATTTTAAAAATTGCAGAAGCAATTAGAATAGAGTTCTCAAAACAAAAAATCCAAGCCAACGGCGAGACGTTTTCTAAAACCCTAAGTATCGGTTGTTCCCAGTTTCCGCAAGACAGTGAGAGTATTTGGAAGTGTATAAAATTTGCAGATATCTCTTTATATAAAGCAAAACGAGACGGAAGAAATCAAGTTATAATGTTTGATAAAGAGATGCTAAATGAATCGGATTTAGGTGATAGTTTTTAAACTATCGCCTTAGTTAATAAAAGCAAGTACCTCTTCTACACTTAAAACTTTTCCCGTACTTACCACTTTGCCGTCTATTACAAGTCCCGGTGTACTTACAACCTGATACTCCATGATTTTCATCATATCATCCACTTTTTCTATTTGAACAAACTTTCCGCTTTTTGCTACAGCCTCTTTTACAACAGCTTCAAGTTGATTACACTTTGCGCATCCGGTTCCTAAAATCTCTATTTTCATTTTTTCTCCTTATAAAATTATGTTAAATATATAACCTATTGCTATTATCCCAAAGCCGACTATCCCAAAAAATACAGCTATTAGTTTTAGAGAGATTATCTTTTTTAGTATCAAGGCTTCAGGAAGACTAAGTGCGGTAACCGCCATCATAAAACTTAGTGCAGTTCCAAGAAGCATCCCTTTGCTTGTCAAAACCTCAACAAGTGGCATAACACCTGCCGCATTTGAGTACATAGGTATCCCCATAAGTACGGCTATTATAACTGCAAAAGGGTTACCCTCCCCTGTATATGACGCTATAAAATCAGTAGGTATATAGCCGTGTATCCAAGCACCCACGCCAACACCGAGCATCACATAGATATATATCTTTTTAAAAATATCTAAAGTATAACTCCATGCCTCTTTGCATCTGTCTTTAAATGTAAGTTTTACCAAATCCGCTTCAAGTTCTGCATCTATAGGTTTTACATCGAGTAATATCTCTTTTTGCATACCCAACTTCTCTATAAGCATACCGCCAAAAATAGCTACACTTAAACCAAAAACTATATATATCAAAGTTATTTTAAAACCAAAAATTCCAAAAAGCATAGCTATCGCTATCTCATTATTCATTGGTGCAGATATAAGATAACTAAATGTTACTCCGATTGGTATGCGGGCTTGGATAAAACCTAAAAACAAAGGGATAGCAGAACATGAACAAAATGGTGTCACTATCCCAAACAATGAAGCTGCAACATGACCGTAAAAAGCAGATTTGCCTTGCAGATGCGCACGTACGTACTCGGTATTTACCCATGTGCGTAAAAACGATACTGCAAAGATTATGGTTATAAGTAAAAACCATATTTTTATAGTGTCGTATATAAAAAAGTGCAGTGCATCTGCCAGTTTGCCTTGAAGGTTTAAAGTGTTAAAAACAAAACTATATGAAAATTCATGCCACACTTAGCAAAGTTCCTCTTTTATAACAGGTAGCAGTTCTTGTTCAATAAGATAAAGAGTTTTTACATACTCCTCTTCTGCCTTTCCGCTTGGGTCTTCGAAACCTACGTGTATAGTTTTGACCGCTTTTGGAAACATAGGGCAAGTCTCTTTTGCATGGTCACACACAGTTACTACTAAATCAAAAGCAGTGTCTAAAACCGTCTCTATAACTTTTGAGTGGTAATCCTCTCTCCACAAACCTCTGTGTTTAAGCAGTGCTTTGGCTGTTGAATTTACACTCCCGCTTGCTTTTACACCTGAACTTTGTGCATCTACACATTCCCCTAGTTTAGCGTTTATCAAAGCTTCTGCCATAATTGAGCGACAACTGTTTCCTGTACATAAAACCAATACATTTTTTTTCATACTTTACAATCTCCGTTTTGGGATATTTTATTTAACTTCGGTAGTTCTATATCAAGGCATCTTATTTCATTAATTGCCTCTGTTCTAAACTTGTCAAGCGGACTTCTTATGGAGTAGTAAGCCCATGTTCCTTTTCTATCTACCCTAATAAAACCTGCATCTTTTAAAATTTTTAGATGCCTAGAGAGGCGTGATTGAATCATATTTAGAGAGCTTTGCAAATCACAAACGCAGCACTCGCCGTACTCATCCAAAAAACGTAAAATCAAAACTCTTGTCTCATCATTTAAAGCAGAAGCACTTTTTAAAAAAACATCCAAACCAAACTCCTTTTGATTTCAAAAGTGTAACATATTAAAATTAATATATCAATATATCTTGATTTAGTGATTTAATTCTGCTATAGTTCCTTAAAATATTTAGCAGGAGTTTATTATGCTACTGGCCACACTTGTATTTCTTATAACTTTAATCTTTGTAATCTGGCAACCAAAAGGGCTTCAAATAGGTACTACGGCAATAGTTGGAGCTGTTGTGGCTTTAATAGTCGGAGTCGTAGATGCAAACGATGTATTTAGCGTTATAGATATAGTATGGGATGCAACTTTAGCTTTTATAGGGATAATAATTATTTCTATGATATTGGACGAGATAGGCTTTTTTGAGTACGCTGCTATAAAGATGGCAAAATTCAGTCGCGGAAACGGGCATCTGATGTTTGTATATATACTACTGCTTGGAGCGCTTGTAGCTGCGTTTTTTGCAAATGACGGTGCAGCTTTAATACTTACACCGATACTACTTGCTAAAATGAAATACCTAAAGATGAAACCTTTGGCAATTTTCGCTTTTTTAATGGCGGGCGGTTTTATAGGTGACAGCGCATCTAACCCGCTTGTAATATCAAACCTGACAAATATAGTAACCGTCGGGTATTTTGATATAGGTTTTGTAGAGTATGCAAAAAATATGTTCCTGCCAAATCTACTTAGTATCTTTGCATCTATAACTATACTTTGGATTTACTTTAGAAAAGACATACCACTTAGTGTGGACGTATCGACTCTGCCTGAAGCATCCAGTGTTATTAAAAACCAAACTATGTTTATGTTCTCATGGTTTTTTCTTGCTCTTTTAATGGTAGGATACTTTATAGGCGATATGTATAATCTTCCGGTATCTGTATTTGCTCTTGGAGGTGCACTTGTATTTTTATATATAGCAAACAGATATAAAGCCGTAAAACCTATTATGACCATAAAAGCCGCGCCTTGGCAGGTTGTATGGTTTAGCATCGGTCTTTATGTAGTAGTGTACGGGCTTAAAAATGCAGGATTTACCGATGTCATAGCATCTTGGATAGTAGGCTTAAAAACTTATGGGGATAGCATAGCCGTTATAGGGACTGGATTTTTATCTGCCATAATTAGTTCTGTTATGAACAATATGCCGACAATCATGGTTATGGATATAGCTATAGATAAAGTCGGATATGTAGGAAATGAAGCACTTGTATATGCAAATATACTGGGATCAAACCTTGGTCCTAAGATGACGCCTATCGGCTCTTTAGCTACCCTTTTATGGCTACACGTACTTGAGAAAAAGGGTGTAAAGATTACGTGGGCTGAGTATATGAAAGTTGGACTTGTTATAACACCTCCCGTACTTCTTGTTGCACTTATAGGTTTGATATAAATGTTAAATATGTATTGTCTATATTTTGGTATAATATCACTCTAAATTATGGGGCTGACTTGGTTTCGACGGGACTTAGTAGCACATGATAGCATGTCGGGCTGAGCATCCCGTTACACGGCTCAACATTGTTAAACGCAAACAATACAAATTATCGCCCAGCTTTAGCAGTAGCTTAAGTTCATAACCCCTCATACGAGGAGGGCTGCTTCACTTGTGGATTCTAAATAAGCAAGGCTCGAAGTATAACCATTCATTTAGATATATTTTAGGTGTGTCTCCACTTAAGACGAACTGCCCAGAGACTCGCTTGGTGTAGTTTTGCAAGTTGTATGAAACCACAGTTAAACTAAACAACTTTTCTAAACATGTAGAAGTTATGTGTAGCTATTTTTCGGACTGCGGTTCGATTCCGCACAGCTCCACCAATCAAACAACTAAACCCTAAACGTCTTCCTCTGTTTTAACGCAATTTTTTCCACTATTTTTTGCTAGATACAGTGCTTTATCGGCTCTATGTATAACATCACTCATCTCTTCACCTTCTTTTACGACTGCAACACCTAAACTCACGCTTATATGACCGACTATATCGATTTCTGAGAGTTCTATTTCTTTTCTTAAGTTTTCAGCTATAGTTATTGCTTTATCCAAGTCAGCTGTCGGTAACAACACAATAAACTCTTCTCCACCCCATCTTGCTACTATATCTATATTTCTAAGTGCTTCTAAAAGTATGCGGGCAACTTCTACGAGAACTTTATCGCCTATATTATGTCCGTGTGTATCGTTTATTTTTTTAAAATTATCTATATCTATCAATACAAGCGACATACTGTTATGTCTTTGTATCATCGATGCATATGAAGATGTATAAAGTTCTGAGAACTTATACCTGTTATATAATCCGGTTAAATTATCAGTAGATGCTATAGTTTCATACTCGATTGTTTTACTTGTAAGCATAGAGTTGATTTCACGAAGTTCTTCTTGGTATTCTTTTACGAGAGTAGCCCATTTTGAGTAAGTTAAAGATATTAAATCTTTTTGTGAAATTACACTTATAATCTTTCCCTCCTCATCAACTACGACGACTCTTTTATAATGCTTTTTATTTATAAACTCTAAAGCCTCTTTAATAGATGCATTTCTATCTATAGACTCAACGGGAGAAGACATAAATTTTGATACTTTTACATTTAGTCTCTCTTTTTGTTTTATAAGCAGCATCAAATCTTTTGTAGTTAAAATTCCTACAGGTTTCATATCATTAACGACTAATACATGATCAAAAGAACCGTCGATTATCTCGGGCAATATACTTGATATCAAGGCATCCTTGGATACGATTTTCATTTTTCTTCCGATTTTTAAAAAATCAATTAATCTGTAGTTATCCATAAGAGTGTGCGGGTCGATATGACTTGTAATATCGGTATGGGTTATTAAACCGTACGGAGTATTATCACTATTTATGGCACATATGTATTCCATAGGATTATTTAAGTACTCCATAGTCTCTAAAACATTAGCATCTGCTCTTATGGTCGGAATCTTTTCTAATAATAAATTTTTAAGTGGGAGATTTAAATCAAAATCATCATTTTGAATCTTTAATACATCCGTAACAGTTAAGATTTTATATACATCATCATCCTTAACTATAACATTTCGATGGTTATGTTTTATCATAACATCCATAGCTTTAGAAATAGAATCCTCAATATCTACATGTATAATATCTGTACTGGCTACTTCTCTTATTAGTGGGAATTTCATATATATACCTGAGTTTAAATAATTTTACATATGTTCATTATAAACAAAGATGACAAAAAATCTGTTTAAGCTTTATAATTATTGAGATAAAAAGTCTTTTAAGGAGTCAATATGAGACTGATCATGCGTATTTGATATATCTAGCAACTTGTTTTTTGCAGTGACATGACACTCCCTACAATCCTCAAAAACTTTGTGCTCAGGTATATTTTCTGGGTCTAAATCTTGTTCTTTATGACATGAAAAACATTTGTCTCCACACTCTAAAACAGATTTTTTACTTGGAGAATGACACTTGATGCAACTAAGCATAGCATTATGCCTAGTATCTGCATCTATCCCTTTTATAAGTTTTGGATGACACGTAAAGCAGTCACCCATACTTGCATATATAGAAGTTAATAATGTAAAAATTATAAGTAAGCTTTTCATGGCAGAATTATAACCTATTATTATTTACGAAATACTAACTTTTATCTCGTTATTTTCTATATCAAATGCTACTTTTGAGCCTTCTACTACCTTGCCTTCAAGGATTAAATCAGCTAACCTGTCTTCAACTATCTCATAAAGTGCGCGTTTAAGCGGGCGAGCACCATATACAGGATCAAATCCTGCTTCGGCTATATAAGCTTTTGCACTCTCGCTAAGACTTAACTCTATATCACGTTCTGCTACTTTTTGAGCAATTTCACGGAAGAAGATATCTACTATTCCTTTAATCTGTTCGCTTCCAAGTTCGTTAAATTTCACAATATCATCTAAACGGTTTATAAACTCCGGTTTAAATGTTGTTTTTACATTCTCTTCCGCAACATTTGACGTTAAGATTATTATAGTATTTGTAAAATCAACCGTTACACCTTTGTTATCAGTCAAACGTCCGTCGTCTAAAACTTGAAGAAGCATATTAAATACATCGGGATGCGCTTTTTCAACCTCATCAAACAATACGACTGAGTATGGTTTACGACGAACCGCTTCTGTAAGCTGACCACCCTCTTCGTAACCTACATATCCGGGTGCTGCACCCACCAAGCGTGATACTGCGTGTTTTTCCATATACTCACTCATATCTATACGTATCATCGCATCTTCGCTGTCAAACAAAAACTTAGCCAAAGTCTTAGCCGTTTGAGTTTTACCTACACCCGTAGGACCTAAAAATAAGAAACTACCGATTGGACGGCTACTCTCACTAAGTCCCGCTTTGTTACGCTTAATGGCACGACTTACTGCAAATGTAGCTTGTTCTTGCCCTACTACGTCTTTGTCTAACTCCTCTTTTACGTGAAGAACTTTTTGTTTTTCACTCTCAAGCATCTTATTAACAGGGATATTTGTCCAACGAGATATGATAGATGCTATAGATTCTTCATCGACATTGTTTTTAAGCAGTGTACCTGATTTTTGAAGCTGTGCCCACTGCTCATTTATTTTTTTCTCTTCTTCAAGAAGTGACGGAATTTCACCGTACTCTATCTCGGCTGCACGATTAAACTCAGATGCCGCCTTAGCACGCGTTGCTTCACCTCTTTTAGATTCTATCTCACTTTTTATGCTTGATATTCTTCCAAAAACCTCTTTTTCAGTTCCAAACTGAGATTCTAGTTTTCTTACCTCTTCTTCAACGTCTGCAAGTTCTTTTGTTATCTCCGTTAAGCGTTTTGCATTTGATGGAGTATCTTCCATTTTCAATGCCTCTTGTTCAACATGAAGCTCGCTACTTTTACGCTTAGCATTACTTAGTGCGTGCGGTTCACTCTCTATCTGCATCTTAAGCTCGGCTGCAGCCTCGTCAATCAAGTCAATCGCTTTATCAGGTAAGAATCTGTCTGCAATATATCTATCACTTAGTTTTGCAGCTGCAACAAGTGCAGAATCGGTGATGCTTACATTGTGGTGAGTCTCTAAACGTTCTTTTATACCGCGTAAAATCTGTAAAGACTGGTTTACAGTCGGCTCATCCAAGTTAATCGGCAAGAAACGTCTTTGAAGAGCAGCATCTTTTTCAAAATACTTTCTATACTCTTTTAGAGTCGTTGCACCGATAGTATGAAGTTCACCGCGGGCAAGTGCAGGCTTTAATATATTTGCCGCATCCATAGAACCCTCGCTAGCTCCTGCACCTACAATAGTATGAATCTCATCGATAAATAAAATAATATTTCCGCTTTGTTTTACCTCATCTATTACCGCTTTTAACCTATCCTCAAACTCACCGCGGTATTTTGCACCGGCAATAAGTGAACTCATATCCAAAGCTATAACTTTTTTATTTTGAAGTGAAGTCGGAACTTCATTATTTGCAATGCGTTGTGCCAAACCTTCTACAAGAGCCGTCTTACCGACACCCGGTTCACCTAGTAGCATCGGGTTGTTTTTAGTTTTACGAATAAGAATCTGCATCATACGTGTTATCTCTTCATCACGTCCTATTACGGGTGAGAGTTTTCCATCATGTGCTTCTTTTGTTAAATCGATTCCGTATTTATCTAAGCTGTCAAAAGTCTCATCAGCACTCTGGCTGTCCACTTTTGAACCGCCGCGTGAAGCTTCTATATTTTTTGCCAAAGCAGAAATATCTATATATTTTTTTAAAATCCCGTTAAACGGTTCTGTTTGTAAGTTGGCTAAGATATAAGTATCTACGGCTAAAAAGCTGTCTCCATTTTTAGTCATAAGACCTGCACCCGCTTCAAGTGTAGCAACAAATGCACGAGATAGTTTTATATTTTCTTTTGATACCGAAGATGATTTAGGCAGTTTTTCAGAAACACTTCTTACATCCAACTCTATAGCCGTTTTATCTATATTCATTTTATTAAACATCTGGTTAAGCACAGAATCGGAGTTTGTTAAAAGTGCCCATAAGAAGTGTATTGGTTCTACTTCGTTATTTTTATTATGCAAAGCTAAAGAGAGAGCTGACTCTATAGCTTGAGTCATATTATGTGTTAGTTTTTCAAAAATATTATTCATTTATAATTCCTTATAGTTTAGTATGTATTATTATATCAAGTTGAGTGACTTGATGTCAAGTATGCTAAGTATAATTATTTAGAAAGAAATTAAAAATATATTTTTTCCCTCACTGTATTTGTATTCAAAGTTAAAATTATGTGCGTCTAAAATATGTTTGACTATATATAATCCAAGACCGAAACTTTGGTTTGACTTTACGTCATCCCCTTTAAAAAACGGCTCATAATAACGTTTGATTTCATAACTAAGCTTATCCCCAAAGTTTTCAAATATTATATTTTTGTTTTGTACTTTAATAAGTATTTTTTTATCCGTCGAGTATTTGATACCGTTATCAAGTAAGTTTTTTATGGCTATTGAAAAAAGTTTAAAATCTACGTTTATTTTTATATTTTCAAAATCTTTTACGACATTTTGTTCATCACACATTAAAATATCGACTGCATTATCTATAATATCATCTAAAAAATACTCTTTTTTTTCTAATGTTTTTTTTGCAGATATCAACTCCTCTATAGATGCAAACTCGTTAATCAACGACTCAAGTCTGTAAAAAACTTTTTGCATCTTTTTATTGTTTTGTTCATTTTGTTCAAGTTCTAGTAAAAACTTTCCTTTTGTTATCGGTGTTTTTAACTCATGCATTATATTTCTTATAAAAACATTTCTGGATTCTTTTAGTTTTTTGAGTTTTTTTGCACTCCTGTCAAATTCATTTGCCAAAAGTGAGATTTCATCTTTTTTATCACTTGCACAAGAGATATCAAACTCTTCATCGCCGAAATTTTGAACTTTGTCCTTTAATGTTTTTAGAGGTTTAAGTTTTTTTAGTGTAGTTATATACAAAGTCGTCATCATTATGAACATGGCAAAAAATACAAGTATGATTATATTTTGATGAATATTTCTTTCATAATGATTTTTAAGTATGTACTCACCTTTTGGTGTTTTTATATATACATAGTAGCTATTGTCAAGTTCCATATTTTTTACTAAAACTCTCGACCTTACTCTTTTTGGACTCTTAAAATATTTTGTTTTTTTATTCTCAAGTATATTTTTTTGTCGTGTTGCATCCGTAATGACTGAAAAGTTCATAAGCTCTAAATTATCAGCTAATTCTTGTGAGAAACCTCTATGTTTGTGAGCTCTTAAAAAAACTCTTGTAGCTTCAAAATTATTTTTTTGTATAAAATACTGTTCTCTTTTTTCACTTGCAAAATATAAGATAAAAAAACTTACCAAAATTAGGATTAGGGCTATTATAAAGGTTATGCTGATTGAAAATATGATTGAATTTTTATTCATTCTACTAATTTATACCCCATCCCTCTTATTGTTAGAAAATGGCGTGGATTTTTAGGATTGTTTTCTATTTTATGTCTTATTCTGTTTATTATAACCGCGATGCTTCCGCTGTCTTCATCACTGTTAAACAAATCACAACTATCCAAAATATCGTATCTTGAAACCACAAAACCTTTTCGTTTACACATTAAAGACATTATTTGAAATTCTGCTGCGGTAAACTTTATAAATTTTCCTGCTTTTGTAATCTCTTGTTTTTCTTCATCTAAAACAAATAACTCTTTTTGTTCTTCTGCATCTTTTGATATATTTTTATTAAAACGTCTTAAAATTGTTTTTATCCTAACCTCAAGCTCCCTTGGGTCATAAGGTTTTGGAAGGTAGTCATCGGCTCCTAACTCAAGTGCAATCACTTTATCGGTTATATCGCTTCTGGCACTAGATATAATTATGGGGATATCATACTTTGTAACCAGCTCTTTACATACTTCCAAACCATCCATACCCGGAAGAGTCAAATCTAATATGATTAAATCAAAATCTTCTAAAGCTATGGCACTTAAAGCTAAGTACGGGTCTTCAAAATTTCTAACAGATATATTGAATTTTGAGAGATACTGAATCAGCACATCTGCTAATTCGGTATCATCCTCCAGCATTGCTATTTTTATCAACTGTTTTCCTTAAAAATATCAACCTGTATTATACTACTTGTTTTGACAATTTTTAAAGTTACAATTACCGCCTTTATTTTTTTTCATAATATCTTTCATATCAAGCATCGTTTTTAAATCTTTCTTTTGCGAAGCATCTAATAGTGCATATACTTTTTCTATCATATCTGCTTTACGCTCAATTTTAGAGTCTCTTCTCTCTTTTGCCAACTTAATAAATTTATCTTTATTAAAAGAAGTATCGCTAAAAGCATTATGAGGATTTGGAGCTTCAAGCATACTTTTTTTAACAATATCTCTAATCTTAGTTCTTTGTTCAGTACTTAAATCAAGTTTCATTACGGTTGATATGAACATATGCCCGCCTCTGCCTTTTTTATGTTTCATCATCTTAGACTTCATACACGTCTGTTGATTTTTTTGCTGCATCCCTCCTTGAGGATATGCTAATAGTGATGAAGCAAGTAGTGTTGATACAGTTAAACCTAATATTATTTTTTTGTTCATTTTGAACTCCTTGTTAATTGATTTAAAAAGTATAGAATATACTCATTAATACTTTTTAAACTATAGTTTAATGAAATATTAACAGGTATATTTTGCTATAATATCACAATAAAAATTTAGGATTTTTAATGTCAAATGTTTACGAAGTTATAAATTCAAGATCTTCAAAAAGGTCTTATCTTCCAAAACCGGTTCCAAAAGATATTCAAGAAAAAATTTTAAAAGCAGCAGCTCAAACACCAAGCGGTGCTAATATGCAGCCATGGGTTACTTACGCTATCAGTGATGAAGCTGTATTGAAAAAAATTGGAGATGCCGTAATAAAAGCTATGGATGATGGTGTTGAGAATGACCAGTTTATACAATATTATCCGATTAATTGGAAAAACCCTTACAAAAAAAGACGTATAGTTACGGGTGCGGGTCTATACCAACTTATGGGAGTAGATAGAAAAGACAACGAGACTCGTATAGAGATGTGGAAAGACAACTTTAGATGGTTTGGGGCAAAAACGGTATTTTTCGTATTTACCGATAAAGCAAATATTGATGATTCCCAAGGCGTACTTATAGATTGTGGTGCGTATATGCAGTCTATTATGCTTTTAGCCAAAGAGGAAGGGTTAGACACTTGTCCACAAGGCTCTACAACGGAGTTTGGACGTATAATCGCTCGCGAGTTAGATGTGCCTGAGAACTTGGCACTTCTTTACAGTGTAGTTATAGGATATGAGGATAAAGAAGCTAAGATAAATACTTATCAGCCTGAGAGAGTTGAGCTTTCAGAAAACGTGGTTTTTATTTAAAGTATCTCGCCAACATACTTTTATTTCCCGTTACTCCACCGCTGTGAATATACAAAACCTCTTCTTTTGTATGTTCTAGCAGTGCCTCCCACATTCCCGGTGCATACAACAAATCAAACTCAATTTTAGCATCCAACACCTTATTATATATATCTAAAAAATTAGGATAGAGTTTTGCAAAATGATACTTCTTTTTTGGTTTTAAAATAACTAAATTTTTCGGCAATTCATCTACTAAAGAGAGCATCTGTGCTTTCAAATACTCTACATCTCCGACACAAGGTGTTGTATAAATTCTATATTCAGGAAGACTCTTTGCCAAAAATAAAGCAGTCGTACCTGTTCCGCTTGGAGTTGCCAAAGATTTAACCCCTATATTTTGTTCTCTTATCTCATTTGCCAAGACTTCAAGACCCTCCTCTGCTTCTTTAACTGCTCCCCCTTGATCGACTATATATGTTTTTGCATCAAGGTTAAATCTAATATTGGCTATTTCGTCTTTATATAGTTCATTATCTATTTCAATATGTTTCATACCCAGTTTTATAGCTTCAAAATAGTTTCCGACTTGTTGTTGTCTTTGAGAAGTAGAGAGAGGTTTTGTGTAGTATATAAACTCCCATTTTTTCAAATAACACATCTTGGCAATAGCCAACATCGCATTTGATTGAGTTCCACCGTAAGAGATGATTTTATTTAGATTTTCTTTTGGGGTTTGTAGGAGTTTATGAAGTTTACGAAATTTATTACCGCTTAGATGCGGATCTACTAAGTCGTCACGTTTTACATAAAAAGTACGCCCATCGATAATTATTTTATCAATAGGCGTAGGCTTCATAGGGATTATTATTTTATCGTAGCTTTATTTTTTAGTGCCATCATTTTAGTCTGCATTACTGATTTGAATTTTTCCATTTTCAGGCGTTGTTCAATAAAAGGTTTTACTTCAGTAAATGCACGAGTTTTAGAAGCTTTTTTATCTTGAAGGTAGATTACGTGGTGTCCAAACTGAGTTTTTACGGGATTAGAAATCGTTCCTACTTTCATAGAAAATACTTCTTTGTTAAATTCAGGAACCATTTGACCTTGTGCAAAATAACCTAAATCTCCACCTTTAGGTCCGCTAGGTCCAGTTGATTTTGATTTAGCTAAATCAATAAATTTATTTTCTAAATTTTTACCGCTAAGACCTTTAAGTTGTTTTACTATATCTTTAGCTTCATTTTCTGTTTTTACTAGAATATGGCGAGCATGAACAGACTCTTTTTCGTCAAACTCTTCTTTATTGTCGTCATAATATTTTTTAACTTCTTTATTTGAAACGTTAACTTTATCAAGCTCTCTTTTTTGCCAAACTTGAATAGCAAGTTCTTTTTTAACTCTCTCAATCACTTTGGCATATTCATCTTTAAAATCCTGCGACTCCATTACACCGGTTTTTTTAGCATCTTCAAAAATCAACTCTTTAGCTACTAACTGTTCAAGTACTTGTGAACGAAGTTGTTGTTGCTTATCAGCCGGAACTTGATTAAATCTACCCTGAGTAGCCTGCATTAATTCAGAATCTACCTCTTGTTGAGTGATAGCTTTACCATTTACTGTTACCAATGTATTTGCTGCAGCAAGTGTCGATAAAATTGCCATTGAGAATGCAACTTTTTTCAAAGAGAACGGGGTTACTAATTTCATATAAATTCCTATTTTTTAAGTCTAAAAATTTTAGTAGTAATTAGATAACAATAAATAAACAAGCTATAATTCCACCATGAAAAAAGTAAAAAAAGCGACAAAAAAAGAGATTAGTGAAATTCACAAACGATTTGTTGATAGATACAGTGATGCAGTAACGGAACTTGATTATAAAAATGCATATGAACTGGTTATTGCCGTAGCACTATCGGCTCAATGTACGGATAAACGTGTAAATGTAATTACGCCTGCTTTATTTGAAAAATACCCTGATGCAAAAACACTTGCTGATGCAGATATAGAAGATATAAAAGAACTTATAAAATCATGTTCTTTTTTTAACAATAAAGCCAAAAATTTACTTGCTATGGCAAAAACCGTTGTTGAAGAGTTTGAGGGCGAAATTCCAATGAATGAAAAAGACTTGCAGCGTCTTGCAGGTGTTGGACAAAAAACTGCAAATGTCGTAATGATAGAATACACAGGGGCAAACTTGATGGCAGTCGATACACATGTATTTCGCGTATCGCATCGTTTGGGTCTGAGTGATGACAAAACGGCACTTGCTACTGAAGCTACACTTGTAAAAAAGTTTAAAAACGACTTGCATGCACTGCATCAGGGTATGGTTTTATTTGGTCGGTACATATGCAAAGCTAAAAATCCAAAGTGTGCTGAGTGCTTTTTAACCGATATGTGTAAAACGACTGAGAGCTTTAAGGTATGATTTTTGCTTACAAAAGTTTTATGAGAACAATTTTATTATTTTTATCTTTTTTTATCATAGCTACTATGTTTAGCGGATGTTTTAACAGACATGGAATTACCGCTAAATACTATTATGATTGTGAAGAATATTATGATATGCAAGGTTACTACCATAAAGATTGCCCTAAAGAAGGGATATTAACTTATGAAGAGATAGGGAATGCCTTTAAAGAAAAAAAGAAAAAATCTAAAAATCGAAATGTTTGGTAGCACCGCCATGTAAACTGATGGAACATTCTTTTTGAATGTTCACGGAAGTTTACGACAATATGGTGGTGTTTAAAAATAATAAACGAGAAGGTGTTCAGCACAGCGCTTACAGAAAACTAACGACTAAATATGAAGTAAAAAACTATTTTATAGCTATAAAAGTTGCAAAATTTGCCCAGCGAAACACTACCTCACAGTGTGAAAAGCCCGCATTTTTTGCCATCTTTATATTTTCTTCTTCAGAGTACGGTACAAGTACGTTCTCTAACGCTTCACGTTTTTGGGCTATCTCAAATTCGCTATAACCTTGTTTCTTTTTAAAATCATAATAATGTTCTATAAGATCTTTATTAAGTTTTGCATGATGTGAAATCACTTTTTCGCTAAATATAAATACACCCTCTTTTTTAAGTGCATCAGCTATCTTTTTTACAAGTTCTTCACGTACCAAAGGTCTTATAAATTGCAGAGTATAGTTACTGACAAAAACATTTGCCTTTTCATAATCGTATTCTAAAATATCCGCATTTAAAAGATTAATATCTACATTAAATGCATGTGCTTTTTTACCGGCTTGTTCCAGCATCGCTTCTGAGTTGTCAAGTCCTATAAGTGTAACATCTGGGTTTTGTTTGGCAATAGATATAAGCAAAGATGCAGTCGAGCAACCAAGGTCGTACATTATTCCGCCGTTTTGTAGTGCTTTTAGTACAAAAAATCTCGTCATCTCTTGAGACTCTTCGTAAAACGGTACACTACGGCTTAACATATCGTCAAATACGGCTGCTACTTCTTCATCAAATTCAAACTGTTTTTTTATCGGTTTTGCAAATACTTTATCATTCATAATGAAATTTTAGCAAAGTTTGCCTATAATCACTACAATATTTAACCGGAGAGCTATATGGAATTTGATATATCCACTTTAATGATGATATTTTTTATTATATTTATGATAATCAGTATGTGGAAAATCTACGCTTTTTTACCAAATAAACAACTTGAAGACGACGATACGACTCCAGAAGCTACAAAAGATTTGATGCACCTGATGCTAAGAGTTATAAAAGAGAACAATGGTGAGCTTACGAATGCCGAGTTGTTTGAGAAGATGCAGGAAAATGAAGAGTTTGACTCTCAAAAATTTTGGAGGTTTAATCTAAACAGACTAAATCAATTACTTCAAAAATATTATTTGGAGAATCCAGATGCTAAAAGCATCATGGATATATATGAAGGTATAAAAGATTAATTTCTACCTATTGCATTTAAGTCTTTAAATGCCTCTTCTACACGCTTTACTAGTGTTTCTTGTCCGGCTCTTAACCATTTTCTAGGGTCATAGTATTTTTTATTTGGTTTATCCTCACCCTCCGGATTACCGATTTGACCTTGAAGATAGTCGTTATACTTTTCAGCGTATGCTTTTACGCCTTCCCAAGTAGCCCATTGTGTATCTGTGTCTATGTTCATTTTGATAACACCGTAAGATATAGCTTCTTCTATTTCAGATTTTTCACTACCGCTTCCGCCGTGAAATACGAAAAATACAGGTTTAGCATCTGCGGTGTTGTATTTTTCAGCTATGTATTTTTGAGAGTTATCTAAGATTTTAGGTGTAAGAGTTACATTTCCCGGTTTATAAACACCGTGAACATTACCAAATGAAGCTGCTATGGTAAAGTTAGGTGATACTTTACTTAACTCTTCATAAGCATACGCTACCTCTTCGGGTTGAGTATATAAAAGAGCATTATCTATATTTGTATTATCGACTCCGTCTTCTTCCCCGCCTGTTACACCTAGTTCTATCTCTATGTGCATACCTATTTTAGACATTCTCGCTAAGTATTCTTTTGAGATAGCAATGTTTTCTTCTAAAGACTCTTCTGATAGATCTAACATATGAGATGAGAAAAGCGGTTTAGCATTAGCCGCAAAATACTGTTCACCTGCTTGTAAAAGAGCATCTATCCAAGGCAATAGTTTTTTAGCAGCATGGTCTGTGTGTAAAATTACAGGCACACCGTAAGCTTCAGCCATCATATGCGTATGTATAGCTCCACTTACGGCTCCGTTGATTGCAGCTAATTCATTCTCGTTACTTAGACCTTTTCCAGCATAATATGAAGCTCCACCGTTACTAAACTGAATAATAACAGGAGAGTTTACTTTTGCAGCAGCCTCAAGCACACCGTTTATAGAATCAGTTGAAACAACATTTACAGCCGGAATAGCAAAGCCGTTATCTTTAGCATGTTGATACACTTTAAGTACATCTTCACCAAAAAGTACACCCGGTTTTACTATATCTAAAATTCCTTTACTCATAAAAACACCTTAAAAAAATAATTATGCAATTATAATACAGACTTCTTTTAAAACAACTTTCTTAAAATAATATTTTTTATGTTAGAATACAAAAAAATATATATTAAAGTAAAACAATGGATATAACTATAGAAGAATATGCTAAACGTTTTAAAATGTCTAAAGAGATGGTTGCTTCAAAAATACGTCAAAAAAAACTTAACTATACTTCACAAGACGGAATACTTTTAATAAACGTACCGGATGAAATACCGAATGAATCAATAATACAAGAGCCTAAAGAAATTAAACAAAATGTTCAAAAAAACATTATGCAAAAAGCAACAGTTGCTACCGTACTTGGTTTATATAAAAGGGAAAACCTATACCTAAAACAAAAAATAGAACAACTTGAAAGTAAAATAGATAAGCTTATAAACGATAAAGAACAGATGCTAAGAGACGAAAGAGATAGAATCGAAAGCATCTATACAAATAAAGACGAACAATTAAAAAATATCTTAGAACTTATGAATGAAAAAATACTTCATGAAAAAGAGCAAAAGCAAACTATTTATGAGATAGAACATTCTTTAAACAGCAGTGCAAAGATTGTTGAGCTAAAAAGCTATTTAAAAACTCTTGATTTAGAATCTTTTCAAAGAAAAAAAATTAAAAAAAGATTTGAAGAAGTATTAAACGAGGATATAAGAGTAATTGAACAAAACGGAAAAATCTACTTAGATTTTTCAAAATATGATTATAGTGATCTTTTGGCATTATAGTATATAAGAAATAAAAAGGGATATTAAGCTGTGAAAGAGCTAACAGTCAAAACAAAAAACATTTCCCTCTCTTTAAAAAAGTATGCTCAAAGCAATGATGCAAGTACGGATATAATAGACTTTAGCATATTAAAAACCAAGACACTTATAAGGACAACTAAAGAGAGAGATTTTGTAGAGTTTAACGAGTCTATTAAAGAGAGGTATAACTCTGAGAAGAAAATGATTGATTATCATGTCGAATTTAAACAGGTTTATACAATTAAACTTTTTGAAAAAGCCCAAGAACAATACAGCTTAAAATATGAGATAGAGTTTGACGAATTTATTGTTAATCCCAAAATTATTATTAAAACCGACTCTAATATCCCTTATAAAAGAAAAACACCAAAGGATACTTACCTTTGGCTTCTAAAAGAGATTAATAAAATAAAAGCCAAAAACAATATTTTGATTCATATTTTTGATGAGAGTTATCTGGCTAAACTAAAACTTTTTACAAAACATCTTCATGCCGGAAAGTTTAAGAAATCAATTAAATTACCTTTGATTGAAACTATCTCGCCTGATATTACACGAAAAGGTCAACTACTCCTTCACTACGAAAATAAAAAAAATCATCATCAGATTACAGAAGTAAATGCCGGTGACTTATTGATAGAATTTGCAAAACCAAAATTTGGAAAAAACGGACTGGATGCATTTGGAAACGTAATCACGAGTGAAACTCAAAAAAACTCTAAAGATTTTACTTATGATATAGATGATGAGACAATAGAAGTCAAAGAAGACAAAGATAAAAAGCAATATATAGCTAAAGTTAAAGGTTTTGTAAATTTTTCAAAAAACCTTATGTTTATAGACCATATTATTAAAAAGAGAAAATTAAAAAGAGTAGAAGATACTCTTTCCGAGCATGAAGATAACGACATAAAGGTAATAGTTTCCGAAAAGGATTCTACACAGGACAGTATAGGAGAAGGTGTAACATTAAGCAGTGAAACTATACACGTGGAAGGCTTTGTAGGTTCAAACTCCGTTTTAAATGCTACAAACCTAATAATAGACGGTGCTACGCATCAGAGTTCACGTCAAAGTGCAAAATTTGCAAAAATAAACAGGCATAAAGGGACTATTAGAGCACATCAAGCGGATATCAAACTTCTTGAAGGGGGTACTGTATATGCGACAACCGTAAATATAGATTCTTGTTTAAACGGAACTATCTACGCAAAAGATGTAAATATAACGAATGTAAAAAGCAATCTAAAAGTATATGCTTCACATTCAATCAACATCACTTTAGTTAGCGGAGAAAATAATCTATTTAATATAGATTATAAAAAAATACCTATTCTTTCAAAAAAAATAGAGTTTATAGACCATGATATAGAAGATCTAAAGTATCACCTAGAAGAAGCAAAAAGACATGATAAATCAAAAGTTGAAGGTATAAAGTTAAAACTCAAAGAACTGCAGGAAATAAAAAATGATATACTCAACTCTGTCAAAGATGCACACGTAAAAATCGAAAGACCTCTTCGCGGCTTAAATACAATAATATTCTCAACTGGCGAAAACAAGGAACTCATATATAAAACAAGTTCTAAAAAGTATGGAGAATTTCATCTTGAAATTAGCGAAGAAAAGATAACCCTCAAACCTGTAAATATCTCAATAAATCTATAATTTTTTTTACATCTAACTTATATCTTATATTTTTTTAAAATTTATATACGGTTTTCCGTGTATTATACATAATATATATATCTTTATATCTATTTAATACTATATAATAAACAGTTTATATAATTTTATACACTAATAAATGTTTATTTAAGTATATATTCCGTATAATCTTCCCTATGCAAATTAATGATCTGTTTAATATTCTTCATAATTCAATCGAATCCCAAAACAAAGGGAGAAAAATATCTTTAAAAGATATGGCTAAATCTCTTGGGATATCTATGCGTACATATCAAGACTGGAAACTAGGGCGTGCCAAACCTCAAGCTGCATCGGTCGTTATAAAAATGCTTGGAGAATTAGAAGATGATGAAATCATTAGAGCTGTTAGAAAGATAAATAAACTTTAGGATTAATATATGGGTATGCTAACGTCAAATGAAAGAGATGCTTTAGAAGATGTTTTTATGTCAATTCACTCTAAAAAAAGTGTATTTAACATTTTTAAACACTATAATGATTTATTGCAAAAATCTATAAAGCGTGCTAAATTAGGTACTAAAATAGATAAATTTTATAAATTTTTACATATTTTTATGAAAAAGAAGAAAAATTTAAGCAAATAAATAATAAAGTGTCTTCAGCTGAATTGCTTATCTAAAAGTTGGTTTTAATCAATGAGGTAAGTGATTTCGGAAAAATTTTATTAATCCAAGGGTAATTCATGAATAAAGCTGAGTTTGTAGAACTAGTTCAAGCAAGTGGTGAGTATAAAACTAAAGTAGAAGCTGAAGCAGCAATTAAAGCATTTACTGAAGCAGTTACAACTGCATTAGTAAAAAAAGAAGACGTTTCTTTAGTTGGTTTTGGTAGCTTTTCTGCAGCATTACAAAAAGGTAAAAGCGGTAAAGTTCCAGGTACTAATAAAACTTACACAACTCAAGATAAAATGGTTCCAAAATTTAAAGCTGGTAAAGGTCTTAAAGACCGCGTTGCAGCTGGTAAATAATATTTAAGTTGTCGCATTAGCGACAACTTATACTTTTTCTCTCCCGACTTAAATGAAAATCAACTTCTTTTCATTACTCTTTAAAAAAAAAGATAAAAAAAACAATCTACACATACCCGATACCATATTAATAAAAAAGTTAAAATCGGTTTGTGAAAAAAATAATTGTAAGATTTTAGAGAATACTACGCTGTTTCATCACTCTAGTCAAATAGATATTCCTTTGATGGCTATAGATCCAAAACGCGGGATATATATATTTGAATATAAAGATTGGACGTATAGCGATTTAGCAAATTACGAAATTAAAAAATCACACAATAACAAGCAATCTAAAAACACTTTAGCTTTTGAAAAAACAAATAATTTTATAAACACTAAATTTAATGAAATATTACATAACGATTTTGTTGATATATTTAACTATTTATTAGCCGAAAATTTAACTTTTGAAGATTATGAACATCTTGATGAAGAGAAAAAAAGTCTTCTGCCGTACGATAAAGTTATTTTTTGCGACAACGATGAAGATAATATACGAAAAAAACTTGAAAATTCAAGAGATATAAATAATAATCTTCCGGACATAGATTTTATTATGGCAAATCTTTTGACCCAATATTTAATTTTAGACAAAAAAGATATCCATTTTGCCACTGACGAACAAAGAGCTTTTATAGATGACCTATCCAATAATAATCATATTATTGCTTTAAACGGTTTAGCGTCTTCGGGAAAAACTACGACACTTATATTAAAAGCAATATATTTGCAACTGCTTTCATCACAGAATAGTGTTTGTATCATCGAGCCTACTAAACTTAGTTGCGATATTGTGAAACAATCGATAATTGAGCTAATAGAATACTCGATTATAAACGTAGATGCTACATCTATAAATGTTTTAACACCGGAAGAATTTTTAAATGCTAAAACAACAACATATGTATTTTGCGACGATGCTTCATTGATAGATGAGAGTTTAGTTGAACAAATAATCTCAAAGTGTTCAAAAGCAAAATTAAGTTTGGTAAATCCTGCAGATACTTATGAACACTTTTATAAACTAACAAAAAGCTTTCACAATAAGATAGATATAGAATTTATACAAAAACATCCGTATGCAGCCGCTATGCAGTATATAAACTATTATTCAAACGAAAACTCTAAAACTATTCTTTGTGTTGCAAGTATAGAAACCGGTAAAAAACTAAGTGAAGATTTATCTTCATATATCAAAGAAGAAGCTGTCTTATTGGATAGTTCCAAAAAACTAATAGATCAAAAGAAAAGTTTTCTAACTCTAAGCGACTATAAAAATGTAAGTGCACAAAGGAGCGAAATAGTTATATTGCTTGATGTTTGTGATGTATCTCAAAGTGAGCTTTCTTATGCCATAAATCTGGCAAACGAGAAAGTATTTTTAATATATGAGGATGAATGTCCAAGTATAACAACTCTTAAAAAAATATTTAATAAGGAATAAAATGAAAAAAATTACATTAATGGTATTGATATTACTATCAATAAATTTATATGCAAAAAATCCAATCGCAGTACTTGAAACAACGCAAGGCAAGATAGAACTTGAACTATACCCAAATATTGCACCCTTGGCAGTTGAGAACTTTATGACACATATAAAAAACGGTTACTATAACGGTATCGCTTTTCATAGGATTATACAAAATTTTATGATTCAAGGCGGTGATCCTACAGAAACAGGTCGCGGCGGTAAAAGCATCTGGGGAAAAAGTTTTAAGGATGAATTTAAAGATAAAACTTTTAATAAAATAGGCGTGCTTGCTATGGCAAATGCAGGTCCACACACAAACGGAAGTCAATTTTTTATTACAACGGCATTAACACCTTGGTTAAACGGCAGACATACCATATTCGGTCAGGCACTACCAAGTTCTATGGATGCACTTAGAAAATTAAATAACATAGCGACATCGGGCGGTCGTGGCGGAGATAGACCACTTGAGAGACAAGAGATTATAAAAGCTTATATAAAAAAATAACCTTTAAGTTAGCTTTGTAACCATTTTGTAATCTTTATAAAGATATAATCACAAAATTTTTTTAGGGGTAGCAATCATGGAAATGCAAACTATGGATAAACTTGAGAGAAAAGCTCTCAAAAAAAGCGGAACAGATTTATCAAGATTAGGTTTTGCTCTATTTTTTATGATTGCGGTCCTTACATTCAGCTTCTTAAACAGTGGCGGAGTGTCTAACAATCTATTTTTAGCTGTAGCTGCATTGATTGGCGCATATATGGCAATGAATATAGGCGCAAACGATGTAGCAAATAACGTCGGTCCTGCAGTCGGTTCCAAAGCTATGACTTTAACGATGGCTATCATAATAGCTGCTGTTTTTGAAGCAGCCGGTGCAATTATCGCCGGTGGAGAAGTTGTAAAAACAATCAAAAAAGGAATTATCGACATATCTGCTTTTGGCGGTAATACCGATCCTTTTATCTGGGCTATGATGGCTGCACTTTTAGCTGCTGCCTTATGGCTTAACTTTGCAACTGCTATGCGTGCACCTGTTTCAACTACACACTCCATAGTCGGCGGTGTAATGGGTGCAGGTATTGCAGCGGCTGGATTTAGCATCGTATCATGGGGCACTATGGGTAAAATTGCGGCTTCATGGGTAATTTCACCTGTTTTAGGCGGTATAATTGCTGCGGCATTTCTTTTTGCTATTAAAAAGACTATCGTATTTAAAGAAGACAAAGTAAGTGCCGCCAAGAAAAACGTACCTATTTTTGTTGCACTTATGGCGTGGGCTTTTGTAACATATCTAACTCTAAAAGGTCTTAAAAAAATATGGCCTAGTATAGTTGAAGTTTTAAATATGCTTCCTTTAGTATCTATTGAAATGTCAAAAAAACCTTCATTTTTAACAGCTTTAATTTTGGGTGCTATTGTTGCAGTATTTGTTTTTATATTAGTAAAGAAAAAGCTTTCAAAAAATACTTCGGTTTTAGAAAACAATAAAGCAAGCGTTAACACTCTTTTTACTATCCCTCTTGTATTTGCAGCAGCACTTCTAAGTTTTGCACACGGTGCAAATGATGTCGCTAATGCTATTGGTCCTTTGGCAGCTATAAATGATGCCGTCGTAAACGGTGGAATATCTTCTAAGGCATCTATACCGTTTTGGGTAATGGCTGTAGGTGCTATAGGTATTGCCATTGGACTAGCACTTTATGGACCTAAACTTATTAAAACCGTAGGAACTGAAATAACAGAACTTGACCAAATCAGAGCTTTTTCTATTGCTATGGCTGCAGCTATTACAGTTATCATAGCTTCTCAACTTGGACTTCCCGTTAGTTCGACTCACATTGCTATAGGTGGTGTATTTGGTGTTGGATTTTTAAGAGAATGGTTAGATTTAAATAAAGATGAAAAACATATCTTAGAAGAAGAACTTGAAACTTTAGAAGACGAAACACAAACACTTAAAGCATATAAATCTGAACTAAAATCTTTAGATGCAAAAACTGATAAATCACCTGAGGATTTTGAAAGAATAACAATTCTTTATAAAATGATAAGCGATGAAAAAGCACTTATTAAATCAACCAAAAAAATAATCAAAAAAACCGAAAAAATTCAATATGTAAAAAGAGATGCAGTTAAAAAAATAATCGCTGCTTGGCTTATTACAGTTCCTGCCGCGGCAGTATTATCTGCGATGTTATTTTTTACCATAAAAGGTATTATGATATAAGTATGCTTATATGAAAAATAAAATTATAAAATACATCAAAGAATTTTTACTTTTTATAGTTGTAATGATAATATTTGCAAATATCATAAGTTTTTACAAGGCAAGCGACTTAAATAAACTAGCTTTAGACATAAACTATCCATACGATAAAAACAAGCCCATCCTTGTACATATTTGGGCTTCGTGGTGTCCTACATGTAAAATGGAAGCTTCAAATATACAATCTATCTCACGAGATTATCAGGTTTTAACCTTTATTGTAAAATCGGGCTCCGATGCAGATATAAAAAAGTATATGATAGAAAATGATTTTGATTTTAATACCATAAACGATGAGGACGGTTTTTTTGCAGAGAAGTTTAATGTAAGTGCATACCCGACTACTCTTATATACAATAAAAACCAAGAACTAGTTTTTAGTGAAGTCGGATATACAAGTACTTTAGGCTTAAGACTAAGAATGTGGTATGCTAGCCTTTAGATTTCAATAATTCTTTTAACTCTCTAATTTCTGTTCTAAGTGCAAATATTTGTTCATTTGTACTTATCTCACTAACATGAACTTCATCTATAATATGTGAGTTTTCATCCTTATTTATCTCAGCCATTGCATCTACGACTATAGCTACTATTAAGTTAATCATTACAAATGTCACTATAAATATAAACGGAACAAAAAACACCCATGCAAGAGGATAAACTTCCATAACGGGACGCACTATTCCCATAGACCAAGATTCTAGTGTCATAATTTGAAACAGAGTATAAAACGAAGCGCCAAGTGTTCCAAACCATTCAGGAAACTTCTCACCGTAAAGCTGTGTAGCCATAATCGCAAATATATAAAAGAACAGACTCATAAGTGCTGCTATCGATATCATACCGGGAATCACACTTATAAGTGCAGAAACAATTTTACGCATCTGAGGTACTACGGTTATAAGTCTAAAAAGCCTTAGAACCCTTAGTATTCTAAATATCTCAAAACCGGCATTTGCAGGTACTAGAGAGATTACGACTACTGAAAAATCAAATATACTCCAAGGATCTTTGAAAAAAGAAAGTCTGTAAACATAGATACGGAGTAATATCTCTATTGTAAATATAGATATTACCAATATATCAAATATTCCTATATAAACGCCAAAATCTGCAGTAAAACTTTTTGAAGTTTCCAGCCCCATTGTTATACCGTTAAGTATTATTAAACCAATTATAAAGTTTTGAAACTTTGAACTATCAACAAAAGTTTTAATACTTGTGTACATATTTGCATCCTAAAATTTTTTGGAATATTAGCAAAAAAAATAAAATGAAAGATATATAAATATATTTTAGTTGAAATTAAAAGGAAGGGTTAAAAATCAAAGGACTAGCCTTTGATTTTTACTTTGTAAGCTTTGTCAGATAAAGGTACCCACGGACGTTTAATATGTTGTGGACGACGTAGTGTATCTTTTTCATTTAAAGGACGAGTTAAATCATCTCTCCATCCTTGGTAAATTTTGAAGTTATTTTCATAGTTTACATGAATATCACCTATTTTATCTCCAGGCTGAGACGGTTCAAGGATAACTTTTTGGTGCCAACAATGCATACCTGAAATTGGATCAGGGTGAGCAGCCGCAACTGCATTTTGCCATGAACCACTTAAACCATCCCACCAGATATTTCCGCTGTCACGGTTGTAATCTGCAAATCTCTCAGAATGAAAAGGTGTAATACCCTTAGTATATTTAAGTTTACCCTCTTTACCATCCATAGATAACTCGGCAGTAGGTACACCAAAGCTGTTAAGACCGCTTGTACCGTCATAATCTTCGATTTTAATTTGTCCGGCTGCACTACCTGCATTTTTAGGTGAGTGAGCCATAAATTTAGGATCGGTCATATCACGTTTAATAGGCTGAGAATCAACTTTACCGTCAGTTACACCGTTTGGAATAGTTACAGAATTAACTAGCTTCCATCTACCACCGTGGTGTGAACAAGCTAGAGTACCAGGAAGTACACCCTCTGTTGGAACTGCCATAGCTACAAAGTAACCGGATTCTAATCCTGTAACAGAATCCACGATTCTTACACGGATAGCATCACCGCGCTTAAATCCTTGACGTTTTGCATCAGGAGTTGATATCCAAATCGGATCATGGTTTTGTGAAATCTCCATTAAGTGTTTAGAGTTAGCAGAACGTGTATGGATGTTATACGGTAATCTAAATACAGTATTTAACGCATACGAGTTCTTTTCAGTCATATAAGAGTGATCTACATGAGAAACGATATGTTTCATCTCTTTTTTCTCTTTTGGAGTTCTTGGGTAGAACGGAATTGCATATTCAGGCCATTTCCAATCATCAGCTAACCACTCACAGAAGAAGTCAAGTTTTTTATCTAATGTTGCAAAACCTTCCATTTTCTTACCGTCTATCTCAATACCGATAGATTTTTTCTTACCATGAGATTCAGCTGTCATTACACCTGTGCGTTTGTCTGTATGTACATGTTTTTTCTCATATTTATGACCGTGAGAGATATAGTGTGTACTAGTTTCTTTAATCTCTTTTTCTTGTGCAGAATAGATTTTGTTTTCTTCCATCCAAGCACCGTGATCACGCATATACTCATATACAGGATATTCAGAATTTTTATAACGCTCATCCGATGTAGCAGTAGCTTTAAGATTTGGTAAGTTGTCACCAAATGCCGCATCGTACCATTCAGCGATTGTAACAGGTTTACCAGGGTTCTTTTTAGACTCCCACATTTTTTTGATACCGAGTTTTCCGGTTGGATCAATATAGTTAACACACATATCAAACCAGAACTCGTTCTCTTCCCAAACTTCACCAAGACCGGCTTTGATATGAGCTTCAAGAGTTGCACGAGCAGGGTTATTTGGCTTCCATCCAGCTTTCTCTAACGCTACACGCATTACAGGCTGACGGAAACTAGTCCAACGAGCAGGCATAGTAGCCTCAGAGTGTTGATCATGTCTCTCACCGGCTAAACCAACAGGTAATACATAATCAACATACCAGTTAGTCTCAGACCATACAGGTGAAAGGTTGAAGGTAAGCTCCATTTTATTTTCATCTTTAATAGTATCAATCCATCTGAAACCATCCGGATTAATCCATACAGGATTATACATACGAGGAATCCAAACTGAGAGCTTTTCAGGAACATTAAGACCCTTATCTTGCCACTTTTTCTGCCACTCTGTATCTGCTAAAAGATGCGGTAAGAGAAATGACAACTCATAAGTTGACAGTGGCCATTCAGGCGGCCAAGTAAGTTCGTTATATACATCTACTTTAGGAATATTTGAACCACGTTTACCTTGTCCAACTGTTGCAGAACCACCTTTACCGGCTACAGATATAACATGGAAGTGGTGGAAGAATGTACCACCCTCAGGTCCTATAGCTCCACGAAGTGCCAATGGTAAGAAACCTGTACGACCACTCATCCAACCACCACGGTTACCCGCAGCTGTTGCACGCCAGAAGTATGTTGATACTGATGTACCAGCCCAGATGAACATATCGTATAACTGTTCTAATTTATATGCAGGAACATGAGTCTCTTTAGATACATGCTCTAGTGTATATGGTTGATACATCTCAGTAATAGTATCTAGGAATGCATCAAAAGTATTTTTCTTAGGAGCCTCTTTTATATAACCTTTCTCTACCATGAATTTTAGGTAGTCTTTATTGTCCATCATAACTTCCCAGTTTAGCCACTTTTTAACAAATGCTTTATCAACTTTACCCTCATTTAAAATTCTTTGAGCAAGATATAAATAAATTAAAGGTTCAGTTCCTGGCCATGCAGCAATCCACATATCAGCCATACCGGCAGAGTTAGACATACGTGGATCCATAACTACAAGTTTTGCACCCTTAGCTCTTGCATCTGCAATAAATGAAGCAGATTGTTGGAAATAGTGACCTGCATCTGCTGCGTGAGAAGAGTTTAGGAATATAAGCTTGGCATTAGCCCAATCCGGTGAACTTCTATCATCGTTAGCCCATTGGATAGTCGGTGTACGACCACCTGATGAACAGATATTCGTATGTGAGTTAAATGCATCACAACCTAGTGTATGCCATACTTTACCGGTAAAACCATTCTCGTTTGGACGACCAACATGAAACATTACAGTTTTTTTAGATAACTCGTCACCTTTAGCTAAAGTATCTCCCATCTTTTTACCGATAGTAGTCATAGCCTCATCCCAAGTAGTACGTACCCATTTACCCTCACCACGAGCAGAACCAGGCGCACGTTTAAGTGGGAATGCTATACGATCGGGATCATACATTTGGCTTTGTGTAGCATAACCTTTTGCACAGTTACGTCCACGAGAAGCAGGATGTAGAGGATTACCCATATACTTTTTAACGGTAAAAGTCTTTTTATCAATCCAAGCGGTTAAACCACAAGATGCCTCGCAGTTTGAACATGCAGTCGGTATAATTGCATAATCATAAGCCTCAATACCATTAGGATTTGAATCACTTTTCACACCGTGACGGTCAATTCCTCCGCGTTTCCAATCTTCACCGCTCAACTCTGAAAAACTACCCCATTCTTCCATAGGCGGATAAAAAGATAATGAATCCGGAGTGTTTGTAAACTTTGAGTCATTTACAGACTCGGCAATTGCATCTGTCGTAAATACACCTTTTGCAATCGCAGCACCTGCAACAGAAAATGCAGCGCCTTTTAAAAATGTTCTTCTACTTTGTAAATACATTTATATTTTCTCCTTAACTCATCGGTAATAATTGTGGAATCATTAACCAAACATGTTTAACTACCCACAGACCTGCTATTGCTAAAATTGCAGCAAGTTTTAAAATACTAGCACTATTGTTAGTTCTAGCTAATAGAATAAGACCCATCGGGATTAGATAAGCTATCCATTGACCCAACCAGAACATAACCGTATATGGACCGTCACCTTTGATGTACTCAAGTACTGCAGCAACTTCTTCGGCTTTCATTGGACCAAAGATATATTCAGCCATATACATAACAAATGACATAAATGCACTTAATCCAAGAACTACGCCTAATGTCCTTTGAGCTTTTTCATCTAATTTGTTACCGCCAAGTAAAATCATAGCTGCAGAACCGGATAATAAAGCTGCTAAAATCATCTGAGCAGTTTCAGTCGGCATCTGCCATAATTCACGCGCAGTACATTGACTCATTAGAGCTGCCGTATACATAGTTACCGGGATAGCTAAAATAACTACAGGAATTAATAACTTATCATATTTTGCATCATCTTTTTTGAAAGCAAAAAATGCAAGCAAAAATAATAAACCGACAAAAATAGTAGCCATCCATGCACCGATAGTAATAGCCGATGTTACATGTGGATAGAAAAAGATATGCCACATTCTAAAAGGCTGATGTAAATCTGCCAATGTAAACAATAAAAAGATATGAATAAATATAATCGATACTACAGTAGTAGAAAATCTTAAATTTTTAGCCGATTCCGGATGTTTTCTAAGTAATAAGAAAAGCATAAAAATAACACCCGTACCTATAGATTTTGCCCACATATTAACCGTAACCAGCCATGGCCATACAGTACCGGGAATTGCTACATCTAAAGTAACCACAGCATTTGTAGCTGCTAAAATTTCATGTGCTGCCATTAGTGGTGCCCTCCTACCGGTAATGTTGTTATTTTATTAAATAAAGAATGACCTTCAACTCTATGAGATGCTAAAGGATTTAAGTTAACATTTCCTCCACTTGTATAATAGTGATGAGGGTTAGTTCCTTTTTCAGGTTTTCTAACTTGTACATTACTTTGGTTTTTACCGATGTATTGAGAGATATTTGATGTCGGATCATCTAAGTCACCGAAAATATTAGCTTGAACAGGACACGCTACAACACATGCAGGCATCATAGATGAAGCTACACGGTGAGCACAATATGTACATTTATCGGCAGTTTGTGTTTGAGGGTCTATATAGATAGCACCGTAAGGACAAGCCATAACACAACCGGCACAACCGATACAGCGTTCCTTATCAATGTTTACAATACCGTTTTCAAGATAATGAAGTGCAGATACCGGACAGATCCTCTCACAAGGAGCATTTTCACAGTGGTTACATCTAAGAGGCGTAAAAGTTCTCTTTGTCTCAGGGAAAGTTCCCACATCTACATATTTAACACGAAGTCTCCATGTACTAAGCGGAACTTCATTTTCCACTTTACATGCGATTTCACAGCCCTTACATCCCATACAAAGATGTAAGTCAACCAGGAAGCCTAATTGCATATATACTCCTTTAACCTTATGTAATTTTAATATTTATAACTACTAATAATCTGTTTGAAAAGCCCCACTTATAATGCTTTAAAGGTCTTTCAACTATCGAAAATACTACCCTAGTGAAACTTAAATAAGATATAAATACGTGATATTTTTTTGATAAAATCCATATTGTGTAGTTTTGAAAATATAAGATAAATATATATATTGGTAATATTTGTGACAAGAATAACTATTATAAGGAGTATATAATTTAGTTAAAATTTGGGAAATTTAATATGGAAGAGTATAAAAATACTCTTCTTAGTAATCTATCTTTAGACTAATCGTCTTGAACTATAAACTCTTCAGGATCATCTAAACAATCCATACCATCCGAATGTTTTTCAACATGAGCTCCGTAAGTATATGTAAGTTCGCCACCCATTTTACCTTGGTAAAGAACACCGCCTGCCACTATTGCAACAAGTATAATTGAAAATATCTCTATCTTGAAGTTTTTCTTTTTACAGCCGTAAAACTTAACTAATGCAGCTATACCCATAGTTATAGCTAAAAATATTCCTAAGTTTTTATGCTGAACTAAAAGTTTTTGACCTTCACCTGAGATAAACATATAGACTTCACCGCCGTCATGTTTTCCGCTAAAAAAGGCAGCTACTAAAAAAATAGCTGCAAAAACAAAAAATCTTGTTGATATCTTAGACATAAGTTCAGTAGGTTTATATAGGTATGCAGCACCTAATATAAGTGAAATTATAGGTAGTGAAACTGCAAAATGTGCCATAGCCGGATGTAACATATTTGTATCCTTTAAAATAAAGTATATTTGTATTTTACATTTTAATTTATAGTCTTTTCTTATAAAAAATAACTAAATTATTTTTCAAGCCTCACTCTGACAGATTGTTCATGTGCCGTTAAGCCTTCAGTATTTGCTATGAGTGCACACTCCTCTCCAATCTCGTTGATAGCTTTTTTACTAAATGAGATTATCGAAGTTTTTTTCATAAAGTTCTCAACTCCAAGAGGTGAATAAAACTTAGCCGTACCGCCTGTCGGTAAAGTATGGTTTGGTCCAGCCATATAATCACCTATGGCTTCCGGAGTATAGTGACCTAAAAATATAGCACCAGCATGTTTAATAGATGCAAGTAATTCGAACGCATTATTTGTAGCTATTTCCAAGTGCTCAGGTGCTATTTGGTTCATTAAATCAATTGCTTCATCCATATCACGAGTAACTATAATAGCACCGCGCATCTCTATAGACTTTCTAGCTATCTCTTGACGAGGTAGTTTTTTTAACCAGTCTTCTATTTTTATTTTTACGGTATTTGCCAAGTTTTGAGACGGTGTTATCAAAATTGAACTAGCCATCTCATCATGTTCTGCCTGAGAGAGTAAATCAACCGCCAAATGGTTAGGGTTTGCACTCTCATCGGCTAATATTCCTATCTCACTCGGTCCTGCTATCATATCTATATTTACATCACCAAAAACCATTTTTTTTGCAGTTGCAACAAAAATATTTCCCGGACCCGTAATTACATCAACTTTAGGAATGTTTTCAGTCCCATAAGCCATAGCTGCAATTGCAGAAGCTCCACCGACTTTATAAACTTCACTAACGCCACAAAGATGACATGCCGCCAAAAGAAGTTCATTTGGTTCATTATCAGGTGTAGGCGTACAAACAACTATATTTTCAACTCCTGCAACTTGTGCAGGAATAACGTTCATCAAGAGTGAAGACGGATATGCAGCTTTTCCACCGGGGATATAAAGCCCTGCACTATCAACTGGCGTTACTCTTTGACCTAATATAGTCCCGTTTGGTTCATCGTCAAACCATGATTTTGGCTTTTGTTTCTCGTGATATGTTTTAATTCTATCATATGACAAATGAAGGGCATCTCTTAACTCGCCATCTATATTATTATAGGCATGTAGCATAGATTCCGCCGATATTTTTAAGTCTTCATCTTCTTTAGGTTCCCATTTATCGAATTTTGCAATATGTTCAAATAAAGCTTTATTTTTATCTTTTTTAATCTCTTTAATAATATTACCGACAATCCCACTTACATTGGCAATATCCATTTTACCGCGACTTAGAAGTTCTTCAAACTCTAATTCAAAACTATTACTTGTTGAGTTTGTAAAAATCATTATTGTCCTTTTTCTGTCTTGTTTTAAATTCTTTTTTTACGATATCTAATGCTTTTAAAAAGTTGTTTGCATCTATAGCACCCATCACAGGTTCAAACATAGGCTCACCAGATGGTAGCAAAAACCAAATAGCCGGAGTACCGGGTCTCCAAAGTTCACGCGGCATATAGTCTCTCTCGTCTGAATAAGATACAACGGAGATAAAATCTTTATTTAGTTCTTCAACTACTCTGGCATCCCTTAATGTTGTTTCATCTAGTACTACACAATATTTACATGTATGACGCGAACTTATAAATAAAACGGGCTTATTTTGTTTTTTTGCTTTTTCTAAAGCACTGTGATAATCATTCTCCCATTTAACACCTGTTGCAAATAGTGTAACTACACTAAATAACAAGATTACTAAAATATTACGCATGTTTTTTTACCTTTCTAAGAAGTTCTTTTGCACAATCATAAGCACTTTTATTCGTTACATCGATAACAATATCAGCCATTTCCAAATACTCAGGACGACGTTCGTCATATAATTCTTCAGCCAATTTCATATCATTTAAAAGCGGTCTTTTCTTTATTTTTTTTACGGCATTTGGATGCTCTTTAATCCTTTTGATAATATTTTCAAAAGGACTGTCAAGAAGAACTATCAACCC
This sequence comes from Sulfurimonas lithotrophica, assembly GCF_009258225.1. Lineage (NCBI taxonomy): Bacteria > Pseudomonadati > Campylobacterota > Epsilonproteobacteria > Campylobacterales > Sulfurimonadaceae > Sulfurimonas > Sulfurimonas lithotrophica. Next base: position 1,784,308 of record NZ_CP043617.1, read on the forward strand.
GATATCTTTAATATTTTTTTGCTTATAGAAACCGCCACCTGTCGATATCAATGTATTTTTTACACTTGTTTGCAACCAATGTGCTACTTTTTTTTCTAAAGCTCTAAAGTGTTTCTCTCCGTCTTCTTGAAAAATTTTTTTTATTTTTTTATTTTCCATAGATTCTATCATATCGTCGGTATCTATAGCTATATATTCTGAGTGTTTAATTACTTCACGAGCTACACTGCCTTTTCCGACACCCATAAAACCTATAAGTATAATGTTCTTCACAACTACTGTTCCTCATGCATCATTCCAAAAGCAGACATATCAAAATCAGGTTTTGTTTTCATAATTTTTGAATATATCAACACTGGATTAATGACATTATACTCTAAAAGTATCATACTCAAAATAAAACTCAAAGAAGATAACTCTAAAAACCGGGGATAAAAGTATGAAAACACAAAACCTATAAGTGCTAAAATATATAATACAAACTGTATGTTAGCTACTCTTTTGTCTATCATCTCATTCATTGTGGGTATATTCATATAACCTCTTGCATTTAGATGGAACCATACTAAAAAAGGGATTATTTTGTAAAGCATCCCTATCATTATAGAGATAACAAAACCGCCACCGATTAGTACGGATACGATAACAATCATTTTATCATCTAAAAATGAATTAAACACCCATGCAAAAATTCCGAGCGTTAAAAAAATACTTGAACTTCTCCAATATAAAACAGTCACATCTCTAACGGGGCGACGGCGTTTGTTTAACTTAATCCATACAGTTGTTACAAATGCCCAAAAAAAAAGCCCTATCCATATTTTTGCAATAAAATCATACTGCGTAAAAAAAATATTTGTAAATGCCCAAAGTATAAGTCCTATAGAAATTAGCAAAACTACACGTCTTTTACAAAATTGTTTAAATCTCGGTGCTACGTAAAACATTGGAAGTACCTGAAAAGCTACTCCTATTATTAATACACCGGCAAAACCGAATATTGTCCAAACGCTATGAATATTGGCAAAAATATAGTGGCTGGATGCTATATTTCCACTGGCATGAGATGCCAAAAGATGTGCCCCTAAAAGAACTGATACAAATGCAAAAAACAAACTTACGCCCATTGCCTTAACCGTAGGTGTAAAGTTAACGACTTTTTTAATTGCAAAAAGCATAGGGACTATTAAAAGTAAAAAACCTAAAGTAAGTGTACCAGAAGCTACAAAATTTAATATATGTTTTTGAAAGTATAATCCAAAAACCATTGATAACAAACCGATAACTAGAAGTATATATGAAATTATAGTTAGTGATTCAACTTTATATATTTTTACACCGGCTAAAACAGGTAGCATCTGAGTAAGGGCTCCAAGCATCACAAAACCTAAAAAACCGACAGTTAAAGCATGTGCTATAGCTATAGTTTCATATGAAAATCTGCTTATTAATGCATCCGTCTCAGTTCCAAATATCAAAAGTCCGGCTAAGATAGCAAATAACGGTGCCGTTAAAAAGAATCTTAGCGGAGCCGAAATCGGTGGTGCTTGATCTGTAGATAAACCTGTTAATTCCATATCTTACTCTGGTACTATTGAATCCATCATATCAACTATTCTATCGGCATCTGCACTTAAATGCTGTTGCGCCATAGTATATAACATTTGTTCCTCTTTCATATTATGTTGTTGCAGAAGTATCATCAGCGTTTCAGTCAAACCGAAAAACTTATCCTTATCATCCGCTTCTATGGCATCTATCATTTGTTGCATTAGTGAGCGCATCTGAGTATGTTCTTGTCTCATCATCGCAGTAGGACCTTGAGTCATACCTGTCTTTTGCTCAAACTCTGCAAACATAACACGTTCTTCCATTTGGAAATGTCTCTCTGTTGCATCTATAAATTCTTGTGTAATATCTTTAGCAGCAGATAAGGATTCGTTTGCTTTTTCTTCCATAGAAGCAAATATATCATCGCATCTACGGTGATCGTTTGTTAAATATTCTTTTATTGAAGCCATTTTAAACCTTATGTTCTTTATATTTTTGCAATTATATACAAATAAAAACAAATATATAACTGACCTATATCAATAAAGATTGTTGGAAATAAAAATTTTGTGATTAAAAAGTGTGGTATAACAAAGGAATAAATCCTTTGTTATTTTAGTAGTACAAAAAAGATACCTATTAGAATAGGTTAGCGTTTTCGTCAACCCATTTTAAGTATTCTATAATATCTTGAGTCTCTTTTTTACTCATATGCTGATTAGGCATTTTTAAGTTAAAGTAATCAATCATAGATTTAACATATGGATCATCGTACATTTTTTCTGGATCAAGGATAAAGTCGCTTACCCATTTCTCAGCATTCTTACCGTGACGCTCAAGAACACCAGTTAAATCCGGACCAGAACTAACTTTACCGATAACGTGACATCCACCACATCCACCTTCACCAAATGCTCTTTCACCTGCAGCTGCAGAAGCAGATTGTTTAGTAGCTACTTTTCTTACAAGTAAGTCTTTTGCTCTAATACCAACATCGGCAGTTTTAACCATTAGCTGCCAAATCATGTTTTCAAATAAAACAGCTTTTTCGTAGTCGCCTTTTTTAGCAGCTTCGTCAGCTTTTTTCTTTTGAGCAGGAATTTGTCCATATTGGTCAAAAGCATCAGTTACAAGATCAGCTACAACTTTATGTTTATCGTAACCGTTTTCTTTTAAGAATTTTACAACACTTTGAATAACTGCATCTGTAGCATCATTAACTGCAATTGTTTTGTCATACTCAGCTTTTAGCTCAGCTTTAGACATTGTTTTCATTTTAAGTTTTTGAGCCGACACATATTTTTTGTTAGGGTCTTTAACCATTAAATAACCCATCATCTCTAAGTGAAGTGCAGAACAAAACTCTGTACAATAATAAGGGAATACACCTTCAATATCAGCGATAAATCTCATTTCAGTAGTTTCACCCGGTTCTAATGAAGCATGTGCATCAAAATAATCAACCGTAAAACCGTGAGTCTCATCTTGTGCTCTCTCAAGGTTAGTCATATACCAGATAACTTCATCACCTTTATTTACAGTAACTCTCTCAGGGTTAATGTGAGAACGAACCAATGTAGCATAAATTTCTACTTTGTTAGTACCGTCAGCTTTTTTAGTTCTAACAATTTTTTCTTGACCTGCTAAAGTTTTACCTTTATGCATTTTACCTGTTTTAGCATTTGTACCCATTTTATATCTTACGTGTGGGTGCAGTTTCTCAGCTCTAATCGCAACAGCTTGGTGAGGCTCACCTAAAGGTAAAGGCATATCAACTAATAAGTCCATAGTTTTACCGCTTACATCGATTAACTGGTGATTTTGAGGGTGAAGCGGACCAACATTGTCAAATCTATCAATAGCTAACTTATTAAGTGCAATAATATATTTACCTTGAGGATCTGCTGATTTACCTTCCATACCACATAAGTGACCGATGTTATAGTGAACATTCTCTTTATCAAGTACTTTAAGTGTTTTATAGTTCCATTTTACAACTTGTGAATCAACATAAAGTGAAGTATAAATTTCTCCATCTATATTTGAATACTGGTTATGCAATGGCCCAAGACCTAGTTCAACTTGACCGTGTAATGATTTTTTCATATCTAAAATAGGAATACCGTAAGGATCTTTTCCTGCGTATTCTTTATTTTTGATAAGTTTTTTAATCTTACTCCATTTATAAACAGATGCGTGAGTATCTAGTTTACCACAAACAGTAATATACTCTCCGCTTGGAGATACGTCAACACCGTGAGGTGATTTTGGTTCCGGAATTAAGAAAAGTGCGTCATGTTTTACAGCTACATCCATAGGGATAACTCTATGTCCGTTTACAACTTTTACATTTTTCTTATCTTTAGCAACTTCTGCTAATTTTTTCCAGTTATATACGTGTAAAAAGTCAGTATCGTTTCTTGACATACCAGCTTCATTTGGCGGCATACCAACTTCTATACCACCTGTATACATTTCAGAGTTAAACGAGTTTGTAAAACCCCATCCGTCACTAACGCCTTTACCTGAATCAGATAAATCTTGCATATATGGAGGCATCTCTATAGTAAAAGACTTATCTTCTTTTATGCGTCCTTCTTTATGGTTGAATTTCCACATAGTCACACCACCACGGTATGTTTCTTTGTACTCTTCAATCGGGTGGTAGTTATTATCAAACGGAGCTGCATATTGTGCCGCTTCAATAATATAATCTGAATCTTGAGTGAAGAATGCTCCACCGTGTGCAGATTTAAAAACAGGATTTACAACAATTTGTTTTGTTTCAAAGTCATGTAAATCAATGATTGCGATACGTGGATTAGCTTTATCATTAATAGCTAACCATTTACCGTCATACTTACCGTCTTTTTCAGAAATAGCCGGGTGGTGAGTATCACCCCAGTTAATTTCTCTACCTCTGATGTTACCTTGTCTTAAAATTTTAAGAGAGTCAACATCGTAACCGTATCCTTGCCAAGGCTCCGGTGTAAATACCGCTATATATTTTAATATACGCATAGTCGGAACACCGTAAACAATCACCTGACCTGATTGTCCACCGGAACTAAATACAATAAACTCATTTCTTCCACCAGTAGGTGTATAAGTTTTTGCAGCACGTATAACATCATTTTCAGTTAAACCACGCGCTTTCATCACTTTTTGTAGTTCACCACCTGCAGCAGACGCAACTGTCGCAGCTAAAGTAGTCCCTAAAATAAGCGAAGAAAGCTTACCAAAATGCTTAGTCATCTTATTCTCCTTATTTCACACAAAGTTTAAAGTACTCTGAATGATATGAAATAGTATTACAAATTAAACTCTCATAGTTTGACTAAGGTCAAATTAGATTATATTTTTTTCACGTGACAGATGCGTGACATTTTTTGTTATGGATTTCTTATTGCATTAGTTATAAACTTTTGAAAAATATTTAGGAAATGCTATGGTTGAAGTTATACTGAAAAGGGACGGGTCCAAAGAAGAGTTTGCAGCTTATAAAATAGAAGATGCAATTAAAAAAGCATTTAAAAGTGAACATGTTACATATGATAGTGTAGTTTTCTTTAATGTATTAGATATTTTAAAAGCAAAAAGAAGTGTTGCCGTTGAAGATGTACAAGATTTAATTGAAAAAGAACTATACAAAGCAAGATATTTTGATGTTATGCGTTCTTTTATGATCTATCGTCATACACATAAGATGCAGCGTGACTCTTTACTAGATGAAGATACTACATATATAAGTTCAACTCAAACTATAGAAGAATACATTAACGGTAGTGACTGGAGAATAAAAGCAAATTCCAATACAGGCTATTCAAATGCAGGACTTATAAACAATACGGCAGGAAAAGTCATAGCAAACTACTGGCTTGACAAAATCTACTCAAAAGAGGAAGGTTATGCTCATAGAAACGGGGATTATCATATCCATGACTTAGATTGTTTGACTGGGTATTGTGCAGGTTGGAGTTTAAGAGTTCTTTTGGATGAAGGTTTTAACGGTGTACGCGGTCGTGTTGAGAGTGATGCTCCAAGACACTTTCGTGAAGCTCTTGGACAGATGGCGAACTTCCTTGGAATTTTACAAAGTGAATGGGCGGGGGCTCAGGCATTTTCGTCTTTTGATACATATTTAGCTCCTTATGTTTTTAAAGACAAGTTAGAGTATAAAGATGTTAAAAAAGCTATCAGAAGTTTTATTTACAACCTAAACGTACCGGCGCGCTGGGGGCAGAGTCCATTTACAAACGTAACTATAGACTGGACTGTACCTGAAGATTTAAAAACTCAGATACCTACATCTAAACAAAACCACCTTTTTAAAGGTTTACTCGATTCTGAACTTGAAGAAAAAGCAAAAGAACGTGGATGCGATAGTTTACAGTCTATGACTTATAAAAATTTTCAAAATGAGATGAACCTTATAAATAAAGCCTACTATGAAGTGATGACTGAAGGTGATAAAACGGGTCAACCATTTACTTTCCCTATTCCAACCGTAAATATCACGGAAGATTTTGACTGGTATGGAGAAAATACGGATATCCTTTTTGAAAATACTGCAAAAATTGGTTCTTCATATTTTCAAAACTTTATAGGAAGTCAATACAAAAGAGATGCTGATGGTAATCTGGTTGAAAATGAAGAAGCATATAAACCGGGACATGTAAGAAGTATGTGTTGTAGATTACAGCTTGATCTTAGAGAGTTACTAAAACGCGGAGGCGGTCTTTTTGGAAGTGCAGAAATGACCGGTAGTATCGGTGTTGTAACTATAAATATGGCAAGACTAGGTTTCTTGTACAAACATGATGAAGAATCACTAATAAAAAGATTAGATGAGTTAATGGTTTTTGCAAAATCTACTTTAGAGAAAAAAAGAGTATTTATCCAAGATATGTATGATAGAGGGCTTTTCCCTTATACGGCAAGATACTTACACAATTTTAACAATCACTTCTCAACAATCGGAGTAAACGGTATCAATGAGATGATCCGTAACTTCACAGACGATGCATTTGATATCAGTGAAGATAGAGGGATAGAGTTTGCGACTAAAATCTTAAACCATATGAGAGATAAAATGGTAGAGTTTCAAGAAGAAACAGGAAATCTTTATAATCTTGAAGCTACACCTGCCGAGGGTACTACATATAGATTTGCCAAAGAGGATAAGAAAAGATACCACGATAATATTATACAGGCAGGTATGGATTCAAATATATACTATACAAATTCATCTCAAATCCCGGTTACTCTTACCGATGATCCGTATGAGGCACTTGATTTGCAAGATGAACTACAAAATAAATACACAGGAGGTACAGTACTGCATCTATACATGCAAGAGAGAATCAGTTCAGCAGAAGCTTGTAGAAAATTAGTAAAAAATGTAATCTCAAATTACACTCTACCGTACATAACAGTTACACCGCTATTTAGCGTATGTCCAAAACACGGCTATATAGCAGGTGAACATGAGTTCTGTCCGAAGTGTGATGAGGAGATTGTACTAGAATATGAAAACAAAGAAGTTTCATAAAGCAACTAGTTGCGTGGGCACTCTGCCGAAGAGAACCATGTGTTAACATAGATGGCAGAATTACTTCTGACATCGTTATATAAAGGAGATATCATGAGTAAAAATGAAGTTTTAAAATTAATGGATGAAAAAAGACAAAAGTGTATAGTATATACAAGAGTTATGGGTTATCATAGACCTGTTGAGAGTTTTAATGTTGGGAAAACCGGAGAGCACAGGGAGCGTAAACAGTTCAAAGAGTGCTAAATGATATACGATATCACAAAATTCACACATCTTGATTATCCTGACCATCTAGCTTGTATAATATGGTTTAGCGGTTGTAATATGAGATGTGATTATTGTTACAATAGTGATATCGTATTTTCTAACAAAGGACAGTACAACACAAACGATGTCATTGAGTTTTTAAAAACAAGGGTAAATAAACTTGACGGTGTTGTGCTTAGTGGAGGGGAAGCAACAGGGCATCATTTATATCAATTTTGCAAAGATATAAAAGAGTTAGGATTTAACATAAAATTAGACACCAACGGTACAAATCCTCGTATCGTTAAAGAGTTGCTACAATTTAACTTAGTTGATTATGTAGCACTTGATTACAAAGCACCGAAAAATAAATTTACAAATATTACAAAATCATCAAAATTTAGTGAATTTGAAAAAACATTGGAACATCTTATTTATTCAAATATAAAGTTTGAAGTTAGAACAACACTACACGCTGACTTATTGAATGAAGATGATATAAATGAAATAATAAAAGATTTAGATGATAGAGGATATAAAAACAACTACTATATACAAGAGTTTATAGAGACACAAAAAAATATCGGTAATATAAAAGCACCGATATATAAGTTTGATAAAACTAAACTTTTAGAAAATATAAACGTTATTTTTAGATAACTTTATAAATTTGTGTCATAATATTAAAAACTTAAAACAATCATTCTAATACTATGGAGGATTTCCATGGCAAAAGTCACATCATACGGAGCAACAGAAGAGGTAACAGGGTCATGCCACATACTTGAAGTTGAGGGCATAAATATAATGATTGATTGCGGTATGTTCCAAGGAGAAGAGGAAGAACTAAATCAAGGTCCTTTTTCTTTTGACGCATCTGAGATAGATTATCTCTTACTTACTCATGCTCATCTTGACCATGTAGGCAGAGTCCCTAAACTAATTAAAGAGGGATTTGAAGGTAAAATTTTCTCAACTGTTGCAACAAAAGAGTTGGCAAGCATCATTCTTACCGACAGTGCAAAAATTATGAATGAAGATTTTGCTACAAAGTACAAAAAAGCCGCACGTAAAGCGATAGAAAAAAAAGTATTGCCACCCTTATATGGCGCAGAGGATGTTCAAGCTACTTTTAATATGCAATGGATAAATCCCGAATATGAAGAATATTTTGAGATATGTGAGGGTGTAAGTGCTGTTTTTAGGAATGCAGGTCATATACTAGGTGCTGCTTTTATTGAAATATCATATATGGATGAAAATGATTCTAGAACAGTTGTTTTTTCAGGCGATATTGGCAACAACAACGGACTTGTTCTTCAAAATCTGCAAAAATGTAAAAGAGCAGATACTTTATTTGTTGAAACAACTTACGGTGATAGAAATCATAAACCACTGGATGAAACTATAGCGGAATTCAAAGAGGTAGTCGTGAACACTTTAAATGCTAAGGGAAATGTCTTGATACCTTCCTTTGCAGTTGAGAGAACACAAGAACTTTTATATGTTTTACGTGAAATGTATGAAAATAATGAACTTCCAAAATGTACAATTTTTCTTGATAGTCCAATGGCGACTAAGACAACTAAACTATATTCTAAATACTTTGAACAACTAAGTGAAGGTTGTCAAGAAAACCTAAGAGAAAACGGTGATATATTTGACTTTGAACCCCTAGTTTATACAGAGACACCTGAGGATTCAAAAACTATTAACGAAATATACGGCGGAACAATTATCATAGCAGGAAGCGGTATGTGTAACGGTGGAAGAATCGCACGTCATTTTAAACATAGAATTTGGGATCCAAAAAATTCAGTAGTTTTTGTAGGTTTCCAAGCTGCCGGAACACTAGGTAGAGAGATAGTCGATGGAGCGGAGTGGATCAAGATTTATAATGAAGACATTATCGTAAAAGCTTCAATACATACAATAAACGGTTTTTCTGCACATGCAGATCAAAAAAGTATTTTAAAATGGATCTCAAAAATAAAAAATCTACAAAAAGTTTTTTTAATACACGGAGAAAAAGAGAGTCAGATAAATTTTAAAAGTGCTCTTAAAGAACAGCTGGATATAGATGCGGATATAGTTCAGTTTAAAAAAAGTGTCGAATTTTAAATATGTAAAAGATGGTGCGATCGGAGGGATTTGAAGACATTATTTATACTTTCATAACCTTTCCAAAAGCTAATACATATGTCAATTAGGTACTTCTTGCAAATAAATAACTTACATACTAATAAAAAAATGACATATATAAGTGCACAAAATCTGTACATTACTTTAAGTTTAGAAAAAGGGATATAAAGATGAGTTATTATAATTGTATATGTAAAAAACAGTTGAGTTGGTCGGAAGTAAATTTTTGTAGAAGACACAAAAGTTGGTTTAATGGTAATTTGTATTGTTTTAAATGTCAAAGCAAGTATAAAAAATAATCTTTAATACTTGAATTTCTTTATTACAGATAATTATTAAAGTAATCTTTTAATTATTTATATTTACAATTTTCTAGTATTATATTTAAAATTATTAAATTTTTAGATTTTACAATAAGATAGGAAGTTCAGCAAAATGGATAAAATTAATATTAAATATGCAATCAGTATTTTTATAGATACAGTAACATTGTCTCCAGCTCAAAAAATTATTTCTGATTTATTTAATATATTAGGAGATGGTTATTTGCCTAGCACTATTCAGGAAATGACTCATTCTGGTATTCAGAAAAGAACTATTATGGAGAACCAAGACTTAGGAATTAAAGTCCTAATTTTAACAAATAGATTAATAATAGAACAGTACCCAAGTAATGCGAAAAGTCTTAGTTCTATTGATGATTTTTTAAATATTTCTATACCTATTGCTGAATCAATTTTAAAAACTTTTAATAAAGAATCTAATCGTATTTCTATAATCTCAAAAATATTAATTGAAAATATTCCTAGTTTAAATGATATATCACCTAAAGTTTTCAAATTCCCAGAAGGATATAATAAAGAGAATACCTTTGAATGGACTTGTAGACTAGCTAAAAATGAAATAAAGACATTATCATCTAATGAAGAAAATATTAATTTTGTATCTGCAATAAACAGAGTAAAAGGAAAAATCATTAATAATGGTATAGAAGAAGATTTTGATGGCATTGATATTGATATTGACATTAATACAATTGCTGAAAATATTCACTATAGATTTAATCATGAGTCTTTAGAAGCTTTATATAAAGATATGCTTGAACTATATAAAGAACATGAAAATAGTATTTATAACTATGTTCTTAATTAGGAAATGTCATGTTTAAGTTTGTAAATACTTATGATGATAATATAAAAAATATCGATTATAAAGAAATTAGCCTTTTTAGTGAAGATACATTCAATGAAAATAATTTTTTTAATAACAGTGAAATAAATGATTTATATGATCATACTTTTAAGAGCACTTTTGAAACTAATAATACAAACAATATTATTTCAAATTTCAAAAACTATTATGAGTATTTTTTAAGTGATATTGAATATGATAAAAAATCTTTTAGTAATATAAATAAAAACTATATTATTAAGTTTAATTCATCTTCTGTTACAAATACTAATGATGAATTAATCAAAAAAAAAGTTGTACAAGAATTTAAAGATGAGTTTACATTCTTAATAAAAAATGATGATATTGAGATTGGAAGCTACACATCAGCTGATAAATTATTGGAAGAATATTTAAATAAATATAACTATCTTACTCAAACTGTATTAAATGAAATTTTTAATAGCCATTACAATAATATAGATTTTATTTGTAAGTTCTTATTAGTACTATCTAGAATTAAGCCTGAAAAAATAAGTTCTACTGGGTGTACTATGTCTATGGCTGCATTAAATCATAAAAGTGATGAAGTAAAAGAGTATGCATTGAGAGTTTTTGAAACATTTGCAAATGAAGATGCACTACTTTATCTTCAAAATTCAAAAGACGATGTTTTTTGGATACAAGACTTTAAAGAAGAAATCATTAAAGATATTCAAAAAAAAATATCAAGTTAGCTAATGTACTATATTAGAAAATACACACAAAGTTATTGGCTCAGGAATCAAGATTATTTATCAACTAATGAAATATCAGCTGAAGCTGTTACAAGAGACTTAGAAGCACGTAAAAATACTCTTTCTTTTTGGAGGGTAAACAACATAGATGATATATATGCAGGTAAAGATTTAGGTTTTTTAGCTTTTATTGGTTCTTTAAAAAGTATTGATACTACTCAAGTTATTATATTTAATGAAGATGAATTAAATAATTTCCCTTTAGAAAATAATGATGGAGATACTTCATTACAGATATCACAAGATTTTCATACTGATATTATTGATTTAAAGTTATCTTCGTTAAATATATTTGCTAAAATGTTTGCAGACAAACTTTATAATAGTAATGCAGATAAAGAGAGTTTAACAACTAAAATAAAAGCAGGTGGAAAAAAACATATTATAGATAAACTTCAAAATGATATTGATTCTCTTCCAATAAAAACATATACAAAAACAACAATATCTGAAATTATAAATAATGCACTTCATGAAAATACATTAACAGAGGAGCAATTACCTAAACATATGAAAGATATTTTATAAAAATATCAACTATCTTTTTTTATTTCATCCCAATAATTTACACCCTTAAATGACTTCTCATAAAATGCTTTTACATTTTGAACTAGTGGTAATATCCCAATATTGTGTAACATGTTTAGGTCATCAATATCTCCAAGAGCTAAGTTTCTAATCAAACGAGCTTTAGACATTTTTGTTTTATTAGCTAACTTTTCTAACTTTTCATTTTCTTCTTCTGTTAATCTAATTTTAACTTCAATATTTCTTTTTGGTGTCTCTTTTTTCATTATAGTACCTTTTTCTTCCAAAATAGTACCCTTTTTTCTTGACAATGTAAACCTATTTCGGTAAGATTTTGACAGTTGGGTACTAAATATATAAAATAATACCCAATTTTATGACATTTTCAAAGGAGAAAAAATGCAAGTAGGAATAGAGAGTACTTTATTATCTATACACAAAGATACAGATTTTAAAGACAAAGAAACAGGTGAAGTTATTACAGAAGGTAAATATAAACTAAATCTTTTAGTAGAAACAGAGTTAAATAATGGTGAAAAAAAGTCTGACATTATTCATGTAAGTATTCCAAACGATAAACGTGCTGAATATGAAACAAAAATTGGTAAAAAGATACAAGTCAAGTGTAATTATGTATCAAAATCTCCAGTTAGTTTCTACGTAAGCTAAGAGCCACTTCGCGAAAGTTTGAACAAAGTGAAAAACGTGAAAGTGGGAAATGGAACTTGAAATTGAACATTATATATTTACATTAGTATTGTTGCTCATACAGCTAATTGATTGCAGAAGCACATAGAGAGCCATCCGCCAAGATAAAACTCCCTATGGCGTTTCTAACGTACAAGGAAAGAAACAATGAATGATACACAAAAAGATATTAAAAAAACTGAAATAAATCGTGAGGATTTAGAAAAAAAGCTAGAAGAACTCAATCGAATATTATTAGGTCTAAATGCTTTTGGTAGTTTAGAGTTGACAGATTTACATCTAATTTCTAACTATATTAGAGGTGCATTTAATTACAAGTTTTTAGATGATTACTTATTAGATGATAAAGAGTAATAGCCATGAAAACATCAACAATGATATATCCTGCAACTACGTATGCAGGATATGAGGAGCAAAATAAGGAGCGTCTACGACGAGCGCATCAGCGAGGAGTTAACGCGACGAATGAAGCTCCCTTGACTAATTATAAAAAAGATGTGGACATTTTTAAAAAGTATGGAGTTTCTAAGAGTGACTTAGTGTCTGTAAAGCTCAAGATTAGAAAGCAAGAGAACTTTTTAAAATATAGCTACGTGAAAAACAACTCAACAGGTCAAGCAATACCTTTGCAAGACTGCATTATCTCATCAAATCACAATACATCAAGATATTACGCTGAGATTCAAAACCGCATAGATACTCTACAACGTGAAGCTGAACAAGGAAACTTAACACCAGTCTTTTTAACTATCACACTACCAAGTGAGTTTCATAAGATGAAGCAAGATAAAAAAACTAAACAGCTCATTAAAAATCCCAAGTATAACAACATAGAGCCAAAAGAAGCCGTCAAAGTAATAACTAAGATGTGGGCTAAACTAAGACACGATAGATCACTGAAAGAGCTATCTAAAAATGAGCGTATGTATTATCGTGTAAATGAGCCACACAAAGATGGTACACCACACGCACACTTTTTACTTTTCATCCCTAAAGATAAGATAGAGAGAGTAGAAAAATCTTTTAATCGCCTATACAATCCTAAAACAAATAAGTTTGTAAAAGACATTGAAAATGCTAAAAGCTATATAATGAAGTATATAAATAAGACACTTCCAAAAGCTAAAGATGAACTCACACAAGATGATGAATATCTAAATGCTTGGTATATCAAAAATCGCATAAATAGATTTTGTTCTAGCCGTTCAACTGCTCCAATGTATCTTTATAGATTACTACACCATAGATACTCTCTATATGCTCTAACACAAGTTAGAAAAGGAAACAGCCTACAAGTATTAGCAAGACTTGAAGATGACAAGATAATGGAAATATGGGATGATGGAGAGCTACTATTTATGCGAAGTGAAGATATTGAGATACATACCATAAAAGGATTAGCAGCATGACTGATAGAGAATTATTAATCGACATTAAAAACGAACTAGTGTATATCAAGGACGCATTTTTACAACTACCAGAGTGGTTTCCATTAAGTGAAATTGCAAGAGATAAAGGCATAAGTCGTCAATCGTTAAGAACTAAGTTACTAAGTGGCGAATTTGAGCCAGAAGTAGATTTTAAGTATCAAGGCAATAAGATAATGATTGCGAGAAGTGCCGTTCCAAGAATCAGGAGAAAACGGCAATGAGTTACAACAAATCTGGTGTATATGTTAGAAACAATATTATCTATGTACAAGGCAATATAGATGGTATATTCTATCGAAAAAGCACAAAGAAAAAAGATACAAAAGCTAATCTACTTTGGGCAAAGAAAAATGCTCAAAGCGTTCTTTTACAACTAATTGGTAAAAAAGACACTACAAAGACTTATTTACTTAAAGATTTTGGTTATAAATCTTTAGAGATTAATTCATCAAATCGAAAAGAGAATACTAATAAAGACTATTTGAAAACTTTTGAACTTCATATTGAGCCAAAATTTGGAAAGTGGGATTTAAGACAAATTAGACCTACTGACATAAAATCGTGGCAAAATGACTTAGGAAAAAAGTTATCAGGCAAAAGGATTATGAATATTCGTACTATCTTTAGAGGTATCCTGCAGGACGCTTTTATAGATGAACTAATCCCTATAAATCCATTTGATAGAGTAAAACCTCCAAAGGTTGAAAAATCAAAAATCAATCCTTGTAGTTTAGAAGAAGTAAAAACCATTACTTCAAATGCTAATGGATGGTTTAAAAACTATTTATTAATAGCTTTCTTTACAGGGTTAAGAGTTGGAGAAATGATAGCTCTCAAATGGGAAGATATAGATTTTTCAAATGATGAAATAGATATAAAACGCTCTACTTCAAAAAGAATTATAAGCACTCCAAAAACTGCAAAGAGTATTAGAACTATTGATATGCTCCCCGTAGTAAAAAGTGCTCTTTTAGAACAGTCGTTTATCTCTAAATCTAAAAGTGAATTTGTCTTTATAAACCAATACGGTAAAAACTTTATGGACCCGACAAACTTAACTAAGCGACATTGGAAACCGCTCTTAGAGAAGTTAAAAATAGAATATAGAGTTTTATATCAAACAAGACATACTTTTGCTTCACTTATGCTACAACAAAGAGAAGAAATAGGATGGGTATCTGAAATGATGGGACATACTGACATTCATACTACACTTACAAAGTATGCTAGGTTTATTCCTAGACAAAATAAAAAACGTGCTAAATTCCTAAATAATATTGATTTTGGAAGTTCAAAAAGTGCACAAAAACTGCACAAAGAAAAAAAGAAAATTTCAAAATAAAGTGTTTTAGAGGTTTAGAAATGGTGCGATCGGAGGGATTTGAACCCTCACACCGCTAGGGCACTACCCCCTCAAGATAGCGTGTCTACCGTTCCACCACGATCGCAAAAAAAGAAGAAAAAAAAAGCCCGACTCCGAAGAGTCGGGCTTTTGAGGTGCATTTAGTTAAATCTTAAAGATTAACCTAAATACGGGTTAGCGTAAAGTGCGATTAACGCAATTACT